>NZ_CADIKF010000002.1 GCF_902859875.1 Paraburkholderia solisilvae | reverse complement strand
GCGACGAGCGCCCGGTACGCGTCCATGCCGGATATCGACGCCGCCTTCATCGTTTCGGCGGACGGCGGGAACACGCGGCGTTCCTGAAGAACGGATTCAATCGCTGACATCTTCGCTCCTTAACAGTGCAAAGGCACCCCATCTGGTGGGGATACGATTTTGCAATTCTCTGCTCCCTGAACTTTTCTTTTAATTAGGGTAACTGAAATTGACTTAAATATCGAAATCCGAAAATCCGAAAAAGCTACATTCAATCGCCCAGCTTCACCAGTAATGAACAACAAAAACACTCGTTTATTCCGGCTGCGGTTTGGAATTTGTTGCGTTCTACATTGGTGTAAGGGGAGACCGATCTTGTAAAGATCATGTCGGATGCAGCCATCGAGACGATGGCCAACAGAAACGACCAGCCCGAGGTTCCACTCCGATTGCGGCATGCACTATCGCTGGGCCCGGATGGCTCTAACGGATGCGCGACGTCACGTAACGATGCTCGCCTATGACGCGATCTGTGAAGCCTTCTTCGGGTAGCTAAACGCGGCGTTGTTCTATTCCCAGGACTGGCGGGCTACCGATGTCGAGCAATTCACTCTTTCTGGACGCAGACCGGGAATTTCGTCAACCGCATCAGATCATTCAAATTCTGGTTTCTTTTCTGATCGGCGCCCGCACTTCAACTTGGGAGTGACTGTGGAACCCCTCCAGCAAAATCGCCCGTCAACCTCCGCACCGCGTACACCCCGGAAAATTCTTCCGACGTCGTGATCAGGCGTGTATCTATCCGGTGCGGTGGTTTGCTCCCCTGAAGTCTTATTCGTGGAACCCGGCCCAGACGTGCTTGTCGCACTGATGTTTGCGCCCCGCGCGGCGTTTTTTGCACGCGTGAAGTGGCGCCAGACACCGGCCCTTTATCCACCGCGTATTGAAGACGCGCTCATCCCCTCGGGAGTATGCATGCGATGCCTGACAATTCCCTTTGCTTTTCTTTTAACCACACTAACAGCATGCGGCGCGTTAAGAACTCACGAAGCTCGCGATCCGCAAGGTGAGTTGGTCGGCTCGAACATTCTCGATCTGGTGCAGTCGGTAGGCATTCCCGACAAGACAATGAAACTCGTCGATACCGGTGGTCCCAATGACCGGATGGAAGTGCAATGGAACTTTTCGAACGCCGATGCCGCGCTCGACATGAATGCGCTCGTGCTCGACGTAAAGATCGGAGGCGCCGGCAAATGCAGCATGACGGCGACCGTCGAACGTTGGGGCGGTAAGGTGCTGGCCGTAAACTTCCCACAAGCGCATAGCGACAGCGTGGGTTCTGACTACGGTGCGTGCGAGCCGCTCGTCGAAGAAGCCCTTACGCACAATCCGCACACGCCGGACGATCCAAAGTGGGATGCGTTTTCGCTGGTCGGCGCCGCCAAGTAGATCGCGAAGCGCGTCAAGTTATTATCGCTCGCGCTTCGTTTCTCGCTCTTGCGCATCGGACTGGCGCTTAGCCGCCTTCGACGCCTTGCGTGTCGACACGCAGCGCGTACAACCCGTGAACGGTTGCCATAAACAGCCGGTCGCGACGCTGGCCGCCAAAGCAGACATTGGCACATCGTTCCGGCAAGTCGATGTGCCCGAGCGGTTGGCCACGCGGCGAAAATATTCGCACACCGTCGAGCGAGGCAGCGCCGCCCCAGCCACACCACAGATTGCCATGGATATCGATGCGCAAGCCGTCCGGCCGCCCTTCCCCGGCATCGATGAGCACGCGGTTCTTCGCCAGTGCACGGCCGTCCTGTACGACGTCGAAAGCGCGGATCTTGCGCGGCTCAGCACGTGATTCGACGATGTATAGCAATGCCTCGTCTGGTGAAAACGCAAGTCCGTTTGGACCCAGGACCTCGTCGGTAACGAGTGACACTTTTCCCGATTGAGCATCAATGCGATACACGCTTTGAGGTAACTCCGGTTCTCGTGGCGCGCGTCCGTTGAAAGCGTTGATGGCGAAGCTCGGGTCGGTGAACCAGATTGAGCCATCCGATCTGACGATCACATCGTTCGGGGAATTCAGGCGCTTGCCCTGATAGGCGTCGGCCAGCACGGTAACCGTGCCGTCGCGCTCGGTGCGTGTGACACGGCCGGCCTGGTGTTCGCAAGTGATGAGCCGCCCTTCGCGGTCACGCGTGTTGCCGTTTGCGTGGCTCGACGCGTGACGGAATGTCGTGACGGCGCCAGTGGTCTCATCCCAGCGCAGTATGCGATTGTTCGGGATGTCGCTCCACAACAAGTAGCGTTCGTCCTCGAACCAAACGGGCCCCTCGGACCATTGAGTGCCATGATAAAGGCATTCGACCGACGCGCCTTGCAGGCGTAGCGCGTCAAAGCGCGGATCGAAAGTATGTACGGTGCAGTCGGGAGACGTAGCTGATGGCATGCTTCCAGTACCTTTCGCGTTCGATTAAGGCTTTAGCGCACGCTTCGCCCATGACCGAAATTGCCGGTCGGTTTCATGTCAGGCCCTTTGGAAAGGGAAGCGCGGCTCGGCCAAGAACGTTTGCCCCACATCCTTTATTCCCTTCCATCCCTAAGATGCTCAATTGCTTTGAGCATGTATGAAAGTCGTTAGGGCTTCGCATCAATCATCACTGTGATCGCTATCTACAAGATACAAGACAATATTTCTCATGAAACTAACAACACGCGCATCGGTTCTGATACGCCGGCAACACTATTTTTGTACCTGATCGAGGAGTTCGAATTGCATTACGCGAAATTCGTCGCTGTGTCACTGGCCGCCGGCTCATTCCTTTTCGGATACGACGCAGCGGCACAGCAAACCAGTGTTCAAACATCTGACCAGACGCAAAGCCAGCGGCTGCAAAAGAAGGAAATGGGCAAAACCAATTGGGCCCTGCAAAGCGCGGTGCGCAAACAGATCCTCAAACAAAGTGTCGACCTGTCGAATATTTTCGTGCGCGCCTGCGCAGGTTTCGTCACGCTAACGGGCAGCGTGCCGGATGCGAGCCAGATTAGCGCGGCAGGCAATGCCGCGCAAAGCGTACCCGGCGTCAACAGCGTAGCGAACTGGCTGACGCTCCGATATCCGGGCCGTTGAGTTCGAGCGTCTGAGACACGCGATAGACCTAGTCCTGCAAGCCCCGCACGTTGCGATACGAGACCTCGCTCGAGACGACGCGCACCCGGAACTCGACCGGCTTGTCCTTGAACGTATAGGCAGTGCGCTCGATGCGCAACACGGGCGCACCGACTTCAAGGTTCAACGCATCCGCAATGCTCTCGTCGGCGATCGCGCCGCGCAGATCTTCTACCACACGCACAACCGAGATGCCGAAATGGTCCTGATAAAAGCCATAGATCGACCCACGCCTTGCGACGAAAGTCTGCGCATCGAGATTCGGAAAGACATCGAGCGGAAACCATAAATGATCGAGCATCAGCGGCACATCGTCGCGCAGCCGAAGATTTTCGACGCTCGCGAGCCGCGTGCCGCGCTCGACCTTCAGAAGCGCGGCCAGCTCGGCTGTCGCACGTTCCTTGCCGAAGCGCAGCAAGCGCGCCGACACCGTCACCGCGTCGCCGTTTTCGTCGACGAAATTGAAGTAGTGGTCGAACTGGTGGTTCTCGCCGAAACGCGCAACGATCGTTCCCCGCCCCGCGCGCCGGATCAACAGCCGCTCCGCGACCAGTTCCTCGACTGCGCGCCGGATCGTGCCGATGCCAACCCCAAAGGTTTCTGCCAGTTGCGGCTCGGTCGGAATCTTGTCGCCCGCCGCCCACGTGCCCGTGCGCAACCGCTCGAGTATCCCCGCCCGAACGATTTCATAGAGTGGCTGTTCGCCCGAGTTGCGAATGGCTGGCATCGGTTGAAAGTGAAAGTGACCTGACGGCCGGAATGATAAATGTGCTCCGCGCCGAAGACGTATCGACATGCCCGGCGGCGAGTGAGGCACGCTTGCCCGCGAATTTGCGCAAGGATACAGGAACGTGCCCTTTGACGATGCGGTCGATATTCGCACCTGGTGTTTTCCCGATGATTCATCACATTCAATCGAATCATTCGAATGATTCGATTGACGAGAATCGCGGTGCATCCTAGACTGCCTCACATCGCGCGCTTCCCTCTCATGCGCGCCATTTACGAGGAGCTGATCCGATGCCAAATTTCATCAAACACATCGCTTTCAAGGTCGAAAACGTCGATAAGGAACGGGCGTTCTACGAGAACGTATTCGGTTATAAGCACGTCAACACGGTGCTGCGCAAAGGCAAGAACGGCGACCACGTTTCGTACCATCTGACCGACGGCTATATGGACCTGACGCTGATCCATTACGAATCGTCGAACTCGGATGAAGCGGACTTCGCGGGTCCCGCACCGTGCATCCATCATATCGGCATGGAAGTGGAAGACCTCGACGCGTTCATCGCGCAGATCAAGGCGAATGGCGGCGAAATCCTGACCGCTCCCGGTCACCTGCCGGTCAAGTTCCGCTCGCCGAACGGCCCGGTGGCCGAAGTCGTGCCGATGAAGCGCTGGGAAAAAGAAACGCTCGCCGCGGGCGTGCACGGCGCCGTGCTGGAATAAGTCCGACGCGCCGGCCGGCATAAGATCGATACGACACGGCCGGCGCACCCCGCTAGAAAAAGCAGGGGCAGCACCCCCAGAGTTGCAGCAACCCATGTCGCGCCGCAGCCCCCTTCCGATGGCAGAAGGCCGCGAGCGACGGCACAGGCAGTCGCAACCGCGCCGCCTCCAACGGCGCGCGCATGGAGAGAGACAATGGCATCCACTCGGCCGCGTAGACGGTTTTCCGCCACGACCGGCGTCCTGATCGTGCTGTGCATCATGTCGTATCTGATGTACGTGGACCGCACGAACGTTTCCACCGCTGCGCTCGCGATCCGCCGCGATCTGCAGCTCAACAATTCGCAACTCGGCCTCGTGTTCGCCGCATTCGCGATGACCTACGCGCTCGCGATGATTCCCGGCGGCGTGATCGCCGACAAGCTTGGCGCACGCAAGATGCTGACGATCTGCGGCTTGCTGTGGGGATTCGGCACGCTGCTGACCGGTCTTGCCAGCGGCTTCGCGATGGTGATCGTCGCGCGCTTCATCGTCGGGCTCGGCGAAAGCCCGATCGTTCCCACTTCCGCGCGCGCGCTGACCGCATGGATGAAACCCGAACAACGCGGCTTTGCGCAAGGCATCACACACGCATGCGCGCGCCTTGGCAACGCATCGACGCCCATCGTGGTCGCCGCGTTGATCGGCGCGTTCTCATGGCATATCGCATTCGTGGTTCTGGGTATCGCGAGCCTCGCGTGGGTCGCATTGTGGATCTGGTACTACCGCGACAACCCGGCCGACCATCCGGGCATCACGCCCGAAGACATCGCGCGTCTTCCCGTCAAGGCGAGCAAAGCACGCGTACCGATGCGCTGGGGTCCGCTGCTGCGAACCCTGTGGCCGGCCACGCTCGTGAGCTTCTGTCATGGCTGGGTGCTGTGGTTCTTCCTGAACTGGATGCCGTCGTTCTTCGCGCAAAGCTACCACCTGAATATCAAACACTCGGCGCTGTTCAGCTCAGGCATTTTTCTGAGCGGCGTGGTCGGTACGACGCTGGGCGGCTCGCTCAGCGATCTGCTGCTCAAGCGCACCGGCAATATCCGCCGCGCACGCCAGACCATGATCACCATCGGCTTTCTCGCACCGATTGTGTTCTTCATTCCGATGTTCCTGCACCCGTCGCCGAGTGGCGCGGCGCTGTCGCTGGCCGCCGCCCTCTTCTTCTCCGAAATGGTCACGGCGCCGCTGTGGGCCGTCGCGATGGATCTCGCGCCGAATCATGCGGCCACCTCGAGCAGCATCATGAATACGGGCTTGGGCATTGCGGCGTCGGTCTCGCCGCCGATCGTCGGCTGGCTCGTCGACGCCACACATTCCTGGCAACCGGTATTCGCACTAACCATCTGCTGTCTCGTGCTCGGCCCGATCGCCGCGAACTGGATACGACCGGACCGGCCATACCTGGGAGAACCCCGCGACGATCGGCGAGATTCACCGACCGGGTCGTTCGCAGCACACAGGAGCGCATCGTGATTTCAGAAAGCACCACCACTTCAGGCACTGCAACGCAGCCAGCATCGGGCGCAGCGGCGGCGGCAGTTCCAGCGCACCAGGTGACAGCAGAGGCCGCGAGCTTCGTCGCCGGCATCGCATATCCGGACCTGCCATCGGAATTGGTGGAACTCGGCAAGATGCACATACTCGACGCACTGGGTCTCGCCATTGCCGGGCAGCGTGCGGAAACCGGGCCCATCGTCCGGCAGTATCTGGGCGAACTGGGCGTTCTGAACGGAGCATCGACCGTGCTCGGCACGACCCTCACAGCGCCGCCGCGCTTCGCCGCCTTTGCCAACGGTGTCGCCATTCATGCGGACGATTTCGACGACACGCAGCTGGCGGTAGCCAAGGATCGTGTCTACGGACTGCTAACGCATCCCACGGTAACCAGTGTGCCCTCGGCACTCGCCATGGCTGAAGCGCATGGCAGCTCCGGACGCGATTTCATGCTCGCATATCACGTCGGGCTGGAAGTCGAGACCAAGATTTGCGAAGCCATTGCGCCACGCTCGTACGAGAGCGGCTTTCACTCCACCGGCTTTTGCGGCGTGTTCGGTTCGGCGGCATCAGCCGGCAAGCTGCGCGGCCTCGATACGGGCAGGCTTTGCAATCTGTTCGGAATCGCCGGGGCTCAGGCTTCCGGCCTTCGCGAGAATTTCGGCACCATGACCAAGCCTTTCCAGGCTGGCCATGCAGCTGAAGCGGGCATGACCGCCGCAGACCTGGCCGCATTGGGATGGACTGCCGCGCAGAATATTCTGGAAGCGAAACGCGGCTTCTTTACCGCATACGGCGGCGGCTGGGATCCCGACGCGGTCGCGGGTAAGTTCGGGAAGCCGTGGTCGCTGCTGACGCCAGGTGTGTCGATCAAGCCGTATCCCACCGGATCGCTCACGCATCCGGCAATGGACGCGATGCTCGATCTGATCGAGGCGAATCACATCCAGGCGGAGGATGTGGCCCAGGTTCGCGTCGGCACGAACAAGCAGATGCTCAATACGCTGATTCATCGCCAACCCAGAACCGGACTGCAGGGCAAGTTCAGCATGGAGTACTGCATGGCCGTGCTTCTGGTCAGGGGCCGTGCGGGACTCGGCGAGTTCGAGGACGATGTCGTGAACCGCCCGGAACTGCAAGAGATGCTCAGGCGTGTGGATTTCTATAACAATCCGCAGGCGGACGCGGCCGGCGCAGACAAAATGCGTTCGTATGTCGAAGTGCGGCTCAAGGATGGACGCGTCTTCTCGGCGCAGAACGATTTTGCTAAAGGAAGCCCGCAAAAGCCGATGTCCTTCGACGACACCGTGCAAAAGTTCCGCGGCTGCACTGACTTTGCGGGTGTCGCCAGAAGCAAGGCTGACCGCATCATTTCCATTGTGCAGGACCTGGAGACGGTCGACAGGATGAGCTCGGTTTTCAAAGGGCTGTTCGACTGAGTCACGAGCAATTGCAATTGCGGTGCGCAGTGGCGGGCATCCGCCTGGCTTCGATGGCAACGTCGAAGCCCGCACCGCGTCGACGGCCACTTCGGCCCACCTCGACAGCCCGACATTTCCCCTTCAAAACAGCCTTGCTTCCGGGCTCGCCTCGCGATTGTGCTAACCAATTAGCATAACTCGTAATTTTCTTTTATGAAATTCGACTAAAGTTCATCCGGGTTTGAACCGATATACGTTAAAACACATTCAAGCCGTCAAATCCACTAATACGTCTTTCCATTCCATTTAATGGAATATAGGAATGTTGATTAAGGACCGGGATGGTTCAGGCGTCCTGTAGCATCCGGCGCCCAGGACCGGGATTGGGCTTCCCGCCTCAAGCTGCCCGCCGCGTCATGGTGAACGGCCAAATTTGGTTTCGAGACGGCAACGCGTTTGCCATTGGAGATTGAATCATGCATTCAGGCAACCTGAAAACCTGCACTACACGGCTTTGCGTCTTCGTCGGAGTCAAGGCATGCTGAAGAACCTGTCGATTCGCGCCAGTCTCAACATGATGATCGGCCTGTTTGGATTGATGCTGCTGCTAGGAGCCGCAGTCGGGCTCCTGTCGATGCGTGACGGCAATGAATCGTTGCGCCAGATGTATACCGTCGATACGCCCGCGGTCGCTGACCTCGAAGGCGATACCGTGAAATTGCTGAACGCGCGGCTCGCACTGGCGACTTATGCATCGCTGGCTGAATTGAAGGATCAGGACGGCCAGAACGCCGTACTGGGACGCTTCAATGGGTACGTGCAGGCATCCAACGACTACCTGACCCACTATTTGAGTCATGCCGGCAGCAGCGACGCGGAACAGGATCTCATCAAAGACATGCAGGCCAAGCGCACTGCATTTCTGAACGAAGGACTGGAACCGGCTCTTGCGGCGATCAAATCCGGCGACAAGCAAGCCTTCGCGGAATTGCAGGGGCACGTCATGCCGAAGCGGTTCAACGTGTATTCGTCGGCCATGATGGCGCTGATCAATGCGCAGCTCGATCGAGGCGCGCATCGCTACCAGGTGGCCCAAGACCGCTTCCATACGGTCAGCATTGCGGTGGCCGCCGGTCTCGCCGGCGCGATGTTGCTCGCCTTCGGCGCCCGCATGATGCTGATACGTTCGATTGTCGATCCCGTCAACGCCGCAATCGGTTCCTTCAATCGCATTTCCGAGGGTGACCTCACCGGCCGCATCGTTGCCGCGGGCGCCAACGAAATGGGCAAGCTCAGTGCTGCGTTGCAGAAGATGCAGGATTCGCTGCGGACAGCCATTACCTCCGTGCGTGGCGGCACGGAGTCGATCAACACCGGCGTCAACGAAATTGCCGCGGGCAACGCCGATCTGTCGCAGCGCACCGAAGAGCAGGCGGCAACGCTCGAGGAAACGGCCGCGAGCATCGAAGAGTTGACCTCGACCGTCAAGCAAACCGCGGAGAACGCGAAGCAGGCCAGCCAGCTCGCACAGAGCGCATCCGTGCTGGCCGAGCAAGGAGGCGAGTTGACGCAGCAGGTGGTCGGCACGATGCAGAACATCGTCGACGATTCGCACAAAATCGCCGAGATCGTCGGGGTGATCGAAGGCATCGCCTTCCAGACCAATATTCTGGCGTTGAACGCGGCGGTGGAAGCCGCGCGCGCGGGCGAGCAGGGACGCGGCTTCGCGGTGGTGGCGAGCGAGGTGCGCGCGCTCGCGCAGCGCAGCGCCGGCGCTGCGAAAGAGATCAAAGGATTGATCTCCGAATCGACCTCGCGTGTGCAATCGGGTTCGGATCTGGTCGAACGCTCCGGCACGACGATCACCGAGATTGTCGATTCGATCGCGCGCGTGAGCGCGATCATGAGCGAAATCGCCGCGGCTTCGGCCGAGCAGAGCATCGGCATCGATCAGGTCAACCTTGCGGTCTCGCAGATGGACGACGTGACGCAGCAGAATGCGGCGCTCGTCGAAGAAGCGTCCGCGGCCGCGCAGTCGATGTCCGGACAGGCACGCACGCTCAGCGACGCAGTGGCGGTATTCAAGGTCGCTGAGACACGGTCCTCGACGGCGCCGGCGGCTGCTCCGCGAAGCGAGCCACGCCGGCCGGCAGCGGCAGTTCGCCGCTCTCCTCGCGCAACGAAATCAGCGACGCTGCCGCTGACCACCGCAGGCAGGGACTCCGCGAGCGAGGAAAATACGGCCGCGAACTGGCAGACATTCTAAAGATCGGACCTGGCAACACTGCCGGCTTCAGACAAGGTGAGGTCCGCGCTCGTCAGTTTTATTGGCTTTCCCAGACGGACCTCACCAACGTATCGCTGACGCCCCCATGCAACGACGTTCGCGCCAGTGACGAGCTGGCGCTTGCGCGCACCTCGGCGGCATCGCACAGCCGGCCGTTTCGACAGTCGCGAATCGCGCGAACTGCATGCGTTTCGCATACGCCCCCCCACCCGTGAGTGCGTTCGCACAATCCCGCTTGTTAGACCTCGGGCGTGGCCAGCAAACGAAAGCACTGAATGCAAAATGCAATGGTTTTGCGATACGGTTGTCAGATCAGATAGCACCCCCAAACGATATGGGGTTTACGCGGGATTGCGGCAATGAGTCTTCAGTTTATGCTTAGGAAATTGAATTCAAAATGCAACGGCTGGCCATCATGTAGGTAATGACAACGCGTTACCAAGGAGACGGTAAGCATGCGTATTTACCAGTTCATCAACAAGGTGCCGGGCGGACTGATGGTAGTCCCGCTGTTTATCGGCATGCTCATCAATACATTCGCCCCGAACGCACTCAAAATCGGCGGCTTCACGCAAGCGCTGACCAACCAGGGATATCCCACTGTCCTTGCGATGTATCTGTTCACCGTCGGCACCAAGATGACGCTGCGAGCCGCGCCCAACATGCTCAAACGCGGCTTCGGCATCCTGCTGTCGAAGGTGGGTATCGCAATCCTGATTTCGCTCGCGATCGCTCACTGGTTTCATGGCAATTTCGTCGGACTCAGCACCCTCGCCGTGCTGGCTGCGATGAACGATACCAATGGGGGCATGTTCCTCGCGCTCACCAGCACCTTTGGCAACAAGGAAGATTCGGGCACCTATGTCGCGCAGAGCATCGAGACGGGCCCGTTTGTGACAATGATCGTCCTGGTCGGAGCCGGCCTTGCAAATATTCCTTGGCTGACCATGTTTTCGGTCATTGCGCCGATTTTTGCGGGCGCAATACTGGGCAATCTCGACAGCGAGCTACGCGATTTCTTTAGCAAGCATGAGCCGCTGATCGTGCCGTTCATGGCCTTCACGCTGGGTCAGGGGATCAACCTGAAAGCGGTATTCGTGGCGGGTGCGCCAGGCATATTGCTTGGCGTGGCGGTGCTCGTGCTGACAGGAATTGTCTGTATCCTCGCCGATCGGTTGCTGGGCGGCTCCGGCGTGGCGGGCGCAGCGGCGTCGAGCACCGCGGGCAATGCAACCGGCACGCCGCAAGCAATCGCACTCGCCGATCACTCATATGCGGCAATCGCGCCGGCGGCAACCGTTCAGGTGGCGGCATCGGTGATCGTGACAGCCGTGCTTACCCCGATCCTGACGGCCTGGGTATTCCGCAGACAGCAGAAGAAGCAGATGCAATTGAACGCACAGGTCGATCTTGCGCGGCGTGAGCCGCAGGATGAAGGCGAAAACTATCCACCGCCTGTCGGCGCAAGCAACAGGTGAACAGTAAACGGAAGGGGGAAACTTGAATCTCCAGTTCGTGCAGGCGCTGCTTGCACATGCAGTTGAAAAGGCACAGAAGGAATTCGGCAGGCCGGTGTGTGTGTCGGTATGCGATGGCCATGGTTTTCTGGCCGGCTTTCTCCGGATGGATGCTGCTCCCGTCCGCAGCATCCAGATATCTCATCAAAAGGCCTACACATGTACCCGCATGGGTGTGTCGACCGACGCATTTCTCAAGCGGCTGCGTCACGAAGACATTCCTATCGGCTATTTTTGCGATTCGTTGCTGACGGCTCTGCCGGGTGGCGCAGTGCTGACTGATGCGCACGGTCAAGCGGTCGGGGGAGTCGGCATTAGCGGGCTTGCGCCGGCAGAGGACCAGGCGCTGGCCGACGCACTCGCCCGCTTCGGCGCGCAGCATGAATTGTCACGCGATGCATCATGAGGCGAGGGTGTCACACCTTTAGTCTTTCAGTTGCTTTAACTCCGCAGGAAAGCAAAACATGACCCGATCGAATGTCTACGTCACCCGCATGATTCCGCAGCAGACCATCGACGATCTGCGGCAGTTTCATGACGTGGAAGTCAACCCGCATGACCGTGCGCTCACCCGTGATGAACTGCTGAAGGCGGTGCGAGGCCGCGACGCCGTCATCACGCTGCTGACCGATTCAATCGACGCTGAAGTGCTGGACGCTGCGGGCCGAGGCTGCAAGATCTTCGCGAACTATGCGGTCGGGTTCAATAATTTCGACCTCCAGGCCGCGACCGAGCGAGGCGTGATCATGACCAATACGCCCGGCGTGCTCGACGATGCGACCGCCACGCATGCATGGGCGTTGTTGCTTGCAACCGCACGGCGCATATCCGAGTCCGAACGTTACGTGCGCGAAGGCAAGTGGCATGGATGGGCGCCGATGGCTTTCATCGGGCAGGATGTCGACAACAAGACGCTGGGTGTTGCCGGCCTCGGTCGGATCGGTTCGAAGTTCGCACGCAAGGCAGCGGCCTTCGACATGAAGGTGATCTACACCGACGCCCAGCGCAATCCCGAACTCGAGCAGCGGCTTGGCGCAACCTTCGTCGACAAGGAAACGCTATTGCGCGAATCGGATTATCTGTCCTTGCATTTGCCGCTTCTCCCGGAAACGCACCACTACATCGGCGCGGCGGAGCTGGCGAAGATGAAACGGACGGCGATTCTGATCAATGCGGCACGCGGCCCGCTGGTCGACGAAAAAGCATTGGTCGCCGCGCTGCGTGACAAGGTCATTTGGGGTGCCGGCCTCGACGTATTCGAGCGCGAACCCGAACTCGAACCTGGTTTGAGCAGCCTCGACAATGCGCTTGTCGTGCCGCACATCGCTTCGGCAACGATCGAAACGCGTCTTGCGATGGGCAAGATCGCGGTGGACAACGTCATCAGTGTGCTGAAAGGCGAAAAACCTCAGACATGCATCAACCCTGAGGTGCTGCGTTCGATGGCTTAACGCCGGCTCAGGCGTCAAGCATTCCCCGAAGATTTGCCAGGCGCCGCGCCGCTTCCTCACAGCCGTTCCACATCGGCTTGGTGGCGATCTGGCGCGCTATTTCAGGAACACATACCTGGCAAAGTAAGGAGACCGGCCCATTTCGTGCTCGCTTGCGCAGGGCGCGGTCGGGGCGTTGCCGCCCACGGTTTCCAGGCGTTGCACGTAGCGGACTTCAGATAATGTGCCGCTGCCTGCGGTGCTTTTTGCGTCCAGCAGGAGTTGCGGGATGCTATTGGGCGTATCGCTCGGAGCCTGCGCACGCACCTGGCCAACGATCGTACTGCCATCCTGCGCCTGCCACGTCGGGCCTGCTGAGTGATGCACTGCTTCCTGACCATGGGCCTCGTAGAGCGTCGCCAACGGGCTTTTGAAGGCCCACATCAGTTGGTGCGATGCGTCGAATTCGCACGCGTAGACCTGAACGCCGGTTGCGGTCGTGGATAAAACAACCTGCGCGTCGGGCGGCGCCGCGACTTGCGCGGGCGTGGCGGCGAAAGTGCGGAGCGCGATTAAAGCGGCCAGGCTGGCGAGGACTGCGATTGCGGGCTTCGTCCTGTTTCTGGTCTTGGACGACATGGGGGTCTCCTTTAGATAACGGCGACTTGTGAGCGACAGACTCATGTTGTCGATTCGTGCCGTTGTTTGTCGGAGTATTCTTTAGACGGCATGTTAACGCAACCTTCGAAAGCGCAAACTATATTACGGAGTACAACGGGCTTGGACTGCGAAAAGATGTCCGCGATCGTTGTCGAACCGGTCTGACGAAGGTCAGCGCACTAGCCGGCATGTCGCAATCGGTCGCATCGATACCGGCCGCTTGCGCGTGATTCATCGGCACCGCTCACGTGTACCACGACGATGACGGCCATGCCCGCGCACCAGCAAAATAGAGGCAGCTCCATTCGCTTAAACGGCCTCCCCTTAATTTAAGGTGGACGAAGAACATCTTCAGCGTCCTCCCCCGTCTCTGGTCTATCCCCTTCTGTTTCACACACGCAGCTACGCTAACGAACAGCCGCGAATCCACTCACCCGAGATGCTGTGCGTTCTCCGGCGGGACCACTTTCGTCCGCTCCCTTGATAGAAAATCGAAGGTGGAAATATCGAAAGCCAAATTTCAACCGTAATCTCGGTTAAGGGTAGAAACATTCCTTTTTGATCGATTGTGGAGCGTCATCAGCAAGCACATTCTCGAACGCGACGCATAGAATCGTCCGTGGCAATCAGGCCTATATCTTCACTACCGTTAGGGAACGACATCATGTTGAAGGGCTTCTTTCCACCGTACACGCCGACAGGGAAATCGTCCCTGCTTTCTCCGCCGCCCTGGCACTACGCCGGCCAGGTCCTGTCGCTCGCCTATGACGTGGACACTGCGGTCGCACAGTCATACCTGCCGGAGAATCTCGGTATCGCAACCGGCCGTGCATGCGGGCATGTTTGCGAGTGGCAGTCGACGACGGATGGCTGGGAGCTCGCCGATCCGGTGTATGCGCAATACAAGGAATTCATCCTGCTGATCGAGGTCAAGAGCCGTTCGGGTGAACTACTGAACTTCTGCCCGCTGATCTGGGTCGACCAGGACATCGCCATGATGCGTGGCTTGCTGCAAGGCTGGCCGAAGAAGATCGGGCAGGTCTGGATGACGCGTTCATACGCGCTTGAACATCGGGCCGCGGCATCGGCCCGCGCAGGAACGGTGATTGGCGCCAGCGTCGCAGCAAAGGACCGCCGCCTCGTAGAGGTGAAAGCCACGCTTAACGGAAACGAAGGGTGGCCACTAGGCCTCCTTGCGCATCCCGCAGTGAACCTGGCTGGAGCGCCGAGCGTAGTGGGTGAGCCCGACCGCGGTCCGCAGCGCCTGCTGCGCGCCGCCGTCAGCGATGTGATGTTGGGGCCGATGGTCTCCGGTACTGCCGAGCTGCATTATTTCGACAGCCCGCATGACGAGATCGCACCACTCGCTCCCAGCGGAGCAGTGGAAGTCAGCCTCGGCGTGGTCGCGATTACGATCAACGGCGCTGATGAAGTGAAGGTGTAAATGCCCTGCAACGTCATGGCAGGCCGGATCTTTCAGCGGACAGTATGCAGCGCCTCATGCACACGCCTGCAACCCTATTTGTCCGCGTCCGTGCGCCGACACCGATAGACGGGTTGAACTTGCATTGCAGGGAATGCCTCACCCGTTGAGGCTTCTTTGTATGACCGCCACGGGCAACGCCTTCGATTGTCGCGTTAAGACAGCGCGTTGCGGCAAACTGACGCATGGCCATCGCCTGATGGCCATCGTTAATAGTCCACCAGGCCGGTATTCGCGATATACGTGAGCTGACTGATCTGGTCGGTGTACCACTTAACGAGACAATCCTTGTCGTGGCAGTTGCGCTCCCGGTCATTCCACGCATCGTGCTCGGCCAGCTTGAACGCATCTTTATCCATGGCCGCTGCTCTTGCCAGGCTATACATTTCGGCCATGCGACGGTCGTCATCGGCCAGTTCGGGATCGCTGCATATCAGGCGCGCGGCGTCCGAGTGCGCCTTCGTGCAACCAAACGTGGCCGTGTCCAGTAACGGCGGTCCGGCGTGCGCGGCGGTCGATCCGATTGCGAGAAAGACGATAAAGAGGGCTTTTTTCATTGCGTCAGTAACAAACGAAGCCTTGTCGCCCGCCCTCATGCCGTGCATTAGCGAAAATCGAGCTTCACTCGCGTCGACAAGCCGAGGCTGAAGCGATATCGCCGGCTGCGGCCTGCAGATGATCTTCGCCATGTGAAGATCGGCAACCGAATGAGGCTTCGTGCAATCGAAGAAGCCGGTTTGACGAGTGATGATGGTTGCAACTGGGGCAGTAGCGTCCGCCGCTACAGATGCCTCGGTCGGAGCGCTTGAAGCGGCCTGATCGGAACCCACTGTAGGCGATGCGGATTCGATTTCGCCTGAGGACGCGAAGCGCTCGTCGCTGCCCGCGAAGTCGCGCCGAGGGACGGCAGCACTGGAATATTCACCGGGAAATGCGCTGCTACACGTGGAGATTGAACAGGCAGGATGCAGGTTATTCGGCACCCCTCCCCTGCAGCGTCGCCGGTGCACTCACCTGTTGAGACGAGGCTCATGCCCGACGGTCAGACGCACCTCCTGCTACCATACAAGCCCGCGTATCCAGCAACGCCTCTTCTTTCTATACGCTTGCCATGTCTTTGCTGAGCCTGCTTGATCCATGGGAGCCTTCGCTCGGCCTGGTCGCTATTTTCGTGGTGGCCGCGCTCCTGTATGCGCGCGGCTCGCGCCGTATCCGTGTGAGCATTCCCCGCCGCATCGCATTCTGGGTCGGCCTCGCGTTGTTCTATGTCGCGCTGCACACGCGACTCGACTATTACGCTGAGCACCAGTTCTTTGTGCATCGACTTCAGCATCTGGTGCTGCATCACCTCGCGCCACTGATCATCATGGCCTCTTATCCCGGCAGCGTACTTCGCGCCGGGCTGCCGCTGCGCTGGCGCCGTCTGCTGCGACGCTGGCAGCGCCGGCGGACTGTGCGCGTTGCTGCGGCCATCCTGTTGAATCCGGCCTTTATTTCGGTGGCCTTCGTCGTGTCGGTTGTCTTCTGGCTGATTCCATCCGTACAGTTCGTTGCCATGCTCGACTGGCGTATCTACCGGTTCATGAACTGGTCAGTTGCCGTCAGCGGCCTGTTGTACTGGTGGATGCTGCTCGACCATCGTCCGTCGCCGCCGAGTCGCACGCGCCCCGGGTTGCGTGTGTTGTCGCCCGTCATCACGATGACGCCTCAAATTCTGGTCGGCGCGATCATCACGTTTTCATCTCAAGACCTCTATCCGGTCTTCACGCTGTGCGGCCGCGCCTTCACGTCACTTCCCGTTACGCTCGACCAGAGCCTTGGCGGTCTCATCATGTGGGTGCCCGCAGGCGTGCTCGAAGCAATCGGCGCAATGATGGCATTGCGCAACCTGATGCGTTTGTCCGCGTCGCCCCGGCATGCGTCACCGCGGCCCAAGGTAGCCGGACGGCCCGCTAAGCCGATGCTGCAGCGTTGATAAGCGCAAAGTCCCTTACACCTTAGCGGTGGTCATGCATTGCGCGCTCTAAACGCGCGGCCACGCAATGCCGTGTGCCACGTTCTTGCGAGCGAAGAACAGCCGCCGGATTTCCGCCCAGATCTGCATGCAGAGCCTATGCCTGCCGCCATGTCGCTTTATCAGGCGACCGTGGCAAATAACCTGCGCAGCCATAGAAAACCTTCGCGCAGTGACATCCATACAACAGCCTCCGAAAAATAGAACCGGCTGCGCATTTCGCTCACGATACCCTGTCGCTCCGACGCATCGGGCATACCCGGCCGTCGCCTACAAAAACATCACACGGGGTTTACATGCACAAAAAGTTTTACCGCACGCTCACCACGCTAGCCGTATCGTGCGCGACACTGCTTGCTGTCCAGCACGCTTACGCGCAGTCCAATGAAATTTATGGCGGCATCGGCAGCGACGGCATCGGCGCCGGTTACGGCTTCTCGCCGAACACCTACGTGACGGTACGCGGCGAAGTCAGCGGCTTTAGCTTCTCGCATTCTTTTTCCGCTGGCGATCTTAACTACGACGCGACCGTCAAGCTGATTCACGGCGCGCTGTATGCCGACTTCTTTCCGATTCCGACAGTCGTACCGATGCATCTGACCGCCGGCCTGATCATCGGCGGCGACGAACTTGACGGCGATGCGACGCCGGTCGGCGGCACCTATACGATCAACGGGCAAACCGTTTCGGCCAATGGCGAATCGATTCACGCAAGCGCCAAATATCCGACGGTGCGACCTTACCTCGGTTTTGGATTCGGCCATCACCTTGGCGCCAAAGGCTTTTCGGTTGCCTTCGACGCCGGCGTCGCCTTCGGCAGGCCGCGCGTCTCTTTCGACGTACCCGCCGACATCGCAGCGCAGGCAGGGCAAGAGAACGTCGCTGCCGAAGAGCGCAACCTGCAGGACAAGGCCGACGATTTCCGCTTCTATCCGATCGTCAAGGTCGCTGCGACTTACCGCTTCTAACCCCGCGTCACCGAATCCCGACTTATCCTTGCACTGATCGCCAGGACAGCGCCGCTACCGCGGCGCCATCCGACAAAAATCTCGCGAAAAATAATCCAACGAAAGTTGCGAGTGTCGACCCGACGCTTACAGTAGTGGTACCTCACACTATCAAGATCACTACATATCGTTTGTGTCGCTGACAATCACGACGTGGATCAGCAAGCGGTGCAGTTCATATAGCAGCAGGCAAATTGTCAAACGCCTGACCGACCTGCAGACAATAGCGAATTACAAGCAATGTTTCATCAAGCCGCTTTATCGCCTGCAATTCACGCTATTTAGTATTTCTCAATGAAAGAAATTGACGCGCTATTCGAACGCAATTCGCTGTCACCCTCAAATGTTCGGCTAACTGTGCTTGTTGATAAATTCGCCACTTGCTACAGTCGATGCGCTTTGCATCTTCGGGGGGCGATGAGAACGGCACAGCATCTGTCTGCCGGCATCGCCACACATCAATGTAGCTGGCTTGTCAGCAGCATCCTGTAATTCGAAAGTGAAAGAGAAACTAACCAGAACGGCAGTTGTGGCTGCGGTGTTGTCAATATCGGCGGGAACCGCCCATGCACAAAGCAGCGTGACACTCTACGGCATCATCGATACAGCGTTGATTTACGGAAATAACGAGAACACCGCGCAGGGAGGGCATAGCGGCATCGAAATGAACAGCGGCGGCATCAGCGGTTCGCGCGTCGGCTTTCGCGGAAAAGAGGATCTCGGCAATGGTCTTAGCGCCATCTTCGATCTTGAAGACGGCTTTTCCAGTGCCAACGGCAAGCTCAGCAATACAGGCGCACTCTTCGGCCGGCAATCCTTTGTCGGCTTGAGCTCGAAGAGCTATGGCACGGTCACCCTCGGGCGGCGTTACTCTTTCATGTCCGAGTACGTATCGCCGCTTAGTGCCGAAGGGATTGGATGGGGCGGCAACCTTGCGGACCACCCGTTCGACAATGACGACATGATCCGTCATACGAGCATCCAGAACTCGATCAGATTCGACAGCCTCAACTACCGCGGCCTGCAGGCTGGCGGTATGTATGGTTTCTCGAACGAAGCGGGCGAGTTTTCCAACAATCGGGCTTACAGTTTCGGCGCCCGCTATGCGAATGGGCCGGTCTCCTTCGCAGCGGCTTTCGAGCAGATCGACCGGTCCGCGACTCCTGCTGCCGATCTGAACGCGAGTGGCGCCATCACCTCTGCCGACGGCGATGCGGTTATCACCGGCGGGCGTGAACAAATCTGGGGCGTCGGCGCGAAATACAATTTCGGGCGCTCATCCGTCGGCTTCGTCTGGACGCATTCGTCGACCGACAATGTCACCAGCGTGTGGCAAAGCGGCAGTCTCGCGCCCCTCATAGGCAACGATCTCCGGTTCGACAACTTTGAAATCAACGGCCGATACTATGTGACGCCCGCGTTGAGTCTCGCCGCGGCATACACATTGACCGATGGGCATTTCGGTTCGGCGACTGCGCATCTCGACCCGACATGGCACGAGGCCATCGTGCAGGCGGACTACTCGTTCAGCGTCAGAACGGATGTGTATCTCGAGAGCTTCTATCAGGTCGTTACCGGCGGCGGCGGCATGGCGGTGTTCAATGCATCGATGTTCAACGTACCCGCGTCATCGAACAACCGTCAGTTGCTGATCGTGTTGGGTATGCGGCATCGGTTCTAGGCATCGTTACGATCTGCCCGACACGCGGGCCACACTTGCAAGCGCCAAACGACAGCACATCCAGATTCTTTCGCACTTGCAAGCTTTAAGGCCTCAATCTCCTATATGCATGATAGGCACAATCAATCAGCGAAACGGAATATCCCGTCAGCAATGCCGTTTGCGGGGATGCAACACCACCTCCATAGTCATCCAAGGAAACTGAAATGAAACTTCGTCTGCTAGGCGCAGCCTTGACCCTCGCGTCCGCCGCGCTGACCGGCAATACCGCCTGGGCTCAAAGCGATGCGGCAACCGCTCCGACTCCTGTGCATAACATCGTGCTCATACACGGTCTTTATGCCGATGGATCCAGTTGGGCAAAGGTGATCCCGCTACTGCAGGCAAAAGGTTTTCATGTGACGGCCGTGCAGAACCCGACAACGTCATTGGATGCGGACGTCGACGCCGTCAAACGCGCGTTGGCTGAGCAGGATGGACCCACGCTGCTGGTCGCGCACTCGTACGGCGGCATGGTGATGAGTCAAGCGGGCGATGATCCCAAAGTCACGGGTCTCGTGTACATCGCGGCACGCGCACCCGACGCCGGCGAAGACTATCCCGCATTGGCGCACAAGTTTCCGGCTGCTCCCGCTTCGGCCGGTTTGAAATGGTCATCGGACGGCTACGGCAAGTTGTCCGAAGAGGCGTTCGTCAAAGACTTCGGCGGCGATTTGCCGAAATCGGAAGCGGAAGTGCTCTATGCCGTACAGCAGCCGATGGGTAAAGCCATTACAACCGCCAAAACCACCGTTGCGGCCTGGCACGACAAGCCCACCTGGTACGCGGTATCCACGGAAGATCGCACCATCAATCCGGATCTCGAGCGTTTCATGGCGCACCGTATGAAGGCGCACACCATTGAAATCAAATCGAGCCACCTGTCGTTGGTGTCGCATCCTCAAGAAGTGGCGAATCTGATTCTGCAGGCTGCCGGGCAACAGTCGCAGTAATCGTCAGGCACGAGACCCTGTTGGATAGGGTTCCCACCACGCGCGCGCGCGCGTGGTGGAATGTGCAAAGCATGGTGGGCCGGGCAGAGCCGTTCAGACCGTGGACCGGCGAGCTAGAGACGGATTGGCCGCGAAGTAGCGCTTGATGCCTTGCAGAATGGCAGGTGCCGCCGCTGCCGATCGCGCCTGGATTTTCTCCATTGTCATTTCTTATGCTGCTTCGGTCGCGGGCGCGCGCCGCACTGCGCGGCGAACTCGAACATAGATACGCTCGAGCGCCAGCCATTGCTGTGCCCACACACCCTCTCCATAAGCGCGACCCGGTCCTGCGGCGCCGGCCAGTTGATCGGTAATTCCGGTGGGCTCGACGCTCCTGTCCCAGGACGCGGTTTTGAACAGCATATCCCACCACGGGAGCAGCACCCCAAAGTTGCATCCATACGCGGTGCCGGTGTGTCCATACTCCATCGCATGATGGCGTCGATGAAAGGTCGGACTGACAATCAACCGTTCCAGCATCCAGCCATAGCGAAGGCGTGCATTGACGTGCTGAACGCTCTGCAAGCCATTGCTGATCGCGACCAGCACCACGAATTGCCCGGGCTGCACGCCGATCAGCAACGCAAGTGCTGCCAGGAACGCGGCCTGGATGACATCATCGACAAAATGGTTGCGATCGTCATTCCAGAGCGACATCTGCCGCTGACTGTGATGGACGGCATGCAATTCCCACCAGACACCAAAGCGATGTTGCCAACGGTGGTACCAGTACCCTGCAAAGTCCAACGCGACGAGATAGAGGAGAAACGAAACAACCGGTTGATCGGTCACGCCCGGCCACATCTCGTCGAGGTTGACGTTCCAGACATTGTGGACCTGCATCCACGTCTCGAGATGATTGAAGAACGGCTGAAGGAAAACAAAAAACAGCATGTTCACGATGCCGAGTTTTGCTATCCAGGTGTACCAGACGTCCGCTCGCACGGACTTTCGATCGGACCACCTCTCGATCGGTCTTAGCGCTTCCAGTGGACGCAGGACCGCATAGGTGACGACGATTTCAAATACAGCGACGATGACCCAGTAGAGCGCATCATAGATGTCCTCGTCATAGTCCATCAGATGCGTATGGAAGAGAACGGGCTGAACCACGTCAACGTACAGGTTGGTCTGGATCGAAGCGATCAGTCCATCCAGCTGGGAAAGGATCTCAGTAACCATTGCGCAGGCAGTGAGCAACACATGAGGCGGTTGAACAGAACATCGCCTAATCAGGGTTCGGCGCGTACACAGGCGCCCGGTCGGCCATGAAAATCCCATGCGGCGATCGTCCGACAGCGATGGTGTCGACAAGCTTGCGCTGTGTCAGGTCGATAATTCCGACATGCCTCGAGAATCGGAACGTCACCCACAGAAAGCGCTTGTCATGCGAAAGCTCCATGTCGTCGGGACCCGGCATCAGGTGCGTGATATCGCCATCATTCGTCAGCGTCGTGTAGTCGATCAGGCTGATGGTGCTGTCGACCCGGTTGGTCACCGCCACATGACGGCCGTCGTCGAGATTCCGAAAGTTATGTGCGCCCCGGCCGGTATGAATCTTCTTGACCACGCGCGGGTTGCGCCAGTCCACTACGGCGACATCGTCTTCGCCAGTCATACCGATGAGCAGATAGCGGTCCCCCGGAGTCATCCAGAGTCCGGCTGGATCTTCACCCACATGGAGTTTCCATTTGACTGTCTGAGTGGGGAGATCGATGGCGGCCACTTCTCCCGATTCCTGCAGCGTGACGAATACCGTGCGGTTATCCGTCGAGAACGTCATGTGGCTTGGCATTTTTTCAAGCGGGATACGCCCAGCCAATGTGAAGTGCTGCCCGTCGTAATGATAGATGTCCACCCGGTCGAGTCTCAGGGCGTTGGTCACGAACCAGCGACTATCAGGTGAGAAGCCAAGCTGGTATGGATCTTCGATGTCCTGCAGCCAGCCTTTTACATGACCCGACACGGGGTCCAGAAACATCAGGTTGTCGGAAATGGAGTTTGCGACGATCAACGTTTTGCCATCGGGCGTGATCATCAGGTGATGGGGTTCCTTGCCCGCGGGCAATGTCTCGACCACCTTGCGGCTATTTTCATCGATCAGATTCAATCGGGCTTCGCCCGAGTCGAGAACGACCACGTTATCAGCATGTGCAACCGGCGAAACCACCACTGCCACGGAAAACAGCCAACTTCGAAACCAGACTTTCATTTCTTTTATGCTTCAAGCACTGCGGAATGATTAGCGAAGTATTGTCGAGAAATCACTGCCGCGATGTGCGCAGGCCAAGTCTCTTGATACCCGTTGCCGAGCGCCTCGCACGACGCGCGGCACAGCGGCAATCTACAGGTCAAAATGCGCGCGGTCTAATGCATTCTGCGTATGCCCTGTTGAACGCAGCGCATAGAATTCGTTATCGAATGTCTATTGCCAGCTTCGTTGAAAGCTTTAACACGCGGTTTGATCGCGCGTTTCAAGTATCGCGCACATGGCGGCGCCAACCGTGCATCGCATCGGATATCGGCCGGATCCGCCTTGTGTGAAGTGTCCAATCCTGACGCCCCTTGCGGCGTCAACCGCGCGCTGTGCGACTGCGTGCTGTCGGCTTCCGAAAGCAAAATCGTCTTCTATTGTATGCTTGCAAATCGAAGCGCTTCTTTGCTTTGCCAGACGCAGACCGGGTTCCGCCCACCGAACCACACCGTTCAAAGCGACCTGCGGATCAAGCGGGATAAAGCCGGATCAAGCGGCATCAAGCGGTGACACCTCCGTATTTTCATTTCGCGCAAGCGCGCGCCTATCAGCATGCCATTCATTCACATCGCAGGGCAGCAGTTGCACTATCAGGTCCACGGCAGCGGGTTTCCGGTGCTGCTCGGACACAGTTATTTGTGGGATTCGGCCATGTGGCAGCCGCAAATCGAAGCGCTGACACAGCGGTATCAGGTCATCGTGCCGGACCTGTGGGGCCACGGCCAATCCGGGCCGATGCCCGCCGCCACCCGTCACTTCGGCGATCTCGCCGCACAAGCCAGCGAGCTCCTGGACGCGCTCAAGATCGAAGCGTGCGCGGTGATCGGCCTGTCGGTCGGCGGGATGTGGGGATCCGAACTTGCGTTGCGAGAACCGAAGCGCGTCAAGGCGCTTGTCATCATGGACTCGGACCGCGGTACGGAACCTGCCGCGACGCTCGCGCAATACACCCAGATGTTCAACACGATCGAGTCACTCGGGCAGTTGCCGGCACCGATGATCGACGTGGTTGCGCCATTGTTTTTCCGCCGCGGCGCGCCGCCCGACGGCGAGCTGATCGTGTCGTTCAAACGCGCGCTGGCGTCGTTCTCGGCCGATCAGCTCAGACAGTCGATCGTGCCGCTCGGCCGGCTCATCTTTAACCGCGCCGACGAGACGGCGAAGCTTGCCGCGCTCGATCCGGCCACCACGCTCGTGATGTGCGGCGAGCTGGACATTCCGCGTCCGCCGGCGGAAGCAATCCACATGGCCGAGACCATTGGCTGCCGGCACGTGCTGGTGCCTGATGCCGGCCATATTTCGTGCCTTGAAAACCCGTCGTTCGTGAATCGCGAACTGCTTGCGTGGCTTGACCAGCATGTCGGCGCAAAAGCGCACGCATAGCGCACAACGCTGTCAAACATGAGCGCGGGGCGGGAAGCCGAAACACAACCGGCTTCCCGATAGCCGGAGGGCGCCGCACGCCGCTCAGCCCGCGAAGTACGTCATCAGTTGCCGGGCGAACGGAATCACGTGTTCACCCGCCAGCATGCCGAGCAAACCCACCAGCGCGATTGTCGGTGGCGCCGGCGACTTGACGTTGATCGCGCTGTAAATCAATCCGACCAGTACGCCGACGGCGAGCGAAACGATATAGGCTTTCATGTCGTGCTCCAACGGGTGTGGGAAGAGCCATCGCCCGCTTACATCTGCAGAACCACGCGTCCGCGCGTTCCGGCGGCAACGGCTGCGTACGCCAGCTTCGCATCGGCCAGCGCGAACGATTGCGCAATCACCGGCGGCTCGAAGCGCCGTTGCTCGAAACCGTCGACCAGCGCTTGCAGCATCGGCGCCGATTCCGCGACGCCCAGTTTCGCGCTATCCGCGCCGAACAGTTGCGTCTCGTTGTGATAGAAATCGATCAGATCGAATTCAACGCGCCGCTTGCCGGTCGCACTGATTTCGACGAGCCGTCCACGCCGTTTCGCCAGACCGAGCGCAAGCTCGAATGCGACGCCGCCCACCGCATCGAACACCACGTCAGCGCCACCATCCGTCAGCGCCTTGACGCGCGCGGCGGTGTCGTCGCCGATCTGCACGTAGCCGTCAATCAGACGGCCCGCGGGCGACGTCGGATCCGGCTCGTGGCGATCCACCGCAATCACGCGAGCCCCGCGCGCCTTCGCGATTTGCGTGACCGCGCCGCCCACCCCGCCCGACGCGCCGACTACCGCGACGGTCTCGCCCGCGGCGAGCTTCGCGTATTCGACCGTGCCGAGCCACGCGACGATGAAATTCACACCGATGGATGCGGCCTGTTCGTGGCTCAGATTCGCCGGCTTACGCACAAGCGACGCAACGGGAACCCGAATGAATTCCGCATGCGTGCCGTCACGCGTAAAACCGATATCGCCGCCGGTGCCCCACACTTCCGCGCCTATCCATTGCGCCGGACCGTCGACCACCACGCCGCTAAAATCGCGGCCCGGCACGCGAGGCGGCACGGTATGCGAAAAATGCCCGGACACATTCTTGACATCGCTCGGGTTGACTGACGCGGCCTTCACACGCACGACCGCGTTCGCAGCATCGGCATGCGGCGTGTCGAGCTCGACGTATTCCAGCACGTCCGGTTCACCAAACGATTTGAATTGAACGGCCTTCATAACCTTGCTCCTTGATCAGTGGACGCTGCATGTGCATTGGGTTGCGAGCAGCTACAGGAGAAAGTTTAGGGTGGAGATCGCGGCTCATCAGGACAAGAAGTTTCGAGTTTCTGACAAGCGGCCCGGTGCTTAGGGTTCGGGTTCGAGTTCGGCGGTTCCGCCGGCCGCGCCGGCAAGCGTTTCATGCCCGGCGAATTCGCTTGGCGGCACGCCGAGTTCGCGGCGGAACATATCGCTGAAGCTGCTCAGACGATAGCCGAGCGCATGCGCAACCGCACCGACCGACTGTCCTTCCGCGAGCCGGGACAACGCGATCGCCAGTTGAATCTGGCGCCGCCATTCGGCAAAGCCAAGCCCAAGCGCGCGCGAAAAGAGCCGCGCGAGCGTCCTGACACTCGCGCCCACCGTTTCGGCATGCTGCTCAAAGCTGATGTCGACGGACGGATTCTCGATGACCGCGCGGCAAAGCGCATCGAGCCGCCGATCCGACGCATCGGGCAGCGGAATACGCAGCGAATAGCGCGCCGCATGCGCAAGCTCCAGCGCGACGAGCTGATACCCGATGTCGAGGTAGTGCTGGTCGCGCTCGGCCTCACGCTCCGCAAGCGTCGTGATCAGTTCACGCAGCAGACCGTTCACCTCGAACACCTCGGCCGATCGGCTCAGGTGTTGCACGTCGGCTCCCCGCAGGTACACATTGCGCATTTCGACCGCGCTCATCATCCGGATCGAATGCAGCGTCTGCGGAGGCAGCCAGACCGCGCGCTGCGGCGGTACGACGAGCGCTTCCTGCCCGACCTCGACCCACATCACGCCGTTGACCGCATAAAGCACCTGGGCCCAGGCATGCGCATGCGGGTCGATCCGTGTTCCGCGCGGGTAACGTCTTGCCAGCGACTTGCCACGTCCCGCGTCGTCGGAAAGGTCGGGAGGAACGGCTTGTGGCATAGCGGTCAGCATGGAACGGAATGAATAATCGAAGGATACCGGATGGCCGCCGAAGCCGGCCAGCAGCAAACTTTCGACGCCATGTCTGGCGCTGCGCGCGGTGTGGTTTAATAAACGGCCGTTGACCACCGCCTGCAAGCGGCATCGACCCCAGCTTGCCGAATGCGTCGGCAGCGCTGACAACGCGGCCCGACATGATCACCCAACTTTTCCGCATCGCCCTGCGCACCCCGACTCGCAACCGTCAACCGTCCGAAAGCGACCAGGACAAAGCGGTCACGCATAACGACACAGCCAACGACCTGCGTCGCGCCGGTCAGCTTCACGAAGCCGAACAGCACTACCGGATCGCACTGCAATATTGGGCCGACTGCGGCGAGATTCACGCCAATCTCGCCGATACGCTAGACACGCTCGGCCGCTTCGACGAAGCGGCAGCGGCCTATCGTAAAGCCATCGAATTCAATCCCGAGCTGCACGAAGCCCGCTTCAATCTCGCGCTGCTACTGCTCGCCGACGGCCGTTATGCGGAGGCCTGGCCGCTATATGAAGCACGCGGCCCGCTGTTTCAGGAGCACGGCACACTGCCCTTCCCCAAATGGGCCGGCGAGCCGTTGAACGGCAAGTCGGTGCTGTTAATGCCGGAACAGGGCTATGGCGACACGATCCAGTTTGTCCGCTATGCGCCGCTGTTGAAAGCCTTAGGCGCAACGCAATTGACGGTTGCCTGCAAACCGGAACTCGGCGCGTTGCTGCGAACGGTGGAAGGCATCGATTCCGTCGTGACCGATCCGCGCGAATTGCGTGTGCACGACTATTGGGAATCGCTGATGAGCCTGCCGCGTCTTTTCGGCACAACCATCCAATCGATTCCCGCGCGCATTCCGTATCTCGGCGTATACGCGCAACGGATGGAACAATGGAAAGCGCGGCTTCCCGAAGGAAAGCTGCGTGTCGGTCTCGTCTGGAAGGGCAACCCCGGGCACAACAACGATGCCGCACGCTCGTTGCCGCACTTCGCCGAACTCGCACCGTTGTTAT
This sequence comes from Paraburkholderia solisilvae, assembly GCF_902859875.1. Taxonomy (GTDB): domain Bacteria; phylum Pseudomonadota; class Gammaproteobacteria; order Burkholderiales; family Burkholderiaceae; genus Paraburkholderia; species Paraburkholderia solisilvae. Next base: position 274,395 of record NZ_CADIKF010000002.1, on the reverse strand, counting down.
CGATCGACGGCGTTTCGTTCGTGAGCCTGCAAACCGGCGACGCTGAACTCGAAGTAGCAGCAAGCGGCTTGCGCGAACACGTTGTGTGTCTCGGCAAGGACATCCGCGATTTCGCCGACACCGCGGCAATCATCGCCCAACTGAACCTCGTTATCGCGGTCGACACCGCGATCGTTCACCTGACCGGCGCGCTGGGCGTCGCATGCTGGCTGATGTTGCCGAAGACCGGCGTGGACTGGCGCTGGCGCCGCGCGGGCGCTCAATCGCCGTGGTATCCGAAGGACATGTACCTGTTTCGACAGGGGCCGGCCGGATGGCCTGAACTGATTGCGTCGATCAGAAGCGCACTCGACGAGATCGTGCAGGCGCGAGGCTAAGCCCCGCGTCATGTTAGCCTTGGCCGCATCCTTGGCCAGATGACACACAAGCCGACCGGAGCACCGCGCACATGAGATCGAGCAGCGAGAATCTATCGAGCGGCATTGGCGTATTTGCCGCCGTCGTCGACACCGGCACGTTCGCGGCGGCCTCCGAACTGCTGGAGATGACGCCGCCCGGCGTGAGCCGCGCGATTGCCCGCCTCGAAAAGAGGCTGAAAATACGGCTCTTTCATCGCACGACGCGCTCCGTGTCGCTCACCGAGGAAGGCCGGCGCTTCTACGAACAGGTGATGCCGCACTTGCGCGGCATGGAAGAAGCCGCGGCCGCCGCGGCCGGCGGCGCGGTCACGGTAAGAGGCAAGCTGCGCGTCAATCTCGACCCTGTCGTGTCGCGAATCGTGCTGGGCCCGCAGCTCGATGCGTTTATGGAAGCGCACCCCGACCTCGATCTCGAGTTCATCGCACGCGACCACCTGGGCGATCTGATCACGGACGGCTTCGATCTGGCCGTGCGATTCGGCGAACCGCGCAGTTCGAGCCTGGTCGCGCGAAAGTTGCTGGACACGCCGGTCGTCACCGTCGCGGCGCCCGCGTATATCGCACGCCACGGACGCCCGGCGGAGCCGCAAGCGTTGAGTCAGAGCACCCATCGATGCCTCGAGTTTCGCAACCCTGAAACCGGCAAGCCCTACGCGTGGGAATTCCACCGCAAGCGCAAAAAGACGATCGTGCCGACCAACGGCCGGCTCACGGTCAACGAACCGAGCGCATTGCTCGATGCATGTCTCGGAGGCTTTGGCATTGCGCAGATGCTCCTCTTTGTTGCCGAGCCGCTGATTCGCGAGGGCCGGCTCGTCAATCTGTTTCCGGACTGGACGGATGAACGCTTTCCGCTCTATGCGTACCATCCGTCGCGGCATCATGTGCCCGCCAAAACCCGCGTATTTCTCGACTTTATCGTGTCGCTGACGGGCGCGGACTGAGCGGCTCGCGCCATGCATGCAGCGTGGCATACTGCCGGCGTGCGCCCGTCAGGAGAGCGAAGATGGCTAATCCGCAGATCAATGCCGTTCGCGATATGCTGGTCTCGCAGCCACGTCCGGTTGGACTCGCCGAGCGACGCGCGCGCCTGCTGAACCTGGTCGGCCGCTACACGATTCCGCCCGACGTTCAGATCGAAACCGTCGACGCCGACGGCGTGCCGGCCGAATGGACGATCACCCCCACCGCCGATCCGGCACGCGTGGTGCTGTTCCTGCATGGCGGCGCTTATATTTCCGGCAGCATTGCCACGCATCGACATATGGTCGCGCAAATCGGGCGCGTCGCGCGAGTCCGCACGCTTGCACTCGCCTACCGGCTCGCACCGGAGCACCCGTTTCCCGCAGCGCTGGAAGATGCGCTCACCGCCTATCGTTTTCTGCTGACGCAAGGCTACGCGCCCTCGCGCATTGTTCTCGCCGGCGAAAGCGCGGGCGGCGGACTGGTGCTGGCCATGCTCGTGTCGCTGCGCCAGATGGGCGTCGCGCTTCCCGCCTGCGCATGGTTGAGTTCGCCGTGGACCGATCTGGGCATGACCGGCGAATCGATCGAATCGAAAGCGGACGTGGACCCGTTGATCCAGAAACCGTATCTGCTCGAAGCGGCCGCCGCTTATCTGAGCGGCGCGGACCCGCGCACGCCGCTCGCGTCGCCGCTCTACGCGGACCTGAACGGCCTGCCGCCGATGCTGATCCAGGTCGGCACCGCGGAAACGCTACTCGACGATTCGACGCGGCTCGCACGCCGCGCGGCACAGGCGGACGTGCGCGTGGTGCTCGATGTCTGGCCCGACATGATTCACGCGTGGAGCCTGTTTTATCAGCAGCTCGATGCGGGGCAGCAATCGCTTGAGTCGATGGGGGCGTTTGTTCAGGCGCAGTTCGAACGCTAGCGGCTCAAGCGAATCTGATCAGCGTATCGACCGTCAGCTCCGCGGCGGTGAGCGGGGCAAAATGATCCGCGTCGATAGTCGCGGTGCGTGCACCCGCCGCTGCGGCGCGCTCGAATGCTTCATCTAGCGCGGGCTGTGTGTGCCTGACACAGCGGATATACGCTTTCGGAATGCTCGACGCCTCGGGCGACACCATGGCAGGCTCGAAAAGCGCTCGCCATGGGTGATGTCTGAATCGGGGCGTGATGAACTGAACAACCGACGGATCCGTCAGCTTGAAATACTCGAGCGGCAGCGGCGGAACAGCCTTGTTCTGCTGCCTGAACCCTTCCATTATCTGGCGCACATTGGCGTTCATATAATCGACAAACGCCTTGCCGTGCTCCGGCACAAACGCGTCCAGATAGATGACCGATGCGACTCTCGTCAACAAGCGGCCCAACGCGCCGGTGACGACCACGCCGCTATAGCTCCATCCGACCAGCGTCACGTTTTGCAGGTCTTCCATTTCCAGGTGCGCGACGACGTCTTCGATATGTGTGCCGAGGCCCGCCACGTCGTTGCCTACGTGGCTTCGCTCGCCAAGGCCCGTCAACGTCGGCGCCGATGCCTCGTGGCCGCGCTTGCGCAGCGCCGCAAGGACGTGTCGCCACGCCCACCCGCCGACCCAGCCGCCGGGCACGAGAACAAATGTATGACGCTCGCTATTGCTCATACTTTCCATTCAAACCGGTTAAGGAGCGGCCACAAGAACCACCGGGCACGATTGCACGATTGCACGATTTTGCGGATCGACAGATAGATACACCGCGCGAACCGCTTTGGCAGATCGGAACACGCTACCTGTCGAATCTTGGCACACACGACAAAGATCCACACACACGTGCACGAAGCGCGCGGATGCTGTGCGAAAAGGAAAGTGAGCGCACATCCGAAGGTTACCTCACCGATAGCAGCCCGTAAGCGCTCACTGTGTACAAATTGCCTGGACTAATTCAGCCCCGCTACGTGTTATCGGGATAGAGCCCCGTCCACCCGACCACGGTCGCCCCGTTCACGTAGAGGAGTCATCTGATGCAAAAGAGTCCTGCCAATCCGTCGGCCTACCTCGCCAACGCGCTGCAAAAACCGGAGGGCGTGACGCTCGGAATCGGTGTCACGTCGCCGTCCCCGGAACTCGTGCAGATGTTTGCCCACGCGGGCTTCGACTATGTGCTGATCGATATGGAGCACGGTCCGATCTCGATCGAAACGGCTTACAGAATGGTCACAGCGACCATCGGCACGCCCGCCGAAGCATGGATTCGCGTCACGCACAACGACGCCGCGCAAATCAAGCTTGCGCTCGACACCGGCGCGAAAAGCATCATCGTGCCGATGGTCACATGCCTGAAAGACGCGGAAGACGCGGTCTCTTACGCGAAATATCCGCCCAAAGGCATCCGCGGCTGGGGACCGTTCCGCACGCAGTATCAGTGGCAAACCAATATGCTCGACTATGCAAAGCGGGCCAACGCGGAAACCAATGTGTATGTGCTGATCGAACATCCGGGCGCGGTGCGCGACCTCGACGCGATCCTCGATCTCGAAGGCGTGACGGGCGCGATTCCGGCGCCGTTCGATCTGTCGGTGAATATGGGTTACAGCGACGGCCCGAACCATCCGGAAGTGCGCAAGACCATCGAAGAAGTGATGCGCAAGATCAAGGCGAAACGCCCGCGGCTCGCGTCGTTTGCGATCACGCCCGAACAGGCGGCCGAAGCGATGCGCCTCGGCGTGAACGACCTGTTCCTCGGCTTCGATCCGATGTTTGTTCAGGCATCGGTACAATTGTTTATGGCGTCGCTCGCAAAACTGCGCACCGAGGCCTGAACCCGGCAGCGAACCACCGCGCCGCGCCGCGGGGTTCGCTGTGCGACACCGCTTTGCAAACAGCGCTGTGCAAACGCCGCTCTGCAAACACATGACTCACGGGCGCGCTAACTTTGCAACGACAGAACAGATCAGCGCCATGAACCCGAATCTTCCCGCGACGGCTGGCATCAAACTTCTCCATACGCCCGGCCCGACGCATGTGCCGGACCTCGTACGCAACGCGATGAGCGCGCAACCGTTCGATCTGAACGACCCGCGCCTTGCCGCGGTCGTCGAGAACTGCGAGCGCGGGCTGCAGCGACTGCTCAACACCGCGCACGCCGACGTGATGATGTACACGGCGAACGGCCACGGTGCATGGGAAGCGGCCATCGTCAACCTGCTGCCGCCCGGCGGCAAGGTGCTCGTCGCCGGCAGCGGACACTTCGGCGAGACGTGGGCGCAAGCCGCCGAAGGCTGCGGCGCGAAAGCGATTCGCACCGCGGCGCGCGCCGGTTCACCGATCGACCCGGCGCTGATCGAAGCGGCGCTGCGTGCGGATAACGCGCACGAGATCGTCGCCGTGTTTGCCGTGCAAACGGATACGTCGACCGGCGTCACCAGCGATATCCAGCAAGTGCGGCAGGCCATCGACCGCGCGCAGCATCCGGCGCTGCTCGTCGTGGACGTGGTCGCGTCGCTCGGGGCAACGCCTTTCCAGATGGACGCATGGGGCGTCAACGTCGCGATCGGCGCGTCGCAAAAGGCACTGATGCTGCCGCCGGGCATGTCGTTTACCGCCGTCGATGCCAGGGCGATGAACGCCGCGCGCGACAATCGCACGCCGCGCGTGTACTGGGACTGGAATGCCCGCAAAAGCCCGATCGGCTATCGCAAGTTCTGCGGCACGCCGCCCGAGAGTCACCTGATGGGACTCGAAGTGTCGCTCGGCATGATCGAGCGCGAAGGCTACGACGCGGTATTCGCGCGGCACGCGCGCATTGCGCGTGCGGTCCACGCCGCGGTCGAATGCTGGGGCGAGCATGGCGCGCTCTGGCTGATGGTGCAGGAACCGTCGGCGCGCTCGGCGTCGATTACCGCGATCGGTGTGCGCGAAGGCATCGACCCGGCGCAGATTTACACCCTTGCGCGCGAGCGCTTCCACGTCGCGTTGGCAGGCGGCCTCGGGCCGCACAACGGCAAGGTGTTCCGCATCGGGCACTTGGGCAGCATCAACGAAGCGATGATTCTCGGCTGCCTCGCGGGCGTCGAAGCGACACTTCGTCTGCTGAACATACCGATCGGCGACGGCGCGATGGAGCGCGCCATCGCCGCGCTCAACGACAGGATGCCGCCCGTGCGCTAACGGCGCGGCGGGCGTCCCGTCGCGCAATCTGCTCTATCATCCAGCTTTCGACGCCCCTCGGCGGCGCGTGGCCATGCAGGTCCGTGGATCAGCGGACCGGCGTCGCGCGGCGCCCGAGCCAGCCGCTACACGAGCGAGCGGGCCACACAACGAAAGCCGTCCATGAACTCAGACGACCTCGAACTGTTCGCGCGCGTCGCCAAGGCGGGCAGCATTTCGCGCGCGGCGATGGAATTGGGCGCCAACCAGTCGACCATCAGCCGGCGCATCGGCATGCTCGAAACGGAGCTCGGCGTCCGGCTCTTCCGGCGCAGCGGCCGCGGCGTGTGGCTGACCGAACACGGCGAACAGCTGCTCGGCTACGCAAGCACACTTGAGCGCACGCTGCACGAAGCACGCGACGCGATGCGCAGCACCGTCGGCCTCGGCCCCGCGCGCCTGTGCATCGCCGCGCAGCCGACCGTCGCGCGGATCATGTTCGGCAGCCTCGGCCATACACTGAAAGCGCGCTATCCGAACACCCGCGTGCGTTTTATCGAAGGCCTCGCGAGCCATATTCTCGGCTGGCTCGCCGACGGCGAAGTGGATCTGGCAATCATGTACGTGCCTGAGCATCCGGGCGCGACGCAGTTCGACCTGCTGCTGTCGGAGCAGGTCTGCCTCGTCACGCCGGCGAGCTTCACGCAACCCGAAGGCCCGGTCGACGTGCGCACGCTCGGCAAGGTGCCGCTGATCCTGCCGAGCACGCATCACGGCTTGCGCGTGCTGGTCGAGACGCTAGCCGCAAAGCACGGCTTTACGCCGGATATCGCGCTCGAATGCGACGGCTCGATTTCGATTACCAAGCGCCTCGTGCTCGAAAACTGCGGATGCACGGTCTTGCCGTGGGCATCGGTGATCGAAGAGGTCGCGGCGCAGCGTCTGAAGTGCTACCCGCTGCACAACCCGGTGATCAAACGCGATGTCGCGCTGGCGTGGCCGCAGAACCGTGTGATGCCGGAAGGACTGTGGGATGTTGCGCACCTGATCCGTGCGCAGGCCGCCGAATTGATCGGCCGCGGCGCATGGCCCGGCACGACCTTGCATTCGGCGGCCGGCGCGCTCAACCGTTCAGGCGGCTAACCGGCGTAATCTGCCGCGGATCCATACGCAATTCGATCAACGCAGCAACGCCCGCCCGCTGTGCGCGTTCAAATGCAGCCGGAAAATCTTCGGTGCGCTCGACACGCTCCGCATGCGCGCCGAAAGCCTTTGCGAACGCAACGAAATCCGGATTGACCAGATCGGTGGCCGACACACGCCCCGGATACTCGCGCTCCTGGTGCATGCGAATCGTACCGAGCATGCCGTTGTTCACGACAATCACAACCAGCGGCGCGCCGAACTGCACGGCCGTCGCGAGTTCCTGCGGGTACATCATGAAGCAGCCGTCGCCGGCAAAACAGACGACTGTGCGCGCCGGGTCCTGGAGCTTCGCCGCAATCGCCGCGGGAAAGCCGTAGCCCATCGCGCCATTGGTCGGCGCAAGCTCGGTGGCCGGCCGGCGATAACGGTAGAAGCGATGCACCCAGACCGTGTAGTTACCCGCGCCGTTCGCAATCACCGCATCGTCGGGCAGCACGTCGTTCAGATGCGCGACCACTTGCGCGAGATCGACCCCTTTGATTTCCGCACTCGGCTGCGGCGGCGTCGAATGCACGACATAGTCGGCGCGCGCCGCTTCGGTCCACGCGCGCCACGGCGAGATGACCGGTTCGAGCTTGTCGAGCGCATGCGCGAACTCACGCATGCCCGCGTTGATCGGCAAGCGCGCCTGATACGTGCGCCCCAGTTCCTGCGGATCCGGATGAACATGAACCAGCGTTTGCCGCGGCGCCGGGCTTTGCACGATGGTGTAGCCCGACGACGTCGTTTCCGCGAGCCGCGAGCCGACCACGAGCAACAGGTCCGCTTCGCGCGCACGCTCGGCAAGCTTCGGCGACACACCGAGCCCGAGCTGGCCGACATAATGCGGATCGCGATTGTCGAACAGATCCTGGCGGCGGAACGACGCGGCCACCGGCAAATTGTTCGCGACAATAAAGCGCTTGAACGCCGCACTCGCGTGCGCATCCCAGCCCGTGCCGCCGACCACGACCAGCGGTCGCTGCGCCGCCGCGAGCAGCGCGCGCAATTCGTCCATCGTGTCGGCCGCGGGCGCCGCCTGCGTCACGCGCACAGCGGGTGCATCGGCGACGGCGCCCGACCCGAACAGCACATTTTCCGGCAACGCGATCACCACCGGACCGGGCCGTCCCGCCAGCGCCACGCTGAACGCTTTTGCAACGATCTCCGGAATCCGCTCGAGACTGTCGATCTCGGTAACCCACTTCGCGAGCCCGCCGAACATCTGCCGGTAATCGACTTCCTGAAACCCGCCCCGCCCGACAAAACCGCTCTCGACCTGGCCGACGAACAGAATCATCGGCGTCGAATCTTCGCGTGCGGTATGCACGCCATTGCTCGCGTGCGTCGCACCCGGCCCGCGCGTGACGAAGCAGATGCCGGGACGGCCGGTCAGCTTGCCGTACGCATCGGCCATATTCGACGCGGCGCCTTCATGACGCGTGACGATCGTGCGCACGCCCTGCGCATCGTGCAGCGCGTCGAGCACCGGAAGGTAGCTCTCGCCGGGCACGCAATAGACGGTATCCACGGCATTGCGAACGAGCGCGTCGACGAGAATCCGGCCGCCGTTGCGCGAGACTGCTGTGTCAGACATGAACTTCAAGCTCCTGGTTACGGGTTTCCGGAAGGAAGATCGCGACGATAAACACCACCACGTACGATGCGGCGGCCCACGCGCCGATCGACGGCGCGAGTCCGAGCGATACGCTCGTCATGCCGACCGCGGCCGGCACCAGCGAGCCGATGCCGCGGCCGAAGTTGTACGAGAAGCCGCCGGCGGTCGCGCGGATATGCGTCGGAAAGAGTTCGGTAAAGCACGCGCCCATGCCGGACACGATGCCGGACTGGAACAACCCGAGCGGAAAGCCGAGCACGAGCAGCGCGGACATCGGCAGATGCAGGCGCGTGTACGCGAGCACGGTCAGCGTCGCGCCCGCGGCGGACAACGCGAAGGTCGCGCGCCGCCCGATGCCGTCGCTCAGGTACGCCATGCCGATGTAGCCGCAGAACGACCCGAAGATGTTGACCGCGAGATACATCGTGGTCAGGTTCACCGTGAGGCTTTGCGTTTCGCGCAGATAGGTGACGAGCCACGTGAGAATCGTATAGTTGCCGCCGAGCGCGCCGGCCGCCATCAATGATGCGAGCGCGGTGCGCACAAACATGCCTTGCGCGAAGATCAGCCCGAACGTGTGCAGCGTGCCGCTCTTTTCGCGGTAGTGGGCGGTCGCCTCGAACGCTTCCGATTCGTTGATATTGCGGCGCATCCACAGCACGAGCAGACCGGGCGCGAGACCGAGCAGAAACAGCGCACGCCACGCGAGATGTTCCGGCAGCAGGCTATAGAGCACCCAGTACGCCAGTGCGGCTAGCGCGTAACCGACCGGCCAGCCGCTTTGCACCGAGCCGACCGCGCGGCCGCGAATGCGCTTGTCGACCACTTCGCCGATCAGGATCGCGCCGGCCGCCCATTCGCCGCCGAAGCCGATGCCTTGCAGGCTGCGTGTCAGCAACAGCTGGTGGAAGCCGTTCGTGAAGGCCGACAGCCCGGTGAACAGCGAGAACCAGAGAATCGCGAGCTTCAGCACGCGCACGCGGCCGATCCGGTCTGCCAGCACGCCCGCGATCACGCCGCCGACCGCCGATGCGACCAGCGCCGATGTGCCGATCACCCCCGCTTGCGCCTTGGTCATGCCCCACACGCCGAGCAGCGTCGGAATCACGAAGGCGAACAGCTGGACGTCCATTGCGTCGAGCACCCAGCCGAGAAAACACGCCCAGAAAGTGCGGCGCTGGGCAGGCGCCATCGTGCTGTACCACGGCTGCATCAAGTATCTCCGTTGCAAACTGGTTGCTTGTTGTTATGTCTGGACTCCAGACGTCGCGCGCCGGGAATCGGGTGCGCCGAACGCTTTAAGGCGCTCGAAAGTATGCCCGCTAAAGGCGTGCCGGCTCATGGCGTGCCGCGCATACCAGCTTTGAGTTCCATGCATTGAGCGCGGGAAGGCGTTGCCGGCGCGTGTGCAGCCAGCGCGTGCGGGGCGGAGCGCGGCCGGACCATGCCGGGCTGCGCATCGTTCAGATCTTGAAAGGGGCAGGAGGTAAGAAACGGCGGATTCTGCGCCGAGTCACCGGCGTGCGGTACTTCAATGGCTCACACCGCGCACGGCGCTCGTACTCGTCATCGCGTATGGCTATTTCAACGGCGCACACGGCTCACCGCGCGTTCGACGCTTCCCGCGCGCCACTCGCGCTCACGGCCGCGTACGGCTATTCCAACAGCGCACACCGCTCACCGCGCGCTCGACGCTTTCGCACTCGCCCCCGCGCACGGCAGTCTATCTAAACGGCCCGCGCCGCTTACTGCTCGCTCGAACTCTGCCGCGCGCCGCCCGCACTCACGCTTGCCATCGCGTGCAGATACTTCAGCAGCGCATCGATATCGGCATCCGATATCACGTTCGGGCCGAACCCGATCATCCGCTGTTCGGGCCACGTGCGAACCTGGTGCGGATCGCGGATCAGCGCGCGCAAGCCGGCGTCCTTGAAGTATTGCGTAACGTTCATCGGCTGCCCGAGGTCCGGGCCGACCGCGCCCGCGCCGCCGCCGTTCATCTTGTGACACGCGATGCATTGCACCGTGAACACATCATGGCCGCGCTTGACGCCCGCATCGTGCGCAAACGTCGCCGGCACCGCCAGCTGCGGCCACCGATGGTCAGGGCTTTCAACCAGCGCAATGCGCGCGACCTTGTACGGCCATTGCTCGCGGCTCACGCCGGAGCGCTCCGGGAACTGCCAGACCAGATAGAACGGCCCGGCCGACGCGCTTTCATTCGGCAACGCGGGCCAAGGGTGCGCGGGGTCTTCAACCGCCACCCAGGCGACCGCACCGTTATGCACGCCTCGTTCGACCAGTGAAAGCGGAATCTCGCTGACAAAACCATCGGTGGCTTGCACCTCGACAGTATCGAAGTGCGCATCCAGATGATTGCCGAGCAACGCAAGCAACGGCACCGCGCGATATTCAACCTTATGACGGTAGATGTCGCCGCTCGCGGTTCCGGTCAGGCTCACGCTTTTATTATCCGGCCGCGCGAGCAACTCAGCCGCGGTAAAGCTGTGTTCGCTATCGCCGTTCTTGACGGCCAGCGCCGGCGCATCCGCATAGACCCGCGCGCTCGCGCCGACACAACACAACACGACAGCGGCAACTTTCAACAGGTTTTTCATGGCATTCGAAGCATGGATCGCGAGGGTTGCAGGGAGCGTGCGCAGACACGCGCGCGCGCAGCAGTAACTTAGCTGGCCACGAGCACCGGATCAAGCACGACGCGTCTGCCGGATGACGCGGACTTCACGATCGCTTCACATACGGCCACGCAATGGTACGCATCGTCCAGTGGAACCGGAAAAGGCGCGACGCCTTTCACCGCATCGGCAAACGCTTCGAGTTCCACGCGTTCGATATCCACCGGCGCGAAGTCGAACACCTGCGCGGGCGAGTCGTTGCGCCGTGTGATCTCAAGCCGCGCGATACCGCGCAATTCGGCCTGCGCGGCGGAACCGAACACCTGCAAGCGCCAGCACATCGGCGTGGCGAGCGACGTGGTCAGCGAAGCACTCGCACCGCACGCGAATTCGATCAGCACCGCGGTGACATCGTCGATGTCGTGCAGCATCCGGCTCGACGATACGGTGACCACGCTATGCACCGGCCCAAGCATCTCGATCATCGCGTCGATCATATTGATGCCGAGGCCCGTCAAGCCGCCGCACGGCATTTCCGACGGATCGAGCCGCCATGATCCGGCGGGATAAAAGCCGATCGCGTTCGCTGAATAGTTCGCCTCGACATGCAGCAGCGTGCCGAGGTCGCCGGTGCGGGCACGCGTCATCAGGTCGCGAACCGCCGGCAGAAAGCGCCGGTTCATGCCGACCGCCAGCACGACGCCGGCCGCCTGCGCGGCTTCGATGCAACGCTCGGCCGAAACGGCATCGAGCGCGAGCGGCTTTTCGCACAGCACGTGCTTGCCGGCGGCAATGGCCGCGAGCGCCTGTTCGGCGTGCTGGCTATGCGGTGTCGCGAGCACAACCGCATCGATTGCGCGGTTCGAGATCACATCGTCGAAATGAGACGTGAGCGGAATGTTGTACCGGTCCGCAAATTCCTGGGCCCGCTCGACGCGCCGCGTCACACCCGCGACGAATTGAATTTTGCTGCTTCCGTGAATCGACAACGTCAGCCGCTGTCCCCACCGCCCCATCCCTACGATTGCTGCGCGAACCGCCATCGGCGCCTCCCCTGCGTCGCGTTCTTTTCGGACACTGGACGCTGCGCACCGCTCGCGCGCCAACCGCGCATCACAGGCACCGACGTCGTTTCTTTGTCCAACTTTTTTTTAAACGCCTGATGCTGATGTTTATTCCGAGGCGCGCAAAGGGTCGGGGGAGAACATCGTACAGATACGGCCGGAATACAACGCTTTGCAGTTCGGCGCGCTCCACGATGCTTCGCGCGCCGCGGCTCCGATGCAAGCGGTCACGGTAGCCTGTTTGAAACGACACCGTCGTTGCAGTCGCGCACGGCGGTGACGATTGCTGCCTCACTGCCGCTCAGCGCATTGACGACCGCATAGATGCCGCCCACCTGGACGCCCGTGTCGATGCGGCCATCCCACACCTGGTCGCGCAACGACACGGTGGCCATGGCCTCAATATGCGCCGCGTGCTGTTCATGCCACAGCGCCGCGCCGCCTGCGACGGCGAGCACGACTGCACCGGCCGCACACCAACCAAGCGCACGCTGAAGCCACGCTTTGCCCTTCTGACGCCAAACCGGACTGATTCGATCGATCAACATTTCCCGACTCCACTGCAACGCAATTGACTGACGGGCGACGTGCCCGTGGCCATGCATTTGCAAAAAACGGGCGAAGCCCGATCGATTTCAACCCGCGCGTTGCGCGGCGGGCGTGAGCGGCCACGTGGGGGATTTCGGCAGACGTAACAGCCACCGCGAACCGTCTTGTGTCGAGCAACAGTTCATTGCCGGGTGTTGGCGCACGGCGTACACCGGAGACCATTGATGTTAGACCGCACCGCGCCGCGCTGCTGTCCAGTTTCACCGGCGTTCGCGTTGCGATGAACGACATGCATCTGCGACAAATCGGCGAGCGGCGAACTGCTTCAATCGGGTGTGGTGATCCACGCGCGCATGCGCAACCGATTGACTGCGCGTGACCCCGGACGAACCCGCACCGAGGAGTGCAGCATGACCTTCGACAGGTATGCAGCCGCGACCGTCGTCGCGGTGCTGCTCGCGGCCTCACTTGCCGCATCACCCGGTTCCGCCTGCGCGCAGACCGCGCACGATGTCGTGTCGTCTCTGCCGGAGGAGCGCTCGATCGGGCATATCGAAGCGGTCCACGAATTCTATGGCGCGATGCCGACCGGTGTCGCCAAAGCGCCCAATGGGCGGCTCTTCGTCAACTATCCGCGCTGGGGCGATGACGTGCCGTTCACGGTTGGTGAAATTGTCGACGGCCGTGTGGTGCCGTATCCGAATGCGCAGATCAATCGGCCGGACCCGGCGCATCCGGCGGCAAGCCTGCTGAGCGTGCAGAACATCGTCGCGGACTATCGCAACCGTTTGTGGATTCTCGATACCGGCGCGCCGAAATTTGCGCCGCCGCTGCCAGGCGGCGCGAAGCTGGTCGCCGTCGATCTGGCGACGAGCAAGGTCGTGAAGACCATCGTGTTCAAGCCGAACGTATTGCTGCCGCAGTCGTATATCGACGACGTGCGCTTCGATTTCCGCTACGGCAACGAAGGCTTCGCGTATCTGTCCGATTCGTCGCCCGCCGGCCCGGGCTGCATTATCGTCGTCGATCTCGCCAGCGGCGACGCGTGGCGCACGCTGGAAGCGCATCCGGCCACGCAAGGCGACCCGTCGTTCATTGCCGTCGTGGAAGGCGTCGAGATGACCGAAGACGGACCCGACGGCAGGCCGCAACCGGTGCATCTCGCGGCCGACGGTCTGGCATTGTCGCCGGACGGCAATATCCTCTACTTCTCGCCGCTGTCGAGCCGGCATTTGTATTCGGTGGCGACGCGGTTTCTGCGCGACCGCAATGCGGACGACGGCGAAGTGGAAGCGACCGTGCGCGACCTCGGCGAAAAAGGCGCATCGGACGGGCTCACGTCCGACGCGAGCGGCGCGGTCTACGCCGGCGACTACGAACGCAACAGCATCCGCAAGATGCTGCCCGACGGCACATGGGTGACGATCGCACACGACCCGCGCATCCTTTGGCCCGATGCGCTGTCGATCGGCACCGACGGCTATTTGTACTTCACCGCGAATCAGTTGAACCGTCAGGCGCAGTTCAATCACGGCAGCGATCTGCGCAAAAAGCCTTATACGCTGTTTCGCATCAAGGTCAATGCGCAGCCTCTCGAACTCAAGCCTTGAAAACGCATTGAACGAAGCGCCGAACGGCAGCGCTCAATCTTCTTCTTCACTTACCGTATCGCTTTCGAGAAACTGGTCGAACATCCGCATCTCGGCGCGGCCGACACCGCGCGATTTGAGATCCGCCACGCGCTCCACCTGCTCGACTCTTTCCCAACGCACGATTTCCGCGCCGGTTGGAAACGGCGTGCGCACCGCATCGCGATAGATCACGCGATACAACTGCGCATCGGCCGCACCATTGCGCCATAAGTCGCTCGCGGAACGAATACGGCCGCCGAACCAGAAGCGCGTCCACATCGTGACGTCGCCCTTGCGATGCTCGGCGATAAACCCCGCGAGCACCAGCAGCACATACGGCAAGTCGCGTTGATCGAGCAGCGGGAAGCCCCACAGGTTCATTACGTCCGCATATTTGACGAGCGCGGTAAAGCGTTCCAACGTAAGCGTCGGCGCGGTGTGGCGCGCAATGCGGAAGTGCCGCTTCCAGTTGAACAGAAACTGCGCGCGGTGCGCGCGTGCGGCGTGAGGGTCGGGTACCCGCATACCAATCTCGAAGCGATCGAGCTGATAGTGCGGCGTGGTCAGCGGGCAGCGCGCCGTGTCTTCTTCGTGCCGATGCTTGAAGTAACGATGGCCGCGCCGCTGATGATGCGTCGGCGCCAGTTCGCCCGCACACAGCGGGCAGCGCAGCACCATCGCCGCATCGGAATCGCCGCCGGTGCTTTCACGAAGGCCGTAGGCTTCGATATAGCGTTCATCGAGCGGATGAGGCTCATTATCCACGGTCATCACGCGCTGATGAAAGAGAACGGGGGATGGCTAGTTATCCGGAATGATTGTCGATCGACAGGCATTCGCGGTTTGTTCGATCGTGACATCTTAGCGATTGAAGGTGTCAATTTTTTGCGAAATGTTCCGTAGCATTTTGTCAGCGGCATTTGTCACGCTAAAGCAAACGAGCAGCCTCTATCATCTGTAAAGCGAGCCTTTTCATTTGATGCGATCTGAAACAGGCGCCATTCACCCAGCATCCGATGCAACGGAGCCGTCGATGCACTCCATGACCCGCTTTATCCCCACCCAGGCGCGCAAGCGCGAACGAGGCATCGCGATCGTCACCGTGCTGCTGGTGGTGGCGCTCGCGGCCACGCTCGCCGCAAGCGTGCTGTGGCGGCAACGCGTGGCGACACGCGACGTCGAAAATCAGCGGCTCGCCACGGAGACGATGTGGGTCGAACGCGCGGCCGTCGAATGGGCGCGCGCGACGCTGCGCGCGCAGGCCTCGACGGCGAACGTCACGTTCGAAGGACAGGAATGGTCCGCGCCCGTCAACGACATCCAGTTGTCGAACCTGATGCCGCGCGATGCGATCGAAGTCAACGGCGACCTCGCGAACGCATGGATCTCCGGCCAGGTCGAAGACGCGCAAGCGCGGTTCAACCTCGCGAACCTCGTATCGCGGCCCGGAGCGTCGCAGCCGTGGCACGTCGACGGCAGCGGCCTTGACGCGTACCGCCGGCTGCTCGGCGAACTGTCGCTCGACCCGGCGCTCGCGCAAACCACCGCCGACTACATGGTGCGTTCGCTGCGCGACGGCACCGGCACGCCCAACTGGCCGCTGCAACTCGTCTCCGCCGCGGACCTGCGGCGCGTTCCAGGCTACGACGCCGCGGCCGTGCGTGCGCTGACGCCGTACGTGACGGTGCTGCCCGACATCACGCGCGTCAACGTCAATACCGCTTCCGAACAGACGCTGGTCGCGGCCATTCCCGGTATTTCGGCGCAACAGGCGCACGCGATCATCGAGCGCCGCAACACCGCCTACTTCGTCAGCACCGCGGAAATCGCGATGCTGCTGGCTCCTCCACAACAAGCCACCGCCACACTCGCCGATGGCGCGCTGGTCGATGTGAACAGCGGCTATTTCATCGTCCATTGCCGGATCCATTCGGCACGCATCAACACGCGCATCGACACGCTGATCGCGCGCTACGGCATCGGCGATTTCTCATGGACCTCGGTGATCTGGGTCCACCGCGTGACGACCTGACTCCACCTCACTCCACTAACCCCGTCATTCAGTTCATCGACGACTTGCGCGGCGTCTCGTGCAAGTCGCCGGCCGAGCCCGCATAACCGAGCGCGAGCCGGTCGAGACTGCTTTCGCGAATCTCCGCTTTCATGCGGTTCCAGTCTTCGACGGAAATCAGAAAGGCGATTGCCTGCCCGTATTTGGTGACCATCACCGGTGCTTCGACCGCGTCGCGCAAGGCCTTCGACGGATTGCTGCTGAAGTCGCGCGTCGCCATCGCGACCGCGCGCTGTTCCGCGAGCGGTTCAGTGTCGAGCTCCACTTTGCGTTCACAGCCCAACAGCAGGTCGACGGTCGCCGCGCACATCATCTGCGCGGTCACCGGCGGCACCTTCGCTTCGCGCTGCTGCTTGCGCATGCTGCGCGGGTCGACGTGCGTGGCAATCGCATCGACGACTTCGCCAAGCTGGTTCACCGTCATCCGTTCATAGCGCTGCCATTCGTCATCAGGCAGCGCGACCATCATGCCGGCATAGGTCGCGCTGACGCAGGCCGCGATATGCGACGGCAAGCGCTCGAATTCGCGCTCGCTGAGTTCCTGCTGCGCACTCACCACGCGCGCGATCGCGCTCAGCACGTTATACGCAAACGCGGCCACGCCGAAAGTCAGCAATGCGGCGCGCGGCGGCCCCGCCTGCAGCATCTCGTCATTGAAAACCGGCTCGAGCGGCACCGGCAGCGTCGCGCTCCAGTGGCGGCACGACAGGCGCGCCACCTCTTGCGCATCGAGTTGCGCGGCCGGCACGTTCGTCAGAATGCGGATGATCCGTTCGCCGTCTTCATTGCTGCGATCGAGGCGCAATTCGATGCGCCGGAACACAATCGACGCGCCCAGTTCATCGGCGATGCTCACCGGCTGTTCATACACCACACCCGTCTCGATGCGCCCTTTCTCGACAGGACTGTCAAGCTCGTGGTGCTCGGGCGTGCAGCCGTGTTCCTGCACGATAAACGCGCTGCCGCGGCGTGGCCAGCCGTTCAGAATCGCACGCGTGCTGAAGCGGCGATCGACAATCCAGAGCTCGCCCGGTTGAACCGAATCGAGCAGCGAGCCGGTCAGCGCGCGCTCGTGTGCGTCGTCGCGCTCGCACGGCACGAGGTCGACGATCATCGCGAGATCCGGGTCGTAGACAATCAGCGATTGCGCCGCGAGCGCCGCGCCGCGCAGCGCGTTAAGCGGCGTCACGATCGGCGCGCAGCCGTCCGGGCCGGGTGCGCATTTCGTCCCCGCCGGCAAATGGCTGCCATGCAGCACGCGCAGCCGGTAACCTTGCACAGTAGCCGGCAGCGCACGCTGCGGCGGTTGCGCGAGCGCGCAAAGCCGTCGCGCACTGTCGCGCACCAGCGCGCGGCCCCAGCCCGACCGTGTGCGGCTGATGCGGTCGTGCAGCGCGGTGATCGACGCCGGCCATTCGCGCGGCACGCGCGCCGCATCGCCTGTCGGGCGCCGCAAGCGCGCGGCAAGTGTCGACATCACTTCGACCGAGGTGCTGAACAGCGACTCGCGCAGCAGCAGGCTGCCGCGCACGTCCACCTGTTCGAATAGATCGCCGACCCATTGTGCGTCCAGCGCGCATTGCAGCATCAGGCGCGCCATCAATGTCATCGGGCTATGCTCAACAAAGCGTTGTATCACTGCACGTATCACGTTATCGCCCCGTCTCTGTCTGGTGAAGCATGCGAATAAACTGACACTGCCTGCTCAAGTTGCCGCTCACATTGCCACGTTGCCTGCGTTGCGCCTACATTGCTGGCCCTATCCTGAATGACCACCATTGACGATTCGTTTTCAGCGACTCAGCATCCGGTCTGAGCGGATCGTCCTGGAGAAACCTGCATGTTCGTCGACCCCCGCGTGGCCCATGGCCGCGCGAAATTCGAACTCAACCGCTCGCCGCGCCTGTTCGCCGACGAACGCCGCGGCAAACTGATCGAGATCGTCACCAAAAGCCTCGACGACTTCACCGCTGCGCCGACCCGTCGCGCGCTGATGCGCATGCTGTCGCATCAGGTCGCGCCGAAGCTCGAACGGCTCGGCCTCGAACCGTATGTCGGCCCGCTCGGCAGCACCGAGGGCCTGTTCGTCAACTTCGCGACGATGAGCGCCGAACACGGGCTGCGCGAATTCCAGTTGCAAGTCAGCGTGCCGGGCCTCGTGCTGACGAGCTTCTCGTCGACCGCGATCCGGCCTCACGCGGTCGCGCGCTGCCTGCAGCGCAACGGCGTGATGGCGCTTGACGACATCGGGCGAGAAACCAGCGTCGCATTCGTATTCGCGCGCGCACTGCGTGCGCTCGCGAAGGTCGAGCAATGGAAGCAGGCCGCGGTGCCGACGCCGAACGGACTGTTCGTCGGCGACGTCATCGATAACGGCGACTTCCATCTCAAGACCTACCTGCGTCCTGCGGCGAGCGACCGAGCGTCGCGCTGGAGCAGCTTCTGTGAACTGTTCTCCACCATGCCCGCCTGGACGCTCTCTCAGGTTCATGACGGCAGCGATCTTTTGCACTGGATGATCGACCAGATTGTCGCTTTGCGTAAAAGCGCCGCGCTGGCCGACCGTTTCCCGTTCCTGCTCAAGCCCTACGAAAGCGTGGACGACCCGCTCGACGCCGCGTGGCAGGCCGCACCGGGCGCGGCACAACCTGCGGCGAGCGAAGACGCGCCGTCCTTGCCGCCGGCTATGGACAGCAAACACGCATCGCGTCGGTCATCGTGAACGCATCAACAGGGCTTACGTTAACAAGGTCGAAGGAAGCGCGGCTAACCCGCAAACTTTTCAGCGGGCGCCGTGAAGGGATTCATTAGAGACGAAGAGGCGGGACGAAAAAGGCGAACCGGGAGGACGGGAGAGCCGGGAAGAGCCCGAACGCTCATGTATCGCGCATCACGCGCGTTGCGCAATGAATAGAGGAGGCTGCGTTTGCCGCGTCGAAGCGCAAAGCGGCTTCGCCAAAAACGAAAACGCAAGAACACAAGACGCCGCCGCGCTTTAGCTCAGCAGCACGATATTGCCCGGCAACTGCGTGATATGCGCGCCATACAGCTTGCCGAGCATATCGACCACATCGTCGAGCTTCGCGATCGGGAATTGCGCCTGAATCCGGTTGTCGCCCAACGCGAGGTTGCGCAAGATGATCTTGCCCGGCCGATAGCGATTGATTTCCTCAACCACCTGCGCGAGCGGCACGCCGTTGAACACCAGCACGCCGCGCCGCCACGATGTGATGACGGACGGATCGACGTTAGTCGCCGCATGCACGTCGCGATCGTCATAGATGATCTGCTGCTGCGACTGCAACGTCATGCGCCGGCGCGGATGCTCGAACGCAACCGTGCCGGACACGCACGTCACGCAGACCTGGTCGCCGACCCGCTTGATGTCGAAACGCGCGACCTGCGCCTGCATCCGCCCCTTGCCGGCCACCACGGCGACCGTGCGCATCGGGCCGGCGGCCCCGGCGGACGGCGCCGCGGCGACAATCTCCGCTTCGCCCGCGACCACCTCGACACCATGCATCGCGCCCTGCATGCTCAACCGGTTCATGCGCGTCTGCGTATTCATTTCGATGGCCACGCGCTCGGACAGCACGACCCGGCGCTGCTCGCCGGTGCCGGTGCGCCAGTCGGACGCGAAGTCGCCGAGCGCCGGCCAGAGCTGCAGCGGCGGCTTCAGCGCGAGCCACGACGCCCCCGCGGCCAGCGCAAAGCCGACGAACGCGCGACGCCCGGGACGCAGCGGATGCGCGGCCTGGCGCTTCGCCGCGCCGCGCCATGCGTGCGCGTTGGCGCGCTCTTCTTCGGCCAGTTCGGCGGCCGCGCTGCGCAATGACGTCCACGTATCGCGCAACAGATGCGCAGTCTGCGGGTTGCCTTCGCACCACGCCTCGAAGGCCTGCTTTTCTTCCGCGCTCGCGTCGCCGGAGCGCAGACGAACGAGCCACGCGCTGGCTTGCGCGTGCTCGTCGGTCGCTTGATCGGCGTCGGCTTTGTTCATCGATAAGGTACTCAAAATTTCCTCGGCCCCGCTGTCGAGCCGGCGTACGGATCGCTCATGTCCTGCATGCGCTTGAGGCAATACTTCATCGCCGCACTCAATTCGCTTTCGACGAGCCGCAGCGAAATGCCGAACTGTTCGGCGATTTCGCGATTCAATTGCCCTTCGACGCGCGCGGCAAGCAGAATCGCGCGACGCCGCGGCGTCAGACCACGCAGTATATCTTTCAGCGCTTCGACCTTACGGCGTGCAGCTACGATCCGTTCCGGGTCCGCAAGTTCATCCGGCAGTTCTAGCAAGAGCTCGACATCTTCATCATGCTCATGGCGCCGCTCGCGTCGATGCTGGTCGATCACGACATTATTGGCCATGCCGAGCAGATACGCGTCGGCATTCGCGACCGGCGTCGCGATGTTCGCGCTCTCGAGGCGCAGCCAGGTTTCATGCAACGCATCGGCCGCGCCGTCCTTCGACCCGGTCACGCGTTCGAGCCGCTTGGCCAGATACGCATACCGCGAGACGAGCAGCTTCCTGAGTGCCTGCGCACGACTGGTGTCGGACATAGGGCCTTTAACCTCGTTTTTCCGTCGGCGGGCAATTGATATGCACGCCATTGCCGGATGGCCGCAACAGGATCGTGACCGGTTCGGGCAAGCCGGGCGGCGGCGCATCGAGGCGCAGCGAGCGCAGCGCGTGCTCGATCGCCGCGTCGCGCGGCAGCGAACCGCTCGATGCGATCAGGTCCGTGGCCGTCACCGCGCCGGTGTCGTCGATGCGCAGCTGCGCGACGAGCCGGTAATTGCCGGGGCGCGTCATGTTCTGTGCACACAATGCGTCCGTCATGCGTTGCTGAATCAGTGCGGCATACGCGCGCTGCGCGTCGTCGTCCGCCAGGCCGTCGACCGGTAGCGCGATCGGCAGCGGTTCCGTCTGCACGGGGCCTGCCGTGGCGGCATTGGCCGCGGCAGGCGCGGCCTGCGTGACGATCATCGCTTCGTCGGGGCCGGAGAAGTCGGCTTGCAGGCCGGTGCCGTCGAGCACGCGCACCAGCGCGTCGTGCGGTGCGAAGTCGCCGTTGACCGGCGCACTGGTTCTTCCTTCGAGCAACGGTGCGGGCGCGAGCAGCGCCATCTCGGTCATGCGACCGAAGGCCTGAAGCGTCAACGCAAGCGGCTGAGCCGGAAGATCGAAATGCATGGTTCGTGTGGACTGACTTCCGGCGGGTCCCGCGTCCTGCGCTCGCGCGCCTCGCATGATCAGCGCGCACAGCATGAGACATACGACCAGTGTGACGACACTGGTCGGCGCCCGGGAGTCTGTCATGAATGAGAAGCCGGATATGAGAGGACGGCGTGCGGCGCCGTCGCGACACGCTCGACAAAAATGTCGACAGTGCCGCTGGACGTCGTATCGTATGTACTGAATGTGACAATCAGAAGTCAACGAACCAGTCGTTCTGACGTGGTTCGCATAGTGGGACGAAGCATCGGCGCGGGCCGATTGTCGGGTCGGCCGCATGGTCTCAGTGCTCCAGTGTCGGTTGCAGCGTCGCCGAAATCGTGACGAGGCCGGGCTTGTCTTCCGCGCTTGCGCGCACGCTGATCACGCGCACGTGGTCGTCGCGGCGCACCTGGTCGAGCCAGCTCATCCAGGTTGCGAACGGCACCGCTTTGGCATCGAGTTGCACGCCCTTGCCGAGCACCGACCACTGCGCGTTCGCGATGCCGGTTTGCGCGAGGGACGCGTCAAGCGCATCGCGCAATGCGGCGCCGGTCGGCGCGCGCTGCGCGGCGGCCGCTTTCAGATGGCGCGCCTGCTCGACTTGCGCACGCATGTCGACCAGTTGCGCCTCAAGCTGCGGCAGGCTCGCGGCAATCTGCGCGCGGCCTTCGAAGGCCGGCTCCCACAGCACGTTATAGATAATCGCGGCCACGGCGACCGTGCCGCCCGCGAGCATCAGCTTCTGCTCGCGCGGCGGACGCGCGTCGAACCAGCTTTTCAGCGGAATCAGCGCGGTGCGGATCTGATTGACCATTTGCCGTTGTCCTCCTGTGCGGACAGGCCCTGCGCGGCGAGACGCCGGGTCAGCCCGTCGTTGTCGACTGTCGTGCCGGGTTTGAAGGTGACGTCGAGCGCATTGCCGCCGTTGTAGTCGAGGCCGGCGATTGCGCTGGATGGAATCGCGCCCAGCGCGCGCGACAGGCCGGCGGCCAGCACCGGGAAATCGTTCGCGCTCAATTCGCCGGCCGCGCTGCGCAGGCGCGCGAGGCCGGTGACCATTTGCGCGTGCGGGTCGAGAATCACGGTCGCGTCAGGGAACGCGGTTTTCACGAGCTCGGTCATTTGCGCGTTCAGTGCGTCGCGGCGGTGGCGCAGCTGGAACCACTGCACGTTCACGGCGACCAGCGACACGATAAGCGTGGCCGCGACGAAGCCGATTGCGATGCGCCATGGTTTGAGACCGCCGGCGCCGGCGCGCGAGCGGCCGGAGTTGGCAAACTCGAACTGGCAGAGGTCGAAGCGGCACGCGAGTGCGTCGCGGGCCAGCGTGGGCCACGGCAGGGTTAGGGCAGCGAGCGGGAAGGCGGTCGTGCTTACGTGTCCGTGTCCGTGTTCGGCTGATGCTTCGAACGCCAGCGAATACACCGCCAACGGCTGACGCTTCGCCAGTTCCGCAATCGTCGTGTCCAGCTGCGCGGCGCGGATCGTCATGCCGAAGCCGGTGACGCCCTGTCGGACGGCGATTTCGATCGGCTCGTCGCCATCGCCGATCGATGGCCTCGATGCGTCGATCATCGGGTCGCCCGGCGTGTCGTCGATGTGGCTGTCGTTGCCGACCTTGCGGCCGTCATGCCCGCATGACCGCACACCATGCCGCACAATCAGTGCGCTCGCGGCTAAGTCAGTATTCGCTTCCGCGCTATTGGGCTCCGGCGTTGCTTCGTCTTCCTCCAGACCGAACGAGGCATCGCCGGCTACGGCGGTCGTTTGCTCGCGGCGCTCCACATTTTCGTGAGCCGGTTGCGGCGCGATCTGCGCATCGGGCACCGGAATGCAGTGAATCAACGGCACCGCGCGCAGCCTGCGATGCCCAGCCGCGGCAAACCGGTCGATCAAGCCCGCGAACCACTCGCGCTCGACAATCGCCGCACACCGCTTGCCTTGTGGATCGGTGTCGGGGCCGACCGCAATATGGCTTTGCTGCGCATCCTGAATCAGATGCTCCTCGACCACGTTCGGCAACACGCGCTTCAGCCGCGGGCCAGTGACGGGCGGCAGATTGACCTTGAGCAAAAGCGTGTCGCGCGCCGCGACGACCAGCACGGTCGTGAGCGCACGCGGCAACTCCGCGAGCGGCGCGTGCCCGGTGCGCATCGTCTGGCCGCTGCGATCGAGCAGCGCGAACAGCATCGGCATGGCATCGAGGCCGCGCGTATCCACCTTTTGCGCATCGGCGGACGGCAACAACACGATCAGGCTCGACATGGGGACGCCTCCTCGCGCTCAAACTTATGCTCAAACTTTCGCTCCAGCTTGCGCTTAAATTCGCGCGGACAACCGCGCCGCACGTCATGCTGAACACCATGCCGAAGGTCACGCCGAAACTCACACCCAAACTCATGCCGCGCACGGCCATAGGCATTCGTCATGGCCGCTGCACCGCAAAATTGCCGATGCCGGTGCCCACCACCCGCAGGCTCACCGCTCCCGATTGCAGCGTAATCGTCACCGGCACTTCGATACTCTCCTCGCCGAACACCACACGTTGAATGCCGGCGCCGCCCGTATAGCGGATCGACACGCCCGTCACATCGGTGCCCCAGCTGTGAGGGCCGAGCACATCGTCGGCGAGCGGCAGCCACTTGCCGTTTTCGGTGCGTTGAAAAAAGCGGTAGCCACCGTTCACCGGCTCCCAGGCAATCGACGTCGAACGCACTTGCGCTTCGTCATCCGCGGATTCGAGCAGCGTCGCGAGGCGTTGCGCTTCTTCGTTGAGATCCGTGCGGCGATTGCGCGACGGCGCGAGCGCCACGACCGCGATCAGCAGCCCCGCGATCATCAGCACGACGAGCATCTCCAGCAGCGTAAAGCCGCTGGATGCGCGCCGCGCCGTAGCGCACGGTGTGATGAACGGCCCTTCGCGAAGCCGCATGCGCGACAGCACGCGCGGCCGTACGCACCGCGCGCTGTCAGCGTCGGATAGGCATGGCGCGATCCAACGCGCGTCGCTACTGCCATGAGCCGATATCGGCATCGTTACCCTCCCCGCCTGCCTTGCCGTCCGCGCCATAGCTGAACACGTCGATATCGCCGTGCACGCCGGGGTTCAGAAACTGGTACTGATTGCCCCACGGGTCGTTCGGCAGACGTTCGAGATACCCGCCGGACTTCCAGTTGTTCGGCACCGGGTCGGTCGTCGGCTTTTCGACGAGCGCGCGCAGGCCCTGCTCGTTGCTCGGATAACGGCCGTTATCGAGCCGGTACAGATTGAGCGCCTGCATCATCGTGCCGATGTCCTGCTTCGCGGCCACGCGGCGTGCTTCATCGGGGCGGCTCATGATCTTCGGCACGATCAGCGCGGCGAGAATGCCGAGAATCGCGATCACGACCATGATTTCGATCAGCGTAAAGCCGCGCTGCGCGCGTGCACCGGCACGCGATGCGCGAACGCGGGTACGCACAAAAGGTAAATCGCGCATATTCGAACCAGTCATCACAAGTTCACCCTCTCGTCCAAAAATACGGTTACGCGATACGTCGTGCACCGATGCATGTCACATTGCGCTGCACGCGGATCATTCACTTACGCCGTTCATACGGTTCAACCAGCGGGAATTCACACCATGCTTCGCATCAACGTCTCGCATCGGTTCACGTCCTTGCCCACGCTTGGTTCCGTTGCCGCCATCGCGCTGTTCGTCGCAGTCATCGCGTGGTGGGCACATGTTTTCACCGCGTCCGCACCGGCCGGGCCGGCGCAACCCGCCGCGCCCGCCGCGCTCGACACGGCCGCCGGCGGCACGCTGTTCGGCTCGCAGCCCGATCAGGGACCGCACGACGCGGTGCAACTGCTCGGCATCCTGTCGTTCGATGCGCATCACGGCGCGGCGATCGTCAGCATCGGCGGCGCACCGGCGCGCGTGGTCCGCGTGAGCGGCAAGCTCAACGATTCGACGACGCTCGCCGAAGTGCGCGCGCACTCGATCGTCGTGAAGCGCGGCAGTTTGCAGCGCGAAATCGCCCTGCCCGCCGTCGACAATGCGGACGGATACGTGCGCTGACGTGTCGTGATGCATCGAAGCGCGGCGCGAACCGATCGAGGCGCGCATCACTGCACCAGGTTGTTCAGCTCGATGATCGGCATCATCACCGCGAGCACGATCACCAGCACCACGCCGCCCATCGCGAGAATCAAAAGCGGCTCCAGCAAGCTCGTCAGAAACATCGTGCGCCGCTCGAGCTCGCGCGATTCACCTTCTGAAGCGCGATCGAGCATCGTCGTCACGTCGCCGGTCGCCTCGCCTGAACGGATCAGATGCACCAGCACCGGCGGAAACGTCTTCGTATTGCCTAGCGCGCGCGACAGCGACGTGCCTTCGCGCACGCGCACGATTGCATCGTCGATGTTGAGGCGCATCGCGCGGTTGCTGAGCGTTTCGCCGGCTGCCTGCAACGCGCGCAGGATCGGCACGCCGGCGGCGGTCAGAATGCCGAGCGTGCTCGCGAAACGCACCGTGTTATAGCCGCGCACGAGCTTGCCGAACAGCGGTGCGGTCAACACCCATCGGTCGAACGCAAGCCGCGGCCCGGCTTGCGAGAGGATGCCGCGCACAACCCACACCGTCACCGCGATGCCGATCAGCGCGGCCCACCACCAGTGGCGCACAAAGCCGGAAAGCGCGAGCATCGCCACGGTCAGAAACGGCAATGCCTGCTTCGTGCTGGTAAAGACGTTTGCCACTTGCGGCACGACATAGCTCAACAGGAACGTGACGATGCCGAATGCGATCAGCGTCACCACGGCCGGGTACGTAAACGCGAGCATGATCTTCTGCTTCAATGCATTGCTTTGCTCGATATAGTCGGCAAGGCGCGACAGCACCAACCCCAGCTTGCCGGTATGCTCGCCGGCCGCGACCAGCGCGCGGTAGATTTCCGGGAAGTCACGCGGATGCTGCGTCAGCGCATTCGCCAGCGAATGACCGCCAATCACTTCCGAGCGAATCGCCGCCATCAGTTCGCGAATGTAGTCGCGCTCCGACTGCTCGGTGAGCACGGTCAGCGTTTCGCTAAGCGGCAGGCCCGCAATCAGCAGGCTCGCCATTTGCCGCGTGAGAATGGCCTGTTCACGCTGCGACAGCTTGCGGCCCAGCGACAAACGCTGACTGCGCTCGCCATGCGAACGCGACGCCGCGAGTTCGATGACGAGCGGTGTCAACCCTTGCGCGCGCAACTGGCTGCGCCCGGCTCGCGCACTGTCCGCATCGAGCACACCCTTTAGCGTTTTTCCCGCCGTATTGATCGCTTCATAACGGAATGCCGACATATCAATCTCCGCCTGTCACCCGCAACACTTCTTCAAGGGACGTAAAGCCCGTCTCGAGCCAACGGTTTGCATCCTCGCGCAACGTGCGCATGCCCTGCTTGCGACTGGTCGCGAGAATCTCCGCATCCGATGCGTTGCGGTGAACCAATGATGTGATTGCGTCGTCCACCAGCAGCAGTTCATAGACGCCGCGCCGTCCCGCATAACCCGAGTGCCCGCACTTGTCGCAGCCGACCGGGTGCCACTGCTTGTGTCCGTCTTCTTCGCGCTCTTCCTTGCACACCGGGCAGAGCCTGCGCACCAGCCGCTGCGCAAGCACGCCGAGCAGCGACGATGCCAACAGATACGGCTCGACGCCCATATCCGTCAAACGCGTGACGGCGGAAGCCGCATCGTTCGTATGCAGCGTGGCGAGCACCAGGTGGCCCGTCAGCGACGCCTGCACCGCGATCTGCGCGGTTTCAAGGTCGCGGATTTCGCCGATCATGATCACGTCCGGATCCTGACGCAGGATCGAACGCAGCGCGCGCGCGAACGTCATGCCGATCCGCTCGTTCACCTGCGTCTGGCCGATGCCGGACAGGTCGTATTCGATCGGGTCCTCGACGGTCATGATGTTGGTGGTCGCCGTCTCGAGGCGCGACATCGATGCGTACAGCGTCGTCGTCTTGCCCGAGCCGGTCGGGCCCGTCACCAGCACGATGCCGTGCGGACGCGCGATCAGCTTGTCGAACTGCGCAAGCGTGTCCTGCGCCATGCCGAGCGCTTCGAGGTTCAGCCGCGCCGCGTCCTTTTCCAGCAGACGCAGCACCGCGCGCTCGCCATGCCCGGTCGGCAGCGTCGACACCCGCACGTCGACCGGACGGCCGCCCACGCGCAGCGTGATGCGCCCGTCCTGCGGCAGACGCTTCTCCGCGATATCGAGCTGCGCCATGATCTTGATCCGCGAGATCAGCGCGCCATGCAGCGCTTTCTTCGGCCGCACGACGTCGCGCAGCGTGCCGTCGACGCGAAAGCGCACCACCGACGCATTCTCGAACGGCTCGATATGAATATCGGATGCGCCTTCGCGCGCGGCCTGCGTGAGCAGCGCGTTGATCATGCGGATGATCGGCGCATCGTCTTCGGACTCGAGCAGGTCCTCGACCTCGGGGATGTCCTGCATCAGCCGCGACAGATCGACTTCGCCTTCCACCTCGCCGACTACCTGCGCGGCGCTGCCGTCCTGGCGCGCATACGCGGTGTTGATCGCTTGCGCGAGTTCGTCGGCCGGCACGCAAACGAGCGACACCATCGACACATTGCGCGACACCTCGGCAATCGCCGAAATCGGCGTGCGTTCGCTGATCCAGAC
This sequence comes from Paraburkholderia solisilvae, assembly GCF_902859875.1. GTDB lineage: Bacteria > Pseudomonadota > Gammaproteobacteria > Burkholderiales > Burkholderiaceae > Paraburkholderia > Paraburkholderia solisilvae. The sequence goes on along the minus strand of NZ_CADIKF010000002.1, from coordinate 246,228 downwards.
TTCGATCGTGTCGTCGTGCTGGTTCGCGATCAGAATCTGACCGTTGCGCGCGAAACCATAGGGCAGCATGCGCGACGGGTCCATTCTCGCGGGTTCGCGCGGTGCCGCGGCAGTCGAGGCGACAGGAGAGAACACCGTTGCATCGGTCATGGCTGATCCGTTCTTTCAGCGTTAGCGCCGGAGGTGGACGACGGGTCCACAAGCGGCGCTGCAGGCGCGACCTGCGTCAGCGGAACAGCCGGCATTTGTGCGTGTCGCTGAGCCTGGACTTGCGCTTGGGCTTGCGCGGAATCCGCGGCCGGCACCGCTGAAATGGAAACCGAAAGATGCGATCGCGCACCCGAGGCCGGCGCTGCCCCAACTGGCCCAACCGGCTCAACCGGCTCAACCGGCGCAGCTGGCCCACCCGGCGACTGCGCCGGCGGCGCCGGCCGCGTCATGCGGTTCAGATCGAAGAGTCCGTCCTGCGCCGGCAGGCCCTGCGAAGGCGAAGGCGCGGGCGGCGGCAGCACGGGAATATCGTGATCGCGTTCAATGCGGTTATCGCTTTGCAGGTCCGTGGTCTGCTTGCGAACGTAGTCGTAGCGATTGTTCGAAACATCGGCCAGCGTCTGACTATCGCGAATGATCACCGGCCGCAGAAACACCATCACATTGGTCTTCGTGCGCGCCTTGGTTTCCGCGCGGAACAGCGAACCGATCACCGGAATATCGCCAAGCAGCGGCACCTTGTTGTTGCCGTCCGCGTAGTTGTCCTGGATCAGCCCGCCGAGCACGACAATCTCGCCATCGTCGGAAAGCACGGTCGACTGCACCGAACGCTTGATAATCGTCACGCCACCCGGATTGTTAATCGACGACGGGTCCACCGACGAGTCTTCCGAATAGATTTGCAGCTTGATCGTGCCGCCGTGCGTGATTTGCGGCCTCACGTGCAACACGATGCCGACGTCTTCGCGATCGAACGTATTGAACGCGCTGACGCCGCCCGTCGACACCGCGGTCGCCGTCGAGATCGAACCGGTCTGCACCGGCACGTTCGAGCCGACCACAATGCGCGCTTCTTCGTTGTCGAGCGTGATCAGATTCGGCGACGAAAGAATGCTCGCATCGCTGACCGTCGACAGCGCCTGTACCAGCGCGCCGAGCCCGAAGAAATTGCCGAACTTGTGAATCAGGCCGACATTCACGCCGTTATTCAGCAACGTGTTGGTCGCAAGGTTCGACAGATTCTGCCCAGCCGACTGACCCTGCACGGTCAGATTGACAATGCCCTGGCTATTCGGCGTATTGAAGTTCGTCGAGCCGTACAGAATGTTGTTGCCGCCATTCGACTGCAACGCGCCTTGCCATTGCACGCCGAGATTCGCCGCCGACGTCGCGCTCATCTCGACGATCATCGCTTCGAGGTACACCTGCGAGCGGCGCACGTCGAGCTGGTCGATCACATTGCGCACGTTCTGATAAACGGGCTCGGGCGCGGTGACGACGAGCGAGTTGGTCGACGGGTCCGCCGTGATCATGCCGCCCGATTCGTTCTCGCCGGGGCCGCCGCCGCGCGCGCCGGCAATCAGGCCGCCCTGGCCGCCGGGACCGCCCGATGCGCCGCTGCCGTAGCTCGACCCGCCGCTGCTGTCCGATGAACCGGGCAACGGCGGGGTGCCCGGCGTGCCGGTCGACGACGACGAACCGCCGCTTGAACTGCTGCTGCTTTTGCTGCCGAAGCCGCCGTTGTTGTCGTTGAAGCTTTTCGAACTCTTATCCGAATCGGACGAGCTATCGCCGCCCGACAAGCCGAGCATGCCGCGCAATACCTTCGCGAGGTCCGCGGCGTTCGCGTTCTGCAGCCGCACGACATGCATATTGCCCGGCGTGCGCGTCGGCGCATCGAGCTGCGCGATCAGCGCTTTCGCATCGCGAATGCGACCCGGGTCGCTTGCGCGCAGCAGTAGCGCATTGATACGCGGGTCCGCGGTGACGGAGACCTTCAGTGTCGCATCGGTATTGCCGATGCTGTTGGGGTCCAGCATCTTCTGCACGACCGGCTCGAGATCGACCGCGCTTTCGTGATTGAGCGGCACCACGGCGACTTTCTGCGACGTGCTGCCGTCCACGCCCGCAATGATCTCCGCGATGCGCCGCACGTTGTCCGCGTAGTCGGTGACGATCAGCGTGTTGTCGGCCGGATACGCGGCAATCGTGTTGTTCGGGCTGACGAGCGGCTTCAGCGCGGGCAGCAGGTTGTTCGCCGATTCGTTGCGCAGCCGGAAGACCTGCGTGATGACGTGGTCGCCATGCGCCTGCGGCGTGTTGCCCACGTACGTGGGCACGCCTTGCAGCTTGGCGTCGGCTTCCGGCACGACCTTCAGGATGCCGTTGTCGCGCACCAGCGCGAAGCCTTGCATGCGCAGCGCGGACTCGAGCGTCTTGAGCGCGAGCTCCTTGCTGACGGGGTTATCGGAGACAAGATTGAGCTGCCCCTTCACACGCGGGTCGACGATGATGGTCGTATCGGTCGCGGCGCCGATCGCCTTGGCGACCTGGCTGATATCGACATTCGCGAAGCTGAGGTTGACCTGCCGCTGAGCCTGCGCGAGCGGCGTCGACAGAAGGCTGAGCACCAGCATCGCGCAGGTGGCGGGGTGACGGCGGAAACGGGAGCGTGTGCGTGTCATAGACCAGGGTTCGATGCCGACAGCCGGCGCGGGCCGAAACGGACGCGCAGGCACGATGCGGCGCGTGATTCGCGAACCCTTTGCATTCGATACGAAGCAGGCGGATTCGCCGGCAAAGACTAAGCAGCGCACCAGAGCAATTTTGTGACAGGTGTTGCGTAACATTTTGACGCCCCCGTTTTAGCGGCGCCGGCTGTGGAGATTTGTGGTCATTTGCACGGATGACTCGGGCTTTGGATTAAAAAAGCCACGAGTGATTTAAATGTTCAATCGTCTAGACGAGTTAAAACCGATTGAAGGCTTTATGCGGGTTTTCGACCGGTTTTCCTGGTTGTCCGATTGTCGAATGGCGCTTTCTATTCGTTTTAACGGGTAAGGCAAGTTGTGGCGCAGGCGAAGTTTTTGCGCATTGGCATGGGCATCGAGGTGGGCCGCGAACCTTACGGTATAAGGTTCGCGGCCTTGTCAGGCAAGACGCTTCGCTGACGGCGCATACGCCATTGCACACGCCACCGCACAGGCACGGACAGCTTTGTCAAAGTTCGTGATTAGCTTCCAACCCGTAAAGCTATTCAATGCGAATTTTTATTAGCCGATCGGCACTGACAAAATGTTACGGACCATTCGTTACTAAAAATTCACGCTCGGCCGGTTGATTAACGTCTACATTTCTTCCGGCAGTACGACGCGATAGCGTCACTGCGTTACAGCTGGTTCCCCCGTCATCTTCACTGAAGGAATTTTCATGAAATCCAGTAAGCGCAAGATTAGCCTGGCTGTTGCACTCGTTATTTCCGGCTTTGGCATCGCATCGGCTGCGATGGCTCAATCGGCTCCGTCGCTGCTCGGCGGTGGCTCGACGCTGGTTCAACCGACGATCGGTTCGGAAAGCGCGATTTTCCCGACCGCTGACGGTCACATCACGTACTTCGGCGTTGGCTCGGGCGCTGGTCAATCGGCGTTCCTGAACAATGATTCGACGCAATTCAGCGCGGGCCTCAGCGCCACGGTCAACTTCGCGAACAGCGATGCACCGCTGTCGTCGGCTCAGATCTCGACGTACCAGGCCGGCCGCGCGAAGACCGACGGCGCGCTGATCCAGATTCCGTACATCATCACGCCGATCACGATTCCGCTCGTGAATGCTCCGACGGGCACGGGCCCGGCGCTGCCGAACAGCACGACGCCGACCGTTGCGCTTAACGACGCTGATCTGTGCGGCATCTTCTCGGGCGCTTTCACGAACTGGAACCAGGTCACCAACCCCGACACCGGTGCGGCGTATCCGGCTGGCGCAATCAAGGTGGTCTATCGTTCGGACAACAGCGGCACGAGCGACCTGTTGACGGCCCACCTGGCGAAGGTTTGCCCGATTCCGTCGGGCACGGCGGCTAACCCCGTCACGTTCGTCGAAACGCAAAACTTCGGGGGCCTCTTCACGACGGTACCGAGCAACTTCACGTCGGCTTCGGGCAGCGGCGGTGTTTCCGCTCTGCTGGTTAGCCTCCGTGCGGCTGGTACACCCGCCGTCGGTTATCTGAGCCCGGACTGGACGAATACGTCCCTCGCGCCGTCGAGCGCATCGGCTGCGGCTGACCAGTTGGCAGTGGCCAGCCTTCGGAACTCGAACGCGACGCCGGCCGTAGACGTCGTCCCGACGTTCGCGAACGCGACGGCCGCTGTTGGTACCATCAACCCGCCGGCGAATGCCGCCCTTGCGGCCAACCCGGCCAACTGGGTGCCGAGCGCCAGCAACCCGACGACCGGCTATCCGATCTCGGGTACGAGCCAGATCATCGTCAGCCAGTGCTATGCAAACCATGGCAACACGCCGTCGGTTGCTGGTTCGGTGGTGGATTTCCTCACCCAGCACTATTCGGCAGCCAACGCCACGCTGCTGCACAACAATGGCTTTGACAGTGTGCCGACGACCTTCCTGACGGCAATCACGAACGACTTCCTGACGACCACCAACGCGCTCGGTATCGGCAATACCACGAAGTGCGGTGCGATCGCTGGCCGTTAATCGGCTGAGTCACCTGCTGCAATAGACGCCGCATGTTCCGAGCAATCGGGGCATGCGGCGTTTTTTGTCTTGTCGTGCATTGATGCTGTTACCGAGGATGTGCGACAACCCGTTGATCACATTCGAGTGAGAACACAATGAAAATCACGAAGACACCAATTGGTCTTGCTGCTGCAGCCATTTTTTCGAGCTTGAGCGTGCCGGTTGCACTGGCCCAAACGCCTCCGGTACTGCTTGGCGGTGGTTCGACGCTTGTTCAGCCACTGGTCAACGTCGAGACCGCAATTTTCCCGCCCGCCGACGGTAGCATCGCGTACTTCGGCGTTGGTTCGGGCGCTGGTGAAGTGGCGTTCCTGAATAATGACCCGACGCAATTCCTTTCGGGCACAATCACCGCAACGGGCGCGGTTGACTTCGCGAACAGCGATGCACCGTTGACGACGGCTCAGATCTCGGCATACCAGGCTGGCCGCGCGAAGACCGACGGCGCGCTGATCCAGATACCGTATGTCGTTACGCCGCTCACGATTCCGCTCGTGAATGCTCCGGCGGGCACGGGCCCGGCGCTGCCCAACAGCACGATGCCGACGGTTGCGCTCAACGACGCTGATCTGTGCGGCATTTTCTCGGGTACTTTCACCAACTGGAACCAAGTAACCAACCCCGACACCGGTTCGAAATATCCGGCTGGCGCAATTGCGGTGGTCTATTCCTCTGATAACAGTGGCGAGACAGATCTATTGACAGCGCACCTGGCCAAGGTCTGTCCGATTCCGTCGGGCGCAGGAGGTAACCCCGTCACGTTCGTCGAAACGCAGAACTTCGCGAGCCTGTTTGTGACAGTACCCAGCAATTTCAGGTCGGCTTCAGGCAGCGGCGGCATCTCCAATCTGCTGGTTAGCCTCCGTTGGGCTGGTACGCCGGCCATCGGCTATCTGAGCCCGGCCTGGACAAACACGTCCCTCGCGCCGTCGAGCGCATCGGCTGCGGCCAACCAGTTGGCAGTGGCCAGTCTGCGTAACTCGTCGACGGGCATAGATGTCGTTCCGACATTCGTGAACGCAGCAACGGCTGTTGGAACCGTCTTGCCACCGACGGCTATCACGGCACGCAATCCGGCCAATTGGGTGCCGAATGCCAGCAACCCGACGACTGGCTATCCGATCTCGGGCACGAGCCAGATCATCGTCAGCCAGTGCTATGCGAACCACAGCAATTCGCCGACGGTCGCCGCTTCTGTCGTGGACTTCCTGAACCTGCACTATGCAAGCAACGGCGCCATCCTGAATGGCAACGGCTTCGCTACCGTGCCTTCGGCTTTCGCGACAGCGATCACCAGCACGTTCCTGACGGCCCCGCTTAGAGGCAGCACGAACACGCTAAACATCGGCAACACGACGGTTTGCGGAGCAATCGCTGGCCGCTAATCGAGATAACTTGCGCTTGCTATAGCTAGCCAAAACAAACGCCGCGCTCCCGAGCACACTCGGAAGCGCGGCGTTTCCTTATGCGAGCAACACAGCGCTCGCGTGGCCAGGGTCTGCGGCTTAGTCGACCGTCCGCAGCCCTTCGATCAGATCTTGCCCAATTTCTCCTGCTCCGCCTTGCTCATCACTGCCCGCTGGGTCGCACCGGTTCCGCCGAATCCGATAACGGACACCGCGCTCGAAGAATCGTAGCCGACCTGCTGACGCTTCCGCTTCTTCTGATCGTCATCGCCATTATCGTCATCGTCGCCGAACCCTTGTACCTGCACGGAGATGACCCAGTGACGCTGAGGACCATTGCCCACCTGGCTTCGCGCGAGATTCGCCGCAGCCTGCGTCACCGCCGATGCCGCCGCGCTCGCTGAGGTCAGCGCGCCCGTATTCACCACCGCCGCGGTCGGCACACCCGTTTGCGTGCCTTGCGTCTGAAAGTTATCCGCGTTCGCTACATGCAGCGCCGCGACGTTCAGATTGCCCGACGTACGAACACCGGCATCGCCCGCATCGACCGTACCGCGCGGTGCAATCAGGTCCACGTTGCCCCGCGGCGCGCCCGGAATACTCTGCAGCGTTGCGATACCGGCGCCCGTCACCTCACCGCGCGCATCGACCGTACAGAAGTGGTTCAGATCGCACGCGTAGATCGGCGTCGGAACATCGGCCGACGTCGTCGCGCCCTTGCCCGCATTGATGTCGCCGTTCGAGCTCCAGATCGTCATGTCGCCGCCCTGCTCGGTAAAGATACGGCTTTGCGCGAGCAACACGCTCTGGTCGGTGAAGATGTTGATGTCGCCCTGCTCGAGCGTGAGAATGCCCATCGTGCCGGGGCCGGCGACAACATTGCCGGAACTATCGACAATCTCCGGCGGCGCCGACGTGCTGCCCACCAGCGCCTGTCCACCCGGGCCGAGAATCGAAACATTACCGCCCTGCTGCGTCTGGATGGTCGTGCTGCGGATGTCGAGGTTGCCGGTATCCACCAGCTTGTTCGCACCGTTCGTGCCGCCATCCAGATTATTCGCCGTATAGCCTAACGATGCCGGGAACAGCGCGTTGATCGCCTGGTAGCCACGCTCATATTGCTGGAAGAACGGGCTGGTCGGATTGTTGAAGTCGTTGCCGACGTCGGTCAGCACATTGAACAGCACCTGCTGCGCAAAGATTTGCTGCACGTACGACGGCAATGCCTGGAATTGCGACCACGCCTGTGCGGCCGTGAGGGTGCCGACATTCTTGAGCGCCGTGGACTTGTCGTTGGCAAGGCCCGTATCGACGCCCTGCCCGGCGTCATACTGCTCCATGAAGGTGATCAGCGCATCGGTCGAGCTCGGCACGCCCTGCACAGAGTTGGATGGATCGATGTAGGCCGAGATGAAGTCGCTATAGTCAACGCCCGGACTGATGCCGAACAGCACCTGAATGTTTGCGCTTTCGTGCGGCAGGTTCGGATTGTCTGCATTGCCGACCGCCTCGATGCCAAGAACGGTTGGTACGCCGGGGAAACCAAGCACATGAGCCGCTACCAGTTGCTGCTCGTTCGTCAACGGCCCGATATTGCGGCCTGCTTCGACGTCGAATGTGCCTGGGCCACCCAGCACGAGTCCTGGTACCACGGTGCCGTTAGACACTAACGGCGTATCTGCAATATCACGTCCCGCGAGTATTCGCGTCACGTCATCCTCTCCCAGATTTTGCCCCTGGAACGACAGATTGAGGATATCTTGGCCCGCCTCGATCAGCGCTGGTTTATCGACTGCCAACGCAACCAGATGGTCGTAGAAGCCCGCGTTCAGACCGGTCGGCTCCAGGAAGCCATCGACAATGCTGCCCTCGAGACTGTAGACACGCACCGGATCCGTATCGTCCGCATGCAGCGGCGTCTGTGCGTGATCTGCAGAATTGATATCGACCGGCAGCGGAACCGGCGCGTCCGGATTGGTCGGAGACGGCATCGCCGAAGGATCGATGTCCAGCATGCCGAATACCGGGCTTGCTTCCTTGCGTCCGGAGTTATCGCTGACCGTGGCGTTCAGATTGATGGTCTGATCCGCAATCAGACTCAGATTTCCAGTCGCAGACGGGAAGAGAGAGCCCCCCGACTCGATGTTGATGCCGCCGGTGAACGCGGTCAGATCCACCGTGGCGGGCAGTACGTTACTGGCCACGGTGTTCATCAAATGGCTGAGTGGCAACGCTGTCACGTCGAGCGTACCGAACTGGATATCTCCCGTCGTGGACTCGACATTCAATGCTGAAGATGCCGAATAACCCTGACCGTCGCCCCCCGCAAAATACGAAGGATCAACCGTGGCGCCGATATTCACTCCCTGCCGGGCACTGATATTGAATACCCCGTCTTGCGCAGCGAAGATGGGAGCTACCGGATCGGGAACTGGCGGTATCCCAACAACCGAAGGTACAGTGAAATCAAACCCGATCTGCCCACCCGCCGAAATCGTTCCCGTACCCTTCGCGACAAAGTAGTCGCCGCTAAACAGGTCACCACCAGCGGTCACCGTCAGATTGCCCCCGCCGACCGTGTTGACCGTCGGGCTGCTGGTGTTCGCGTTAGTCAGATACCAGGTAGTGGGCAGCGACACGGCGAGGTCCGAGATATTTCCGCCCGCGCTGATCGACACATTGCCGCCCACACTCATCACGCCCTGATCGAACGCGCCGAAGTTGATCGACGTCTGCACGATCTGGTTCGATGCCCCCAAGGTGTTGCCGGTCTGCATCCAGGGCGTCCAGAACTGGCTGATGTTCGTGCCGGCGGTGCCGGTCACCGCACCCGTCGTGTCGACCACGTTCTCCAGGCCATTGATATTGCCTTGTACATCGATCGTGATGTCGCCCGCGGAATCCGAATTCACAGCCGAAGTCACGAGAAGATCCGGCCGCCCTTGAGTCGTGTCACCCTTCAGGATCAGCGCGGTCGGATTCACCGTCGGCGAGTCCGCCGCCGGGGCGCCGGCGGTATAAATAACACCCGGCACGACCGGGGCATTTCCGTCGTCTTGTTGCGCAGTCGTGTCGAACAAAGAGAGGTCGTTGGCGGCCGCAATTTCGATTGAGCCCACGCCCGTACGAATCATCGTCGGCTCGAGCACCATGTGGCCCGTCGAATCGACATACTGGAACTGTCCGCTAAGCGTCACGCTTCCGTCCGCCGCCGCTTTCGCGACCGATGCGGCTTGAACCGCGAGGGGATTGGCGCTGGTGAAATCCGCGCCCGCGACGATGCGGAAGCTTGAACTTGGTCCACCAGCGAGCGTGGCGGACAACAGCGGCAACGGGTCGTTCGCCGCATGAGTCGGGGATGGCGTATTGTCAGTAACGGCCGGAAGGCTGACTGATGTTTGGCCTGGGAGCGCGGTGTCGGACTGAAAGGCTGGTGCGACTGGCGGCGGTACGTTGACACCCGAAGAGTTGACGGCGTTTGTCACAAAGGCTGCGTAATTCGCGAGATACACGAAATACGTTGATGGCTGCTTCGTCTGCATACCACCGGTTGGGGGCGCCGGAGGGGTCACCGGGTTCGGTTCATTTTGCAGTACATCAAACGTATCGCCCCAATCGAAATGCGGGTTGACACCAAGGGCCTGCGCCACTGACGCCGGCACTCGCGAATCCAAAAACTGCACATATGCCGTATAGAGTGCGTAGTACTCGTCCTTTTCGTCGCTATCGCCCGGCACGATTTGCGGTGCCGGGACATTAAGACCAAAAACACTGACGTTGTAATTGGGCAAACCGAGATAAGCGAAATAATAGGGAGTAGCGTCATACGCAGCAAGCGCAGCGGCATACGTTCCGTATTTCTCGTAGACCGGTATCGGAATCGAACCGCCGCCACCCAGCGGGTTGGCAATCTGGAAGAACCCGTCCGACAGGCTCGCCTTCACGTCGACGTTGTTTTCGGCCTTAAACGTGATGATCGGCGCCTGCCCATTGGCAAGGAAACGGAACGCCGGATTCCCCGCCGAATTTAACGCGCCGAGGTTCCAGTTCGTCAGCACAGAGATATTGCCGCTGTTGATGTTCGGGTCCGGGTTGTCCAGTTCGATGCCCGGCACAACAGTAAAGGCCGTGTTAGCGAACTGGGCCGCCACGCTGTTCGCACCGTTCTCCACGAAACTCATCAACGTGCCGGGCGTACTACCGTCGTTGTTGACAAAGCCATAGAAGGCCACGTGATTAGCATCGGCCGTACCCGGCGAGAAAAAGTCGTTCTGAAGCAGTGTCTGCAAGTCCTGCGCGATCTTCTGCGGCGACGCACCCGGATCGCTCGACAGCGTATCGTTTGTCGCGTCGTAGGTAATCGTCGTCGAACCATCCTGGCTCGTGAAGGTGCCCGACAAAAGGTTGCCGCTGCTGTCATACCAGCCCGCGGGGTCGACAATGCCGTCGAAGTGCTGCTGCGGGTTCGTGCTTTGATCGTCGGTGCTCCACACCGCATACGCTTCGATCGTCGTTGCACGTGAGCCGACAATGGTCGCGCCAGGCGACACCTGCACGTTGACGAGACCATTCGTCATGATCGGTGCACGGATATTCACCGTGCCACCCGACAGCCCGCCGGCCGTTCCGCCGGATACGTCGATCACCGACTGGCCGCCGAGCACGATAAGACCCGACTGGTCCGGCGTGACATTCTCGTAGCCGTAGGTCGAATTCAGGCTCGTCGTGCTGCCGTTGCCGGCGGTGCCGATGTTGACCGTACCGCCGCGCTGGTTCGGATTCAGGTGCTGGTCGTCGCACGGGCCGCCCGGCAGGCAGGCTATTGCAATCAGCGAACCTTCAACATCAACACCGCTCTTGCCGTACAGGTCGATCTCGCCACCGACAATGCCCGACGCGTTGATCGTGCCGTCGATATTGACGTTGCCCTCGCCCGTATTCGCGCCGCCCGCGCCGCCGTCGGCCGTGAGCGATACCGAATGCGCGGTAATCGTGTTGCCGGACGACAGCGTCAGATTGCCCGTATGGGTCTCCACCGAGATCGCGTTGTTTACACCGCTGGACGCAAGCGTGGCCGCAAGGCTGTCGAGATCGACTGCGCCACCCGTATTCAGCGAGAAAGAACCACCCATGAAGCCCGCTACCGCATTGCCGTTGAGCGTGCCATTCAGGTTCACCACCTGGTCCGGCGCCGAGAGCGTCACGCTGCCCGCCGCGCCCCCTTGGCTTGTGCCCGAGAAATCGAGCGTCGCGCCCGACTGCACATTCACGCTGCCTTGGTCAGCCGTCAGCGTGATCGAACCGGCGGGGGCAAAGAGCGTGGTATCGAAGAATTGCTTTGCCACACCCGCTGAACTGACGAGCGAGCCCGCGCCGACGGTCAGGTCCCCTGTGGTCGCTTCGAGGCTGACATTGCCGGCCGGCGCTTCGATGGTCGCGCCGTTGTCGTTGAGCGTGCCGCCCGTGAACGAGATTTCGCCGCCCACCGGCTGCAGATCGAGCGCTGTGCCTTGCGCGGAATTCAGCGTCAGCACGCCGGTCGTCGTGATGGTCTGGCTCGAACTGGTATCGGCCAGATAGACCGGTGCGCTCATTGTCACCTGCGACGCACCGAAATCGAATGAGCCCGTGTTCTGGCCGACAATGCCGCCTGTCGCATTGAAGGTGGCCGAGCCGAAGCCCGAGGTTGCCTTGTCGCCCGTGCCGAAGTCGATTTCGTTCGCGTTGACCGTCAACGTGCCCGATCCGCTGGTCCCGGCAGATGCCGAGCCGCCCAGCTCGTTCGTGAATTCGATCTCTTTGCCGTTCAGCGTGACTGCGCCACCGTTGCTCGTAAACGTGCCCGCGCTCAGATCGACATTCGGGCCGAACGTCACGTCGACGTCGCCGTCGAAGTTCATCGCGCCCGAACTGCGCAGAATCAACTCCTGCGTGTTCGACAGTTGTGCAAGTTGCGTAACACCGATCACGAAGCCCGGCAGTGCTGCCGCGGCTTCGCCCGTCTGGTCCGTGAACGTGATGGCGGAACCGTCCACCGCAATTGTGTTGCCCGAGAACGTCGCGGTCGGGTCGAACTTCAGGTTGCCCGACGAATCGAGCGTCAGCGACTGGCCGCCCGACAAGGTCGCGTCGGCGCCGATTGTCAGCGAGCCGGGGTTGGTCGACACATCCGTCGTATCGAGGCGTGTCACGGTCACGTCCGCACCGTTCGAAACACGCACGAGCGCTCCGTCGCCCGATACGCCGCCGCTGCCGTCGCTGGCGGGCGCCACACCGATCGTAATCGGCAGGTCCTTCGCCGCGGGGTAGGTTCCTTGCGCCGCGATCACACTGCCCGGATCGATGCGCAGACCGTTCTGCGCATTTGCATCGGCGCCGGTCGGGTCCGTCTTCGTTACGAGCAGAATCTCGGGTCCGGTCAAAGGATCGGATGCGTCGTTCGACACGACGACGCTATTGGCGATCGCATCGATCGTGATGCCGCTCGAAGTCTGCGTGCGCGTGCCGCCGATCAGCAGACTGCCTGCATCGAGCGAGTCGAGCTGGTCCGCGCTGATCTGCAGGTAACCGGGCAATGCCGCTTCGCCATTGCCGACAATCTGGATGTCCTGCGACGCGATATCGACTTCCGCCGGCGCACCGCCGGGGCCTGCCGCCGTATCGAGCTTCGCGCCCAACGACAGCGAAGTTTTCGCGGATAGCACCAGTTGCCCGGCGTCGACAGGCAGCGGCGGCGTAACGTTGCCCGCACTGGCCGCCAGGTTCGGGAAGAACGCGTTGGCGCTGGTCAATGTGAACTGCGAGTACTGCTGCCACACCTGGCCCGACTGCACGTCGAAAAGTGTAGGTGTCGCGCTGCGGGAGCCCGAAAGCGAATTGCCGAAGTAGCCGGCCACCTGGATCGTGCCGTCCGGCAGCGTCTGGCTCGAACCCGGCGCGACCGGGCCGGTGGCCGACGAGACCGTCACGCGGAACGCGCCCGGCACCGTCGCATACATGGCCGGCAGCAGCGTATAGAAGCCCGCCGGCAGGCCCGGTACGCCGGACAGATAAACGGACTGGCCCACTGCGCTGTTCAGCGCAGCCTGGCCGACACCATCGCTCTTTGTGGTTGTGCTTGTACCGCTCCCATTGGTCGACGGTTGCACGTTCTGCGCGAACATCGGGTCGTACGCGGCCACCGGCGACTGCTTACCAGGCAGGATCGCGTAGACGTTCGAAGCGTTCGCGTTCGTTGGCACAGCGGTGCCATTCGGGTTCGACGCAAAGCTCACATTAAACTGCGATAGCACATTGCGCGTGCCGCCGGTGCCCGCTACGAACTCCGCAGCCTGAAGGTCGCCGCCGCCCGACAGATCGATCGTTGCGCCTGCATTGAGCGCCACATTGCTGCCGTTCGCGCTGATGAATTTCGCGGGCGGAGCGCTCAGGTCAGGCGCCGCATTCGCATTCGGTACCGGATTGAACTGCCATTCGACGCCGTCGACCGTCGTGCCGAACGGAATAATCGCGCCCTCTTCCGACACCGACGTGAAGCTGCCGCCCGCGAACGTAACCGAATCGGTCGCGACCAACGGTGTCGTGCTAGCGCCCCAGTTGAACTGGGCCTGCGTCGCGGTGTCGTTAGGATCGCCGACACCGAAGATCAGGCTGCCCGCAGGCGCGCGCACGGTGCCGCCCTGCACGATATTGGTCGCATCCACCAGCAACGTGCCGCCGGCGGACAGCGGCACGCTCGACGCGCCGTTCGATTCGAACGTCACCGTGGTCGGCGCAGGAGCGCCGCTCGAACCGGTCGGACCAACCGCGTCGATGATGAAGGTCGAGCCGGTGGACGGATACAGGTCCGCGGCCTTGAAGGTCAGGTTGCCGGGTGTGAAGAGCACGCCGGGATCGAGCGCGTTTGTACTGTTGAGATTCGCGTTTGTCGAACTCAGCCGGATATCCCCGCTGCTCGTGAAATTTGCCTGCCCGAAGTTATTCAGCTGGAACTGGTTTTCCAGATCGATGAACGACGCATTGACGTTCAGCGTGCCGTCGCCTGCGGCAAAAACCGGATCGACCTGAGTGACAAAACTGCCGAACGTCGGCCCCACGAGAGCAACGTAGGGCGCGGTTATTGAGACGGTGGTGTCTGTCGATGCAACGTCACTTCCCTGGTTCTTCAATAGCGAAGCGAGCGTCGTCGTCGACGTCAGCTGGCTGACGGCGTTACTGTCCAGCGCCGCTATCGTCTCCGCATTGATGATGACCGCTTGCGCCAGATTCAGGTTGACGTTGCCGCTAAACACAATCGGCACAGCGCCTTGGGTGGCCATCGGCGTACCAGCCGGTGCGCCGAGTACGAGCGTCGAGATACCCGATCCATCAAGGCGATCTGCTGCAAACTGCAGCACGCCCGTCGGTGCGCCAATTGCCGAGGCAAAGCTTTCCCCGGGCTCGAGGCCCGCGGGCACGAAGTCTCCACTCTGCTGGATGACCAGCGCGGTTGCGCCGGGCAACGGATTCTGGTTGCCAAGCACCCCGAAAGGCGTCGTCGGCGTGCCAATTGGAATCGGCAAGATAGAGAGCGTACCGCCTTGCGCCAGCGGCGCACCGCCGTGCGCGTCGAGCGTGCCGTCGAAAAACAGGCCGCTCGACGCCGCCAGCGTGATCGAGCCAGCATCGCTCCACACCGGTTGCGACGCAAACCGACCGTTCGCTTGCGGCTGGTCGAGGTTTGCCGAGGTGCCCGACACGTCAATGCGTGAACCCGCCTGTGCAACGATGTAGCCGGAGTCGTCGGAAATGGTCACCGACCCACCGGGCAGTACCGTGCCCGTGGTCGGAATAAACGTGCTCAGACCATTACGGACCGGCTCAGCAAACGGATCGGTCAGTGCCACGCCGGCGACGTCGAGCAACGCATTGGGTCCGAGCCACACCGACTTACCAGCGCCCGTGAAAACACCCTCAGCGCCGTTGTATTGCCCGGTCACATCGAATGTTGAGCTGCTACCGCTATCGGCACTCAACGTGATCGAACCGCCCGGAGCAATCAGAGAACCCAGCACAGTGACCTGTGCGGGCGAGCCCAAACCAATACTCGCACCCGCGTCTGCGACAACGGACGCGCCCTCGCCGATTGTCACCGCGCCGGTGACGCCCGGGTAGTCGGGAACGACCGGCGGTGCAGTTCCTGTCGTGTTGTTCGTGACATGCCACGCTGCATAACCACCGGCCGTCAGCACCAGATCCGTCGGCTGCCGGTCGAACGCGTCGGTCGTCCCGAGCGTCGTCAGACCGCTCGTCGAAAGGTCGGCGCCGCTGGCCACATGCTGCAGCGAGGAGAAGTCGGGAATCAGGTTCTGCTGGGTCACATCTACCGTCGCACCGGGCGCGACAGTTGCGTCGAGATACGCATTCAGCACATAGTTGCCAAAGCCTTGCTGCAAGAAAAAGTCGGTCGGCAACACCGTCGTGTAAGCAGGCGCCGACGTCGGATCGCCACCAACCTGGATATCCAGCACCTCCAGTGTCAGTGTGCCGCCACCCGAGAAGCCGAAGCCGCGAATCGTGCCGTCCATATGCAACAGCGGGTCCGTGGGCAGCACTGCGGGGTAGCCGGCCTGATCGACCAACGTCTGCAACGTAACATTGCCGCCCTTGCCCTCGGCAATACCGTTATTCATCAGCATCTGACCGTTGGCCTGCATCTCGCCGCCGCTGGACACATCGATCGAGCTGCCCGGCTGCAAATCGACGCCGTAACCTGCGGCCAGCGTCACGGAGCCGCCGTTGATGAACTCGCTATCGCCCGGCGTCGTTCCGGCCGCCAGTTGCGTATCGTTGTTCACCCACTCGCCGGCCGTGCTCAGGAGCGCATCAGGTCCCACGACGATGTTGCCCGACGTCGGGCTAGCCGTCACACCGGAATTGATCGAGAGCGAAATCGAAATCGTACCGGACGGGACGATCAAGTGGCCGTCTATCTGCGCATTTGCGGTATTCGGAGCATTCAGCGTCAACGAACCGCCAGGCTGCAAACTCAACACAGTTCCATCAGGCACGACAAAACCCTTGCCGTTAACCTTGTCTTCCGTTACGTTCACGTTCGCGAAACCGCCGTCGGAGAGCATCGCGGTGGGCACCACCATGTTGGCGGTAATGTTGTTCGGGTCCGTCGCAGGTAACGCATTGTTTGCCGCCGTATCGATCGGCGTACCGATTGAAAAATCCGGCGCGATACTGCTCAGTTGCGGTGGAGTGTTCTGCAGGATCACCGTGCCGGTTTCGCCAGTGGTCGAAGTCAGTGTACCCAGCGTCAGACCCGCAATGTTGCCAGGGACGGCATGTGCGCTCAACGTTGGGTCAGCGCCGAAATTGAACGTGCCGCCCACCGCCTGATCGTTGTCCTGCACCTGCTTGGAGCCGCTGAGCGCCTGGGCGGTGATGTTGCCGTCCAGCACCATCGACGAGGTCGCGAAAATATCCAGCGTGCCGGCATTGCCGCCAACAATGAAATCGCCTTCGTACGCACTGCCCGACAGCAGCGGGTTCGTGTACGTATTGTTGATGCCCCAGCGCGGATGACTGTCGACGAACTCGCCGGCCACTGCGATGTAGGTGTCGTTCGGATCGGCCTGGCCGATCGGCACAACCGCACCGCTCGCGTCGATCAGACGCGTCGTGTTGACCATGCCGCCGAGGTAATGGACATACCCGCCGTTCAGGTTGATCAGCGACCCGGAAGCCGTCATCACCTCATTGCCCGCCAGGATCACCGTGCCGCCATTCATCAGCAACTGGTCGACCGTGCGCGGAATCAGGCTGACAAGACCGGCAATGTTCAGGACCGGACTGCCGACCCACTCGACGCCGTCGCTACGCGTGCCTGACAACGTGCTGTCAACTACCACGTCCTTCAGACCGAACAGAAAGCCGTCGCGCAACAGCGGCGAGTCGGCCAGTTCGTTACCGCCAATGAGCGGCACCGTCACGAGCGTATCGGCAACCGGCAATTCGACGTTCGACAGCCCCGACACGTCGATCGTCGCGCCGTTGTCGAGAAGAATGCGGCCGGGTACGGCTGTGTCGCCGGGCGGAGTCGCGTCCAGCGCCGCCGACGGCGTCAGCGCCGCCACCTGCACCGTCGAACCCGGTGCCTCGATCAGCGAGCCTGACTGGAACCACACCGACCCTGCGGTCACGGTGATGCTGCCCGGCGTGAAGACCGTGCCCGGCGCGGAAGTGGCCGTCACGCCATCCGTATCCGGCATGACTGTCGTTACGGAATCCGGACCGAAGGTGAGCAGACCGGCGCGGTGTGTGGCGATCGCCACCGGGTCGGTTTGTCCGCCGATCGCCGTTCCACCATTATATGAAGTCCCTGTCGGCGTATTCGCCTGATACTCGTCGACCGTCGAAATGGTAATGTTGCCCGGCGTGTTCACGCTGGTCGTCACACCGACAACGCCGTTCTGCGCAACGCTGCTGCCAAGCAGATCGACGGTGCCGCGTGCGGCCTGAATAATGCCGGAGTTGACCAAGGCTCCCGCTGGTGTGACATCCTGCCCATTCAAGACAAGTTCGCCGCTGATCTCAGGCACAAACTGCTGCGGCGCCGCCTGATTGGGCCGCAGACTCACACCCACACCGGCTGCGAGGATCACCTGACCACCGGTCGCCGTGATGCTGCCGCCATTCGTCACATTCGGCGCCGCGATCATCACAAAGCCGCCGTCGCTAACCGTGCCGTCCGTCTGCGTCGTGATGGATGCGCCCGGCTGAATCGTGATATTGCCCGGCAGGGTGTACTCACTGGGCGAACTGATGTTCACGACATTGCCGAGTCCCAGCACCTCGTTCGGCGCGCCAGCCGGGGTACCACTGCCGCCCTGCGCCACCGACTCCAGCGCCGCCAGTCCCCCTTGCGAGCCCGACTGCATGTTCAGGAACAACTGGTTGCTCTTCGCAATATCGCTAGCGCCCTGCGTCGGCGTATCGCTCTGATTGAGCAGATCCAGCGACGAAGCCAGCAGCGAGTGCACGTTGACCTGCGACCCCGCGCCAAACAGCACGCCGTTGCGGTTGATCACAAACACCGAACCCTCAGCCTTCACATTGCCAAGAATCTGGCTAGGCAATCCCGTCGGATCCATGATCCGGTTCAGAATCACCCAATTGTTCGCGCCATTGGATTGCGTACCCGCAGACTGATTGAAGTACAGCGTCGTCTGCCTGCCGACGTTCATCGACGTCCAGGTCGCCACCGCGCTTTGCCCGGTCTGGTCCACTTCAACCGTCACATGCCCGCTCGAATCGACCGACTGCGTCGGCGCGTTCGCATTGATCCACAGGTTCGGGTTGCTGAGATTCGAGGTAGCCGCGGTCGGCGTACCGTTCGCATTGAACGCGACACCCGGCGCCACCTGCAGCCCGCCGGGCGCAAGGCCGTTCGGCACGTTTGACGTCGCCGCCGCGTTAGCGGCCGCCGCCTGCTGCGCGGCGATCTGCTGCGCAATGCCTTGCGCGGCGTTCGCCAGATTGCGGATCGAGGTCTGGCTGGCCTGCTGCGCCTGCTGCGGCGTGACGCCGAGATTCGTGACGCCTCCGGCGCCGCCTGCGCCACCCGCACCACCTGTTGCGCGCCCGCCGGCCACACCGAGATTGATGATGCCTGCCTGCGCATGCGCGGCAAAGCCGGCTGCGACCATCACTGCAATGGCCCGGCACACAGGCCGGACAGTCGCTCTCAAGACAGTGGGTGATTGGTGTAGGTGTTTTTCTGCGCGTGCACGTGCCGCCATTTCTGCATCCCCAAACTCGAAAATTGTTGCCAGCTTCCACGGTGCGCCCGGACGCGGTTCCGCAGATGCATTCCCCGAAATCGCCTTGCGAGGCGATAAACGTTCAGAAGTTACGGACCCGCCATGGCAATCGTATTTCCGGTGCTACGCACCTTATTGCCGTCGACGAGGTTCGAATCTTTTGTCACATGTCCGTCATATAGCCGCGACGCATGCCAAGCCGCGCGGCGCGGTCATCCGTGGCGGTTCGCGGCGATCCGCCGCGACAGTTCGTGCGCAACCCGCTCGACCACATCGGGCCAGTCGCCGGGTTTGTCCTGGCGAAAAAGCTGTGCCGTCGGGTACCACGGACTGTCGTTTCGTTCCAACAGCCAGCGCCAGTCCGGTATGCGCGGCAACAGCACCCAGACCGCCTTGCCGAGCGCGCCGGCCGCGTGCACCACCGAGGTATCCACCGAAATCACGAGATCCAGGTTCTCGATCAGCGCGGCCGTGTCGGCGAAATCGCGCAGCTCCGCGCCGAAATGAATCACGCTGCTTTGCGCAAGCGCCGCCGTGTCGCGCTCGCGAACCTGCTGTTGCAGGCTGACGAAGGTGGCATCCAGTGCGAAAAGCGGCGCGAGGGCAGCGAAGCTAAGGGACCGGTTCTGGTCGTTGTTGTGCCCCACATTCCCCGACCACGTGA
Organism: Paraburkholderia solisilvae; assembly: GCF_902859875.1. Lineage (GTDB taxonomy): Bacteria > Pseudomonadota > Gammaproteobacteria > Burkholderiales > Burkholderiaceae > Paraburkholderia > Paraburkholderia solisilvae. The sequence continues at coordinate 226,606 of NZ_CADIKF010000002.1, read as the reverse complement.
GCCCCACCTTGAGCCGGCCCGACGGCGCGCGTGCATGAAGCCGCTGCCGCCAGTCGCTCACGCGCGCGGCATCCGCGAACAGATACGGCACGGGCACGGGAATGCTGTGCAGATCGGTCCCGAAGGCGAGCGGCAAACTCATCAACGGACATTGCAGATCGAAAGGCGGCAGCGGCTCGTCCGTCGACAACAGCTTGTGGCCGCCGCGCAGCGAAGCGAGCAATGGCTTCAGCGGAGTCGGCACTTCGAGCACGACCGACGCACCGCGCGCTTCGACCAGGCTCGCATAGCGGCAAAATTGCAGCGTGTCGCCGTAGCCTTGCTCCGCATGCAGCAACACCGTCTTGCCGGCAATCGACTCGTCGCCCGACCAGAACGGCCGGTCCTTATGACGGTGCGAGCGCGCGGTATCGGCATTCACCCAACGGTATTCGTAATTGAGCCAGCCTTCGGCGAAATTGCCGGTCAGCAGCTGACAATACGCTTCCTCGAGAAACCCCAGTCCCTTCGCCGGCTCCAGTTCCTGCATGCGGCGGTAGCTCTGCAACGCTTCGTCGAAGCGCCGCAATTGCTGCAGGGCGCCGCCGCGCAACGACCAGCCTTCCGCATCTGTCGGCTCGATTGCGACGGACGCTTCGTAGCCCGCCAGCGCGTCGTCGTAGTGGCCCAATTGCCGCAGCGTATTCGCGCGGCCGAACAGCAACTGCGCGTTCGGACCCAGGCGCGCAAGCGCGTTGTCGTACATCTGCAGCGCCTCTTCGTGGCGCTCCAGTGTGCGCAACGCGAAGCCCTGGTTGCGTAGCGCGGTATGCAGATCGGGTTCGAGCTTGAGCGCCTGCGCATAGGCGTCGGCCGCTTCGTCATAGCGCTGCAGTGCCTGCAACGCATTGGCCTTGCCGAGCCAGGCGCCGGCATGACCCGGCTCCAACCCAAGAATGCGTTCGGAGCGCGTCAGCAGTTCGTCATGAAGATGCAGCATATCGAGCGCGACGCAGCTGTGATAGAGCATCTCGACGTCGTCCGGCGTAATCTCGAGCCCCTCGTTGTAGCTGACTAACGCCGCCGCGCCGCGGCCCAGCATCAGCGACATCATTCCGCACAACGAGAGCAGCGCCGCCACGCGTGGCCGGACGACGAGCGCGAGCCGGTAGCTGCGCAACGCGTCCTCATAGCGGCCGAGGTCGCGCAATGCGTGGCCGCGATTGGTATGCGTCGCGTAGTTGTGCGGCGCCTGTTGCAACGCGCGGTCGTAGCTGATCAGCGCATCCGCCGGGCGGTCGAGCGCACGCAGCGCGTTGCCGCGATTGCTCCACGCTTCCGCCAGCGTCGGCACTAGCGTCAGCGCGCGCTCGTAAGCCTGCTGGGCTTGCGCGTAGTGCTTGAGGCCGAGCATCGCGTTGCCGTAAGCGACATGTGCCGGCGCGTGTCGCGCGTCGAGGCGCAACGCTTCGTCGATCGGCGCAAGGGCCGCTTCGTAGCGCTCCAGTTTGACGAGCACCGCGCCGTAGCCCGCGAATGCCCATGCCACGCGCCGTTCGAAGCGCAACCCTTGCGCGTACAACTTCTCGGCTTGCGCCGCATCGCCGCTTTGATCGCATGCGGCGGCGAACAGGAACAATGCGTCCGTATTATTCGGCTCGATTGCCAGCACGCCTTTGTACAACTGCTGCGCTTCGGCCAGCGCGCCTTGCTGGTGCAGCGTGTGCGCGCGTTGCAGCGAACTGCGTATTGCCGAATGCATCAGCATTGTCCGCTCGCCCGCCAGGCCCGCATGCACTTCCGGCACGCTATTGCTGCGCTCGCTGTCGCGTCTCATCGCTCGCCTCGTGTTCGATCGATTCCATCAGGTCGACAGCGCCGCCGGCGCCGCGGCCCATGGCGCGGACTGCAACGCGGCGCTGATCCGTTCGAATACGCCGTGCCATTCGCCGGCCTGGGTTTGCCGGAACAGACGCGCGCCCGGGTACCACGGGTTGTCGTCGCGATCGAGCAGCCAGCGCCAGTCGGGCAGATACGGCAGCATGACCCACAGCGGCCGGCCCAGCGCGCCGGCCAGGTGCGCCACCGACGTATCGACCGAGATGACGCAATCGAGACACTGCATCAGCGCGGCCGTGTCGGAGAAATCGCCCATCGCGTCGCTGACATCGCGCACGTTCGACGTCGCGAGCAAACGCTGTTCATCGGCGCGCACCTGCTTCTGCACGCTGATCCATGCGACCGACTCGGGCAGCCCTTGCAACAACGCTTCGAGCGGAATCGACCGGTTGTGGTCGTCCAGATGGTTCCGATTGCCCGACCATGCGATGCCGATGCGCGGCCGGGTCTTCGCGCCGAGGCGCGCCTGCCACTGCGCGACCCGTTGGTCGTCGGCTTTCAGATAGGGCACGTCGGCCGGTATCGACGCGAAATTCGTGCGGAACACGAGCGGCAGGCTCAGCAGCGGACAGTGCACGTCGAACGGCGGTAGCGGATCGCCCTGACCCACTATCTGGTCGACACCTTCGACCGTCGCCACGAGCGACTTCAATGCCTGCTGCACCTCGACGACAACCCGCGCGCCGCGTGCTTTGACAAACTTGACGTAACGGCAGAACTGCAGCGTGTCGCCCAAGCCCTGCTCCGCGTGCAGCAGAATCGTTTTGTCTTCGATCGATTCTTCGCCCAGCCATAGCGGTTGCGCGAACGCCTTCTTGAACGTGCCCACCTGTTCTTCTTTCCAGCGCCATTCGTATTCGGGCCAGCCGCGTTCGAAATCGCCGGCCTGCAGATAAACGAAAGCTTTCGTGAAGTGCGTCGGGATATTGCCGGGGTCGAGCGCCAGTACGCGGTCGTATTCGACGAGCGCTTCGTCATGCCGCATCAACGAGCGCAACGCGTTGCCGCGCTGGAAACGCGCGGCCTTGTCTTCCGCGTCGAGCGCCAGCACGCGGTCGAGATTGACGATCGCTTCCTCATAACGGTGCAGCCGCTGCAGCACGCGGCCACGGTAGAACCACGCGAGTTTGTACTGCTCGTCGAGGGCAATCGCGCGGTCGCAGCTTTCCAGCGCTTCGGGCAGCCTGTTCAAGTCGACCAGTGTCCGCGCGCGGTTGCACCACATTTCGATCGACAAAGGCGCGATTTCGAGCGCAGTTTGATAGCTTTCCAGCGCTTCTTCGTGCCGTTCGAGGCTGTGCAAGACGTTGCCCTTGTTGGCTAACGCGGAAGCATGCCGGGCGTCCAACGCCAACACCCGGTCGCAGCGCGCCAGCGCGTCATCGAAACGGCCCAGCCGCTCGAGCACCACGGCGCTGTTGTAAATCGCGTCGACGTAGTTCGGCTGGCCCGCAATGGCCTCGTTCATGCTGCCGAGCGCGGCGTCCAGACGGCCGGAATCCGCGAGCGTCAAGCCTTGCATCAGCAGCACTTCAACGCTGTTCGGGACAATCGACAGTGCGCGGCCGTAGGCGTCGAGCGCGTCGACGAAGCGACGCATATCGCGCAGCACATGCCCCCGTTGCCGATGCGCATTGAACGAGCGCGGATCGAGCCTCAAAGCCCGCTCGCTCGTATCCAGCGCTTCCTGAGCACGATTGAGCGCCATCAGTACCACGGCGCGGCTGCATAACACGTCGACGGCGGTGGGCATGAGTTCCAGCAGCCGGTCATAGGCGGCCAGCGCTTCGTCGTAACGACCCAGTTGAGCCAGCAAACCCGCACGCAACAGCAATGCGCGCGGATGAGCGGGATTGACCTGCAACGCGGCATCCAGCTGCTTTAACGCGTCTTCCCGCCGCCCGAGGCTCACCAGCACCGACGCATGGTTCGCGAGCGATAACGCCGACCGCTCGCATGCAATCGACCGGCACAGCACCTCGTCGGCTTCTTCCATCCGTCCGCGCTGAAAATACAGCACGCCCAGCAAATGCAGCGCCTCCGCATGCTCCGGTTGCGCCAGCAACACGTCGCGATATCCTCGCTCCGCATCGTCCAGCGCGCCTCGCTCATGCAACGTTCGCGCGCGCTTCAGCGCGCCGTCAAGCGCCGTGGATGCGACTCCTCCCGCTAACCCCGTGGCAGGCTGCGCGTGCGCACCGCCTTGCGTTTTTTGCGTTGTTTCCGCTTCAGACACCATCGATGATCCTCTCGTCGGACGTCACAGAGTTGCGCATGTACAGATTCGTGCAGTTGCGGTGCGCAGTTGCTCCGAAGTTGCCTCGCTGTTGCCTCAGCGTTTGCCGCTACAACAGCCGTACCAGTTCTTGCCGAACGGTGCCGATCAGGTCCTGCCAACGCCCGGGCGCCGGTTGCCGGAACAGGCGCGCGCTCGGATACCACGGGCTGTCGCCGCGCTCCCGCAGCCAGCGCCATTCGCCCAGATGCGGCAACAAGATCCACACAGGGCGATCGAGCGCACCCGCCAGGTGCGCCACCGCGGTATCCACCGCAATCACGAGATCGAGCGATTCCATCAACGCGGCGGTATCCGAAAAGTCGCGCATATCCGCATCGAAATTCCGCAGCGGCGACGCTTCGAGCACCGCGATGTCACGTCCGCGCACGATCTTCTGCAAGTTGATCCACTCGATGTCGAGATCCAGCAGCGGCAGCAGCGTCGCGAGTTCCATCGAGCGGTTGCGGTCGTTGCGATGCTCCGGATTACCCGACCACGCGACGCCGACCCGCATGCGACGCTTCGCACCCAGCATCTCGGCCCACGACGCCATCAGCTCGGGGTTTGCGTGAAGGTACGGCGTGCCGGCCGGAATCGTCGCCAGATCCGTCTTGAATGCGAAAGGCAGGCTGAGCAGCGGACATTGATAGTCGTGCGCCGGCAGCGGGTCGCCCGCCGCGATCACCTGCGCGGCGCCGCGCAGCGGTGCAAGCAGCGACTGCAACGCCGGCTGCACTTCGAGCACCACGCGCGCGCCTGCGTCCGCGAGGCGTTCGACATAGCGGCAGAATTGAATGGTGTCGCCGAAACCTTGCTCCGCGTGAAGCAAAATCGTGCGGCCTTGAAGCGGCTGCTCGCCGGTCCAGCGCGGTTGGGCAAACCCGCGGCGGCTGTGTTCGGACTTCGGGTCGCGCAAACGCCACTCGTATTTCGGCCAGCCGCTGGCAAACTCGCCTTGCACAAGGTGAATGAAGCCCTGTGCAAAGTGCGCATCCGTATAGTTCGGGTCGAGCGCAACGGCCTTGTCATACGCCTGCATCGCGGCGTCGAGACGATCCGTTTCGAGCAGCACATTGCCCCGGTTGAACCACGCGGTCGCGTATTTTGGACTGGTCGCAATCGCGCGGTCGTAAGAGTTCATCGCTTCTTCGTAGCGATGCAGGTCCTGCAGCACATTGCCGCGATTGCACCAGGCTTCAGGGAAATTCGCGCTGCCGGCAAGCGCCGCCTCGTAGCTCGACAGCGCTTCTTCGTGCCGCTCCAGATGGCGTAACGCGGTGCCGCGGTTACACAGTGCGTCCACCGCGCCCGGTTCGAGTTCGAGCGAGCGCCGGTAGGCTTCGGCCGCTTCCTCGTAACGCGTGAGATGCAGCAGCGCATTGCCGCGCGCGGCCAGCGCCTTCGCGTGATCCGGTTCCAGCGCAAGCACGCGGTCACAACGTTGCAGCGCCTCTTCCGCCCGCCCTAGCCGTTCGAGCGCCACCGCGCTGTTGTAGATCGCTTCGACGAAATCCGGCCGCGTCGCGATCGCTTCGTTGAAGCTTGTGAGCGCCTCGCGCGCGCGGCCGAGATCGACCAGCGTGCGGCCGCGCGCTGAAAGAATATCGGCGTGATTCGGCACGATCGCCAGCGCGTGATCGTAGTTTTGCAGCGCCTCCGCGTTGCGCTGCAAATCGCGCAGCACGTTCGCGAGGTTGTAGAACGATTCGAACGAGCGCGCATCGACGGTCAATGCGCGCTGGTAGCTTTCCACCGCTTCCTGAAGCCGCCCGAGCGCGCGCAACGCGGCGCCGCGATTGCAAAGCGCATCGAGCGTCAACGGCGACACCGCAAGCGTGCGGTCGTAGCCCGCCAATGCCTCTTCATAGCGGCGCAGGCCCATCAGCATATTGGCGCGGCGGACCAGCGTCTGCACATGGTTGCGGTCCAGCTGCAACGCGCGCTCCAGTTGCGCCATGCCTTCGTCGGCTTTGCCATTCGCCGCCAGCACCGCGCCCAGATCCGATACCGCGTTCGCCTCCGCGGCAAGCGCCGCCGACTGCCGCAGCAGCGCTTCCGACGCAGCCGCATTGCCGCGCTGGAACTCCAACACGCCGAACAGATGCAGCGCCTCCGGATAATCCGGATGCACCGCAAGCGCGGCTGCATATTCGCGCGCGGCGTCGTCAAACTTGCCGGTGCCGTGCAAATCCCTTGCCCGCGAAAAATGCGCGGCAGCTTGCCGCCGCGCCGCGTCCGTCGGTACGAACGCGCCCGTGCGCGTGCCCGTTGGTTGGTCGACCTCCATGCCCGCCTCCTGATTCTGTTGCGACACAGTGAGCACAGACCAGCGCGAGCGTAGTGCCGCTTCTCGATCTGAGCGTTCAGACTAGCGGACAGGGAGTAACACCCGTGTGACGAATGTTACGGACCATTTTGCCGCGCGTTGGAGAAGCGCATGCAGACTTGATGTCACATCGCGTTAAGCTTTTTTTAGCGGCTACGCGACCGCACCGTCGCTCTATGGCAAGCGTGCGGATGCGCCATGGCTGGGCATAAACTGGAACGTCGGTGGACAACGGACGATGCGTGCGCAACTATCCGCAATCGGATTGGAACCATTGGTCAATGGTTCACCGGCGCTCAAGCACGGCTTATGTGCGTATGACTGAGGGCAGACGGTCTTCGCGCGGACCGCGCAGCCTCGCTACTGTCCGATCGGAAGCGTGCGCACAAACTCGACCGGCGGCGTACCGATTGTCACAACGAAGCGGATACCGCGCGGCAGCGGCATGCCCACCGATGTACCGTTGCTGATGCCGTGCTTTTCGAGGAACAGCGCATAGCTGTTGTCGACCGCTTTCTGATCCGACGTCCATCCAACCTGCGGCACCCAGACCGCCAGTTGCATGCCGGTCGCCCGGTCACTGGCCACCACGCTGGCAAAGTCGTCCATATGGTGCAGCGCATCTGCGAGCTGCGACAGCGAGGACAACGGCTGCGACGCGCTACGCATCAACTCGTGATCCTTCAACCGATACCGAACCACCTGCACCTGCGTGGGAGCGTTCCCCACGCCCAGATGCCGGATCAACACAAGCTCATCGCGACGAATCCTCAACGGCGGCCCGAACACCTCATCCGCCGTGACGAGATTCATCATGTCGAATTGCAGTTGCGAGAAGTAACGGCCCAGCAGCCGTGTTTCGGCGAGATTGGCCGTGACGTCGTCGCGGCCGCGCACGGTCGCATCGAGTCCGCGCCACGCCAGCACCGCAATCACCGCAAGCAGCGCGATCGCAACCAGCATCTCGATCAGCGTGAAGCCGGCGGTGCGCGCAACGGCGCGCGGCGGTCTAATGGCGCGCCTCATCTTGCACCACCGTCACGGCTTCAGCCAGCACGATCCGATTCGCCGCCGACGGATACACACTTACCGTGACCTGACGCACGAGCGGGCTCGCCAGCGCCGTCACCGCTTGCCGGCAAACAAACCGGTAAGCGCCCTGTGGACAGGCAAAGGTGGTTTGCCCAGGCGGCGGCCAGGCCGATGAAATGCGCAGTTCGCTCAATGCGTTGTCCGCGCTCCACAGTGCAAGCAGATGCTGGCGCGCCGAGTCGGTATCCGCCGCAAGCGCGCCGATTGCTCTCAACACCGCGCCAAGCGCGATTGCGACAATTGCGAGCGCGACCAGCACCTCGATCAGCGTAAAGCCGTGCATCGCCGTGATGGTCATCTTTACGCTGCCGCGCCGCGCGTACATCATGCCGGCCGTTTGCTTGGTACGCATCGCTCGCTCATGTCGGATCGGTGGAATCTCATTTCATCGCGAGTCCGTTCGACCCGATGCGTGCTCCCCGCGCGCGCAAAGGAGAACCCGCGAATGTGCAAGCGAACTTAGCCGATTCGTGTGGCGAATCCGTGTCGGATGCTGAGTACCTTTTTGCCACGCTGTTTCGCATGATCGCCGGATCGACCGTGAAATCGCCTTGATCCCGTATCTCCTCACCGGTCGCCGGCATGCGGCCTTCCGCATTGGGTGCACACCCTTTCATCCGTTCAACAAGTTCACGATCGAACGCTCGCTCCATTTTCCAGGAATAAAGCTTCTCCTGATGCTGTTCTGGAAAGTGCCATGTATTGCATAGGGTTGCTATGCAAGTGCCGCACCGCCCCTCCGTGTTGCCGGAATGGTTAGGCCTGCGTCCCGACCGTTGCGATGACAAGCCCGGCAATGCTCATAACACCTTCAATTCAGGAGATTCGCGTGATAACCCGTAAAGACATTCTCTTTGCAGTCGCATCGGCTTCGCTGGCTATCGGTCTGGCTGTGGGTCTGAACGCGTGCGGCGGCGGCGGAGACGGACACGCTTCACCGCCACAGACCACCTTCAACGAAACACTGCTCGCCTCCGACGGCAGCGTCATCGCCACGAAGGCGGATGCGGACTTGCAGAACGCGTGGGGCGTGACCTTCAACCCCACCGCAACCATGTGGGTCTCCGATAACAACGCTCAAAAATCCTCACTATTCGATGGCAGCGGCAACGCGCAGTCGCTCGTCGTCTCGATTCCCGCCGGCACCAACGGGCCCGCCAGTCCGACGGGCATCATCTTCAATCCGACGACGGACTTCGTGATCAGCTCGAACGGCGCAAGCAGCAAAGCGGTATTTATCTGGGCAACCGAAGCGGGCACGATTGCCGCGTGGTCGCCCAACGTGCTGGCGACCGAAGCGGTCACCGCGTACGACGACGCGGCCGGCGGCGCCAACTACAAAGGCGTGACGATGGTCACTGTCAACGGTCAGAACATGCTGTATGCGACGGACTTCCATAACGCGAAGGTCGATATGTTCGACGCGCAGTTCAAAAAGATCCAGCCCGCCGGCCAGTTCACCGACCCCGCCTTGCCGACCGGCTTTGCGCCATTCGGCATTCAGCATCTCGGCAATAACGTGTTCGTCACCTACGCGCAGCAGAATGCCGCGAAAGCCGCCCAGGTGGTTGGCGCAGGCCTCGGCATTCTCGACGAATACGATCTGAGCGGCAACTTCGTACGGCGCGTCGTCAATAACGGCGGTGTGCTCAACGCGCCTTGGGGCATGGTGCTCGCACCGTCCAACTTCGGCTCATTGTCGAACATGATGCTGGTCGGCAATTTCGGCTCAGGCGAGATCGAGGCATATGATCCGACGAGCGGCCAGGATATGGGCGCGTTGACGCTGGGCAATGGGCAGCCGTTCCTGCAAAAGGGCTTGTGGGGCCTCAGCTTCGGCAATGGCGTCGGCAATCAGTCGACCAACACGCTGTTCTTTGCCGCAGGCCCCAGCGCGACGTCCGGCCTGTTCGGCCGGATCGACACGGTGACGCAATAAGCGTTGGCCTGAAGCGTTGACCCGCTGCGATGCTGTTGCGCCCACACTCATCAGCCTGTAAATGCGTAGTTGGCGCGCAGCATCGTTTCCAGATGTTCGCCGTAGGTTTTCGGCTGAGGCATGCAATCGCATAGTGCATCGTTCATCGATGTCACGGGTACGACGCGCGTGTTCAATCCGCAATCGTAGAAGAAGCCGATCGAGTAACGCGACTTCTCCGGATGATTGATCACGCGGTGCGGCGTCGCCTTCAGCGCGCCGCTGCTCCATGCCTCCATCACCTGCCCGGTGTTCAGCACGAGCGCGTGCTCGATGGGCGGCACGTCGAACCAGCTGCCATCTGCGGCTCTCACTTGCAGGCCGCCGACGCTATCCTGCGCGACGAACGTCAAGCACCCGTAGTCGGTGTGCGGCGCCGAGCCAAACTGATTCGCTTCGCGATCCGGCAGCGGCGGATAGTGCAATAGACGCAAGATCGGATTCGGCGTAGCGAAGTGACCGTCGAGACCGTCGCGACTCAAGCCGAGCATGCACGCAAAACATTGCACGATGACCTCGCCGACCCGTGTCATCGCTGCACGATAGCGCCGCACCACAATCTCGAACTCTTTCGGGTCGCGCGGCCATATCTGGTGCCCGCCCACTGCGGAACGGAACCACTGTTCGCTGAGCGTCTCGTCAAGCTCATTGAGCACGATGAACGACTCGCTGTGATTCGGCATACGCGCGGAGCCCAAGGTTGAGCGAATCAGCGTCGACGCGCCGAGCGGCAGATAGCCACGCAGATTCGCACCAAAGCGATACGCGAGTTTCTGTTCGAGCGGCAGCGCATAGAACCTCGCCGATGCTTCGAACAGGTCGTCCATCATCCGCGCCGGCACGCCATGGCCGGTCAGAATCGAAAAGCCCACGGTGGAGTGCGCTTCGTACAGCTTCTCCTCCACTCGACGCCAGGCTTTCGGGTCATCCTCGTAGAGAGCAGAAATATCAATAACAGGTACCAGCATGATGCCTCCCATATCCGGTGTGGCGCGGACCTCGTCATGTATCGAAAGGGCGCGCATGGATGGCGAAAACTCAACGGACAGGCGAATTGACGCTTGCCTTGAGATTCGAGCGTACATGCTGAAAATGAGCAAAGAATGAGATCTGCTTGATGCTTCGTCGGTTCGGGAATGCGCAACCCTGCTTCGCCTGATTCGTGAAGCGCGCCTGCGTAAGCACCATAAATATTCGTGTGCACTTTCAAACGGAATCGTGCTGACGCCAAGCCATCGGTCACGGGTTAGCCGATTCAAAGGAGTATTTATGGCCGGAATCTTGAAGCATGCGGACGGCTCGATTGTCGAGCTGAGGACCGTCAAGCGGTTTATCAATACATTCGCGGGCGAGGCGCTGCTGCCCGGCGACGCGCAGTACGATGCCGCACGCACGCTTTGGAACGCGAGCGTCGACAAGCGGCCTGGCCTGATCGCGCGCTGCACGTCTACCGCCGACGTGGCGCGGGTCGTGACGTTCGCGCGCATCAACGACTTGCTCGTTGCGGTAAAAGGCGGTGGACACAACGTTGCGGGCCGCGCGCTATGCGACGACGGCATCGTGATCGATCTATCGCGCATGAATCGCGTGAGCGTCGATGCGCCTTCGCGTACGGTGACCGTGCAAGGCGGCGCGCTGCTCGAAGACGTCGATCGCGAAACGCATCCTCATGGTCTCGCGGTGCCTGCGGGCACGATGTCGAAAACCGGTATCGGCGGGCTCACGCTCGGTGGCGGCGTAGGGTGGCTCACGCGCAAATATGGGCTGACTTGCGACAATCTTCTTTCTTGTGAAATTGTCAGCGCGCAGGGCGAAGCGTTGCAAGTCGACGAGGCGTCGCACTCAGACTTGTTCTGGGCGCTGCGGGGCGGTGGCGGCAACTTCGGCGTCGCGACGTCGTTCCGCTTTCGCGCGCATCCGGTTGCGACGGTGCTGGGTGGCGTGATTGTTTATCCGCGCGAACATGCGGCGGCGGTGATGCGCTTCTATCGCGACTTCATGATGACGGCGCCCGCCGAACTGACAGCTTACGTCGGCATGATCTGGACACCGGAAGGCGTGCCTGCCACGGGCATCATGATGTGCTATTGCGGTACGCCCGAAGCGGGCGAGCCGATTGTGCAGAGGCTTCGAACGGTGGCGCCGCCGATATTCGAAGCGATACAGCCTATGCCCTTTCCGGCGATGCAAAAGCTTGTCGACCACACCAACCCGGACGGTAACCATAACTATTGGCGCTCGACGTTCGTGACAAAGTTGAGCGACGAGGTGATCGATGTGATCGTCGCGCAAAGCAACCAGGCTCCGTCTACGTTGACCGCGGTGCTGGTGCAGGTGTTTAACGGCGCGGTGAACCAGGTCGACGCAACTCGTACCGCGTTTCCTCACCGCAATGCGGGGTTCAATATCGGCATTGAAGCCAAGTGGACCGAGGCGGCGCGCGGCGCACAGAATATGGCGTGGACGCGGGGCTTTGCGGATGCGCTCAAACCGTATTCGAGTTATACGTGCCTCGTCAACTTCCTCGGGGATGAAAGCGCGAATGAAGTGCGTGCGGCGTTTGGCAGCAGCTATGAACGTCTGGTCGATGTTAAAACCAAATATGACCCGACCAATTTCTTTAGCCTCAATCAGAATATCAAGCCGCGGATGTAGGCTCGGCGCTTAACGAAGCAGCGGTGTGTGCGCTGCGGGTTAGCGTTTCGTTTCGATAGGGGCGGTGTTTGATACTCCAGCGCCCTGCTTTGCCGGTCACGATGCACGGGTTCTTGTGCATCGTGATTGAACCCGTTGTCCTCCCATACTGAACGTGGCAGCCGAATCTGCGGCTAATGCGCTTGGCTCGCACTCGCTACCGCATCTGCAGTAGTCGCTCGATAAGAAAACTCTGATTTCAATAAAAGCGTTGTATCTGTCTCATCAACGTCGAATACATTGATACGCAGCACGTGATGCCGCGCTAGTTTACGCGTCTTCACAAATCAGTATGCCGAACGAAGTTGGATGAACAGGAATAGATATCGGCTGGTGTACAGCCGGCTCAGAGAGATGCCTGTCGCAGTCAGCGAAATGGCTGCGGCAACGGGGAAGAAAGCGGGTTGCGGTGGTGTTGTCGTTCGTGTGTCGCGCGATGCTGTGAAACGCGATGAACGGGTCAGGCTTCCGGTCCGGGTCAAGCAGATTGCGGTCGCTGCGCTGGCGCTGTTTGCGGCGTCTTTCTCGTCGATGGCGCAGATCGTTCCGTCAGGTGCGAACGGTCCAGCCGTCATCCAGACGCAGAATGGTCTGCCTCAGGTGAATATCAACCGGCCGTCGGGCGCGGGCGTGTCGATGAACACGTACGGGCAGTTCGATGTGCCGTCGCGTGGCGCGATCGTGAACAACTCGCCGACTGTCGTGCAGACGCAGCAGGCCGGCATGATCAACGGCAATCCGAATTTCAGCCCCGGCGACGCGGCGCGCGTGATCGTCAATCAGGTGAACAGCAGCGCGGCGAGTCAGATCAACGGTTACCTCGAAGTGGCCGGGCGACGCGCGGAAGTGGTCGTTGCCAATGGCAGCGGAATTTCGGTCAATGGCGGCGGATTTATCAACACGTCGCGCGCGATTCTCACGACCGGGACGCCGAATTTTGCGGCGGATGGTTCGCTGGCGGGCTTCGATGTTTCGCGTGGGCTTACGCGCAGCAGAACGTTAGCGTGGTTACGTCGTCGGGCACGTTGTCGAATGGCGGCACGCTGGCCGCGAATGGTCAGGCGTCGGTTATCGCGGCGATGGGCGCGGCGGCGAGTTCGGTGATTGGCTCGCTCCTCGGGCCGACGGCGAACATGTCGGCGGCCGACCGTGAGGCGCGTGAGAGTCTGGTGAGCAGTCTGGTCGCGGGGATCGCCACGGCGTCCGGTACGAATGCGGCAACGGCCACCGGCGCCGCGCAGATCGAGGTGGAGAACAATCAGGTTTCACTGGCCGGTAAGAAGCGCAATGATCCCTTCGATGCCTTCAAGGTGAATCTGCTGAGCAAATACTGCGGGGCTGGCAATTCGTGCACGGACGAACAAGTCAAGCAGGCATTGCAGGCGCAAGGAGCACTGACTCAAGCATTGAGCGAAAGTCTGGTCGTGGCAACGATTTCGCCAAACTACGCAACCATTGGCGCAAGTAGCCTTTCCGGCGCATTAGGCGGTGCCGTAAATCTATATGACGGAACGTTGTACGGATCATATGGGGTTGTCCAGTCCTTCCCACCGGCCTCTTGGGCCCCCGGTGCTATGACCACGCTCGGTTGGATTCTCGGCGCGCATGACGCCGCGTCAACGAATTCGTTCATGAATGGCGATAGCAACCAGTTCTATATATCCGTTCCGGCGGGACACGTAAACTTGGTAGGTGCAATCACTCACGCCTATGGCGGATCCACTTCAATTGAGTTCGGCGTTGCACCCCCGGGAGGATTTAGTGCCGGCTTAGTCCCTTGGAGTCATTCGACTCCTATAACTGGCAACACCAAATAACGGAGGCATCGATGCGAGGACCAACGGACGAAGAATGGAAACGCATGACCCCGGAGCAACGCCGGACCTACAAAATTTTCGTAAGTATCGTCGTACTTCTTCTTGTCGCACTGTTTATAAAGAAGTTTTTTTTCTAGCGTCACCGCGGATCCGTTGCGTCCGTGCTTTACGTTGTTGTGAATGAGAGAACAGGCGAAGTGGTCCAAATTAGCGATAAGACCGACCCTGACTGGACCGTTGACGCTCGAATTAGATGGAGCAACTCAAAATGAATTCAGATCGAGCTAGAAATATTCTTGTTGATCGCTCGAAGCGTTATACCGATCTCGAAGATTTTTTTTCACTTCATGGAAGTGTTGTCATGAAGCTCACGCCCGAGGCAGCGATTGCCGTCTGCGAGCAGGCTGCACAACGAGGATTGGTTGTTGCTCGTATTGAAGGCGGAATTTGGCATAACCCGAAATTCGAGGCACGCATTGATTGCATATGGGATGGCGCAGACCCACCGATAGCCTCACAGGCTGCACACGAGAACAATCTATCCGCAATCGAATTCATTCGATCCGTACTGCCCGAGCATAGTGCTTTCATCATTACGGCCCCACCAATCACAGGATGGGAGCGGTAATCCCGGCGCTGGTGTCGGGGGCTGTGTCGGAGATGGAACAAGGACAAGCGAAATGGACGGCCAAAATGAACGTATCAATCACTGGAAACGCCATGCTGAAGCGGAAGATTTATGCCGCCAGCGCCGTTTGGAGGTTTTTTGCTATTGTTTTGATTAGGAGTCGCCGCTGTAGGAGGATATGCAAGCAGGGCACATTATTTAAAAATCAAACCCTTCGACAGATCCTACAAGAATGCCAGGAAGAGCTACGAAGTTAAGGAAGAGGAACAAGATAAGTCTTGACAGCAACAAGATACCGGCAACCAGCACGCAACAGCAGCAGTGCAATGCTCTATTTCAAACCACATGTTCTCGAAAAACCGTCCAGAGTTTCGCCGTCCAGCAGTGGGGCCTCGTCGTTCCACATGGCCTCATCGCTTTGCCGAAATATTCTTTGGCGCCATCGCAAAAGCGACGATGGTTGTGGCAGTCCTTCTAATGATCGTTCTCGACAGTTTCTCCGGAGGAGCGGGTATAGGGAACAGCCTAAGCGATCTTCCTACGACGCGCAGGGGATGGAGAAATCTATTCCTTGTTGTATTGGTGTTCCTCGTAGTAATCGCAGGAGGTATCTATCTGTTCTCCTCCATGGACCATTCCACGTCCCCCTGACTCGATCGGATAGCACATTTAACAGAAATGTAGGCCGGTTCGACCAGTAGTCGCTTCCTGATGAAAAGCAAAATCACGCGGACAGATCGGGCAACGACTTGCGACCTTTCTCTCAATGGTCCGAAATCGCCAGAGCAGAAACGCTCCTACTTCATCTTTTTCGATGTGGTACTAATCATTTTCGCGGCATTGTTTTTGGAAAAATACTTTAGCCAAGCACGTCTCTTTTAGGCAGACATTTCTGTCTGCACTCCATGCGCCTAATGGCCGCAATTTAAATCCGTAAATCCGTAATTGAAGTGAAGCATCGATGAGATCAACAATAAGGCTAGCGGTTCTACCGCTCACAGCCCTGGTAACACTCGTGTCCAACGCACAGCACGCCCCGACGCGCGCAGACGAAGCTGCAGCAGCGAAAGCCAACGCAGAGCAGAACCAGCAACTCCAGCAGCAACGCGAAACACAGCAGCGCGACGCTTCGATACAGGCGCCCGCGGTGCGCTCAACCCTTCCGCAAATCGAAGGCTACCCCGAACTCCCTAACGAAACACCATGCTTTCGCATCGACGCATTTGAGCTCGACGTCCCTACGAGCTTGCCCGATGCCGTCCGTGACAAAGGAGCATCCGCCTTACCGCTCGACCCGTTTGCGTTCGCACGTCAATGGCTCGACCACTACACCGCGCGTTGTATCGGCCGAACCGGTATCGACATCCTCACCAAGGGATTGCAGCACACCATATTGAGCAAAGGCTACGCAACAACCCGCGTGCTCGTACCTCAACAAGACCTATCAACCGGCACGCTAAAGCTCGCACTCATACCCGGCGTCGTTAAGCAAATCCACTTCGCCGATCCCACCACCCGCGGCACATGGAAATCCGCATTCCCCACACGCAACGGCGACCTGCTAGATCTCCGCGACCTTGAACAGGGCCTGGAACAAATGAAACGCATCGCATCTCAAGACGTCGACATGAAAATCGAGCCCACCGACATACCAGGCGAAAGCGACGTCATCATCTCAATCAAGCGCTCAAAACCCTGGACCTTCGTCGCCTCAATCGACGATTCCGGCACAGAAGCCACCGGCAAATGGCAAGGCAACATCAGCCTGGGCATCGACAACCCGCTCGGCCTGAACGACATCTTCACGATCGGCGCAAACCAGGACCTGTCATTCGGCAACAAGTCGCTCGGCTCACACGGCTTCAACGGCTCGTATTCAATCCCATTCGGCTACTGGACAGCAACGCTATCCGGCAACACAAACACGTACTACCAGAACATCGCCGGCGTGAACCAGACATTCGTCTCGAGCGGCAATTCACAAACGGCAGCACTGCGCCTCTCGCGCGTTCTGCGTCGCAGTCAAAGTGACGTGTTAAGCACATACGTCCAGCTTTCGAAACGCTTCGGCGAGAGCTTTATCGACGATACATCCATCCCGCAGCAGAACCGCAACAACACATTCATCGAAGCAGGCGCGACTGACCGACACTACTTCGGCGCATCGCAGTTCGACGGCACGATCGCATATCGCCAGGGCATCGGCGGTCTCGGTGCAACGTCCGATCCGTATCCGACCGGCCCCACCTACCGCTATCACATGGCGGTACTCGACGCGAACCTCTCCATTCCATTCGCGCTAGCGAAGCAAAGCTTCCGATACGTCACGACGCTGCACGGTCAGTTCACGCGCGACACGCTGTTTTACCTCGACGACCTGACGATCGGCAGCCGCTACACCGTACGCGGATTTGACGGCAACACGATGCTCGCAGCCGAAAAGGGCCTCTACTGGCGCAACGAACTGCAATGGCCGATCGATCAGACCGGCCACACGCTATACGTCGGCATCGACTATGGACACGTGTTCGGACCGAACACGGCGTTTCTGGCAGGGACCCAACTGGCGGGAGCAGTCATCGGCATTCGCGGCGGCATACCGGCGAAGTTTGGCGCGCTGTCCTATGACCTCTTTGCAGGAACGCCCGTGTACAAACCAGCGGGATTCCCAACCGCGCACGTCACGGCTGGAGTCGCACTGACCGCGAGATTTTGAACGCGCCGTTTGGACAAGCGCGCTTGCCAACCGGATGCGCGCCCCTCAAACCCCGCTTCAAACCGGAAACGAAGTAGTCGACAAAATCTCGCGCAACGCGATAAACGACCGTATCTGCCGCACGCCTGGCAAGTAAAGCAGTTTCTCCGCGTGCAGCTTGTTGAAGCTGTCGTTATCGCGCGTGCGGATCAGCATGAAATAGTCGAATTCACCGGTCACCACGTGGCACTCCATGCAGCCCGGCACTTTCTGCGCAAGCCGCTCGAATTCCTCAAACGACTCGGGCGTCGACCGGTCGAGCACGACACCGATCACCACCAGCATGCCCGCATCGAGCCGCTTCGGATCGAGCAGCGCAACCGTCGAACGGACATAGCCCGCACGCTTCAGACGTTCGACGCGACGCAAACACGCGGGTGCGCTGAGGTTCACCTTGGCCGCAAGCGCGACGTTCGAGATCGATGCGTCGCGTTGCAACTGCCGCAGAATCGCACGATCGACTCGATCGATCTCGAGGCTTTCCTGTTGTGCCGTTGCGCGAAGCGAAGGTTTTTTCATTGCGTTAAATCGCCGAAATAAGAAATGAGATTAGGCTAATCACACGTTCCCTGTTTTTAAACTACGCATTGATGTTTATTTTTGCAAGCTCATTTTCGCGATGATTTCCTAGCATGTAGCCCATCATCCCGAGAGGAAGGAGCCTGGCAATGAACTTGCGAAGTTTTCCGCGTTATCCGCTGACTTTCGGCCCGACGCCGATTCTTCCGTTGAAACGTCTGAGCGCGCATCTCGGCGGCAAGGTCGATCTGTACGCAAAGCGCGAAGACTGCAATAGCGGCCTCGCCTTCGGCGGCAACAAGACGCGCAAGCTCGAATATCTGATTCCCGAAGCGCTGGAGCAAGGCTGCGACACGCTCGTATCGATCGGCGGCATTCAGTCGAACCAGACGCGCCAGGTCGCCGCGGTCGCTGCGCATCTCGGCATGAAGTGCGTGCTGGTGCAGGAGAACTGGGTCGACTATTCGGATGCGGTCTACGACCGGGTCGGCAATATCCAGATGTCGCGCATCATGGGCGCGGACGTGCGCCTCGTGTCCGACGGCTTCGACATCGGCATTCGCAAGAGCTGGGAAGACGCGATGGAAAGCGTGCGCGCCGCGGGCGGCAAGCCGTTTCCGATTCCCGCCGGCTGCTCCGAGCATCCGCTAGGCGGGCTCGGGTTTGTCGGCTTCGCGGAAGAGGTGCGTCAGCAGGAAGCCGCGCTCGGCTTCCAGTTCGACTATATCGTCGTCTGCTCGGTAACCGGCAGCACGCAGGCCGGCATGGTCGTCGGATTTGCGGCCGATGGCCGTGCACGCCGCGTGATCGGTGTCGATGCGTCGGCGACGCCGGAAAAAACGCACGCACAAATCTCGCGCATCGCGAAGCACACGGCGGAAATCGTCGGTCTCGAACAGCCGATCAATCAAAACGACGTGATTCTCGACACGCGGTTCGCCGGGCCCGCATACGGTCTGCCGAACGAAGGCACGATGGAGGCGATCCGTTTGTGCGCACGAATGGAAGGCATGCTCACCGACCCCGTGTACGAAGGCAAGTCGATGGACGCGATGATTCAGATGGTGCGCAACGGCGAATTCCCGGTGGGTTCCAAAGTGCTTTATGCGCATCTTGGCGGGGTGCCGGCATTGAACGCATATAGCTTTCCATTCCGTAATGGTTGAACATTGAAAAGCTGAGCCGTTGAATGCCAGGCGACGGCTAGCCGCTCCTGCGCAACCACGCTCACTGCATTTTTCTTTATCTCCCGGGCCGGCCTGATAGATTCAAGCCGGCCTTCGCATTTCCGCGCGACAGCGCATGCATACTCGTTGCGCCCAAACAGAACGTTTGTATAACTATCCGGCGGTTTTCGGGTCCTGTATCGTCAAAGCCTCTCCACCGTTCGTTCGTATCAACCCGGCCGATGCTCGCTGCGCTATCGCGCGTGGCTGACGAGGCGGCAGTTGGCACACTCCGTTCCGTCTGCACGCTCGTGCGCTCCCGCGTACTCAGCAAGCGCTTCATCCGGCCTTCACACCTGGCACTCGATCTTCATCGAAAGGAGGCAAGTGATGAGCAACGTTCGTACAGAGTCCGACAGCATGGGAGAAGTCGTCGTCCCCGCCGACAGGTTATGGGGCGCGCAAACGCAGCGGTCGCTCGAGCATTTCAACATCGGCCACGATCTGATTCCGCGCGAGATGATCACCGCGTACGCGACGCTAAAAAAGGCGGCCGCAAACGCGAACCTCGCCGGCAAGCGGCTCGACCCGGCCGCGCACAAGTTGATCACGCAAACATGCGACGAAATTCTCGCGGGCCAGCATCACGAGATGTTTCCCCTGCATGTCTGGATGACCGGCAGCGGCACGCAGTTCAACATGAACGTCAACGAGGTGATCTCGAACCGCTGCTGCCAGCTTGCCGGTACACCGCTCGGCAGCAAGCATCCGGTTCATCCGAACGATCATGTGAACATGTCGCAGTCGTCGAACGACTCGTTTCCGTCGGCGATGTACATTGCCGCGGCCGTCGGCACCACGCAGCGCCTGATTCCCGCGGTGCGCGACCTGCACGCCGCGATCGATGCCAAGGCGGCCGAGTGGATGGACATCGTGAAGATCGGCCGCACGCATATGCAGGATGCGACGCCGCTCACGCTCGGCCAGGAATGGTCCGGTTACGCCGGCATGCTGGAAGACAACCTGTTGCGGCTCGATGCGGCCTTGCACGGTGTCTATCACCTCGCACTGGGCGGCACCGCAGTCGGCACCGGCATCAACGCCGCGCCCGGTTTTGCAGAGGCCGTGGCGGCGGAAATTGCGAAGCTTACGGAACTGCCGTTCGTGAGCGCGCCGAACAAGTTCACGGTGCAAGGCGCACACGATGCGCTAATCCATCTGTCCGGCGCGTTCAGAACGCTCGCGGCGTCGCTCTACAAGATCGCGAACGACATTCGCCTGATGTCATGTGGACCGCGCGCCGGCTTCGCGGAATTGCTGATTCCGGAAAACGAACCGGGCTCGTCGATCATGCCCGGCAAGGTCAACCCGACCCAGGCGGAAGCGTTGACGATGGTCGCCGTGCAGGTCATGGCAAACGACGTCGCGGTCGGTTTCGGCGGCGCCGGCGGCTACCTCGAGATGAACGTGTACAAGCCGCTGATCATCGCCAACCTCGCGCAGTCGATCACGCTGCTCACCGACGGTTGCACGAACTTCCGCCGCTTCCTTGTCGAAGGCACGCGGCCGAATCTGAAGAAAATCGACGAATACGTCGAACGGTCCTTGATGCTCGTCACTGCACTCGCGCCGGTGATCGGGTATGACAAGGCATCGCAGATCGCGCACCACGCGATGGACCACGACCAGACGCTCAAGCAGGCGGCGCTCGAACTCGGCTTTGTCAGCGAAGAAGAGTTCGATCGCATTGTCGACGCCCGCAAGATGGTCAAGCCGTATGTCGCCACCGGACAATAAGGAGCCTTCGATGAACACGCAAGACAAAGTCAGCGGTTACGATCTGCTACGCTCCGCGCATCTGAACAAGGGCATGGCGTTTACCGAGGCTGAACGGCGCGCCTACCATCTGGAAGGGTTGTTGCCGCCGGGCGTCCGCACGCTCGAACTGCAGGTGGCTCGCACGCATGCGGAACTCGCGCAAATCGAGAACGATCTGCACAAGTACCTGTACCTGTCGGATCTTCAATCGCGCAACGAGACGGTGTTCTACGCGACGTTGATGTCAGACCCATCGCGTTTCATGCCGATCGTCTACACGCCGACGGTCGGCGAAGCGTGCCAGAAATTCGACCACATCTATCGCGGCGGGCGCGGCATGTATGTGCCGATCTCCGCGCGCGGCCGCGTCAAGGAACTGCTGGAAAACTGGCCGGAGAAGGATGTGCGGTTTATCGTCGTGACCGATGGCGAACGCATTCTCGGGCTCGGCGACCTCGGCGTGTGCGGCATGGGCATTCCGATCGGCAAGCTGTCGCTTTACACCGCGTGCGCGGGCGTGCCGCCGCAATACTGCATGCCGGTGACGCTCGACGTCGGCACCAACAATCACGAATTGCTCGAAGATCCGCTTTATCTCGGCATGCGCCACGAGCGCGTGCGCGGCGACGACTATCACGCGTTCGTCGGCGAATTCATCGATGCGGTCCAGGCGTTGTTTCCGAAATGCTGCGTGCAATGGGAAGACTTCGCAAATTTCAACGCGGTGCCGCTGCTCGCGCGCTACAAGGACAAGCTGTGCACCTATAACGACGATATTCAGGGCACCGCCGCCGTGGCGCTCGCCGGCATCTTCGGTGCGTTGCGCATTTCCGGCCAGAAACTCGCCGATCAGCGTTTTCTGTTTCTCGGCGGCGGCTCGGCGGCAACCGGCATCGCCGAGCTGATCAGTGAAGCGATGACGCTGGAAGGCATGACGATCGACGCCGCGCGGGCGCGCCATGCGCTGTTCGATATTCAAGGCTTGATGGTCAAATCGCGCAGCGATCTCGCGGATTTCCAGAAACCGTTCGCGGTTGAACACGCCCCGCTCGATACGTTCGTCGACGCGGTCAAGGCGCTGAAGCCCACCGGCATTATCGGTGTCAGCACGGTGCCGAAGCTGTTCAACCAGCAGGTGATCGAAGCGATGACCGAACTCAATGAACGGCCGATTATCTTCCCGTACTCGAACCCGACGTCGCGTTCCGAATGCACGGCGGAAGAAGCGTACGCATGGTCGAACGGCAACGCCATCTTCGCGAGCGGCAGTCCTTTCCCGCCGGTCACGCTTCATGACGGGCGCACGTTCATGCCTGGGCAAGGGAACAACGTCTATATCTTCCCGGCGATGGGGATGGCCGTTTTCGCCACTGAAGCGACACGCGTCACTCAGGAAATGTTTATTGTTGCGGCGAAGGCGGTAGCCGAGCAGGTCACCGAACAAAGCCTCGCGACCGGGCTGATCTATCCGCCTCAAGCGAAGATTCTGGATGCATCGCTGCATGTGGCCGCGCGGGTGGCGGAGCATATCTTCGAGAAGAACCTGGCGCGTGTGCCACGTCCATCGGACATCGAGGCCTATATCAGGAAGCGCGCTTATCGACCAGCGTATGCCACTACTTGAGAGTGAGAAGCCTATTCAGCTTCGGGTTTCCGGGAGCGATCCGTTTGCAGCCAACCGCGCCACGCGGCAATCGTTGCTAACGTTACGCTCCCGGCTTCGCGTTTCAACTTAACGAAACGATCGGACACAAAGTCTCTTTGGCGGCCTTGAACAATTCGGCTTCATCTACCAGAATAATTTACGAGCCTCTTTCCCCGACAGCAGCCGTTACCGGTGGAGCGGACCGCAACTGCAAGGCCCTCTTCCGAGTCGTTAAAAGCCGTCACGCCTGATAAAAATTTCTCGACCATTGGCGGTTCAAACAGCCAGCGCAGTGCTATCAGATAGTGTAATTTTCATATTTAGCATCGTTAGTATTCTTAATAAATTAGCTAAATTACGTATTTTCGTTGCGCGGATTTACGTCAAGGCATTGCCTGAAAGCGATGCCCGACGGATACGCGCGCGCCTGCCGCAAGGGAGGAGACATGAACCAGGCAACGGGACTCACTCACGCAGAGCCGGCCACCCATAAACTCCGGCTCGGCGCGCTCACTGCGCTTGTCATCGGCTCGATGGTCGGTGGTGGCATCTTCTCGTTACCGCAAAACATGGCCAACAGCGCCGACGTCGGCGCGGTATTGATCGGATGGGTCATCACCGGCATCGGCATGCTGATGTTCGCATTCGTTTTCCAGACGCTCGCGATTCGCAAACCCACGCTCGATGGCGGCGTCTATGCGTATGCGCAAGCCGGCTTCGGCGATTACATGGGCTTTTCATCCGCGTGGGGCTACTGGATCAGCGCGTGGCTTGGCAATGTCGGCTATTTCGTGTTGCTTTTCAGCACGCTCGGCTATTTCTTCCCCGTGTTCGGCGAAGGCAATACGGTCATTGCAATTGTCTGCGCATCGGTGCTGCTGTGGTGCGTGCATGCGCTTGTGTTGCGCGGCATCAAGGAAGCCGCCTTCATCAATCAGATTACGACCGTGGCCAAGATCGTGCCGCTCGTGCTGTTTATCGTGATCTGCTTCTTCGCCTTCCGGCTCGATATTTTCACCGCGGACATCTGGGGAAAATCCAATCCGAATCTCGGCAGCGTGATGAACCAGGTCCGCAACATGATGCTCGTGACGGTATGGGTATTTGTGGGCATCGAGGGCGCGAGTATTTTTTCAGCTCGCGCGGACAAGCGCAGCGATGTCGGCAAGGCCACCGTAATTGGCTTTGTCACCGTGCTACTGGTGCTGGTGCTGGTCAACGTGCTGTCGCTGGGCGTCTTGACGCAACCGGATCTGGCAAAGCTGCAGAATCCATCGATGGCCGGCGTGCTCGAACATGTGGTCGGTCACTGGGGCGCGATATTGATCAGCGTCGGCCTTGTGATTTCGCTCGCCGGCGCGCTGCTGTCATGGGTGCTGTTGTGTGCGGAGATACTGTTCTCCGCCGCGAAAGACCGCACGATGCCCGCGTTTCTGCGTAAGGAAAATGCGAATAGCGTGCCGTCCAACGCGTTGTGGCTGACCAATGCGATGGTGCAGATCTTTCTGCTGATCACGCTGTTTTCGAAGGGTACCTATCTGTCGCTGATCTACCTCGCGACCTCGATGATCCTCGTTCCGTACTTGTGGTCGGTCGCCTATGCATTTCTGCTCGCACTGCGCGGAGAAAGCTACGAGACGAGCACGGCGTCGGCCCGCAACAAAGATCTGATCATCGCCGCGATCGCGGTGATCTATGCGGCCTGGCTGCTCTATGCGGGCGGCGTCAAATATCTGTTGCTGTCCGCCCTGCTCTACGCGCCGGGCGCGATTCTGTTCGCCAAAGCCAGGCGCGAAAACAGCAGCCCTGTGTTCACGTCAACCGAGAAGCTGATATTTGCCGCCGTCGTGATCGCCGCAATCGTCGCGGCGGTCGGTTTGTACCAGGGGTTCCTGACGCTCTGATTACGAATGGGAGAACACGATGAGTACCGAGGCCCGCAAACTCGGAGCCTATTCCGAGGTCGGCAAGCTACGCAAGGTGATGGTCTCGTCACCCGGGCTTGCCCATCAGCGCCTGACGCCAGGCAACTGCGACGAGCTGCTGTTCGACGACGTCATCTGGGTCAGCCAGGCCAAGCGCGATCATTTCGACTTCGTCAACAAGATGCGCGAACGCGGCGTCGAAGTGCTCGACGTGCACAACCTGCTGACGCAAACACTCGACAATCCGGAAGCCCGCAAGTGGATACTCGACCGTCGAATCAACGACGATAGCGTCGGCGTCGGCCTGAGTAATGAGGTGCGCGGCTGGATGAACGAACTCGAGTCGCGCAGACTCGCGGAGTTCCTGATCGGCGGCGTATCGATCGACGACATTCCCGCTAGCGACGCACCCGTGCTCAAGCTCTTTCGCGAATACGTCGGTTATTCGAGCTTCCTGCTGGCGCCGCTGCCGAATATGGTGTTTACCCGCGATACGACTTGCTGGATCTATGGCGGCGTCACGCTCAATCCGATGTACTGGCCGGCCCGGCGGAAAGAGACGCTGCTTGCCGCCGCGATCTACCGATTCCACCCGAACTTCGTCAACGAAGACTTCGAGATCTGGTACGGCGACCCCGATCAGGATCATGGTGCGTCGACGCTGGAAGGCGGCGACGTGATGCCGATCGGCAAAGGCATCGTGCTGATCGGCATGGGCGAGCGTACGTCGCGGCAGGCGATCGGCCAGGTAGCCCGCGCGCTGTTCGCCAAAGGCGCCGCCCAGCAGGTTCTGGTGGCGGGGCTGCCGAAGTCCCGGGCCGCGATGCATCTCGATACGGTCTTCAGCTTCTGCGATCGCGACCTCGTCACGATCTTCCCGGAGGTGGTCAACCGGATCGTCACCTTCTCGCTCAGGCCCGATGAGAAAAGCCAGTATGGCATGAGCATCCAGCGCGAAGACAAGCCGTTCGTGCAGGCGGTCGGCGATGCACTCGGCCTGAAGGAGCTGCGCGTGGTCGAAACAGGCGGCAACACGTTCGCCGCGGAACGCGAACAGTGGGACGACGGCAACAATATGGTCTGCGTCGAACCCGGCGTGGTGATCGGCTACGACCGCAATACGTTTACCAACACGCTGCTACGCAAGGCCGGCATCGAAGTGATCACGATCACGGCCAGCGAACTGGGCCGCGGACGCGGCGGCGGCCATTGCATGACGTGTCCGGTTCAGCGCGACGCAGTCGACTACTGATGGATGTGCGCCGTGCGGGAACGGTTCCCGCGCGGCAGTTCGCGAACGGAGAATCTCATGGCCTTCAATCTGCGAAATCGTAGCCTTCTCAGTCTGATGCATCACAGCACGCGCGATCTGCGTTATCTGCTCGATCTGTCGCGCGACCTCAAGCGCGCGAAGTACGCGGGCACGGAACAGCAGCACCTGTGCCGCAAGGAGATCGCGCTGATCTTCGAAAAGACTTCCACGCGTACGCGATGCGCATTCGAAGTCGCGGCTCACGACCAGGGCGCGAACGTCACCTATATCGACCCGACGTCATCGCAAATCGGCCACAAGGAAAGTATGAAGGACACCGCCCGCGTGCTTGGCCGCATGTATGACGCGATCGAGTATCGCGGCTTTAGCCAGGAGATTGTCGAGGAACTCGCGCGCTATGCGGGGGTGCCCGTGTTCAATGGGCTGACCGACGAGTATCACCCGACGCAAATGCTGGCTGACGTGCTGACGATGCGTGAGTATGCCGACAAGCCGCTGCAGGAAATCAGCTATGCGTATCTCGGGGATGCCTGCAACAACATGGGCAACTCGTTGCTGCTGATCGGCGCAAAGCTCGGCATGGACGTTCGCATCGGCGCGCCGAAGTCGCGCTGGCCAAGCAGCGAACATATCGCGGCCTGCGAGCAGTTCGCGAAGGAAAGCGGCGCGCGGATCAAGCTGACCGAAGACCCGAAAGTCGCAGTCAAGGGGGTGGACTTCGTTCACACCGACGTCTGGGTATCGATGGGCGAACCCGTCGAGGCGTGGGACGAACGCATCAAGGAATTGCTGCCGTACCAGGTGAACCGCGCACTGATCGAAGCGACCGGCAATCCACGCACGAAGTTCATGCACTGCCTGCCCGCCTTCCACAATTGCGAGACCAAGGTCGGCAAGCAGATCGCCGAACGTTATCCGCATCTGGCGAACGGCATCGAAGTAACGGAAGACGTGTTCGAGTCTGACTACAACATCGCGTTCGAGCAGGCGGAAAACCGCATGCATACGATCAAGGCGATTCTCGTGTCGACGTTGGCCGACCTTTGATCGCATACCGCATCCGGCCTTGGGCAGACACCAGTCGATGCAGCCGCGCGGTGCTTTAACGCGCGCGCGGCCGCGCGAATCTTTGGGAGGATTCTATCGTGCGCCTCGTGATCGCTTTAGGCGGCAATGCGCTTTTACAGCGCGGCCAGCCGATGACGGATAGCCAGCAACGCGAAAACGTGAAAATCGCCGCCGCGCAGATTGCGAAGGTCGCGCCCGGCAACGAACTGGTCATTGCTCACGGCAATGGTCCGCAAGTCGGTCTGCTGGCGCTGCAAAGCGCGGCATACAAGGAAGTCGCGCCCTATCCGCTCGACGTGCTCGGCGCACAGACCGAGGGCATGATCGGCTATCTGATCGAGCAGGAGCTGGGCAACCTGCTGCCGTTCGAGGTGCCGTTCGCGACGATCCTGACGCAGGTCGAGGTCGATCCCGCGGACCCCGCGTTCAAGCATCCGACCAAGCCGATCGGACCGGTCTATACGAAAGAGGAAGCGCAGCGCCTCGCCGCGGAAAAGGGCTGGAGCATTGCGCCGGACGGTGACAGGTTCCGTCGCGTGGTAGCCAGCCCGCGGCCGCAGCGGATCTTCGAAATCCGGCCTGTCAAATGGCTGCTCGAGAAGGGAACGATTGTGATCTGCGCGGGCGGCGGCGGCATTCCAACGTGCTATGTGGAGAACCGCCAGTTGCGCGGTGTGGAGGCGGTGATCGACAAGGATCTATGCTCCGCGCTGCTCGCGGAGGAACTCGGCGCCGATCTGCTCGTGATCGCCACCGACGTCAACGCGGCTTATGTCGACTGGGGCAAGCCGACGCAGAAGGCGATTTCGCGCGCGCATCCGGACGAACTCGAGAAGCTGGGCTTTGCGTCGGGATCCATGGGGCCGAAGGTGCAGGCGGCGATCGAATTCGTGCGCAAAACCGGAAAGGATGCGGTGATCGGCGCGCTGCCGGATATCGTGGCGATTGTCGATCGCGCCGCCGGCACGCGGATCAGCACGCGTGAACACAGGATGCAATTTTATCCGCCGGCGTAGTACGAGTGGCCGGTTCGGTCCGCCGCCGGCGCCGGCAGCGGCGGGCACACCCTCACTGCGCGCCTGTCGTATCAATCGCGCCTTTCGCATCAAGCGTGACTTTCGACCATCCCGGTCCGGGATCGAACGACTTCATCGCGCTCGCAACGGCCGCGCCATCCGGGCCCAGGTCCCGCTCATAGACCTGCCCGGCATGGCTCACCATAAATGTCTTGATGCCGGTGTCGTCGTATCGCACGGGCCACGCGACGACCGCGAAGCCGCCGAACAGACGGCCGTGCGTCATGTAGTCGTAGGCGCCGCCCGGCGCGTGCGAGCCCTGCGACGTAAGCAGTTTGTAGTGGTAGCCGTGATAACCGACGTCTGTGGCGTTGTGTGAACCGGCCTTGATAAACGCGGGGCCGAGCGGACTCGGCGGTTCGTCCGGCTGTGTCGGCCAGTAGAGGCCGTCCTGTTTGCCAGGCGAGCTCGATAGCTTCGATGCGTAGGCGAGCAAACCGTCGCCGTTGTGATCGGTCGACGCATACTCGCGCTGTGCATCGTAGACCGCGAGCATCGCCTGGATCACCGCAAGCTCGTTGCGCCCGATGCGACGCAACCGCATTTCCTCAGCGCCCGCGCGTGTATCGAAGTGCCAACCTTGCGCGGTTTTCACAAGCGGAATCGGCAACGTCCAACCGTCGCCGCCGACCGCAATCCGGGCATGCGTCGCATCGACTGTCTGAACCGTATGCGATATGCCCCATTCGTCGATGAAGCGACTGCGCACGTCGGCGCCGACTGGCGGAATCAGTTGGCGGAAGTCGTGCCCGAGGAGCGATTGCAGCGCGGTCTCCTGGTTGTTGATGACGGCCTCGCCGAATGCGTCCATCGCCAATTCCGGCGTACTGAAGTTCCTTTCCGCGTGCGCGGCGGGCATGGTTGCCGCGCCGAACAGGCATACGACAGCGGCAACGCGAAGCGCGCGGGCGAACAAGGCAGACGGAATCCGTGACCAGAGCTTCATGCTGTTATCTCCTATCGCCTGCCGCCTCGCATGCCACCACCGCCGCCACGCATACCGCCGCCGCCGCTTGGCCGGTTGAAGCCCGAGCCCTGCATGCTGGAGCGTCCACGATCGGCGCTGCGTTGTGCGGAATTGCCACCGCCTACGCCTTGAAATGCGTTGTCGCGTCCGCCGCCGCCACCGCCAAAACCGCCGCCGACCTGGTCGCTCGCGCGGCTGAAGTTGCCGGTGCCCGCGCCGCCGCGATTCGATGCGCCGCCGCGATCGCCGACGTTGGAACGATCCGCCGTCGTTGCGCGGTTGCCCGCGCCGGCCCGGTCAGCCGTGGTTGCGCGATTACCCGCACCGGCGCGGTCAGCGGTGGTCGCGCGATTGCCTGCACCTGCCCGGTCGGCGGCCGCGGCGCGGTTGCCTGTACCCGCGCGATCGGCCACGCCGGCCCGCTGATTCGTGCCGCTATTGCGCCCGCGAAAATCGGAGCGGCCCTCCGCGCCGGGGACATTGCCCGCATACTTGTTGCGCGTCGCGTTGTCGCGATACGCGACACCCTGACGGTGACTCGCATCATGCTGCCAGCGGTTGCCGTTGCCTTGCACTTTTGTGCGATCGAAGTTGCGATCGATATTCGCCGCTTTATTCACGTTGATATTGACGTCCCCGCCGCCCCAGTTGCAGTTGCTGAAAATCGCGCCTGCCGCGGCCAGTCCGATGCCCCATGCGAAACCGGTCGCGAGCGCCGCGCCCGGATAGTACGCGGGTGGAGGCGGCCAATAGTACGGCGGATAAGTCGGATAGCTCCACGCACCGTAGACGACCGTCGGGTTATACGCCGGCACGTAGATCACTTCCGGATTGGCTGGCTCGATGCGCACGATGGTCTGGCCGCCGCTCGCCGCTGGAGGCTCGACGATTACATTTTGCTGTTCTGTCGACTTGAGATTGCCCGACTTCTGCGCGCGCGCACGCAATCGCTGAACTGCCGCGAGCACATCCTTTTCCTGAGCCAGAAACGCATCCCCGAGCTTTTGCGTCCAGTCGAGCTTGTCGTTCATCGGCTCGAGAATCTGCGGGAAGGCAACCAGCGACTTCACGCTGACATCCCACGGCTCATTCTCGACAGCCTTGACAGCGGCATCGCCTTTCACCTTGGGGTTAGCCTTGACCCAGCGCGCCGCGTGCACGATCTCGAGCGGATAAGTCGACGCCATCAACACTTGAGAAAGCACGGAGTCCGGATAAAGCGCAATCGGTGCGACGAGCGCCTCGATCTCTTCTGGCTTGAACGCAGCCGGCTGGCTGGCTTGAGCGGGTTGCCCAGGTTGAGCGAGTTGCGCAGGCTGCGGCTGGGCGGGTTCGGTTTGGGCATGCGCAATACCCGCAGCTGACGTCAGCAGGACGAGCAGCCACGTGCGCACGGCTTCGGCCCTTCGTTCATTACGCGAGGACATAGCCGCTCCTTGGTGGGGCGTCAACTCAATATGATGTTAGGACATTCACCGCGCTTTTGTGATGCGATTACGCATGCAAACGCAAAATTAAGAAATCCCGGTTAAAACATTGATGTGAATTGCTAAAGATAACGTTAAGAAAATCTTTATCGCATAGTGCTCGAAACGAGCACCGGGAAACCCACCAAGCCGCTTTTCCAGAATCGCTTCGTGGTGTATCAATCCGATAGCTGGCTTTAACTCTACAAAGGAATTGCGATGCCAGGAGGCAGCTCGCGAGGCCGTTCCCGTCAGCCATGTCTCCAGCGGCGTGCAGCAATCGTGTTGCTTGCCGCTTCGATGTCCCCTTTGACCGTCGCCATCGCCGGCGACAACCTGCCTGAGGCCGCGAATGTCAGCACCGGGTGGGACATGAGCAACTTTCTGTTGCGTGGCAACGGCGTATTGCCGGTGCCGATCTTCATCACGGAGCCGGCGATCGGCTACGGGCTCGGCGTCGCCTTGCTGCATTTCAGCCTGCCTGACAACGCTGACGAAAATCAACCGGCATCGGCCGGCGACAAGACAAGCCGCCCGAACATCACGGGCATCGCCGGCTTTGCAACGGGAACGCATAGCTGGGGCGCTGCGGCACTCCATACGCATTCGTGGGATGACGACCGCATCCGCTATACGGGCGTGATCGGCAAGATCAATCTGCATCTGACTTACTACGGCTTTCAGCAACAGGCGCGCTCGTACCAGCTGGATGGCTTCGCGATGTTCCATGAGCTGCTGTTTCGCATCGGCGATTCGAGGTGGTACGTCGGTCCGCGTTACACGTTCTTTGATTCGCATACGCGATTCGACTTCGGCGTACCGACCGATCACGGGAATTTCGTCGCCGAACAGCGCGTGGCCAAAGGCGGCCTCGTCACCAGTTACGATTCGCGCGATAACAATTTCTATCCTTCTTCGGGCACGTATGCGCAATTCGTCGCCGAGTTCGCACGCGGCGGCTTGGGCAGTACGTCGGACTTCGAGGTGCAGTCGGCCAAGGCCTTTCACTGGATGCCGATCGGCGAGCGATGGGTGCTGGGTCTGCGCGTCGACAGCGGCTTTTCGCAAGGCGATATTCCGTTCTTCGCGCAGCCGTTCGTGATCCTGCGCGGCGTGCCCGCCGCGAAGTATCAGGACCGCAACCAGCTGACCACCGAGGCCGAGTTGCGCTGGAACGCGACGCCGGACTGGTCGGTCCTCGGGTTCGCAGGTGTCGGCCGCGCGTACGGCAATCTTCACTCGTTTTCGGATGCACCGGTCGCATACGGCTTCGGTGCGGGTTTTCGCTATCTGCTCGTGCGCAAGATCGGTCTGACAATGGGTATCGATGTCGCGCGCGGGCCGGGCCAGAACGCGTTCTATATCCAGATCGGCAGTCCATGGCGATAAAACCGCGACCTACAATGAAACGAGGCACGACGTCAGTCAGGTCAATGGATGGTCGACGGGAAGGAGGTCACGATGGCCGAGCTCTGGGTAGGCAATATCGAAAGCGCAACGACCGACGAAGAAATCAGGCAATTTCTGTGCGGATACGGGTTTCCACCATTCGATTCGATCCAGCGCGTCGACGGAACGGGCGCGCGCCCCGCGGTGCTGCTCGGATTCGACGATGTGGGTGCGCATGCGCTGCGCAACCTGCAGCCGCGCGTGCACAACCTGTTCTGGAAGAACCGCACGTTGATGGTTCAGGTGATGCCCGAGCGCGAGGAGTCCTGACGCGGGCAGGAAAGCTAACGTCGCATTGCGCTCAAGACTGCGATGCCCATAGCGCAGCGGTTCGTTCGCTAGCGCGGAATGCACGCGCCGAACATCACGTACGCGTTGTCCCGGTTCACGATGGTCGAGGTCATTTCACCATTGGTCGAATCGATCACCAGCGTCCATGCGAAGCCAAGTTCCGTGCCCTGCATCAGCACCTGGCCCGGGCTTTTGTCGATGGATTGAATCGGTGTCGAGCGCGACGTGCCTTCGATCGTCTTCTTCGCGAAGTCGATTTTCATAAATTGGGGCAACCCGAGATCGCCCGGCAGCGCGCGCTCGCAGATCGTGCCGGGGTCGCACGAATGCGCATCGACTGTCGCGCAGATAAGCGGCGTTTTACCGTCGAAATCCGCGGCAACACACCACGCCGACGCAAGCGCGCAGACCGCCGCGCATGAGATACCTGTTAGTGTTCTCTTCACGGCCGTCTTCTCCCACAGCGGAAGCTACTGGATGGTGTAGCCTCGCCCGCTCATGCACGCCGATATCGCGCGGTTATAGGTCGCCATTTGCTGCGAGGTATCTTGCGCGACGTACTGTTGCTGCTGCTGTGCAGCGGCCGCGTTACGGCGTTGGCGTATGCCGCCGCCCACTGTTCCGGTCACGGCGCCGATGGCCGCGCCTTTACCCGCGTCGCCGGCTATCGCACCGATCGCCGCACCCATTGCTGCGCCGCCCGCCGCGCCGCGCACACGTTCGCCTTGCGGCCCCGGTGGCGGCGGCTGATTGCCGGCGCGTTGCGCCAGCGCGGCCGGATTCACCCCGGTGGTTTGCTGTGCCCACGCCTGACATTGACCCATATCGCTCGCCTGCTGCTGCGAGCTCTGGCCTTTTGCCGGATAGATGATCGGCTGCTGCGCATGCGCATAGCCGATCGACAGCATGATCGCCAGTGCCGGCACGGTTCGCATCGTTCGATTCATGGATCAAGTACCTTAAGACAGCCCGCGTCAGTCCATGCGGGCGTGTTCCTGTCGCGCAGACAGGGTTTAACGATCGGCAACGTTGAAATAAGGCGTTCAGATGGACCGGTACTCCGCACTTCCGGGCGTTCGATCGATTTGACGCCATGATCGAGTATCGGCCGTCGACGCGGGAAACGGTATTGGACCTTGATCCAATAGCGGGTGCGATATCGGTGTATTAAGCTTCTTGGTCATTCGCCAATTGTGTGCAATAGCGTTCGGTGTGAATTTCTTGACGAACTTCAATATTGCATCGGAATACTTATCGGTCGCAATACCAGGTTAACGCCCTGCACGATTCGCATCACGGCCACGCCCATTCATCGCAGGCTGCAACGGCATCAATGGGCATGAGCATCCGCTTACTTAAGGATTGCTGTAAACCTGTCACGGAACGTCAGAGGCGACGATGAAGAAATCCGAACGGCGTGTGGCTATCGCACTGGTGGGCGTCGCGATCTGGCTCGGGGGGCTGTATGCGGCGATTCACGGGTTGGTCTTCGACAAGCTCGCGGAGTTTCGCTATGGCGCACTCGCCATCTTTGTGGGTATCGCAATCGCGGTGATCGCGCTGAACCTGATATCGATTCGGAGATCGCCGGAGAAGAAGCAGAAGAGTACGCAGGGATAGACGCTTCTCTTCCAGCACTGCGCGCGGCGCGCTGACCGTGCAACGGCCGCTGCGGATCGAGTCAAAACCATCCGCAACGGGTGCGCTCAGTGCGCGTCTGAAGCCGGCGCGGGTGCGGATTCCTTTTGCCCTTTCATCTGATCTTGCGTGTCGCCGCTTTTTGCCGCGCGGGCCTTTTTCTGCGCGGCCCGCTGCGTATCCTGCATTTGCTTCGTTGCGGCCGCGCCGGTTTGCGCCAATGCATCGTCGAATGATGCAAGGCACAGCGTCACGCAAGCGGCGGCGGCTAAAGCGGCGGCGAAGGAGCGGTTCATGTCGATTCTCCCGGAAGTGGCAGCGCATCGGCGCTGCAATAAGCGGATTCACGCAGCCAGGCATCGCTAAACGAGAAGCTCCGCGCAGCATCGTGCGATTCGCGAAGCCACCCGACAAGCGACCGGAACCGCACCTTGCGATCTACGAATAGTAGCCGGTTCGCGCAGGTGCAATGCGCGTCAGATCGTCGACTCGAGCGGCAGTGTGAACAGAAACACCGCACCGCGCGGCTCATTCGCGCACGCCCACAAACTTCCCCCGTGCGCTTCGACAATCGACCGGCAGATCGCAAGGCCCATCCCCATGCCGCTCTTCTTCGTCGAGTAGAAGGTTTCAAACAGCCGGTCGATGCGCTCCGGGTCCAGCCCCTGTCCCGAATCGCGCACCTCGACCAGCACCGCGTCGTCACCGTCCGCTTGTCGCGTGCGGATCGACAGATGCCGCATGCCGTCAGGCACGCCGCTCATCGACTCGATCGCATTCACAATCAGATTCAGCAACACCTGCTGCAACTGCACGCGATCGCCGTGAATCTGCGGCAACCCGGCCGCAAGCTCGATGCGTGTCAGCACGTCGTGCTTCACGGTTTCGCCGCGCACGAGCTCGAGCACATCGCGAATCGCATCGTTGATGCTCAGACGGTCCTTCACCGGCGGCGCCTTCTTGATCAGCGCGCGAATGCGGCCGATCACGTCGGCCGCGCGATGGCCTTCCTTGACAATGCGCTCAGTCGCCTCGCGCACTTCCTGCAGATCCGGCGGCTGACGGCTGAGCCAGCGCAGCGCGGCCTCCGCATTGGCGACCGTCGCGGCGATCGGCTGGTTCACTTCATGTGCGATCGACGCGGTGAGCTGTCCCATCGTCGCCACACGGTTCACATGCGCAAGATCCGACTGCATCATGCGCAATGCTTCTTCGGCCTGTTTGCTTTCACTCAGGTCGAGCACGAAAGACACGCCCTGGTTGCGCGCTTCGTCGAAGGTCGTCGAGCCGACGAGCACCGGCACACGCGTACCGTCCTTGCGGAAGTACTCCTTCTCGTACGGCTGCACGTTGCCGGTCATCTTCAATTCCGGCGTCCAGCGGCTGTCGTGCCGCACGCGCCATTCGGGCGGCGTCAGGTCGGTCCAGCGCAGACGCCCCGCGGCGAGATCCTCGCGGTCATAGCCGACGATCCGCAAAAACGCATCGTTTGCCGCGTAGATCGGCCCGTCGATATCCCAGAACGAAATGCCGATGATGTTCGCATCGACGATGCGCCGGATCTTCGCTTCGCGCTCCGCGAGATCGCGATACAGACGCGTGTTCTCGATCGCGATTGCCGCCTGCGATGCGACGAGGTGCAGCACCGCGATACGCGTCGGCGTGAACACGCGCGCCGCCAGGTTGTTCTCGAGATACAGCACGCCGACCGTTCTGCTCTGATTGACAAGCGGCACGCAAAGCATCGAGCGTGCACCGCGGTGGCGGATATACGGATCGGACGCGAACGCGGCATGGGTGGGCGCATCGTCGAGTATCAACGCTTCCTGCCTGCGCAGCACCGTCTGGACGATCGCTTCGGGTAGCGCATTCGCGTTCAACGGCTCGTCGCATTGCGTCACCGTGATCGCGTCGCCACCCGTGACGGCTTCCGCGGCAATCCGCGGTTCATCGTCAGCAGAAAGAATCAGCAGGCCTCGCACCGCGCCGGCGTGCTCGAGCGCCGTGCGCATCAGCGTATCGATCAGCCTGTCGAGCACGATCTCGCCCGACACCGCTTGCGATACCCGCAGCACCGTCGCGAGATCCAGATGTTCGACCGGCGCGCGGATGGTGCTGGTCGGGCCCGGCACGGCGGCCTCCGCGTTCAGTTGCGGATAGCGCTGTTCAAGCTGACGCGCCTTGCCGTCCGCGCCCCAGCTCAGATAGCAGCGTCGCGCATTGCGCAGATACGCTTCAGCCATCGTCATCAAGCCGTGCGCGGTGCAAAACCGTGCGGCGCGCTCGTGAGCCAGCGCCTCGTTAGGGAGGAAGCCGCCTGCGCGCGAAAGCCGGATCGCGTCTTCGTAGTGGCGCAGGGCTTCCATATCGCGGCCGTCGACGCGCGCAATCTCCGCGCCCACCAGCGCGACGCGATTCGCAAACGTCGCGGGACAGTGCGCTGCCCACGCGGCCAGCTGGTCGTGATGCGCAGCGAGCGCCTCACGATGCCGCGCGCGCTCGACCGGCGATACGCAATCGCAATGCGCGGCGCGCGCCAGCGCCGCATAGAAATGATATTCGGCGTGCTCGAACTGCGTCGGGGTAGTCCACAGCACCGGCGCGACTTTCGCGACCGCGGCAATCGCGGCCGCGTCGTCGCCCGCATAAACGCACGCCTGCAGCTTGCGAATCCAGTAATAGGACGCGGCGATCGCCAGTTGCGGCGTGTCGTCGAGCCGTTGCTCGAAGCTGCGCTCGTCGAAGCCGGCGGCATCGAAATCGGGCGCTTCCGATGCGGGACCGCGCAACGTGCGCGTCATCAGCAGTTGACCGGTCAGGCAATCGTCGATCAGGCCGAAGCCGACCTTACGCGCGAATTCGAGGCCTTGCACGGCTTCCCGTTCGACGTCGGCCAGCGCATCGCCGGCGGCGAGCCGGTTCGAGATCACATCGACGCAGCAATAACCGGCATACGACAGATCGCCCGCTGCGATCGCCGCTTCGAAGGCGCGCCGCAGGAAGGTGCGCGACATCTGCAACGGCTGCGTCCAATGCGCGACGTGCACCGCGAACACGAGATAGACGCGCGCCCGGAAGCGATCGAGTCCGCGCTTCTCCACCAGGTCGAGCCCGAGGCTGCTATAGCGGAATCCCGCCTCATACTCGCCGAGGTATGACCCGAGCACGCTGCCGAGCCACACATACGCGAGACACGAGCCGTCGCTATTGCCGTGTTCGAGGCTCAGCACCGCCATCTCGCTCACGACCAGCCTGAACAGATTCAGATCGGTGAACAAGGCCGGCGACGTCAGCACGGTAAGCACGTCCATCGTCGCGCGGCGCTCCGGATCGATCATCAGCGGCAGATCGAGCAACGCTTCACTCGAGCCCGCGCGCAGCCGCTGCCACAATTGCCGGTACGCATCGCGCACCACCTCGGCGGCCGGATGCAGCGACCACTGGCCGCCCACCTTGCGAAGATAGTCGAGGCCGACCGCGACCGCGCTATCGCTCTGGTCGAGCGTCGTAAAGAGATTGATGCGCGCGCACGTCACGGCCGACGCGTCGGCCATCGTCTGCGCGCGCGTCGACAGCATGGCGAGGCGCGCATCGGCGGCCCGCATCTCGCCGATCAGATATTCGCATTCGGCGGCGTTGAGTTCGAGATCGAACGTAAGCCGGTAGCACTGCCGCCACTCGTTTTGCGTCAGCAGTGCGCGGCCGGCGCGGCAATAGCGCAGCGCTGCTTCGTAGGCACTCGCGGCTTTTGCGCGTTTGCCCGCCATCAGGTTCAAGCGCGCGATCTGTTCGCGCTCGTCTGGTGTACTGATCAGCGTGGCGCCGAGATCGAACTGGTTCACGATCTCGAAGATATTGTCTTCGAGGTTCCGCTGCGGCGTCGCCGCCACGAGCGCGCGGCCGATCCGCAGATGTGCGCCGGCCCGCGCGCACTCCGGAATCAGCGCATAGGCGGCCTCGCGAATCCGGTCGTGCAGAAACGTGTAAGTGCCGTCCGTACGCAATACCAGCCCGGCGCGCACCGCATGCCACAGCGCCGCGTGGGTCGCCTCTTCGGCCGTTTCATGAATCAGTGCGAGCGTATGAGAGCGCGCAACGTTGCCGAGGCACGCAAGCTGGCCGAGCGCCTGCTGCGTTTCATGAGGCAGGCGGCCGAGCTTGGCCGCCATCAGATCCGCGACGTTGTCGGTGAAGCCCATCATGCGGATGCGCGGTAAATCCCAGGTCCATGCGTGATTCGCGCCGAACACGAGCAACCCCTGCTCGACGAGCGAAAGCAGAAACTGGATCGTGAAGAACGGATTGCCCGCGGTCTTCTCGAACACCAGTTCGGCCAACGGCCGCGCACGCGCGGCATCGATATGCAGCGCATCGGCTAGCAGCCGTCCGACGTCATCGAGCGCGAGCGGCGCGAGCACGATCTCGCCGACGCGACCGCTGGCGCCGCAGAGCCGCCTCAGCGTGCGCGCGAGCGGATGGGCCGGGCCGACCTCGTTGTCGCGGTACGCGCCGACCAGCAACAGGTCGTGCACGTCCGGATGCACGATCAGATGTTCGATCAGATCGAGCGTGGCCGAATCGAGCCATTGAAGATCGTCGAGGAACAGCGTCAGCGGATGCTCGGGGCGCGCGAATACGCCGAGGAAACGTCGGAACACCATCTGGAAGCGCGCCTGCTGATCCTGCAGCGGCACGTCGGGCAGCGCCGGCGGCTCACCGATAATGAGCGCGAGCTCCGGCACGAGATTCACCATCAGCTGGCCGTTCGGGCCCAACGCGTCGTGAAACGCGGTGCGCCATCGGCCGAGTTCCTCATCGCTCTTGCCGAGCACGCCCGAAACGAGGCAGCGGAATGCCTGTGCGACCGTCGCGTACGGCACGTTACGCTTGTACGGGTCGAACTTGCCCCATGCGAAGAGCCCGCGCTGCGGCACCAGCACCTTGTGCAGCTCGTTGACCATCGACGATTTACCGACGCCCGAATAGCCGGACACCAGCACGAGTGCCGGCGACCCGTCGTTGACGACGCGCTCGAACGCGTCGAGCAGGATTGCAATCTCGCGCTCCCGGCCGTACAGCTGTTCGGGGATCAGCAACCGGTCCGGAATATCGTGCTCACCCAGCGCAAACGCATCGATCCGGCGGCGCGCCTGCCACGCGGCAAGCGCGCGGCGCAGGTCGTGCTCGAGGCCGGCCGCCGTCTGGTAACGCTCCTCACCCGTCTTCGCGAGCAGCTTCATCACGATACGCGACACCTGCGACGGCAGGCGCGCAACGCGTTCGTCCGGCGGCACCGGTTTGCGTGCGATATGGCAATGCACCCATTCCATCGGCTCGGACGCGATAAACGGCAACGCGCCCGTCAGCATCTGATAGAAGGTGACACCGAGCGAATACAGGTCGCTGCGCGCATCGATCGAGCGGTTCATGCGGCCGGTCTGCTCGGGCGCCATGTACGCGAGCGTGCCGGCGATGGTTTCGGGCGGCGCGGGAATCTGGCGTTCACGCGGCAGCAAGGTCGCGAGCCCGAACCCGGTGAAGCGCACTGTACCCGCCGCTTCGTCGACGAGGACATGCGCGGGCTTCAGGTCCTTGTGCACGAGGCCGCTTTGATGGAGTTCGCCGACCGCAGAGGCGATGCGAATGCCCCATTCCAGGAAGCGGCCGGTATCGAACGGCGCGCCGAGCAGGCGCTCGAGCGGTTCGCCGCCCGGATCCTCGCAGACCATCACCGTGCGGTCGCCCTGCCGCACGAGCTCGAGCGGACGCACCGCCCACGCGCTGTGCAACTGGTCTTTCAGGCCGTATTCGTGCGAGACGCGATCGAGGCTCGCGGCCGTCGGCGGCTCGCCGGCGGGCCGCACCGTGAGCACGGACGTTTGCGTGCCGTCGGGCTGGGTACGCGTTGTCCTGCAGAAGGAACGGTCACCGTCTTTCGCAAGGACTTCGAAGCTACTGTCCACCACTGCAACGACCCCATAAGTCAGGTTCGACTGCCAGTTTCCGCCATCGAGAGGGTTGCCGCGCCGCGGGAAAAACGTATATGACCGCATTGGCGGGTCAGAGCGCGAGAACCTAGTCTGCCACAGATGACGGTCGAATGAGGTGGGTGCTTCCGCTGAGGTGCTTCAGCGGGTTTCTTCAGTATTCGTCTTCAGAAAATCGACGAATGCGCGCAGCGGCGCGGGCAGATGGCGGCGTCCCGGATAGTAGAGAAACGGCCCGGAAAACGGCTGCCACCAAGACGTGAGGATCGGCTCGAGCGCGCCGCTTTCCAGATGCGGGCGCAGCAATTCTTCATAAAGATGGATCACGCCGACGCCGGCCAGCGCGGTGCTGATCGCGAGTTCCACCGCGATGCCGGGGCGCACGACGAGCGGCCCCGGCGGATCGACGCGCAGCACCTCGCCGTCGCGTTCGAAGTCCCATGTCGGCATCGCGCCGCCGGCGAACTGTCCGCGCAGGCACGCATGCGACAGCAGTTCGCTCGGGTGCGTGGGCCGGCCGTGCGCATTGAGATAGGCGGGTGTGGCGGCCGTGGCGAAGCGCTGCACGCGCGGGCCGATCGGAATCGCGATCATGTCCTGCGCGAGCCGTTCGTCATAGCGAATGCCCGCATCGCAGCCCGCCGCGGTGACATCGACGAAGCCGTCCTCGACCACGACTTCGACGCGAATGCCCGGGTACGCCTTCAGGAACGGCGCGACGATCGTCGGCAGGACGATGCGCGCGACGCCGGCCGGCACGTTCAGCCGCAGCGTGCCGGTCGGCTTGTCGCGAAACAGGTTCAGCACGTCGAGCGCCGCTTCCATCTCGCTGAAGAGCGGCGTCAGCTTTTCGATCAGCCGTTCGCCCGCTTCGGTCGGCGCGACGCTGCGGGTTGTACGGTTCAGCAGCCGCATGCCGAGCTTCGCCTCGAGGCGGCGCACCGCCGTGCTGAGGCTCGACGCGGACACGCCGCTGATGCGCGCGGCATCACGAAACCCACCGGCGCGAGCGACCGACACAAACGCGGCAAGATCATTCATCTCTGCGGTCATTGTTCACCTTTTTGCACAGCCCGTTCGATCTGGACGGGATTATCTAACAACGCGATCCCTTCCATACTGGCGCCCAACATCAGTCATCACCGAAGGAGATCATCAAGATGCCGAAATTCATCCCTACCGACACCTTTCCACTTGCCGGGCGCGCGGTGCGACGCCTCGGCTACGGCGCGATGCAACTGGCTGGACCGGGGGTATTCGGTCCACCGAAAGATCGCGGCGCCGCCATCGACGTGCTGCGTGAAGCGGTGGCCGCCGGCGTCGATCACATCGATACCAGCGACTTCTACGGGCCGCATGTGACCAATCTGCTGATTCGGGAGGCGCTGCATCCTTACCCGGATAACCTCACGATCGTGACCAAGGTCGGGGCCCGCCGCGACGACGCCGGCAAGTGGCTGCCGGCGCTCGAGCCGCAGGAATTGCGGCAGCAGGTTCACGACAACCTGCGCAATCTGCGTCTGGACATGCTCGATGTCGTCAACGTGCGAATCATGGGCGACGGTCATGCGCCGTCGGAAGGCTCGATCGAACGGCAGGTGACGGCGGTCGCCGAACTGCAGCGCGAAGGGCTCGTGCGCCACATCGGGCTGAGCAATGTGACATCAACGCAGGTCGCGCAAGCGCGCGGCATCGCGGAAATTGTCTGCGTGCAGAACCTGTACAACGTCGTGCACCGCGAAGACGATGCGCTCGTCGACGAGCTTGCGGGCAAGGGCATCGCATTCGTGCCGTTCTTTCCGCTGGGCGGATTCACGCCGATCCAGTCGTCGGTGCTGTCCCAAGTGGCGGAGTCGGTCGACGCTACGCCGCGGCAAGTCGCGCTCGCGTGGCTGCTGTATCGGTCGCCGAATATTCTGTTGATTCCGGGCACGTCGTCGGTCGCGCATGTGCGCGAAAACATCGCGGCAGCGAAGCTTGAATTGCCGGATGCAGCGCTGGCGGAGCTCGATGCAATCGGTATGGCGCAGGCGAACGGGTAACGGGCAAAGGGCCGGCGCGGTGCGAACACGCCGGCCGTTTTTCAACGGCTGCCAGTCATCTGTGCAATGGATCGCGCCGGAGCAGGCGCGCGACAAGCACGCGCGCCTGCCATTTCGCATCAGAAGTTCGCGTGGAGGTTCACGAACGCACTCAGCGATTCGCCGACAAATGCGCCGGCTGCATTCGCGGCGACGAAGTAGCGGCGATCGAACAGATTGTCCACGTTCACGTCGATACCCCAGTGCGGCGTTTCATACCCAAACGCCGCATTCGCGATCACATACGACGGAATCGAATTGACGTTCGTGATGTCGCTGTACGTCTTCGCGACATAGTTGACGCCCGCGCCGACGTGGAAGCCCGGCACGCCCGCGATCGAGAAATCGTAAGTCGACCACAGGTTGCCGATATAGGCGGGCGCACCTTGCGGACGATTGCCCACCGACGTAATGCCTTGCGGGTTGTCGGTGATCTGCGGGTCCTGCGCAGTGAAGTTCGCCGTCACGTGCCAGCGGCTCGTCAGCGCCGCATCGACCGACACTTCGGCGCCCTTCGTCTTCTGGCTATCGAACACGACCGACTCGACTCCATTGATGGTCTGCAGCGCCGCCACGTTGTCGCGCTTCACGTCGAACAACGCGGTGTTGAGAATGACGCGGTCGTTGAGCAGCGAGAATTTCACGCCGACCTCATACTGCAGCGCCGACTCCGGTGCACCGATGCCGTTCTGCGTATTCTCCGAGTTGAAGTTCGCAAAGTGGCTCTTCGAAATGCCGAAGTACGGCGACATCCATGGCAGAAGCTTGTACAGCGCGCCGATATTCCAGCTGACCGGCGCGTCGTTGCGCGAGTCGGTTACGCCGGCGAGCAGCGGCTGGCCGTTCGTGCCGAAACGTCCCGGCACCGAAATATTCGGCGTGAGCGACGTATCCCACCAGTCCTGCCGGACACCGGCGCGCAGCTTGAGCCGGTCGGTCACATCGATCTGATCGGTCGCATACACACTGTAGTAGTTCGCGACCAGATGATCGTTGTCGCATGAGTGCTTCGCGTCGCACAGGAACGCCAGCTGATCGGCGCTCGTTTCCGGCGGAACCGGATTGAACGCGTCCGGAATGTTCGGCAGATCGGCGGTCGCCCGGTCGGTATCGATCACCTGATGCTGATACTCGAAGCCCGTCAACAGCGTATGTCCGACACTGCCGGTCGCGAACTTCCATACCGGTTCGAACTGGTAGTCGAAGCTGTTGTCGCTGTCGTCCTGCTGCCGCAGCTGCCGGCCGACCACTTCGCCATTGCTCACCATCGTGCTGGTGCTGTCGCCGTTGGTCAGCGCGTCGAGCGAACGATGCAGGTACGAGAAGCGGTTGTTGATCGTCAGGAAGTCGTTGATCCGCCACTTGTCGGTCAGCTCCGGGCGCACATAGGTTTCCCGCGCAAACGCGAACGGCGTCGAGAACTTCGCGTCGCGCGACACGCTCGACAGCGGCGAGCCATGGAAGTAGAGGATGCCGTACGAGTCCGGCGTCTGGTGTATGTCGCGCAGATCCAGCGAGAACTCGAGCGTGTGGTTGCCCAGTTGCCACTGTAAATCCGGCCTGACCTCATAGTCGCGGCCCGCGAGATCGCGAAAGCCGTCGGTGCGCGAGAACGTCGCGTCGACGCGATAGTTGAGGCCGGCAATGCCGGTCGGCCCGGTGATGTAGTCGGTATTGGTCACCGTCCCGTACGAGCCCGCCTGAATGCTCGTGCCATAGTGGAGATCCGGCGACGGCGTGTAGTGCACGAGATTGAGCGTGCCGCCCGGCGGCCCGCTGCCGAACAGCGCCGAGCCTGGCCCCTCGATCACCTCGACCCGCTCGACGCCATTGAGCGAATGCGTGATGCCGCTCAGTTCATCGCCGTCGGAGAAACCGTCTTCATAGACTTGCGCATTCAGGCCGCGAATCAGAAAGTGGTCGTAGTAGCCCTTCGAATCCTGGCCGCCATAGTTCACACCGCTCGCGTTCTGAATGGCGTCGTGCAGCGTGGTGCCGCCCTGCTCGTTCACGAGCTGGCGTGGAATGACCTGCACGTTGGCCGGCAAATCCTCGAGCTTCGTGCCTGTTTTGCTGGCCGACACGCGTTGCTGCGGGTCGTTGACGCGATCGGTTTCGACGAGCGGCCCGTAGCCGGTCGGCGCGCTACCCTGCACGTGAATCGCAGGCAATGTCGAATCCGGCGCGGCACCGGTTGACGGCGTAGCCGAGGGCGTCGCAGAAGGTTGTTGATCTTGCGATTGCGCCCAGCCGGAAGGCGCGAACGCAATGCCCATGCACAGCGCGGCGAGCCGAACTTCGGCGCCCTTGCGCAAGCGTGCACGCGCGGCGCGCGCCGCCTGTCGTGGCTTTCTGATTTTCATCTATCGATCCCCTTTCAAACACACTTCAGTGATGTGCCGCTTCGCTGCGCGTCGCATGGCCGCCGGCTGTCGGCAACCATGCGATGCGCGCGAAGGGCATGCGGCAGCTACGCGCGGTAAAGCGCGCGGCTAGATAAGGCACGGAAGTGGGGACCTGATCGAATACGGCCGCTGCATTGGCGACCGCTAAAAAAACGGCACACGCGTGCGAACGCGCGCGCGTCGTGGAGTGAACGAAAGCTTGAAGGGGTTTATTCCGGCCCGTTGAAAATATTTTTGACGGGCGTGTCGAAGATTGCTTACGGATTGCAAGATTAGGATGCGCACACGTCTGTGACCAGCGAAACCCGTTCTCCTGGCGCGAATGAATATTCCGTCGTGGGTAGAAAGGAAGTGCGATTGCAGATTACTGGTTGCGGCTTGCCGATGCCTGCCGGTTGAGTTGCAGATCGATGTTCGGATAAAAGTCCGCGTTCGAATCCAGGCGCAAAAACGGCTCCCGAAAATCCTCACCTTTGCGGGCCGCGGTCGTTCTGTCGGCGCCGAATCCGCGATGCATCCCATCTGTCAAGCGCCGCTCGATGCGCCCGACCCAAATCGTTGCAAATCCACCACATCGCGACCGTCATCCATGCGACATATTTAAAATGCATTTGCGAA
The DNA here is from genome assembly GCF_902859875.1 of Paraburkholderia solisilvae. Lineage (GTDB taxonomy): Bacteria > Pseudomonadota > Gammaproteobacteria > Burkholderiales > Burkholderiaceae > Paraburkholderia > Paraburkholderia solisilvae. The sequence goes on along the minus strand of NZ_CADIKF010000002.1, from coordinate 181,768 downwards.
TCATTCTCATTTGAATAGAATTCGAAAGCTTGGCCCTGCTGCCGTCATCCCGCGGGAATCGACCGGGTACGCCAAGGCACACGCGACGCAGCACCCCGCTGACGTCATAAAAGAACAGATTTCTTCAGGGTTTCGCATGACCAGCATTGCTACTTTCAGGCCGCGCTTGCGTCCGCTTCAGGTCGCCGTCCGTCGCGCATTTCTTCGTGCCTCGTTGCCGTTCGCACTCAGCCTCTGCGGAATTGCGCACGCGCAGTCCGACGCACCACCACCGCCCGCCGGGACAGACAAGACGCTGCCGACGGTCAAGGTCGAGGGCGCCGCCACCCCGTTGCCCGGTGACTTCGCACCGACCTATTCGGGTGGAGAAATCGCGCGCGGCGGACAGTTCGGCCTGCTAGGGAATCAGAAGCTGAGCGACGTGCCGTTCAGCATGACGAGTTACACGTCAAAGGCGATCGAGAATTCGCAGGCCCACTCGATCGGCGAGCTTCTCGCGCATGATCCGGACGTGCGCCCCGCGTACGGTTTCGGCAATTTTTCCGAAGTATTCGTGATCCGCGGCTTCCAGCTGAATGGCGACGACATCTCGCTGAACGGCCTGTACGGCGTCACGCCGCGCCAACTGGTGGCGCCGGAAGTGCTCGAACGCGTCGACGTGTTCAAAGGCGCCAATGCGTTCCTCGACGGCGCGTCGCCGACCGGCTCGGCGATCGGCGGGGGCATCAATCTCGAACTGAAGCGCGCAGACGACAAACCGCTCACGCGCGTAACGGCTGAGGCAAGCGGCTCGGGGCAGGTCGGAACCCACGTCGACGTGGGCCGGCGCTTCGGCAGCGACGGACAATTCGGCATCCGCGTGAACGGCGCGATACGCGGCGGCGAAACAAGCATCGACGATGAATTCCGCCACGACACGTCGACGGCCGTGTCGCTCGACTACCGGGGCGACAAGCTGCGTTTGTACGGCGATTTCCTGTATCAACGCCGGAATATCGACGAGGGCCGTTCAACGGTTCAGGTCACCGGCACCGATGTGCCCGACCCGCCGTCCGCGACGCACAACTTCGCACAGCCGTGGACGCAGAGCACGCTCGAAGACACGGTCGGCATCCTGCGCGCGGAATATGACTTCCTGCCTGGCTGGACCGCGTACGCGAGCGGCGGCACACATCACGCCCACGAAGACGGCACTTACTCGTCGCCGACCTTCGATTCGGTGACGGGCACGACCGCGACCGCCAGCGACATTCTGCGCACCACCGATGCGCAGTCGGCCACCGCCGGCGTGCGCGGACACTTTGCGACCGGTCCGGTCACGCATAGGGTGGCGGCAGGCTTTGCGATCACGAGCATCGAAGATCGCGAGGCATTCGCCTTTAGCAGCGCGTTCCCGACCAGCCTGTACGGCGGCGGCGCCGTGCCCATGCCGCCGTTGACGAGCTTCGTAGCGGGCAACTTCGCGGACCCGGGCCTCGCCGATCAGATCCTGATGCGCAGCGTCGCCGTTTCCGACACGCTCGGCATTCTGAATGACCGCGTGCTGTTCACGATTGGCGCCCGTCACCAGCAACTGCATCAGAACAACTTCACGGTCGGCACCGACAGCATTTCGTCGAGCTTCGACCAGTCGATCAACACGCCGATTTTCGGCCTCGTCGTGAAAGCGACCAACAGCATCTCGCTGTTCGCCAACCGTGCGGAGTCGCTCGCGCCCGGACAGACCGCGCCTATCGGCGCCGCGAACGTCGGCCAGACGCTGGCGCCGAACCGCACGAAGCAGTACGAAGTGGGCGCGAAATACGACTCGAATCACTTCGGCGGCACACTGTCGCTATTCCAGATCGAACAACCGACCGCATTCACCGACCCGACGACGAATCTGTTCGGCACAAACGGCACGCAGCGGCATCGCGGCATCGAACTGTCGGTCTACGGCGAAGTGGCGAAAGGCGTGCGTCTGCTGGCGGGCGCGACGCTGCTCAACGCGAAGCAACTCGATACCGCCGGCGGCGCGACCGACGGCGATCGTCCGATCGGTGTGCCGAGCTATCTGTTCAACGTGAGCGGCGAATACGATCTGCCGTGGGTGCCGGGCCTCACACTCGATGCCGCATGGATTCATACCGGCAACCAGTTCCTCGACGCTGCCAACAAGCTGTCGATTCCAGCGTGGGATCGTTTCGACCTCGGCGCGCGCTATACATTGAACATCTATAAGCACCCGACCACGTTCCGTGCGACCGTCGAAAATGTGACCAACAAAGCGTACTGGGCCTCCGCGACCGGCGCGTATCTGACACAGGGCAGGCCGCGCACGTTTCTGATGTCGGTGACGACGGACTTCTGACGGATACGGCCGGACAGAAGCGTTCTGCCACTGCCGGCATGACCGATTCGCGGCAGCGCGGCCTAGGGTCGCGCTGCCGCGTTCGCGTGTGCACTCACGATATCTCGCGTGCATAAGGGTCATGATGTCGAGACACGCACGAATCCGGACACGCAGTGGACAGAACGCCGAAAAAGCGCCGTCCCGGGTGCTCCCGAAAACTCTCACCTTTACCGCGCCGGCCTGTCTGCAGCGCACAAGCGAAGCGTTTAAGCTGGGAACCGCTAGTTGCTCTCGCCTTTCGCACGAAAGGCACCCGAACCCCAAGGAGGTCAACATGATTGAGGTTGTCCAGGCATTCGATCGCGAACCCATCGCACAGCTTCCCGGCGACGATGCAGCCGCACTCGAGCGCAAGCTGTCGGCGGCGTTCAAGCGGTTCAAAGACCGCAAAGGCTGGCTGAAGCCCCATCAGCGCATCGAGGTATTGCGCAAACTCGCGACGCTGATGGAAGCGAAGCGTGAGCACTTCGCCACGCAGATCGCGCGCGAAGGCGGCAAACCGTATACCGACGCGCTGATCGAAACCGATCGCGCCATCGACGGCGTACGCAATGCGGCCGAGCTATTGCGTACACGTGCCGGCTCGGAGATCCCGATGGGCATCACGCCGGCCAGCGACAACCGCCACGCATGGACGATCGCGGAACCGATCGGCGTCGTCGCAGCGATATCGGCTTTCAATCATCCGTTGAATCTCGTCGTGCACCAGGTCGCGCCGGCCATTGCCACCGGCTGTCCGGTCATCGTGAAGCCGGCGAGCGCCACGCCGCTGAGCTGCTTCGAGCTGGTCGAACTGGTGCAGCAGGCAGGCATGCCGGAAGGCTGGGTGCAAACCTTTCTGCCGGAAGAGCGCGGACTCTCCGAGGCGTTCGCAACCGACGCGCGCGTCGCTTTTCTCAGCTTCATCGGCTCAGCGCGTGTCGGCTGGCATCTGCGCTCGAAGCTCGCGCCGGGTGCGCGCTGCGCGCTCGAGCATGGCGGCGCCGCGCCTGCGATCGTCGATAAAAGCGCGGATCTGGACCGGATCATCGACCCGATTGTGAAGGGCGGTTATTACCATGCGGGCCAGGTCTGCGTGTCGCTCCAGCGAATCTACGTTCACACGGACCTGCACAACGAGTTCGTCGATCGCCTCGCCGCGCGCGTGGCGGCCTTGCGCGTGGGCGACCCGGTTCGGCCCGAAACCGAAGTCGGGCCGCTGATCACGCCGGCGGAGTCGGACCGCGTCGAGAAATGGATCGACGAAGCGGTATCGGCAGGCGCAAAGCAACGCGGCGGCGGACGACTCAGTGCGACCACCTTGAAGCCGACGGTGCTGGTCAATCCGCCGAAGGACGCCAAGGTGTCCACGCTCGAGGTATTCGGGCCGCTGACGTGTGTCTATCCGTTCACGTCGCTAAGCGAGGCGATCGCGGAAGCCAACTCGCTGCCGGTCGCGTTCCAGTCGAGCATCTTTACGCGGGATCTGGCTAGCGCGTTCGAAGCAGCTGAAGGGCTCGACGCATCGGCGGTGATGATCAACGACCATACCGCGTTCCGCACGGACTGGATGCCGTTTGCAGGGCGGCATGAATCCGGATACGGCATCGGCGGCATTCCTTACACCGCGCACGAAATGACGGCCGAGAAGATGATCGTGTTCAAGCTGTAAGACCGGTTTGCTGTGTCGGGGAGTCATCGATGAAGAGGTCAACGACTCCCCGATACGGCTGCTTTTGTGGCCCCGGTCCCGTTCAATGCCGCAAGGCCACCGCGCAACTCGTCTGCCGGTCCGCCGCGATATCGAGCGCGGCCTTTGCGCCTTCCACCCGAAATTCGCCCGGCAGCGCCACGCCGTTCTTGACCGCCGTCAGCTCGGCGAGAATCGACACCGCGATCTCCGGCGGCGTGCGGCTGCCGATGTAGACGCCGATCGGCCCATGCAGCCGCGCGAGTTCCATCTCGTTGAGATCGAAATACGTTTCGAGCCGCTCGCGACGCGCGGCATTGTTGCGACGCGAGCCGAGCGCACCGACGTAGAACGCCGGCGTCTTCAGCGCCTCCATCAGCGCCAGATCGTCGAGCTTCGGGTCGTGAGTCAGCGCGATCACCGCACAGCGTTCGTCGAGCTTCATCTCGAGCACGGTGTCGTCGGGCATCGTGCGCACGAGCGTCGTGCCCGGCACGTGCCATTCATCGGTATAACCTTCACGCGGATCGCAAACCGTCACCTGATAGTCGAGCCCGACCGCGATCGTGCAGAGATAGCGCGAGAGCTGGCCCGCGCCGATCACAAGCAAGCGGTAGCGCGGCCCGTGAACCGTCAGCAATCGACGCCCATCGAATTCGAGGCCGTCGGTTGCGTGCGCCGGCAACAGCCGCGCGGCACCGCTCGCCATATCGAGCGCGCGTGTGACGAGCTGCCCCGCCTCGACGCGACGGCACAACTCGTCGATGCCGCTCGCGCGCGTCAGCGGTTCGAGCACGAGCTCGATCGTGCCGCCGCACGGCAAGCCGAAGCGATGGGCTTCATCGGCGGAGATGCCGTACTTCAATGCTTCCGGACGCGTCCGCTCGATGCCGAGACGCCGCACGCGGTCGATCAGATCGTCCTCGATGCATCCTCCGGACACCGAACCGACTACCGAGCCGTCGTCGCAGATCGCGAGCATGGCCCCTTCGGGACGGGGCGACGAGCCCCACGTCTTGACGACGGTTACGAGCAGCACGCGATGACCGCGCCCAATCCAGCGAACACTCGCCTTTAGCACTTCGAGATTGACGCTGTCCATGAGAATGCTTCCAGTCAGGTGACGCCGGTATCCCGCATCGGGCGCCGCGTAGCGCGACGCTCAATGCAAGATACCGGCGGTCGATCAAAAGGTAGTGCGGATCCCGCCGCCGATCGTGGTGCCCGTCGACATCCGGCTCGCGCGATCGGACAGGAATGCCGCATAGAGGTCGGTGCGCTTCGACAACGGATAGTCGTACGACAGCGCCCACGTATTGCGGTAAACCGAGCTGTTGCCGGAACTTTTCGAATACGCGTCCGAGCCGAGAATCCGGCCGACGCCCACCGGAATCGAGAAGCCGAGCTGGCCGGTGTCGATGCCGACATCGCCGGTCGTGATCGAATCCCAGACGTGCTGGTACTGGCCATACAGCTTCACGAAGCCCATGTCGTACGACATGCCGATATTGACCACCGACTGCGTCGTCAGACCCGGCAGCACGGTACCGAGGTCGCCCGCGTTGAGGCTGAACTTGATTTGCTGGTAAACCACCGACGTTGCAAAACCGCCATTGTTGTACGAGACCTGGCCTGACCACTTGTTCTGGCCGAGATGGCCTGCCTCGTTGCCGAACGAGTACATGGCCCGGCCGACCAGACCGCGATACGCGGGCGATGCGTAGTACACCGAGTTCCACCACTCGCCCGCATTGCCGAATACGCCCTGCCCGTTCACGCCAATGTAGCTGTGCAGCACGATCGGTGAGAATACGAACGAGTTCCAGAACGGGTTGAACTGGATCGTCGAGAACCACAACAGCGGCGGAATCAGGCCGGCCGTCACCGTCCCGTAGTGTCCGCTCAGCCCGACGTACGCGTTGCGCGAGAACAGGCCGTCGTGCGGGAAGCCGGTGCGGCCCGAGGTGCCGTTCTGGATGTTGAAGTAGCTTTCGAGATCGAAGATGACACTCGTGCCGCCGCCGAGGTCCTCGACGCCGCGCATGCCGAAGTACGGTGCGGTCATGCCGCCGTTGCCGGCTATCACGCTCGACTGGCCGTTCAACGGCTTCTTGTAGCCGACGAACGCGTCGAGCAGCCCGTAGAGCTGGACGCTCGACTGCGCATGAGCGGCTTCACCGAACAGCGCCGCGCCCAGTACGAGAGCCTGCACCCCTCTTTTCGTTTTCATTTGAGTCTCCATGGTTGTTTTTGAATCCCCTGACTCTTCCGACGACGAACCGGCGCTCTCGCGCACATCGACGTCGTCGATTCGGCCAATGGGCCCATCCCTTTATCAATTAGTATTACTACACAACAAATCGATTCTTTCGCGCTTATTGCAGCATTTCTATCCGGTTCGCCGAAACGGCGATGCAGAAGGTTCCATGCATCCATCCGGGTGGGCAGGCTGCCCCGCCCGGACGGGTGGCGCGACCCTGCTCAGCGCTCGGCGCTCTGCGCGCGGACCGCAGCGGCCGACGATGTGTTCGGCGGACGCTGCGTCGAACAAAGAAGCGAATGCAGCACGACAAGCGTGAGACCGCCGGAGATGACCGGCTGCTGGAGCACGAGCTGCAACAGGAGCGGCATCGCGTGCATCACGTCGGGCGAGATAAACAGGCCGCCGAGGCCGACCAGGAACGCAAGCCCGGTTGCGATCAGCCGGCGGTCGTCCCATTCGACCTGCGCAAGAATATGGACGCCATGCATAAACACGATGCCGAACAGCAGCGTCGCGGCGGCTGAGATCACCGGAATCGGCACGACGACAAGCAGCATGTCGAACTTCACGCAGCCGCCCAGCACGATCAGGAAGATGCCGGCCGTCAGCGTCACGAAGCGCGAACCGACGCGGGTCGCGCGCAGGATGCCGATGTTGTCCGGATACGCGATCGTGCTGAAGCCGCCGCACACGGCCGCGGCGACCGAGCCGAGCGCGACGCCGAAGAGCCCTTCGGACATGCGGCCGGACGTCAGCGTTTCGCCGCCCCATTCGGCGACGGTCTGATAGAGCGCCATCGATCCCATGCCGGCCGGAATCAGCACGAGCAGGAACACCACGACGAAATCGGGGCGCACGCCGAAACCGAACGGGAAGACTTGCGGCACGACCACGAGCGGTGCGGCGGCCACGGCCGCGAATGAAATCGGCTGGAACAGCGTGTAGGCGATCGTGCCGAGCGCAAGGCCGAGCAGAATCGCGACGCGGCGCAAGCGGCGGCCGCCCCACAGCATCGCGAACACGATGCCGGCTACCGCGATCGCGCCGGAGAGCAGGTTCACGCCCGGAAAACCGGGACTGGTACGGCTGCCGATCCACGTCGGCAGCGCCACGCTCGCGATCTGCACCATGATCAGCATCACGATCATCCCGGAGATGATCGGCACGCGCAGATGCCGCGCAAACAGGCCGGCCACACTGCGCCCGCGGATCGGCACCGTCAGCAGGCACCAGATCAGCGAGGCGACGAAGAACGAACCGAACGCGGTACCCAGGCCACCCGATTGCAGATGACCGACCGTCAGCAACGCGCCGAAGCTGCCCGCGTAGGGACCCTGAGCGATCGGCAAGCGCAGCAGCAGCACGGATTGCAGAATCGTGATGATCCCGCACGCCATGAAAGTCATCCCGTACAGGTACGCGATCTGTGCATCGGGCAAATGAAAGGCGCGGCCGAGAATGCCGGGGAAGACGAACATGCCCGTCATCCCGAAGACGTTCTGCAGGCCCAGCACGGCCAGTTGCGAAAGCGGCAGCCGCTCGTTGACGCCAACGTCGAAGACGCGTTCGGGCACAGCTTCGACTGCGCCATTTCGGTTTGAAGCGCCGGACTTCGACATGTCTGTACTCAAAGTGTGTTCCATCGAATCAAAACAAAGCCTGCACGCCGACGCGCGCTTACGCCGCGTCTTTCAGGCTCCCTTCGGGCGCCATCATGCGAAACGAGCGCGTGGCATTCCCGCAGGAGAACGATCCGCGAGGCTCAATCGTCGAGCGGCACGCCCTTCGTCTCGGGACCGAGCCAGATCGACACCATCCCGACGATGAAAAGCAGCGACACCGCCGCCGACGCCGCCGGAAACGAACCAAATTTCGCGACCACCAGATTGCCGGCGATCGGGCCGATGCTCGTCAGTGCGCGCGCCATGTTCCAGCAGAAGCCTTGGCCCGTCGCCCGCACGCGGGTCGGGAAAAGCTCGGGCAGATAAGAGGCGAACGTGCCGAACGCGCCGATCACGAAGTAGCCGTACACCGGCATCAGCCACAACACCCCGCGGATATCGTGGACTGTCATGAACAGCACGAGCGACACGGCGAGCGAACCGACCGAAAAGATGAAGTACGACATTCGCCGGCCGAGCGCGTCGAGCATCCAGATCAGCGTCAGGTAGCCGAGCGTCGCGCCGATCATCATCAGAATGAACGCGTAGCTGACGGTCGAACCCACATCGCGATGATCGGCCGCCGCCACCGACAACTGATGAATCCAGCTCGGCAGAAATGTGAGACCGCCCCAGCAGCCGAGCATGGCCGCCGACGCGACGACCACGCCGACGATCGTCTTGCGGCGCAGCGCCGGCGCGAAAATCGCGGCGAAGGTCTGCATGGCCGGTGCGGCGTCGACGCTGTCGCGCACTTTCACCCAGCGCTGCGGCTCCGGCACGAAGCGGCGCACGAGAATCGTGACGAGGGCAGGCGCGGCGCCCACGCCGAGCACCCAGCGCCAGCCGAAACCGCCAAGCAGCAGGTTGTCGAGCGCCGCTGCGAGAAAGCCGAACGCGAACGCCATCTGCATGATCTGCATGGCGCGCGCGCGGTGCCGCTCCGGCCACGACTCGGCGACCAGCGCCGCGCCCGCGGCCCATTCGCCGCCGATGCCGAAGCCGGCCATCGCCTGCGCTACCGCGAGTTGGGTCCAGGTGTGCGCGAACGCGCTGAGCAACGTGAAGACGGCGTAGATGAAGATGGTCCAGGCCATGACGCGCGAACGGCCGAGCCGGTCGGCGGCCACGCCGAACAGCACGCCGCCGACGCCCCAGGTCAGCAGCTTGCCGGCGATGATAAAGCTGCCGATCTTGCTGATTTCGGTCGCGTCGGTGCTGTGCAGCAACTGGCCGACGCTCGGCACGAGGACAAGCGTGAACAGGTTCAGGTCCATCGAGTCGAACATCCAGCCGAGGAACGCTGAAATGAGCGTCAACCACTGGTAGCGCGACAGCCTGAATGCCGGCGGCGCCGCGGAGGCAGCCGCCAACGCGCTGATGTCCTGCGATTTGCCCATCGTTCCCTGTCTCCTGGTCTTCGGTCGGGGCGGTCGCGACCCGCTTCGAGGCGGTCAGCGTCGGACCACCGTTTTATCCGGTGCCGCAAGTATATGTCGTAATACAATTATATTGCAATACGTATTATTGAAAACACACCCACTATGTGACGTGCCAGATTTGGCCCGCCGCGACGGCGCAGTCAGGAAGAATGAACGAGGGAAACGCAGGACGATGTCTGCTGTTCGCAGGGTCGTGTCGCGACTGCCGGACGGCGGGCAGCCGGAAATAGGAACGCGCCGGAACGGCAGCGAGAAAGGAAAAGGGCGTCATCGCCCGGTACAAAACGACGGCGCCAGATAGACCGGCACGCCGCCGCGCGACTTCACCGCCAGCCGCCCCGTGCAACCTCAGTCGCCGTGCGGGCGGACGGCGGAACAGCGCGCTCTCAATGAATGTCCACCAGCACGTCGACCGCAAGCCGCTCGGCCTGCTCGACGTGCCGTTTGCAGGCCGCGGCGGCCTGATCGGCGTCGTTGCGCATCACCGCATCGACGATCGCCGAGATTTCGTCGTAGCTCTGCGCGAGACGGCCTTCCTGCGACAGCGTGGTGGCACGCAGCATCATCACGCGCGTGTGCACGAGGCGCAGCATCTCGGTCAGCACCGGGTTGCCGGCGCCGTCGAGCATCACCTCATAGAACTTGGCCTTCTGCTTCAGAAACAGGAGGATCGCTTCCTCGGCGTTCATGTCCTTGATCGCCGCGAGTTCCTTCAGCGCCTGCATCAGCGCGACGCGCTGGTCGTTCGTCGCGCGCTCGGTGAACTGCCGGCCGGCCAGTGCCTCGAGCACTGCGCGCACCTCGTACAGCCCCTTCGCCTCTTCCTTCGTGATCACGGCGACGATCGGACCCTTGTGCGGAATGATCTGCACGAGACCTTCCGCTACCAGCTGGCTCAGTGCCTCGCGAATCAGCGTGCGGCTCACACCCAGCATCTCGCAGAGCTCGCGCTCGACGAGCCGGTCGCCCGGCTTGAACGTCAGGTCGCTGATGCACGAACGCAGCCCTTCGACCACCTGGCGCCTCAGCGTTGCCGCCGGCCGCACTACTAACCTGTTGGTATCCATTCCTTCCTTGGTCGTTGTTTTGATCAGTGGCATTCGAACGCTCCCCTTTTGATCCGTCATACAATCATATTGACAGCACATGCCCGAGTGCTCATACTGTTTCCCATTATACAATCGTACAACCGTTCCATCCATTGCACCCAAGAGGTTTTTCATGCCAGACATTACGTCAACTGAACGCAGGGCGATCGGGGCAACGATTCGCAAGGAAGTGCTTGGCACCTCGCACACGCAGCGCAATGCTGACCCGCATCTGTTCGACGCCGTGTTCCTCGAATTCACCGAAGACTTCTGCTGGGGCAACATATGGAGCCGTCCGGGCCTCACGCGCTCGACGCGCAGCATGCTGAACCTCGCGATGCTCGCCTCGCTCGGCCGCTGGCACGAGTTTGAAGTGCACACGCGCGGCGCGGTGAACAACGGCGTGACCGAAGAGGAAATCGCCGAGGTGCTGCTGCAGGCCGGCGTCTACGCGGGCATTCCCGTTGCGGCGGAAGCGCTGCGTCGCGCCAAGGCCGTCGTGCTCGAACTGAAGGCCAAGGCAAACGCCTGACGCCCCACGCGGGGTTCACCCTCCCGCCAGCGACGTGCGGGCCACAGGTCCCGCGGGCCGCCCGCCATTCGGCGCGCGATGAATTGTAGATCGCGCGCGCCACATCTCGCGCACTACGTATACGCCATGTCTCATTCAACTTTCTGCGAAATCCCAGCCGGCCGCATCGCCTATTCCCGTCGCGGAACAGGCCGGCCGCTGGTTCTGCTTCATCCGATCGGCGTCGACCGAAGCTGGTGGGACGAATATGCCGAAGACTGGGCCTCGTCTTACACGGTCGTCGCGCTCGATATGCGCGGCCACGGCGACTCGAGCGCCGTCACGTCCCCTGTCACGCTTGCCGACCACGCGACCGACGTCGCCGCGGTACTGCGCAAGGAAGGCCTCGCCGACGCCACGCTGATCGGCGTGTCGATGGGCGGCATGGTCGCCCAACGCGTCGCAATCCAGTTTCCCGAACTCGTCGGCGCGATGATCCTGTGCGCGACGGCCGGCGGTTTCCCTGACGAAGTGCGCCCGCGCATTCTCGCGCGCGGCGACATGAGCCGGCAAGGCTCGATGTCCGAAGTCACCGACGAAACGATCACGCGCTGGTTCGCGGCCGACACGCCGCGTCCCGATCTCGTCGCGAAATGCCGCGCGCGCCTCGCCGCCGACGACTGGTACAGCTGGAGCGCAAACTGGCAGGCGATTTCGCAGCTCGACAACCTCGCCGAGCTGCCGGCCGTGCTGAAACCGGCGCTGGTCGTGGCCGGCGACGCCGACGCGAGCATTCCGCCGGCGGTGTCGCAAAAAATCGCCGACGCGCTGCCGAACGGCCGCTTCGTGTCCATTCCAGGCGCGGCGCACTTCGGCGCATTCGACATGCGCGACGTATTTGCGCCGATATTCGACGAATTCCTGTCGAGCCTGGCGCAGTGAAGACCCGGGCCGGCAGGCGTGTTCGGCAAGCCGGACGCGCCCCCGGCTCTGACACAACTGAATAAGTGGAGCGCGGCCCCATCGGCCGATCGCCCCGAGGAGGCCGAATGGCAATCACCATCCGTTCGTCTTTCACCGTCGATGCGCAACCCGCCGACGTCTGGAAGACCATGATCGATATCGAACGGTCCGCACCGTGTTTTCCGGGCGCGGAACTCAAGGAACAGCAGCCCGACGGCAGCTACAAGGGCGGCTTCACCGTCAAGCTCGGCCCGCTCACGCTGAAGTTCGCCGGCAAATTCAAGATCGCTGAACAGAACGACGCGAACCGCACGGTCGTCGTGTCGGCAAGCGGCACCGACACGAAGGGCCGCGGCGGCGCCGATGCGCAGATCAACGCCACCGTCACCGAAGACGGCGGCAAGACCAAGGTCGACGTCGTCTCCGACGTGAATCTGTCGGGCACGGTCGCGCAGTACGGACGCGGCGCCGGCATGATCGAGGCGCTCTCGCAGCAGTTGCTGAACCAGTTCGCGAAGAACCTGACCGCGCTCATCGAATCGGATGCAGCGCCCGCGCCGGACGCCGCCACGCCGGCTACGTCAGCCACGGACGCCGACCCATCCGCGCCCCAGGCGGCCCCAGCGCGTCGCCCGCCGCCCGCACCGGCGCCGGTCGTGCCGCTCGACGCCGGCGCGCTGATGCGCAAGGCGATGTGGCAGTCGGTCCGCAATTTCTTCGCGCGGCTCTTCGGGCGCAAGCAGCCGCACTGACGAGGCCGCCACGGCACTATCGGAGCACGCATGAAACCCAGTGAATTCCAGTATCACGCGCCGACCACCGTCGACGAGGCCGTCCAGCTGCTCGGCACGCTCGAGGACGCGCGGCTGCTCGCCGGCGGCCAGTCGCTGATGCCGATGATGAACTTCCGTTATCTGATGACGAGCCACATCATCGACCTGAACGGCGTCGAGGCGCTGACGGGCATCGAGGAGCGCAATGGCCGCGTGCACATCGGCGCGATGGCGCGGCAGCGCGACATCGAACTCTCGCCGCTCGTTACGCGGCGCGCGCCGCTGGTTCGCGAGGCGTATCAGCTGGTGAGCCACAAGCAGATCCGCAATCGCGGCACGCTCGGCGGCAGTCTGTGCCAGCTCGATCCGTCCTCGGAACAGCCGTGCTTCACCGCCGCACTCGACGGCGTGCTGACGATCGCGCGCTACGACGACGGCGCGGTCGCGACCCGCGAGCTGCCGATGTCCGACTGGGCGCTGATGTACATGACGCCGGCGCTCGAGGAAGGCGACCTGCTGGTCGACATCTCGCTCGACATCTGGCCTGAAGGCCATGGCTACGCGTTCGAAGAATTCGCACGGCGTCACGGCGATTACGCGATCGTCGGCGTCGCGGCGCTCTGCACCGCCGATGCGCAGGGCCGGCTCGACCGCGTGTCGCTGACGATCTGCGGTGTCGCGCCCGGTCCGGTGCGGATGCACGAGGTCGAGGCGGCGCTGCGCGGCCAGCCGATGGACGAAGGCGCGCTGCGCGTCGCAAGCGACGCCGCGCGGGCCCTCGACGTGATGACCGACGCGCACGTCAGCACCGACTATCGCCAGCATCTGGCCGGCGTACTGACCGAACGGGCGCTGAAGACGGCGTTCTCGCGCGTCGCAAGACAATCGTAGAGTGACAAAGGAGATAGACATGGAGACTCGCACCGTCAGAGTCGTCGTGAACGGCACGACTTACGAGCACGAGGTCGAACCGCGCCGCATGCTCGGCGACTTCCTGCGTCACGACCTCAATCTCACCGGCACGCACTACGGCTGCGAGCACGGTGTCTGCGGCGCCTGCACCGTGCTGGTCGACGGCCGCACCACGCGCGCCTGCCTGACGCTCGCCGTCCAGATGGACGGCCACACGCTGACGACCGTCGAGGGACTCGCCGACGCCGACGGCACGCTCAACGAATTGCAAAAAGCCTTCAGCGAATGTCACGCGCTGCAGTGCGGCTTCTGCACGCCCGGCATGCTGATGACGCTCACCGAGCTGCTCAACGAAACCGATACGCCGACCGAGGCCGAGGTTCGCGAAGCGATCACGGGCAACCTGTGCCGCTGTACCGGCTATCAGCCGATCGTCGCCGCGGCCCTGCTCGCGGCGCAGCGCATCCGCGAACAGCGCGCCGCCGTGCCGGCCGCCCACGCTACGGAGTGACACGATGGACTTTACCGACCTGAAGGGTGCAACCGGCGACCTGCGCTACGTCGGCAAGCGCATCGCGCGCACCGAAGACAAGAAGCTGCTGCAAGGTCAGGGCATGTACGTGGACGACCTGCACCTGCCGAACATGCTGCACGGCGCGGTGCTGCGCAGCCCGCACGCGCACGCGAAAATCGTCTCGATCGACTGCACGGCCGCCCGTGAGCTCAAGGGCGTGCACGCTGTGTATACGCACGCGGACCTGACTGGCCGCGCGCGCGGCCGCGTGCCGTCCATGCTGCCGAATCCGGCGATCCGCTTCGAGCAGACCCAGGAATTGCTCGCCTCGACCGAAGTCACGTTCGCGGGCGAGGCGGTGGCGTTCGTCGTCGCGGACAATCGCTACATCGCGGAAGACGCCTGCGCGCTCGTCGAGATCGAGTACGAGCCGCTGGACGCCGTCGCCGATTGCCGCGTCGGGCTGCGCCCCGACACGCCGCTCTTCCACAGCGACGCGAAGGATAACGTCGTCGCGCACATCGACATGGGTTTCGGCGATATCGACGCGGCCTTCAACAATGCGCCGCATGTGGTCGAGGAAACCTACTGGCAGAACCGCGGCTCCGCGCATCCGATGGAAACGCGCGGCTACGTCGCCGAATATCACGCGACCAACGGCGAGCTGACTATCTGGTCGTCGGGTCAGGCGCCGCACCACGAGAAAAAGAACCTCGTCGAGCTGCTCGAATGGGATCCGGAGCGGCTGCGCGTGCTGATGAACGACGTCGGCGGCGGCTTCGGTCCGAAGCTGCCGTTCTACCCGGAAGAGGCGCTCGTCTCGATCGCCGCGGTTGCGCTGCAACGTCCGGTCAAGTGGATCGAAGACCGCCGCGAGCACTTCCTCTCGGTCACGCAGGAGCGCGACCAGTGGTGGACCGTGCGCATGGCGCTCGACAACGACGGCAAGATCCGCGGCGTGAAGCTCGAGATGGTGCATGACAACGGCGCGTTCCTGCCGTGGGGCATCATCACGCCGTACATCTCGATCACGACGACGCCCGGCCCGTACGTCATTCCGGCGATGACCGCGAAACTCGACGTGGTCTACACGAACAAGTGCGCAACCTCGCCGGTGCGCGGCGCAGGACGGCCGCAGGCGGTGTTCGCGATGGAGCGGATTCTCGACAAGGCCGCGCGCACGCTCGGCATGGATCGCGCCGAACTGCGCTGGCGCAATCTGATCCAGCCGGAGCAGATGCCGTACGACGCGGGGTTTATCTATCGCGACGGCAGCCCGCTGCGCTACGACAGCGGCGACTATCCGGCGTGCCAGAAAGCCGCGCTCGAACGCGCGAACTACGCGAGCTTCGCTGAGCGCAAGGCCGAAGCGCGCCGCGCCGGACGCTTCGTCGGCATCGGCATGGCGAGCTTCGTCGAAGGCACCGGGATGGGCCCGTTCGAGGGCGCGACGGTGCGCGTGCAGGGCAGCGGCCGCGTGGTCGTGATTACCGGCGCGTCGCCGCAGGGTCAGGGCCACAAGACAACCTTCGCGCAGATCTGCGCGGAGCAGCTGAATTTGCCGCTCGAAACGGTCGACGTGATCACCGGCGACACCGGCGGCATCTCGATGGGCGTCGGCACGTTCGCGAGCCGCGCGACGGTGAATGCCGGCAACTCGGTCTACATTGCCGCGCAAGCCGTGCGCGAGAAGATGTTCACGCTCGCCGCGCATCTGTGGAAATGCGAAACCGACGACCTGATGCTCGCCGACGGTCACGTCGCGCGCCGCTCGGGCATCGAGCAGCGCATCAGCTACGGCCAGCTCGCGAAGATCTCGCAGGGCATGCCCGGCTTCACGATGCCGAAGGGCCTCACCGCCGGCCTCGAGGAAACGAAGTACTTCTCACCCGCGCAATCGACGTATTGCAACGGCACGGCGGTTGTCGAACTCGAAGTCGATCGCGAAACCGGCCACATCACCATCCTGAACTACGTGATGGCGCACGATTCGGGCAACCTGATCAACCCGATGATCGTCGACGGTCAGGTGATCGGCTCGGTCGCGCACGGCATCGGCAACGCGACGCTCGAATGGATGCAGTACGACGAGAACGCGCAGCCCACCACGACGAATTTCGGCGAGTACCTGCTGCCGATGGCGACCGACGTGCCGAACATCGACGTCGTCCACCTCGAGACGCCCTCGCCGCTCAATCCGCTCGGGGTCAAGGGCGCGGGCGAAGGCGGCACGATTCCGGCCGCTGCGGCGATCATCGCGGCGATCGAGGACGCGCTCTCCGAATACGGCGTCGAGTTCACGGAATCGCCGCTCGTGCCGCAACGCGTGTTCCAGAAGCTCAACGAGGCCGGCGCTTACGCGCGCTGACTGGCGACCACTCATCGACCATTTTCCTTGACTTGACCTGACCTGACCATGACGACCGAATTCACTTCAGCGCTGCACGATTCCGAGTACCGCATCACGCTCGCCCAGCCGGACCTCGGCAACATGTTGACGCTCGACGCGATGCGCGCGATCGCTGCCGAGATCCGCACTGCGGGCCGCGACAGCGCCGTGAAGATCATCCGCATCCGCGCGTCGGGTCCCGCGTTCTGCCGCGGCCGCGCAGTCAGCGCGCCGCCGGCGACGCCGCCCTCCGCCGCGCAATTCCGCCGCAACGTGGCCGATCCGATTCTCGACGTCTACCGCGCGATGCACGAAAGCGAAGTGCCGCTGCTCGCCGAAGTGCAAGGCGACGCTGAAGGCTTCGGTTGTGCATTCGTCGCCGCCTGCGACATGGCTGTCGCCGCCGACACCGCGCGTTTCAGCCTGCCCGAGCTGCAGAAGAACCTGCCGCCGACGCTGGTGCTGTCGGTGCTGCGCTACAAGGTGCCGCCGAAGGCGTCCGCGCACATGGTCTATCTGACCGAGACGATCGACGCGGCAACCGCGCGCGAATGGGGCTTCATCGCCGAAGTGGTGCCGGGCGCGAGCCTGCAGCAGCGCGCCGACGCGATGGTCGCCTCGATCTGCACGCGCGAGCGGATCGCGCTCGCCGCGCTGAAGACGTACTTCCGCGAGATCACGATTCCCGACTTCTCGCTGGCGAGCGAAGTGGCGGGCGCCGCACTCGCGAACGCAATGACGTCGATGCGCCGCTGAAACACCGGCACTGCGTCGCAGCAGACGCACGGACCGCGGGATGGATCGAAGCAGCCTCATCCCGCATCGGGCAACACGCTTCAAGCAATACGGGCGCCGCGCGACGCGGCGTCTCACGGGACCTCTAGCCATGGCTGAAAAAGACACCACTCGCACACCGACCGGCACGTCCGGTTACGCGGACCTGCACGAACACATCGCCCGCCTCGATGCGGCAGGCCTTCTGTACCGGATCGACGAACCGGTCAACAAGGACACCGAGATGCATCCGCTGGTGCGCTGGCAGTTCCGCGGCGGCATTCCGGAAGCCGAGCGCAAGGCGTTCCTGTTCACGAACATCGTCGACAGCAAGGGCCGCAAGTACGACATTCCGGTGATCGTCGGCGGCATCGCGGCGAATCCGGAAATCTACCGGATCGGTATGAACGTGCCGACGCTCGACGATATCGGCGACGCGTGGAACCGCGCGATCGACAATCCGGTGCCGCCGGTGGTGGTCGAAAGCGGGCCCGTGCACGACATCGTGATCGAGGGCAAGGATCTCGAAGGCCCCGGCAACGGCCTTGAATCGCTGCCGCTGCCGATTTCGACGCCTGGCTTCGACGCCGCGCCGTACATGACGATGACCGGCGTGATCTCGCGCGATCCGGAAACCGGCGTGCAGAACATGGGCACCTATCGCGGCCATCTGAAGTCGCCGACGCGCCTCGGCATGATGATGCTCGTGAACCTGCGCGCGGGCGGCCTCGACCATTGGCGCAAGCACTCGGCCAAGGGCGAGAAGATGCCGGTGGCGATCGTGCTCGGCGCGCCGCCCGTGGTCGCGTTTCAGGGTCCGCAGAAGCTGCGCCCGAACGTCGACGAGCTTGGCGTCGCCGGCGGCCTCGCCGGTGCGCCGATTCGCGTCGTCAAGGGCCGCACGGTCGATCTGCTGGTGCCGGCCGAGGCGGAAGTCGTCGTCGAGGGTTATGTCGATCCGACGTATCTCGAACCGGAAGGCCCGTTCGGCGAAAGCCATGGTTACGTGGCGCTCGAAGACTTCAACCTCGCAATCGAAATAACCGCGATCACGCGGCGCAAGGATGCGGTGCTGACGTCGATCATCTCGCAGGTGACGCCGTCCGAATCGAGCGTGATCAAGCGGCTCGCCTACGAGCCGATGTTCCTGCGCCATCTGCGCGACCACCTCGGCATTCGCGGCATCAAGAAGGTATCGCTGCACGAGCCGCTGACGAACCTGCGCCGCTTCGTATTCCTGCAGTTCGAGCGCGGCGCGAAGAAGACCGAAGTCTGGCGTGCGCTGTACGGCACGATGTCGCTGCAGGCCGCGATCGGCAAGTTCGTGGTCGCCATCGACGACGACATCGATCCGAACAATGCGGATGCCGTGTTCTGGGCGATGGGCTACCGCTGCAATCCGGTCGAGGACGTGAAGCTGATTCCGTATCGCGAGCACGGCCACGGCCCGCGCTCGGATCACGATACGGGCCTTGATTCGGCGATGCTGGTCGACGCGACGATGAAAACGCCGATGCCGCCGCTCGCGCTGCCGAAGAAGGAGTACATGGAAAACGCGAAGGTGCTGTGGGAGCGGCTTGGGCTGCCTGCGCTGAAGCCGGAGTCGCCGTGGTACGGCTACTCGCTCGGCGACTGGACCGACGAATGGGATCGCAACGCCGAGCAGGCGACGCGCGGCGAGTGGATGCAGCGCGACGCGTCCTACAAGGCGCGCCGCCGTGCCGGCGTCGAGCCGAATTCGCCGGTACGCGGCTACGAGAATGGCCATGAGTAACGGCACGCCGGACCGGATCATCGTCGGCATCACCGGCGCGTCCGGTGTGATCTACGGGATTCGCGCGCTCGAACTGCTCGCCGAGGCGGGCGTCGAGACGCATCTCGTGATCAGCAAGGCCGCAGAACTGACGATGACCTACGAAACCGACGTCCGCGCGGCCGATCTGCGTGCCCGCGCGTCGCGCTGGTACTCGCCCGGCGACATCGGTGCAGCGATTTCGTCGGGTTCGTTCAAGACGAAGGGCATGCTGATCGTGCCGTGCTCGGTGCGCTCGATGAGCGAGATCGCCACCGGCATCACGAGCACGCTGATCAGCCGCGCGGCCGACGTGGTGCTGAAGGAGCGCCGCCGGCTCGTGCTCGGCGTGCGCGAAACGCCGCTGCACGGCGGCCATCTGCGCACGCTCGTGCAACTGTCCGACATGGGCGCGGTCATCGCGCCGATCGTTCCGGCGTTCTACCAGAAGCCGCAAACGATCGACGACATCGTCAATCACACGATCGGCCGCATGCTCGATCTGTTCGATATCGACACCGGCAAGGTCAAGCGCTGGAAAGACCAGGAACAGCAGTAACGCACGCGCCACCTCGCTTTCACAACATAACCGACCGCCGCGCCGCATGCGCCGGCGGCACGCCCTTCGCGACGACCATGACTGAATCCCATCCGCTTTCCCGGCTCGCCGACCCCAGCCTGTTGCGCACGCTCGCCTATGTCGACGGCGCATGGTGCGGCGCCGACGACGCACGCACGTTCGACGTCGTCGATCCGGCCACCGGCGAGACAATCGCCGCCGTGCCGCTGATGACGGGCACCGAAACGCGCCGCGCGATCATCGCCGCCGAACGTGCGCAGCACAGCTGGCGCGCCCTGACCGCTGCGCAGCGCGCCGCAATCCTGAAGCGCTGGCACGCGCTGATGGTCGCGAGCACGGACGACCTCGCGACGATCATGTCGGCCGAGCAAGGCAAGCCGCTCGCGGAAGCAAAAGGTGAGATCGGTTACGCGGCGTCGTTTATCGAATGGTTCGCCGAACAGGCGAAGCGCGTCGATGGCGACGTGCTCGCTTCGCCCGCCGGCGACAAGCGGATGCTCGTCACGAAGGAGCCGATCGGCGTGTGCGCCGCGATCACGCCGTGGAACTTCCCGGCCGCGATGATCACGCGCAAGGCCGCGCCCGCGCTCGCCGCCGGTTGCGCGATGGTTCTGAAGCCCGCTGAAGCCACACCGCTGTCGGCGCTCGCGCTGGCCGAACTCGCGCACCGCGCGGGCGTGCCGGCCGGCGTATTCAGCGTCGTGGTCGGCGACCCGCGCGCGATCGGCGCTGAAATGACCGCCAATCCGATCGTGCGCAAGCTCACGTTCACCGGTTCGACGCCGGTGGGCCGGCTGCTCATGAGTCAATGCGCACCGACGGTCAAGAAGGTCTCGCTCGAGCTCGGCGGCAACGCGCCGTTCATCGTGTTCGACGACGCCGATCTCGATGCGGCCGTCGAAGGCGCGCTCGCGTCGAAGTACCGGAACGCCGGGCAAACCTGCGTCTGCACGAACCGCTTCTACGTGCAGGACGGCGTGTACGACGCGTTCGCGGAGAAATTCGCGGCGGCGGTCAGCCGCATCAAGGTCGGCAACGGCTTCGAGGACGGCGTCGCGCAGGGGCCGCTCATCAACGAAGCCGCGGTCGAGAAGGTCGAAGCGCATATCGCCGACGCGGTGACGCAGGGCGCGCGCGTGCTCACCGGCGGCAAGCGCCACGCAGCCGGCAAGCTGTTCTTCGAGCCGACCGTGGTTGGCGGCGTGACCGCGTCGATGCGCTTCGCGACCGAGGAAACCTTCGGCCCGGTCGCACCGCTGTTCCGCTTTCGCGACGAGCGCGAGGCGATCGAGGCGGCGAATGCAACCGAATTCGGTCTGGCCTCGTACTTCTACAGCCGGGACATCGGGCGCGTCTGGCGCGTGTCCGAGGCGCTCGAATACGGGATGGTCGGCATCAACACCGGCCTGATCTCGAACGAAGTCGCGCCATTCGGCGGCATCAAGCAATCCGGACTCGGCCGTGAAGGCTCGAAGTACGGCATCGAGGACTACCTCGAAACCAAGTACCTCTGTATGGGCGGCATCTGAATTGAATGTCGAACATGGCTGCGCGGCGGGATCGCCATCGGGTCGCGCAGCCATTCGGTCCGGCGGCAAGAACAACTAGAACTTCACCCGCAACTGAAACCCGACCGTAAAAGGCAAGTTATCCGAAGGAATCGGCGGTACGACGATAAAGTTGATGCCGACGCGCTTGTACTCGGTCATCACGATCGGGGCCGCGACCGGGCCGACCGAATGATTCCGCCCGAGACCCCAGTTGCCGTAGTTGTACCCGGAAATAATGCCGCCGATTACCGCGAGCCGCACAAAGCCCCAATGCGCGAACTCCGGGGCCCACACGCCGCCGCCATAGTACGAAGGCCGGCGCAGCGAGTTGCGGAAGCCGCCCGCGGTCAGCGCCCACTGGTTGTTCAACCAGCACTCGACGCCCAGACCCGGATTGAATTCCTCGAAGTGGGTGCCGGGGTCCGGATTGATGTGGTACGACGCAAACATTGCGTCGACCCATACGCCGCCTGAGCACCAGTCAGCGTGCGCGGACGTCGCCGCGAGTCCGACTGCCAGCGCCGCGATGGCGCGTTGGATATTTTTCTTGATGTTGCTGGTCTGCCGAAAACGCATGTCCTCTCCGCCGGCGATCGGATGCCGGTGTCAAAACTGCGGTCTTTTATCGATTTGCTTCCCCGTCGCGCACTCTACCCGACAATCCGCGAAATCCGTGGAGTATCGCTTCGGCGCGACAGGATGGGGAAACGGCTTGACCGCAGCAGGCAGGACAATAGCCGAAGGCTGATGACAGACCGGTGAACGTCCGGCAGGAACGCTCACCGTATGCTCAACGTAATAGTCAGAGACCGAGATCGGACAGCCCCGGATGATCGTCCGGGCGGCGGCCGAGCGGCCAGCGGAACAGGCGGTCTGCTTCGCGGATGGGCATTTCATTGATGCTGGCGTGACGATGGGCCATCAGGCCGTTCTCGTCGAACTCCCAGTTCTCGTTGCCGTATGCGCGGAACCACGTGTTCGAATCGTCGTGGAACTCGTACGCGAAACGCACCGCAATGCGGTTGTCCGTGAATGCCCACAGTTCCTTGATCAGCCGGTAGTCGAGCTCACGCTTCCATTTACGGCGCAGCAACTCGATGATCGCCGCGCGGCCGGTCACGAATTCCACGCGGTTGCGCCAGACGCTTTGCGGCGTATAAGCGAGCGACACGCGTTCAGGGTCGCGCGTGTTCCATCCGTCTTCCGCGCCGCGTACTTTCTGGATCGCGGTTTCGCGCGTGAAGGGCGGAACGGGCGGGCGGGTTTCAATCTCTGCCATGATGAGCTCCTAAGAACGGTTACGGTCTCTTGCCGTGGATGGTTGTCCGCCGGACGGCGAACGCGCATGGGGGTGATACGCATCGAGCACATGCTCGGCCGCCGCGCGCGCATCGAGTGCCGCGTCGGATTCGCCGCTGACGAGCGCGACGCCGATTGCGCCGTCAATCAGAATCAGCAGCTGACGCGACAGCCGGTCGGCGCGCCGCGCATCGACGCCCACCGATGCGACAAACTCGTCGCATTGGGCGCGCACGAAGGCGAGCAGACGTTCCTTGTGTTCGCGCGCGACCACGCGAATCGGGTCGTCCGGCGATGCGATTTCACCCGCCGCGTTCAAAAACGCGCAGCCATGAAACACATCCGACGCGAACCATTCGCGCAGTACGTCAAACATGCCTAACAGACGCGCATGCGGCCGTTTTCCATGCCGCAGCGTGCCTTCGATAAACCAGTTCATCCAGCGCTCGTCGCGACGCTCGAGTGCAGCCGCGACCAGCGCATCTTTCGATTCGAAATGTGTATAAAAGCTTTTGCGCGCGGTGCCCGACTGCTTGACGATCGCGTCGACGCCGGTCGCATGAATACCGCCGGCGTAAATCAACGCTTCGGCCGCTTCGAGCAGCCGCTCGCGTGCGGAACCGGAAGGGGTGGTCGTCAATTCGTTCGAGATAGCCATGCAACGGATGGTAGAACGGTCATTCTACCCCGTCAAGTATTCTTTTGAACGCTTTTGGAAGAAACGCACGACGGCGTGTGGCCGCTTGCGGTACGCTGCGCGTGCGCGGGTCTGTGCCGTATCGTGCCGGGCGATGCAGGTTGAACGAACTATCGGAGGGGCCATGAAGAATGCCGCTATCCGCGCGGCCGCCGTGCGCGCGCTCTTTGTCGTCGCGGCCGCGTCGGCTGCGATGACTGCGTGTACTCCGCTGCAGGTGGTCACGCATACCGTCAGCACCACTGAGTCACGCGTGCCCGCCGGTCCGTACAAACTGGATGCGGACCATTGGAGCGTTATCTTCGACGTCGATCACTTCAAGTATTCGCGCTTCGCGATGCGCTTCGACCGCGTGACGGGTCAGCTCGACTGGCGAGACGGTGGCATGGAGAACAGCGCGGTGGCGATCACGATCGACGCGTCGAGCATCGACACGAACGTGCCGCTGCTCGACAAGATGGTGAAGGGCGATGAGATGCTCGATGTCGCT
Organism: Paraburkholderia solisilvae; assembly: GCF_902859875.1. Taxonomy (GTDB): domain Bacteria; phylum Pseudomonadota; class Gammaproteobacteria; order Burkholderiales; family Burkholderiaceae; genus Paraburkholderia; species Paraburkholderia solisilvae. The sequence continues at coordinate 158,009 of NZ_CADIKF010000002.1, read as the reverse complement.
CGTTATCCGGACATCCGCTTCGTCAGCACGCATTTCGAGCGCACCGGCGACGCGGTCGGCAAGCTGACCGGCGACCTGACGATTCGCGGCACGACCCAGCCGGTAACGCTTGATGTGAAGTTCAACGGCTACGGCGTCGATCCGCTGACCAAACTGGATACGATCGGCTTTTCGGCACAAGGCAGTTTCAGCCGCTCGAAGTTCGGGCTGACGTCATGGTTCCCGGCTGTCGGCGACGATGTGCATGTGCGCGTTCAGGCCGAATTCGACAAACCGCGAGCGGGCGCGAGCGGTTAGTCGATCAGACAGCCGTTCGACGGGCGTTACAACGGGGAATCAGGCAAGAATCAAGCAGCAATCAAGCGGTCCAGTCGAGAATCACCTTGCCGCTTTCACCGGACAGCATGGTCGCAAATGCGCGCTCGTAGTCTTCGACCGCAAAGCGGTGCGTGAGGATCGGCGACAGGTCGAGCCCGCTTTGCAGCATGGCGACCATCTTGTACCAGGTCTCGAACATCTCGCGGCCGTAGATGCCCTTGATTTCGAGGCCCTTGAAAATAACCTGATTCCAGTCGATCGACGTTTGTGCAGGCGGAATGCCAAGCAGCGCGATCTTGCCGCCGTGGTTCATCGCTTCGAGCATCGCGGTGAACGCGCTGGGCACGCCGGACATTTCAAGGCCCACGTCGAAGCCCTCGGTCATGTGCAGATCCAGCATCACGTCGTGCAACGTTTCGCGTGCGACGTTCACCGCGCGCGTCGCGCCCATCTTGCGCGCGAGCTGGAGCCGGTAATCGTTGACATCGGTGATCACGACGTTACGGGCGCCGACGTGTTTGGCGATGGCGACCGCCATGATGCCAATCGGCCCCGCGCCGGTAATCAGCACGTCCTCGCCGACCAGGTTGAACGACAGCGCGGTATGCGTCGCGTTACCGAACGGATCGAATATCGCGGCTAGGTCGTCGGAAATCTCGGGCGGAATCTTGAACGCGTTGAATGCGGGAATCACGAGGTATTCGGCAAATGCGCCCTCGCGATTCACGCCGACGCCGACCGTATTGCGGCACAGATGCCGGCGCCCCGCGCGACAATTGCGGCAAAAACCGCAGGTGATGTGCCCTTCTCCCGACACGCGATCGCCGATTGCGAAGCCCCGTACTTCCTGACCCATCTCGACGATCTCGCCGACGTACTCATGGCCGACGTGCATCGGTACGGGTATCGTCTTTTGCGCCCAGTCGTCCCACTTCCAGATATGGATGTCGGTACCGCAAATCGCGGTGCGGGTGATGCGAATCATCACGTCGTTATGGCCGACTTCGGGTTTCTTCACGCGGGTCAGCGTCAGACCCGGCGCGCGTTCGAGTTTTGCGAGAGCTTTCATAAGGGATCCTGCCGGAATTCGGTTAATGCGTTCGAATGAAGCGAAGCAGCAGCGGGGCGCCGAAGCTCAGATCACGCCGAGCGAACGTCCGACGCGTGCAAACGCGTCCACCGCGCGATCGATCTGTTCCGGGGTGTGCGCCGCGCTCATCTGCGTGCGAATGCGCGCGCGGCCGCGCGGCACGACCGGAAACGAAAAGCCGATCACGTAGACGCCCTCGTGCAGCAATGCATCGGCCATCTTCGACGCGAGCTGCGCGTCGCCGAGCATCACCGGGATGATCGGATGTTCGCCGGGCACGAGCGTAAATCCGAGCGCACTCATCGCACGGCGGAAATGCGCACCGTTCGCGCGCACGCGCTCGCGCAAACGCGCGCCTTCGTCGCTATCGAGCAACGCGAGCACCTTCAGCGACGCGGCGGCGATGCTGGGCGTCAGCGTGTTCGAGAACAGATACGGGCGTGAGCGCTGACGCAGCAGATCGACGACCTCCTGACGCGCGGCGACATAGCCGCCCGATGCACCGCCAAGCGCCTTGCCGAGCGTGCCGGTGATGATGTCGACGCGCGACAGCACGCCGCAATGCTCGGGCGTGCCGCGACCGTGCTCGCCGATAAAACCGACCGCGTGCGAATCGTCGACCATCACGAGTGCGCCGTAGCGGTCCGCGAGATCGCAGATGCCGGCCAGATCGGCAATGATGCCGTCCATCGAAAACACGCCGTCGGTCGCGATCAGCTTGTAGCGCGCACCCGCCGCATCGGCTTCGCGCAGCTTCGCTTCGAGATCGGCAAGATCGTTGTTCCTGTAGCGATAGCGCCTGGCCTTCGAGAGCCGCACGCCGTCGATAATGCTCGCGTGATTCAGTTCGTCGCTGATGATCGCGTCGGACTCGTCGAGCAACGTTTCGAACAATCCGCCGTTCGCATCGAAGCAGCTCGAATAGAGAATGCAATCGTCGGTGCGCAGAAACGCGGACAGCGCGCGTTCCAGTTCTTTATGCACGGTCTGCGTGCCGCAGATGAAACGCACGGACGCCATGCCGAAGCCGTCGCGCTCGAGCCCCTCTTTCGCCGCGGCGATCAGGCGCGCGTCGTCGGCGAGACCGAGATAGTTGTTCGCGCAGAAGTTCAGCACGCCGGCGCCGCTTTCAAGCTTGATGTCGGCCGCCTGTGGGCTCGCAATCACGCGTTCGGTCTTGTAGAAGCCGTCGGCGCGAATCTGGTCGAGCGTGCCGCGCAGATGAGAGAGGAAAGCATCACGCATGAATGGGCTCCTGGACGAATGAGCGGCCCGCGTGAACCATCATGTGCGGCGACGCGGCGGCCTGTTATAGTCGGTGTCAGCTTTACTGGAAAAATTCGATTTTTCGAACTTAATTTCGATATATCGAACAACTCTAAACGATAGGTCAGTAAATGGCAAGTTCGGAATCCCGCCGTCCCGCACGCGGCGCAACGGCATCGGCGGCCTCGCCTGGTGCGCCGGCATCGGCGGGAACGGCCGCGCCGCCGCGCGTCGGCGAGCAGATCCAGCGGCTGCGCGGCGAACGCAAGATGACGCTCGACGATTTATCGCGCGCGGCCGGCGTGTCGAAGTCGATGTTGTCCGAAATCGAACGTGACAAGGCGAATCCGACCATCGCTGTCGCATGGCGCCTGACGAACGCGCTCGGTGTGAGCCTCGACTCGCTGTTTGCGCCGCAGAAGGCGCCGGAGGCCATCGCGGTCTCGGGGCCGCATGACATCCCGACGTTGAGCGGACACGATGCGAAATACCAGTTGCGCGTCTGGGGGCCGATCGAGCTCGCCGGCAGGTTCGAGTGGTATGAGCTTACGCTTCAGCCCGGCGGCGCGCTGGTATCGAACGCACATGAACCCGGCACGCGCGAGCACTTGACGGTGCTGCACGGCACGATCGATATCGAGGCAGCGGGCGCGACGAAACGGTTGAAGACAGCGGATACCGCGCGCTACCTGGCCGACGAGCCGCATGCGATTCGCAATGCGGGCAAAGGAGAAGCGAAGGCGTTGCTGGTCGTGATTCACGGCTGAGCGGGCCGGCGGGGTTGGGTTGCAGGGTTCGAGTTGCAGGGTTGAATCGCGCGGCGGCGGGTTGCGGCAGGGGCTTGTGGGCAACGTGGGGCTTGTGCCGGATGGCTATTTTCGTTCGGGCCCGGCGGGCGTTGTTTTGGTCCCGGCTGCCAGCGGTTCGGCAGGGCTTGCGGACAATACTGTATATTTGTACAGTATATGCCCCATCGACCGCGACTGGAGCCGAACATGAACAGCTCGTCCACCGATCCTGATACCGCATTGGCCGCGCTGCGCTACCGGAACGCCGCGCGCGACCTCGAGCACATCGTTTGCCACATTGCATCGCGCTACATCGCGCAACAGGTTCCGCTGACCTGGCGGCTGCTGCATGCGATCGAGGCCGAGGCCCTCGCCGACCTCGGATTCGCGAGCCGCCACGACGCGCTGCTGCTGGGCCTGTTTCAACGCCCAGCGGGCTTGCCGTATCCGGAAACGGACGATCCGGTGAATTTCGGCGCATCGAATGCGTTGCCCGCCGTATTCGCATTCGCGGTCGTCGCGTACGACGAAGCACAACGCGAAGCGAAGCGGCTCGCGGCTCAAAAACGTCATCCGGCAAAAGGCGCGCGCCGGATGCGCGCCTGGGGCGGATAGCGGCGCTCACGTAGCGGATACGAGTAGGAAAAGCGCCGCGCCTGCGTCTACCATTCGCGCAACTCACGGAGAAACGGGCATGGCTTCTCCTTCACATTCGTCGAGCAGTGCGGGTCCGCCGTCGTTATCGGGCGACCTGTTCGATCGCGAACGGGAAGACTGGCTGCGCGACCCCGCGATCGCTTTCGATGCGTGGCTTGCAGCGCAACAGTTTCGTCCGTCGTCGGCGCAGGTCTACCGGGCACAGTGGGGACTCTTTCTCGAGTGGCTCGCCGCGCGTCACAAAACGCTTGCAACGGTCGACCGGCGCTCAATCGCCGATTTCGTCGCGGGTCTGTCGATCCGCAAGCCTCAGCGAGCGCGGTATTTGCGATTGATCGAGCGCGTTCTCGATCATGTCCGCTACATCGAAATCGCGTCGACCAACCCGGCACGATTCATTGCTCAGGACGGCGAAGCCGGCTGGCGCAACGCACGCGATAACGAACCAACCGGCTTTCTTTCCGTTGCCGAGCGGGCGGCGCTCGTCGCGCATCTCGCATCGCCCGTCAGCGGCGTATCGGGTGCGCAACGATGGCGGGAGTATCGCGACCGCGCGCTGGTAGCGATCTTCCTGGGCGGCGGTCTGAAGACGGGCGAGGCAATCGCGTTAACCCTGCGCGATGTCAGCACTGGCACCGGGTGGCTCGCGGTCGAGGGCGACAGCCCGGCAATGTCACGTCGTACCAGGCTCGCGCCGTTTGCTGCAGGCGTTCTGAACGCATGGCTTGAGGTGCGCGCGACGACGGCCATTGCAGGCGGACTGGTTTTCCCCGCGTCGTCGTCCGGACGGCCGATGCACAAGGCCACCACGTTGCGTGCAATCGACGCATTGGTCGATGCCGCGGGCATCGCTGCGTCGCGTGATGCGCGTGCGAGCCCACAGACGTTGCGCAATACATTCGCCGCCGAATTGTTCGAGAGCGGCGTCGAACCGGAACTTGTCGGTGAATGGCTCGGCTTCGCGCAGCCGGTGTCGGCGCATCGACTGCACCGCGCGTGGAAAATCTGGAGTAGTCCGCAGGCAGCGGCCGCAATCGCCGGCGGTGAATCACCGTCTATCAAACAATGAACCGGTGATGCGAATTTGCGGCGGCGCTCACCGGTCCACGACATCCCGTAAAGACTCACCCCACGCGATCCCGTATAAGCTCACCTGCGCGGAAAAACCGTTATGCGACCGGAGCTTAAGTAGAAGCGGGGACTTCGCCTGCGGACAGGAAGCGGGTCACCGCTTCAAGCCGCGACATTCCTGTTCCCGACGAATGCTCACACTCCGGGCAAAACAGTTCGTAATGGTGATCCACTTGTGACAGTTCCGGCTCACCCGCTTCGCACTTTGGACAACGCGCCGGCAAAGCGACGTGACCATCGACCGCGGTGCCGATCGACGTCAGTTCATCCGCGCTCAAACGGCCTGAGCCGGCCAACGTGCACAGCAAGCTCGCGACCGTCGGGTCGATGCCCTGCTGTGTCCGCAACGCGGCGACCTGCCGGGTCATCACGTCGAGTTCATCGGATTGCTCGCGCAATTGCGCATCGAGCCGGTCGCCCCTCGCCTTGGCTGCCGCGAGTTGCTGGATGAAATCGAATTCCTTGCGGCTCGCATCGCGCACGCCGGACTGATAGGTAGCGGCCATACTGCGCAGCGAATCCAGTTCGACGAGCATCGGCTTGACGCGACGCTCCGCTTCGGCCACTGCGTCCTTGATCTGCTGGGCGTAATGTTCGGTGCTCGCACGCATTTCGGCGTGCAACGCGTCGACGCGATCCCGCAGTGCCGCACCGGCCGCCTGTTCAGTTTCGAGCCGTTTTTGCTGCGCCTCGTTTTCCGCTTCGAGCCTGCGCAGCGAGGCCTGCAGATTTTCCTGATGCGCGGTGCCGTGCGTCGACGCGCTGGCCAGTTGCGCCTCGAGCGTGCGCACGCGGTCCCAGGCGGCGTCCGCACGCGCTTCGCTGCGGGCAATGGCCTGTTCCGCCGCTTCGTGACGAATTTTGCCGTCGTGCATTTCCTGCTTCGCGACCGCGATGGACGCGTGCATTTCCTTGCGCTCTTCGTCGAGCGATGCGCGTGCCTCGGCGAGCGCTTCCTGGTACAGTGTGCCGAGCAGTTCTCCGGCACGTTCTTCCAGTCCCTTCGGAATCGCGCCGGCCCCGACGCGTACTCGAGATGCGGTCCGGATGCGTTCCCAGAAGCCGTCGATATCTTTTGGAATATCGCTCGCGCTGCCGGTCTGCGTCAGATCCCGAACAGCGGCCATGGATGGTCGGATGCCGAGATCGAAGAACAACCGTTTGCAGGCATGAAGCGAAAGCTCCTGACGCCGGGCGCCGTTCTCACGCATCGAATCCAGTTCTCGCCGAATAGCCTGGCGTTCTTCATCGAGATTCATTTGTGCCTCGTCGCAAGCATGATTCAGACGAATCATAACAAGTTACGTATCATCTACTACGTTTTTTGTGCGTTCGGTGTCGTGGTGTCCGTAAGTGCGATCCCGATGTCCAGTTAGACGCTCTTACCGACGCCTTTTGAGGGGCATGCGTGAAACAAAGCGAAGAATAGGCGATAACTCTATGTAGCCAAAGGGATTTAGTCGATCGCATCATTTCGACCCTATGTTTCACGACACGAAACGATTGACCAGAGCGAGGGTTTTCCGGTTTTCTCTTTCATCACTCGCGCCTTGTCTTTGAGAGAGATAAAAGTAAACACCCTTGAACCTTGGTTAAAAACGTTAACGCCACGGCAAACCCTTATCAGCCAAGGCTTTCCAGCCGATCAGGTGAAGCTTTACGGGAGCCCTGGTGAGCCGGTACGGGACCGGGCAGTGAAGGGATTCGGGGGACTCGGTGAGCAGCTGCGGGACAGTTCGTGAGCGAGTTCGGGACGCCGCCGAAAACCAGGCTGCGGCAATGGTGAGGGTTTTCGGGAGGCGCTCGCGCGCAAACCCTTATTCTGCCGGAAGTGCGGGTTTTGCCGGCGATCGTCCTTGGGTGAGCAGCTTCGGGAGCCTTGCCGACCGCGATTGAGGGTCCCGTTTTGCTGCTCCGAACCCCATTGGTGAGCGCCGACAGGAACGCAGAGCCTCGTCAGGTGAGGCTTTTCGGGAGATCGCGGTCTTTTTCGGGCAGTTCCGGGCTTGTCAGCGTCACAGGTGAGCATTTGCGGGAGACTCAGTGCGTACTTTGCGCCGAATCCGATGACGGCAGATGCCAGAACTGTCAAAGGTGAGTGAATCCGGGATCCTCTATTGCGACGCTCACGGCCGCTGGAATCCGACTGTGCCAGGCAAAGGTGAGTCTTTGCGGGATCTCTATTGGGCGCAGGACGCTTGTCAGGTGAGGAAATACGGGACCCAGGTTTGCGGTCACTTACGCCAAAGGCACGCCACACCGGGGCAGTTCGGGTTGGATGCCATGGGTGTGTTGATCAATAGGTGAGCGCTTTCGGGAGCTATCTGGCGACGCGTTCGAGATCCGCGGCCGTGGCGGGCGGGGCTCAGTGGTGAGGAAATTCGGGAGCATGCGGTCGGTCAGGGACCAGTTTATATATACATGGTAAGTACCAGAATCGATTGGGGATTTTCCCGCAAAGCCGCGACAGGTGAGGGTTTCCGGGAGATCACCTTGGCACGTCGATCCGGCGGCTGCAGTCTGCCAGGACCGACGTTCAGGTGAGGATTTTCGGGAGATCGACTTGCCGCTTGTCCCGTCGGCTGGTTGTGAAGCCCGCTTTGCGCGGCTCCCGAAGCAAGTAAGGTGAGCGTTTTCGGGAGTGCTGGCGGGCTGAGCGGTGCTTTGGTCCGCTGCGGTACGGTAGGACGGTTAGCCTGTGGGTGTGCCGCGGCGGTTGTCGAGCGCGTTGAACTGACGTTGAACAATGCGGATGGCCTGGTTTCCAGGCCAACTTGCGTCTCGCGTTAGACGCTTCTGCCAATTCCTCCGAACGCGGTTGGCGATCAGGCGTGGTCGGAACGGTGATGCCGAGCCTGGCGTCGCGTTGCGGTCACGGCGGGCTTGCGCTGGCGCGCAGGGAGGTAGCGCGGCACTCGATACGTTCTCCGGCCGTGCGACGGCTGCAAGGCCGTCCAGGACGGCGCGCCAGTGGGATGTCGCATAGGAGGACCACGCGCGGCGCCTACCGGGGAATGGTCTGGCGTGTCGCGCGCTGCCTTCTGCGGGCCTTGCCCAAGGTTGCATGACCTGCGTGCGTCACGTGTGACCGCCCCGCTATCCCGTGCGCTCATGCGAAGCTCAACCGAAGCGCGCTTAACGTTTGCGTATCGACATGTGCCATCACGTTTGAGGCGTCGCAAAATTACGACGCCCAACGAGGTGAGCCGATACGGGAGCCATCTGACGCGGTCGAAAGCAGCCCGATCCGACGCGGTTTTTGCGGATGCCGCGACAAATAACGAACGCCGGAATACGCCGTCATTTTGACAGGTGAGCTTTTCCGGGAATGTGTCGAGGTGAGTCGCGGTTCGTAAACCCACTTCACCCAGAAATGGTGAGAGACACCCTATAGACGCCCATCACCCCAGTCGGTATCCTTGCGCAAAATCCTTCCCGACCCGACGCATGGCCACGAAGCGCGCGAAGAAAACCGATGTGGTGAGTCCCAGCTCGGCCGAGCTGCGCAAGGCTGTCGAAGCCATCGCCATTCAGCCGAAGAACGGGAAGATCACGCTGCTTACCCGCAAGCTGTTCAATGTGCTGCTCGCCGTCGCGCAGCAGGCCGACGAGTCCGGCGACACATACCGGGCGCTTCTGTCCGACATCGTCGCCAATTCCGCATTCGATTCCAACGATACCGCACTCGTCAAGGAACACTTGCGGCGCATGGTGTCGGTTCAGGTCGAGTGGAGCACGGGTACGTCCAGCCAGAAACCGGGCCGCAAATGGGGTATTTCGACGTTGATCGCCGATGCCGAAATCCTTGAAGATCCGGCCACGCGCCGCGTATGGGTCGAGTTCTCGTTCGCGCCGAAAATCAAGAAGAAGCTGCTCGACCCGGTCCAGTACGCACGCCTGAGCCTGCAGTTCCAGAGCCAGTTGCGCAGCAGTGCCGGCCTCGCGTTGTACGAGATCTGCGTGCGCTATCTGACCAACCCGAGCCATCTGACGATGCGCGAGTCGTGGGAATGGTGGCGGCCCATTCTGTCCGGCACGCCCGATACCGAGGCGGGTGATGAGGCGAAGCGCGAATACAAGTATTTCAAGCGCGACTACCTGCGACCGGCTATCGCCGAAGTCAACGCGGTCACGAATATCTTCGTCGAGCTGGTCGAGCATCGCGAAGGCCGACGCGTCGCCGAGATCCAGTTCCGCGTGACGGAGCGCAAGCAGCCGATGCTTGCCCTCGATGAGCATCCGAACGTGTTCGACAGCACGCTCGTCGACCGCATGGTGAAGATCGGCATCCCGCTAAAGGAAGCGCAGACGCTGTACGCCGACAGCGAGGAAAACCGGATTCGCGCGGCGCTGCAGATGACCGAGCAACGGATGCGCAGCACGACGCTGCCGCCGGTGCGCAGCGCGCCCGCACTCTTCAAGGATGCGTTGAAAAAGGGCTATGCGCCGCCGGTCGAAGCGCTGCCATCGGCAAATGGCGGCAAGGTGTCCGGCGCGGTGCCGGCGGACGATCTGAAGGCCCGCCTGTTGAGCGAATACGCCGCGTATCGGCGCAAGGAAGCGCAGGCCCTCTACGAGGAGCAGGGTGACTCCGAGCAGGCGCTTGCGCGTCAGTCATTCGAAGAGGACGAACTGCCGGACCTGGGCGCGCACATGCGCGACGACTGGCGCCGTCGCGGCCTCGATTCGAAGCTCGCGGAGACGGCGTTCTTCGATTGGCTGGCTCGCAAGACCTGGGGCGAGCCGTCCGACAGCGAACTGCTCTCATTCACATTGAGCCAATCGCGCGCGGCTTGAAGTCTTGAAGTCGCCGATCTGAGCGGACCCGGCCGGGTCTTAGCCGCGTCTTACCACGATCACATTGCGTTGCGGGTTTGCGGTTGCCTGAAGCGGCCGTGCGAATTTTGTGTGCGTCGCACGGCTGCACGCCGCGTTATTTTTTCAGCAGCATCCGTTCGATCTGATGCAGGATGTCGTCGCGCTTCTCACGCGACAGACCTTTCAGACGCAACTCGATGCGATCGTCTCCATACGATTTCAGATCGCCGACCGATACGCCGTCGAACTTGATCTCGAGACGCTGCGCGTAACGTTGACGTCCCGCGGGCTTCGCGCTTTCCTGCGCACTCACCCTGCCCTTCACGATGTCGGCAACCTGGCGCGTGCTGAGGTCGTCGGACAGGATCTTGTTGATCAGGCGCAGCGTTGCGTCAGTCCCTCGCGCCGCGTGATAACGGCCGACCTGATACCCCATGTTGGAGCCAAATCGATCCGGTCGGGTGACCATTTCCTGCATCACGACTTCCGGCAGTTTCGCGATCGACAAGGCGACGGCGACCGTCGATTCGTCCAACCCGAGATGCTCGGCCAGTTCTTTCTGACTCTGGAAATGCCTGTCGTCGAGAAACCGCTTCCAGACGACCGCGTTGTCGAAGACCGTTTGCGAGTCGCGCTGAACGTTGAGGTCGTAACCAAGCTTGTAGCTTTGAATACCGATTGGTAGATCAATGACGATCGCTTTGACGGTTTCCTTGTTCGCTTCCTTCAACGCGCGCACACGGCGGCCGCCATCGCTGACAAAGTAGGTTCCGGGATTATCGTAGTCGGGGATGACGTGGATCGCCTGCTGCTGACCTTGCCTGGCGAGATTGACAGCAAGTTCTGCAATCGAGGACTTCAGATAAAAATGGCGCGGATTGAAGGGGCTAGCCTTGATGGCCTTGAGCGTCAGTTCGATGACCTGCCCGGGACGATAACCGTGCTCGGCGCGCCACGCCCGATATTCCGGCGATTCGCTATCGGACTCCAGTGACTCGGCCTCGTTCGATGCCGGCGGCGTAATCGACTGACTCGATCGGCCGGCGACCTCGTCGGTTCGCCGCACATTGTTTTGCACGAGACCGTCGATCGCGTTGAGCCGATCAAGCGCTGTACGCTTTTCGCTGCTGGTCGTATCCGGGCGCGCTTGGAAGCCTTTGGCGAATTGGGAGGGTTTCATTCAGGGACCTTTATGCGCATAAATTCAGGGAAGCAGGGCTGCGATCTCGTCAGCACACGCGCGGATTTCCATGCTGGCGAGCTTGGCGCCGCGATCATTCATTTGCAGCACCGTTTGTCCGAGAGCCATCGCCTGCTTGTACGCCTCACGGGTAGGAATTTGCGTTCTAAGCAACGGGAAACCGAGTTCTTCTAACGCACGCTTGAGTTCGCGGGTGAGCATGCGTTTCTCTTCGGTCTTGTTCAACAGGAACACCGCACGCAAGTCTTCGTTCATTACCTGAGCTTGCTGGATGAGCTTGACGAGTCCGACGCTCGACCAATAATCAGCGGGCGAAGACGAAGTGGGAATGACTGCGACGGTCGCGGCAAGCAGAACGACGCCGGACACTTTCTCGGTGATCGAAGGCGGACAGTCGACCACGATGACGTCGTAGTCGCCGACGAACTTCTTGATCTCGCGGTGGATCTGCCCACCGGCTTCTGACAGGTTGACTACCGGAAACGGAATGCCAGCTTCGCCATCGGAAGAAGCACTCGCCCAGTGAATCAAGGTGTTCTGTCCATCAGCATCGACGACGAGAACCCGTTTCCCCTTCTCGTGGAAAGCGGCGCCGAGATGCATCGCGATCGTGCTCTTTCCGACACCGCCCTTTTGTTGTGTTACTGCGATGATTTCAGCTGCCAAGCTCCACCTCCCCGTATTGGACGCTGCTGAATTCTACCTTGATGTATTTTCGTTTCAATGCATTTTGTCGTGACACCGCGACAGATTAGCCATTTAGCCGAGGTTTATGCGCATAAAGGCGCCGCGTTTTCGCGTTGACTAGCGGATGACGTGTCTTTGCTGCGAGATATGGTTCACGTGGAATCGATGAGGCCGCGCGTTTGTTATCCCTGTAGATCGCGTCAAAGCCAGTCGAGCGGCTCTGTCTACTTGACAACCGAGCTTGCGGCGGTCGACGCTTGCGAGATGGCGGAGTGGGATGCGTCGCGATCGCAGTCAGATGAGAGGACTTGAACCAGCCTGTGGGTACGAGGCCCGAGGCGGATTCGCGTCAGTGCGAGAAGTGTTTGGTGCTGGCCATCGAAGCAAGAGGTAAGACTCTCCGATTGAACGCAGACCGCTTTATGCGCATAAAGCGGTCGCATCGAGGGCGCGCGAGCTGGGGCGGAAGGACGCAGCGAAGCGCTATGCCACAGTATTGTTCCGCAGCGCGTCGGCTCATCGACTATCGGAGGCTTGGAGGCTTGTTCCAGACGCAAGCACGACCACGACATCCACGAGAGGGATCCATACAAAAACATCAGGCGACGCAAGAGGTGGTCTGCGCCGCTCACCGCTAAAATCCCCACACCTACCCCCATGTCACGCGACACAATCCGATTGCAAACACGGAACCACGATGATCACGATCTATCACAACCCCCGCTGCTCAAAGTCACGCGGCGCATTCGACCTTCTCGGCACCACGTTCAACGTCGCCAACGAGCCGGTCAAGGTCATTGAATATCTGCGCGAGCCGTTGACAGTCGCTCAATTGAAAGACCTTAACCGGATGCTCGGTTGCCCGGTGCGGGACATGATGCGAGACGCCGAACCCGAGTACAAACAGCTTGGCCTCGGCGCGGCCGACATGAGCGATGAGCACTTGTACGAAGCGATCGTTGAGCATCCGATCTTGCTGCAGCGCCCGATTGTCGTGCGAAACGGCAAAGCGGTGATTGGCCGTCCGCCGGAAAACATCAACGTACTATTCGATAAATAGATCGACAAAAAATAAATCAAACAACGCCGTTGGCATAAAAGAACACGTTCGGCTTCAGTCTTTGGCAACCTGCAAAACCGCGTCTTTCGTGACGATCTGTCCAGGAATGATGTGAAGCTGCGCGAACGTATCGGCAATGCGTTGCTGTTCGGCTAGCACGTGCGCGTCGACCGGCCGGTAAACGTGGGCGTAGTGTCGGAGGCTGGCTTCGATCACATTTGCGTCGAGGCCCTGAATCGGCGCAAGTTGCGCCGCTGCCTCCGGATAGTGATCGCGCAGCCATGCGCCTTCCTTGCCGACTTCATCGATTACTGCAGCGATCACGTCGGCATTGTCCTGCGCAAACGGGCGCGCGCTCAGAAAGAACTGATGGTGACTCACGATCCCTTCACCATCGGTCAGGAGCCGGGCATTGGGCTGCCGTTTCGCGGCTTCGAGGAACGGGTCCCAGATCGCCCACGCGTCGATGGCGCCGCGCTCGAATGCGGCGCGTGCGTCGGCGGGCGGCAGAAACACGGGTTGAATGTCCGCATACTGCACCCCGAACTTCTGCAACGCGGCGACCAGCAACCAGTGCACATCCGAGCCCTTGTTCAACGCAACCTTTTTCCCTTTTAGATCGGCTACCGACTTTATCGGCGCGTCGCGGTGCACGAGAATGCCTTCGGCGTGCGGCGTCGGCACTTCATACGCGGTATAGACGAAGTTCGCGCCTGCGGCCTGCGCGATCACCGGCGGCGCCTCACCGACGTAGCCAAAGTCGATTGAACCGACATTGAGGCCTTCGAGCAATTGCGGCCCGGCTGGAAACTCGGTCCACTTGACCGTAATGCCGAGCGATGCGAATCGTTTTTCGAGGGTGCCATGCGCTTTGAGCAGCACGAGCGTGCTCGCGGCCTTCTGGTAGCCGATGCGAATCGTGCTGGCGTGCGGCACGGCGAACGAGGGCAGGGCTGCGGCGGCCAATACTGTGCCTGCGCCGGCCAGAAACGCGCGGCGCGTCAAGGAAGCGTGACGAGTCATGACGGGAGGGTGACTTTACGTGGAACGGACGCAAGATGGACCGATTGCGCTCAACGATAAGTCGCTTGGGAAACTTGGCGAACCGATAAATTCGCATAAGCAAATCATGACGAAGCAAGGCTAACGGCGGTGTGGTCACCTCGTGCAGGCAGGCGGCGGTGCATCCGGCTTCCGCGAGGACAATAACCTGCAGCCCGCAGCCTGCAGCACCTACCCTCTCACTCCCCTGCCGCCCGACCCTTCAACGAATCATCGATCCCACTCATTGCGCGCGCGGCCGCCCGCAGCAGCCCAATGTGCTTGCGAAAATTGCGGCACCCGCTGCAGGTCGGCAAGTGAGCGCCGACGGCCAGCCATTCGCGAGCGCCAAGCCGCCGCTCGAGCGCATCGGACAGGATCCGTGTGATGTCTTTACATTTCCCCATGGACGTCTCCGCTGGAAAGGCCCTTTTCGGTCAGGCAGGCGCGCAGCCGCAAGCGCGCACGATAGATCATCACGCTGCAGTGGTTCGCGGTCATTTGCAGTTCCTCGCAGATTTCAGCGGTCTCGAGATCGAGGAACTCGCGCATCATGAACACGCGGCCGATCTGCTCAGGCAGATGATTGAGGCACATCTCGAACAACGTCCAGAACTGTTGTTGACGCAACGCGGTCTCGGGCGTCGGCCACGTGCGCGGTTGCGCCTCAGGCGACCAGTGTCCGTTTTCCTTGAACAGTTCGCGATCGAGCAATGCTTCGGCTTCGAGTTCGTCGTCCAGTGCGGAGAGATTGATCGTGCGTCGCCGGGCACGCAGCGTATCGACCAGCTTGTGCCGCAGGATGCCGAACACCCAGGTCTTGTGTTCCGACTGACCGGCGAAACGATCGGCCTGCGTCCAGGCCGCGGCTAGCGCTTCCTGTACGGCATCTTCAGCGGCTGCGGCGTCGCGCAACTGGAGCCGCGCAAAACGCAGCAGGTCGCGTCTCAACTGGGCAAGATAGACGGGATCGTCGAACGCTTGCTCATCAATCGCCGTTCTCATGCGCGTCTCCGCCATTCGGCGCCGCACATGATGCGCATGCGTAAGAAGGCCGCAAGGTAGCAATGCCGATCAAGGCGTGTGTCGAGGTCAATCGTATTCATCGATGGGTGAAAGTGGCGCCTCAAATGGGCTTGCGCGCCATTTTCCCGCATCACGACCGACGATGCGAACCAGATTCACTTGTCGAGCGAGTACGACACGAATACGACGGCGCTCGATTCACGCGAAGCGTAACGCCTGCGCCAATGGCAAAGATGGCTGACGACGTATTTCTGTTTCTTTTCTGCCATCCCTATCGAGAACGTCAGGAACTCTTGCCACCGCCATCGAGCCCGCTACCGGTGCGCCACACTTTCTTGCCCTGCTCTGACAGTTCACCGCAGCTGTGTTCCGAATCCGATTGCGTGTTTTCAACGGCCATTTCGCCGCCTGCCTGTTCTTGCGCCTTTTGCCGTTTCCCTGTGCGTGCGGCCACGGCTTCGTCATGCGATTTACCTGAAGAAACGCGAGTCATCTTTAAAGCCCTCCGAAAAAAATAGCGCTACGGACACCTCTTTATCGAGCGTGACGTTGCACGGCGTGACATATGCGGCAGCGTGAAAGATTCGACGACACCTTGCCTGCAAGATCGCATCTGCCTGTAATCGAAACGCATGTTTTGCGGTAGATTTTTCTGGCGCCCCGCTAGCCGATCGCAAGCTTTGGCTCACAAGGAAGAGAGGCGATTTATCCACAAGGTTCTCCACGAAATCTGTGGATAACAGACCTGTCTGTCGACTTGTCCACAGACAGTTAACAAAAACCTGAATCCCGCTATGATGTTCGGGTCGTACCGTATTGCGCGTTGCGCGACATTGAAAACTCATCATTGGAAACGTCAACATGGCTTATCAGATTGCAGTCGTCGTCGGCAGCCTGCGCCGCGAGTCGTTTAACCGGCAACTTGCACATGCATTGATTTCGCTCGCCCCCACTGATTTCAAGTTCGAGTTTGTCGACATCGGCAACCTGCCGCTCTACAGCCAGGAGTACGACGCGGATTTCCCGGAAGCCGCACGCCAGTTCAAACGGCAGATCGAATCGGCCGATGCGCTGCTGTTCGTCACGCCCGAGTACAACCGATCGATTCCCGGCGTGCTGAAAAACGCGCTCGACTGGGGCTCGCGTCCGATGGGCCACAGCTCGTGGCGCGGCAAACCGGGCGCAGTAGCGGGGACGTCGCCGGGCGCAATGGGTTCCGCGTTGGCGCAGCAGCATCTGCGCAATGTGCTCGCGTACCTCGATGTGCCGACGATGGGCCAGCCGGAGATCTTCGTCAAACACGATCCGACGCGCATCGACGCGACCGGCACGATCGTCAACGATGACACCCGCACCTATCTGCAGAACTTCATGGACACGTACGTCAACTGGGTAAAGACGCATCGGGTCTGATCGCTGTCACGCGGCATAGCGTCTACTCGCCGCGCCGGTCGATCAGTTCGCACGCATGCAGGTTTGCCCTCGAGGCACGCAGCGCCACACGTATGGCGCTGCGCTCATGCGGACCACTTTACCTTCAGTGCCATTCGTCTGCACAGTCGGCATGGCCCCGTGCATCATCAATGATGATGCGGGTGGTGACCGGTTACGCGTTCCCACCCATGTCGCACCGCTGCCTTGAAGCGATCCCAGCTTCCCTCAGGCGCCGCGCGTTCCCAATCGTGCCGGGCTTCGAGTTCGACATCCTCATCCCATGGGCGATCCTGGTAGCGCGTATCGCGTCCCATCGTTGCCCCATAACGGTAAGCCGGTACGTATTCGTCGTACCGGGCGCCTTCACGCGTGCCGTACTGTTCGTCGTAGTGCATGCGGAAGTCTTCCTCGTACTCGAGGAATTCGTCGGGAATCGGTGCGCCCAGACCACCGCTGGCGGTGCCGCTCGTCGCGCGCACGTCGTCGGCGGGAGGTCGTGCCGCGTTGCCCGCGACGGTAGCCGGCGAGTAGTCGCTGCCGCGCAAATCGCTGCCACGCAAATCCCGGCGCGCTTCGGATTCATTCATCGTACCGGGCGCAGACGAGTGGACGGTGCCGCCGGGACGCGCGACGCGCTCGCCGGGTATGCCTGTATCGCGAGCGCCAGCCAGGTTTTCGCGTTGAGTCGCCGTCGTGGAAGTCGCCCTACTGGACGGCGGCGGGTCAATGTCGGGCGCCATCTGCGGCGGCTGATGTTCATCTCGCATCGAGGTGACGCGCTGCTCCGTCGATGTGTCCGCGGTGCGACCTGCATGTGACGCCGCGCTGCCATAGTCCGCCGGCTCACGTAGCGAACGCTCATCGCTGCTGCGTCCATCGGCGGCTCGCCCGTCATCCGAGTAGAGATCGGAACCGACACCCGCTTGTAAGTCGCGTCCATCGCGCGGTGGCGTACCCGCCTGCGATGCTGCTCCTGCCGATGGGTAACTCGCCGCCGTTCGCTCCGCAGCTCGATCCGCAGTTTGCTCACTACGCTGCCGCATCGATTCGCGTTGCCACAAACCTTGGCCAGGCAGACTCGTCGCGCGGCCGAGGTCGGACGGATCCGACTGATATTGCGCAGCGCCACGAACCGTCCGCGACGGATATTCGGACTCGGCAGACTCGTCGCCAGCGGCGCCCATAGGCGGCATATCCTGCGACGTCATCGTCTGACGACTGCCTTGCTGCGTCGACCAGTCCTGCTGCGTCATTGCGCCCATACCGCCGCCGCTGCCCGTGCTCTGGCTCATACCCGCGCCGAAGCCACCCCCTGACGTTCGCGAAAATTCATCACGCGGCGGCATGGCGGCGTCCGGCGACATCGCGGCTTCACGCATTGCCGCTTCATCCAGTTCGCGCCGCCCTGTGTCCGCCAGGTCGGGGCGAAGCACCGCGCCTGACCCAGGTGCGCCACCGGCGGCAAGCGCGGTTCGAGCGGCCTCATCGTCAATCGGCGTATCGTGCGGCGGCGCATCGATACGTTCGAAGCGGCGCTCCTCGTCCGTCGTGCGCAACGGCTCGCGCGCCGGTTGCGCGGCCGCTCCGCCGATGCCGAGCTCGTCGAGCATCGAATGCTCGCGCCGTGCCTGCGCCGGCGGTACGTTTTCCCGCTGTGCCGGCGCGCTGTTCATCTGCGTACTGACGTCGTGCGCACCGAGCCGTACCAGCGTGTTGTGCGCAAGCTCCGTCTGCGCGTCGCTCTGCGCATCGACGCAAACGAGCACTGCGCCTCGTCGCACGGCGTCCGCGTAGCGTTCGGCGAGCGGCACATTGAGGCCGGAACCGGACGTCGCGAACAGGCTCGCGAAAAAGCGTTCGATATTTGCAAGGACACCGGGCGATTCATCAGCGATCGCGTCGGACGCCGTTTCAGGATTCGCCCGCAGTTCGACCCCTTGATAAGCGAAACCGGATTGCACGAGTGTGTTGCGCGCACCGTCCGCTTCCGCATAGGTGTTGAACAGGCCAATGACCGTTTGTCTCATCGCTGCCTCCCGATGGTTTGCTCGAGCCGGCGGCGTAATGGCACGCCGCCTTCGCTCGCTCATACTCATCAGGGAGGCTGCAACGATCGTGCCGGAAGCACGCAATGAGCACTCGCCGCGTACGCCGTGCCGCGCATCGGGCGCTTGCATCGCCACGGCGGCGCTGCGGGGTCGCGCAGCGCAAACGGTATTCCAGATGCCTGCGCTGCCTTTTTACAACGCGCCGGTAACGCGCGTGCAACTGATGCGCACGCAAAGCGGACCCGTGACGTCAATCAATGCGTCGGGTGCGCCTGCGCATGCGCGTGCGAGAGATCCTGCTGCAGCGTTTGCAAAAACTGGTCGAGCAGCGCGATATCGAACGGTTTCGGCAAGACGTGTGCATCGACATGCCGCGCGCGTTCAAGCTCTTCCGCGTAACCGGTCACGAGCACGACCGGCAACTTCGTTTCGAAATGCTGGATCGCTTCCGCGAGATCGATGCCGTTCAGTTTGCCCGGCATATGAATGTCGGAGATCACGAGGTCGAACGGCAACGGCTCGCCCCCCTGCGCCTGTTTTGCGCGCGCATCGTCGAGCAGGCGCAGCGCCGTGTCGGCATTGAACACGCAGGTCACCTCATGACCCATCATCTGCAGCAGCGCTTCGGTGCCGGCCGCGACTTCGTCGTTGTCCTCGACGAGCAGAACACGCAGCCCTTGCGGCGCCTCGTCCTGCGCGACGATCGGCTCGGCGGGCGCGTCGGCCTGCACCGGCTCGCCCGTCGCGCGCGGCAGATACAGCCGCACCGAGGTCCCGGCGCCGGTCGCACTGTCGATCGCCGCGAGGCCGCCGGAGCGCTCGCAGAACGCGAACACCTGCGGCAGGCCGAGGCCGGTGCCCATTCCCTTGGGCTTGGTCGTGAAGAGCGGCTCGAACGCGCGCGACAACACGTCGGGCGGCATGCCGACACCGGTATCTTCGAGCGACAGCTGCACGAAGTCGCCCGTTAGCGGAAAGCCGTCTTCATGGCGGAAGGTGAGATTGCTGGCGCGCACCGTAAAACGACCGCCGCTCGGCATCGCGTCGCGCGCGTTGACCGCGACGTTGATCAACGCGAGCTCCAGTTCCGCAACATCGACACGGATCGGCCATACGCCGCCCCCAATATCCATCCGCAGCGACACCTTCGCGCCGAGCGACGCGCGCAGCAATTCGCGGCAGCCGGGCAGCCAGCGCTCGATCGCGAGCGTCTCGTTACGCAGCGGCTGCTTGCGCGCGACGCCGAGCAACTGGCGCGTGAGCGACTGACCGCTTTTCAGCGCGCGTTCGACCGCCGATAGTTCACGATCGAACGCGGCGGCCTTGCGCCGACGAAGAATCTGGATATTCGCCGAGACGATCATCAGCAGATTGTTGAAATCGTGCGCGACGCTGCCGACCAGATTGCCGAGCGCTTCCATCTTGCGCGACTGCCGGTACGCGGATTCGATCGAGCGGCGCATCGATGCTTCGGCCTGCCAGCGTTCCCATGCTTCCTCTTCGGCGGCGAGGCGTTTCAACGATAACCAGATCACGCACCACAACACCACCGACGGCACGAACATCGCGACGATCAGCACGCTCAGATGCCGGTACCACCCGGCCCAGATCGCCGACGTGCGATAGCCGCACGCGACATACACCGGATATGACCCGACGCGCCGGAACGCGACAATCTGCTTGTCGCCGTACAGCATCGAATGCACCCTGACCACGCCCGCGCGCCGGCCTTCGGCGAGCGCTTCAGTGAACGGCGACGGCTGCGGGTCGGAGGCGGCCTTGCTGCTTGGCGGGTAATGCGCGAGCACGGCGCCGTCGGTGCGGGTGAGGCCCATCGTCATCGGCGCGGCGCGGCCGCCGAGCAGATCGCGATAGAAATCGCTGAAATACGCGGAGCGCAGCGCGACCGACACGATGCCGGCGAACGCATTGCCGTCGTCGCGACGTGCGACGCCCGTGTTGAACACGACTTCGCCGTCGGCCGCGCTGCCGGACATCACCTTCGACACATGCTCGATCACGCTGCCGTTGCGAATGCCGATGAAATCGTCGCGCCCGGCAATGGACATCGGCGGCGCGGGGTAGAGGCGACTGCTCGCGAGCAGCGTGCCGTCGCTGCTGAAAATCGACATCGACGCGACTTGCGGATAGCCGCCGCCGATCGATTCCAGTTTGTCGTGAATCTGCGCTTCGCGCGCGTGAATGCCGGCGTCGTCGAGTCCTTGCACGAAATCGACGACGCGCGCGTCGAGCGCTTCGTTCATATCGAATACCTTCAGCGCATGCTCTTCGGCGACGCGTACGGTACGCAACGTCATGTCGGTCGCTTCCGCTTCGCGGGTGCGGAAATCGTTGAGCGCCATCACCGCGACGAAGATGCACGGCAGGATGATCGCCGCGACCAGCAAGGCGATCAGCGTCATGCGCCTTACCGCGAAATTGTGCTCAGGTACGGCCGGGAAAACCGTGTCTTCCGGCCGGCTTCCGGTGCCGCGGGTTTCTTGATCCGATTCACTCCGATCAGGAGTCATGGTGAGCACCGCCGCAAGAGTCGGGAAAGGCGTGCAAGACGTTTTACCATCTTACGGCGAGCGCAGTCGGTTGCCGCGGACCGAATTAGATTCGGCGGGCTCGAGCGTTCGCGAAACAGTGACAAATCCGGAAGCGCAAACGTATACAAAAGTATAAACGGCAACATTTTTTACAGTAATAGTTAGAACACCCCCGGTAAAGCGAGTCATCTGAGTGACTTCTGTTCGATGAACCCCAATTTGGCGAGTTGCCTTTTCGCCGGTTTGCTTCGAGAATTGCGCCCCAGACAATCAATGCGCCTGCGATGCCCGGGTGCATGCGCGCGAGGGCGCCCCGACATCCCACCAACGAGACGACTGGGTCATTCGCGATCGCCGACGGGGTAGCATGGCGCGCACTTTTTGTGTGTGCCCCCACCCTGTATGCGCCGCGCCGCACTCATTTGCCCCTTTTTCGTAGCACGCGTCGATTTGGACGCGCAGCAGCGCTTTTGTCTGCATGCAGTAAGCCGGACGGTTACTAAAGAACCGCCGACAGCCGCCGATAATACGCACGAGACAATTCCGTTTACCGATAAGCTGCCATGCCATTGCCCATCGTGATCGCCGACGATTCGCTGCTCGCCCGGAAGGTGCTCACGAAAGCACTGCCACCGGATTGGGACGTCGAGATCGCCTATGCGTCGAACGGGCGCGAAGCACTCGCACTGTACCGCGCCGGCAAGGCAACCGTGATGTTTCTCGACCTGACGATGCCGGATATGACCGGCTATCAGGTGCTGGAAGCGCTGCAGCACGAGGATCTGAACACATTCGTAATTGTCGTGTCCGCGGACATCCAGCCGATGGCGCAGGAACGCGTCCGCGCGCTGGGCGCGATCGCGTTCGTTGCGAAGCCCGTGACCCCCGAGGCGGTCCTTCCTATCCTCAAGGAGTACGGGTTGTATGCCTGAGCCAGTTCTCACCGAAGACCAGCGCGACGCGCTGCAGGAGATCGCGAATCTCGCGATGGGGCAGGCCGCTCAGCGCCTCGCGCTGCTGCTCGACGCGTTTATCGAGCTGTCGGTGCCGCGCGTGCGCGTCGTGGCGGTGCGTGAAGCCGCGCAGGCGCTGCGCGAGATGACCGGCATCAGCGAGACCGTGGCGGCGGTCCGCCAGGGGTTCCGTTCGGACATCAAGGGCGAAGCGCTCGTGATCTGCAAGAGCGGCAATGTCGAGCAACTGTGCGCGCTCGTGAGCGATCCGTATGCGAAATCCACGTACGAGGCGACCAGCGAGGAAGAGCTGATTTTCGACATCGCGAACCTGCTGACCGGCGCGTGCGTATCGTGCATCTTCGAGCAGCTCGGCCGCGCGCCGGTGTTTTCGGCGCCGGGCATGCTGGGCCTCGCGATGTCCCTCGACGACGTGTTCCAGCCGAACGTGCTCGCATGGAGCGTCGCGCTGCTCGTCGAAGTCAATTTCACGCTGGAAGACCAGAGTTTCCGCGCGCATCTCGTGATGCTGATGGCTGAAGACTCGATCCGGCATATCAATCGCGCCCTTGACGCTTTGCTGTCCAGCCTATGAATGACACGACCGCCTGTCTGAGTGACCTTGTGGTGGAGCGCGTCGGCTTCGGCATTTTCGTGCTCGACCGGCAAATGAACGTGCTGATGTGGAACCGCTTCATGCAGGACCACAGCGGCCTGTCGGCCGATCAGGTGGTCGGCAAGTCGATTTTCGCGAGCTTTCCGGAACTGCCGCGCGTGTGGCTCACGCGCAAGCTCGAAAGCGTATTCCAGCTCGGCAGCTTCGCGTTCAGTTCATGGGAGCAGCGGCCTTATCTGTTCAAGTTCGATCACGACCGGCCGATCACCGGCGGCGTGGACTTCATGCAGCAGGACTGCACGTTCATGCCGCTGATGCGCGAGCGCGAAGTGGAAGCCGTTTGTGTGACGGTATCGGACGTGACGCACGTCAGCATCATGCAGCGCGAACGCGAAGAGGCGGTGGCGAAGCTGCAGGAATATGCGGATCGCGACGGGCTGACCGGCATCGCGAACCGGCGCTATTTCGAGGTGCGGCTGCGCGACGAATACACGCGCTGGCAGCGCTATGGCGGCGATCTGTCGATCCTGCTGTTCGATCTCGACCACTTCAAGAAAATCAACGACCAGTTCGGCCATGTCGTCGGCGATTTCGTGCTGCGCGAGATGGCGCAGCGCGTGGCCGGCGTGGTGCGCGCGCAGGATACGTTCGGCCGCTTCGGTGGCGAGGAATTCGCGCTGCTGCTGCCGTGCACGCCGCTCGAAGACGCGATGCTGGTCGCCGAAAAGATCCGTAATACGATCGGCGACACGCCGGTCGACGTGCACGGCGTGAGCGTGCCGGTGACGGCCAGCGTCGGCGGCGCATCGGCGCGCACGGGCGTACCGGCATACGAAGCGCTGATCAACGAGGCCGATGCGGCCCTTTACACGGCGAAACGGCAAGGCCGTAATCGCTCGATCGCATTCATCTGACGCTTCCCGCCGGGCGCTATGCGAGGCCTGGCAAGGCGAAGCGACGTTCGGCCGGCCCCCGGCGCGGCCCGCCAACCAGCGTTGGCTTACGATGGCTGGTATACTTTCGCCCGTTCCAGCTTCCCAGTTGGCATATGTCATTTTCGCGCGTGTCCGCGCGCGCGGGCGGCTTGCCCTGCGGGTAGGCATGACTTCTTGATCGCCTCGTGTTGGGCGCCTCAGCGGAGATAGTCTTGGCCGTTTCCAATCCAGTCGTGGACGACATACAAACCGACGCCGCTGCCGTTACCTCCGGCAGTTCGTTCTATTTTGCGATGCGCATTCTGCCGGCGGCGCAGCGTGACGCGATGTACCAGGTGTACGCGTTCTGCCGCGCGGTCGACGATATCGCCGACGGCGGCCAGCCGCGTGCCGAACGCGCGGCTGCGCTCGAGCGCTGGCGCGCCGACATCGACGCGTGCTACGCCGGCTCGCCGCGCGACTCGTTGCGCGAATTGACGCGGCACATTCATACGTTCCATCTGCAGCGCGAAGATTTTCACGCGATGATCGACGGCATGGCGATGGATGCGGAGGCCGACATCTGCGCACCGGACGAAGCGACGCTGGACCTTTACTGCGACCGCGTCGCGAGCGCGGCGGGCCGCCTGTCGGTGAGGGTATTCGGGATGGAGGAGCAGCCTGGCCGCGATCTGGCTCACCATCTGGGGCGCGCGCTGCAGTTGACCAACATCCTGCGCGACATCGACGAAGACGCGGAGCTGAACCGCTGCTATCTGCCGCGCGAATTGCTGGCCCGCGAGGGCATCGCGGCGACCAGCCCCGCCGCCATCGCGGACGATCCATCCCTGCCGCGCGTGTGCGCAACGATCGCCGAACGCGCGAAGCAGCACTTCGCGGCGTCGGACGCGATCATGAAACAATGTCCGCGCGCGCACGTGCGCGCGCCGCGCATCATGTCGGCGGTGTATCACTGCCTGCTCGAGCGCACCATCGACCGTGGGTTCGACATCCCGCGTACCAAAGTCCGCAAGCCGCGCGCGCGGCTGCTGTGGATCCTCGCGCGGTACGCATTTTTCTGATGCGCAAGCTGGTTCATGTGATCGGCGCAGGCCTCGCGGGCCTCGCCGCCGCAGTCCAATTGCAGCGCCGCGGCGCGCAGGTGATCCTGTACGAAACGGCGGAGCAGGCGGGCGGGCGGTGCCGTTCGTATTACGACCGCACGCTGGGTGCGACCGTCGACAATGGCAATCACGTGGTGGTATCGGGCAACCATGCCACGCTGAACTATCTGCGCGCGATCGGCGCAGGCGATGAACTGGTCGGGCCGACGCGGCCGGAACTGAATTTCATCGACGTTGCGACGCGCTCGCGCTGGGCGGTGCGGCCGTCGCCGGGGCGGGTGCCGTTCTGGATGATCGATCCGGCCGCGCGCGTGCCGCATACGCAGGCCACAGATTACCTGTCGCTCGTGCCGCTGCTGTTCGCGAAGCCGGGCCGCACGCTGGCGCAGACGATGCGTTGCAACGGCGTGCTGTGGGACCGGATGCTGCGGCCGCTGTTCACGCTGATGATGAACGTCGAGCCGCGCGACGCGACCGCGGAGCTGGCCGCCGCCGCGTTGCGCGAGACGCTCATCATCGGCGGCGACGCGTGCCGGCCGCTGGTTGCGCGTCACGGTCTGAGCAGCGCGTTTGTCGATCCGGCGCTGCGCATGCTGCAGCACGGCGGCGCGACGATCCGGCTCGGTGCGCGGCTCGATGCGCTCGAATTTGCCGACGGCCGGGTGGCGGCGCTGCAGACCGGCGGCGAGCGTATCGTGCTCGAAGCCGGCGAAGCGGCGGTGCTCGCGGTGCCGCCGCATGTCGCGCAGGCGCTGGTGCCGGGCCTGCAGGCGCCACAGCGTTTCTCGCCGATGGTGACCGCGCACTTCGCGGTCGAACCGCCGCCGGGCCATCCGCCGACGGCGGCGCTCGTCAACGGCCACGCGCACTGGCTGGTCGCCGCCGACGGGCGTCTGTCGGCGACTGTGTACGGCGCGGAGCGCCTCGCCGGCATGCCGCGCGACGCGCTTGCGCAGACGCTGTGGGCCGACGTTGCGCAGGCTGCCGGCTTGCCGGCGCAGCCGCTGCCGCTGTGGCAGATTGGCGTTGAGCCGCATGCGACATTCGCCGCGGTGCCTGACGAGGAGATGCGCCGTCCGGCGGCGCGCACCCGCTGGACTAACCTGATGCTTGCGGGCGACTGGACGGCTACCGGTCTGCCCGCGACGATAGAAGGAGCGATCCGCTCGGGCCAGAAGGCCGCGGACCTGCTTCTGAACGAACCGATGGAACGCCGATGAACGATTTATCCGTCGCCCAGCAGTTGGGCGAAGCAAACCTCGCCGCCGACGGCGCGCCCGCCGCCCAGGCGGCGGCAGCCGGCGCGGCGGCGCTGGACACAGCCGTTGCGCGCGCAACCGACGCGATTCTCGCCGCGCAGCGCGACGACGGCCATTGGGTGTACGAGCTGGAAGCCGACGCCACGATTCCCGCCGAATACGTGCTGCTCGTTCACTACCTCGGCGAGACCGCGAATCTCGAACTCGAGCAGAAAATCGGCCGCTACCTGCGGCGCATCCAGTTGCCGGACGGCGGCTGGCCGCTATTCACCGACGGCGCGCCCGACGTCAGCGCGACGGTGAAGGCGTACTTCGCGCTGAAGATGATCGGCGATCCGGAAGACGCGGACCATATGCGCCGCGCGCGCGAAGCGGTGCTCGCGCACGGCGGCGCGGAGACGGTGAACGTGTTTACGCGCATGCTGCTCGCACTGTTCGGCGTGGTCTCGTGGCGCGCGGTGCCGGTGATGCCGGTCGAGATGATGCTGCTGCCGCAGGGTTTTCCGTTCCATCTGTCGAAGGTGTCGTACTGGGCGCGCACGGTGATCGTGCCGCTGCTGGTGCTGGCCGCGAAACGGCCGGTCGCGCGCAATCCGCGCGGTGTGCGGATCGACGAGCTGTTCGTCGGCGCGCCGGTCAACACCGGCATGCTGCCGCGCGCGCCGCATCAGAGCAAAGGATGGTTCCGCTTCTTCCGTTCGATCGACGCGGTGCTGCGCGTCACCGAAGGCTTTTTCCCGAAGGCGATGCGCGAGCGCGCGATTCGCGCCGCCGTCGCCTTCGTCGATGAGCGGCTGAACGGCGAAGACGGCCTCGGCGCGATTTTCCCGGCAATGGCCAACTCGGTGATGATGTACGACGTGCTCGGCTATCCGGCCGATCATCCGAACCGCGCCATCGCACGCCGCTCGATCGACAAGCTGCTCGCCATCGCTGAAGACGAAGCGTATTGCCAGCCGTGCCTGTCGCCGGTGTGGGACACATCGCTCGTCGCGCATGCACTGCTCGAAACCGGCGACGCGCGTGCCGTCGCGGCCGCCGCGCGCGGGCTCGACTGGCTGGTGCCGCTGCAGGTGCTCGACGTGCGCGGCGACTGGATTTCGCGCCGCGCGGACGTGCGGCCGGGCGGCTGGGCGTTCCAGTACGCGAACCCGCATTACCCGGACGTCGACGATACAGCCGTGGTCGTGATGGCGATGCATCGCGTCGCCGTCGACGCGCGGACGCCGGCGTACGACGCCGCGATCGCGCGGGCGCGGGAGTGGGTGGTCGGAATGCAGAGCAGCGACGGCGGCTGGGGCGCGTTCGAGCCGGAAAACACGCACTATCACCTGAACAGCATTCCGTTCTCCGATCACGGCGCACTGCTGGATCCGCCGACCGCGGACGTGTCGGGCCGCTGCCTGTCGATGCTCGCGCAACTCGGTGAAATGCCGGCGACGAGCGCCGCGGCGCGCCGCGCATACGATTACCTGCTCAACGAGCAGGAAGCGGACGGCAGCTGGTACGGCCGCTGGGGCATGAACTACGTCTACGGCACGTGGAGCGCGTTGTGTGCGTTGAGTGCGGTCGGCATGCCGTTCGATCACCCGGCGATGAAACGCGCCGCGCAATGGCTGGCGTCGATCCAGAATGCGGACGGCGGCTGGGGCGAGGATGGCACCAGTTACAAGCTCGAATATCGCGGCTACGAGCGCGCGGCGAGCACGGCGTCGCAGACCGCCTGGGCGGTGCTCGGGCTGATCGCGGCCGGCGAGATCGAGCATCCGGCGGTCGCGAGCGGTATCGAGTATCTGGTGCGCGAGCAGCGCGACCACGGGCTGTGGGACGAAACCCGCTTTACGGCCACCGGCTTTCCGCGCGTCTTCTATCTGCGCTACCACGGTTATCGCAAGTTCTTCCCGCTGTGGGCGCTCGCGCGCTACCGGCAGATGAAACGGGCCGGCGAAACGCGCGTCAAGGTCGGCGTGTGAGCGCGAACGCGCGGCCGGCAGCGGGCGAGTCCGTTGCGCTGCCCGTCATCGCTGTCGCCGGGATGGCTTTCGAAGCGCGCATCGCGCGCGGTGACGGCGTCGACGCGGTGTTTGCCGCACGCGCCGACCTGCTCGAGCGCGCGTTGACCGCGGCGGTCGAGCGGGGCTGCGCCGGCATCATCAGCTTTGGCACGGCGGGCGGCCTCGCGCCCGACCTCGAGCCCGGTGCGCTGATCATTGCGGACGCGGTCGATGGGCCGCTTGGACAAATCTCCACCGATGCGGCGTGGTCGGAGCGCATCGCCGCCGCGCTTGCCGCGACGCCGCTCGCCGCAAAGTTGCGGCGCGGCCGGCTGGCGGGCGTCACGGCGCCGTTGACCGGCGCGCCCGACAAGGCGGCGCTCCATCGTTCGACGGGTGCACTCGCGGTCGATATGGAATCGCATCTGGCCGGTGCGATCGCAGAGGCGCGCGGCTTACCGTTCGCCGTTTGCCGTGCGATCGTCGATCCGGCGTGGCGCTCGCTGCCATCGGCCGCGACGGCCGGCTTGCGTGACGACGGCAGCACCGCGATTGCGCCGATTTTGCGCGAACTCCTCAAACAGCCGTCGCAAATCCGGCCGCTGATCCAGTTGGCCGGGGATGCGCGGGCTGCCCGCGCGACCCTGGTTGAAGCGCGCCGCGCACTGGGGCAGGCTGGCGCGCTTCGGCTGCGGTAGGTTGCAACCGGCCGTCACGCGGGTGCTTCCGATTTTGACCTGATTCAAGTAACGGAAGTAACGGAACGCCAGAAGCCCGGCGGGATTCGATCCCGCCTGGCTTTCTTCTATCTGCGTCTTGCGCACTGCGCGCGGCGGGGGCCCCGGCCCGGCACTTACTTTGGCGCGGCGTCGCCCGGATCGGTGTAATTAGGCACGGCTGGACCCCCTTTGGCGCCGCCGGTGCCTTGCGAAGACGACGAGTCGCCCGGATCGCTGTAATTCGGCAGCGCCTGGCCGGAGTTGTCGCCGCCGCCCGAGGGCGCATCAGAGCCCGGATCGGTATAGACCGGTACGCCCGCCGGCGCGGCACCCGACGCCGGTGCGGCCGGCGCCGCACCCGACTCGTCCGAGTCGCCGTAGTCAGGCAGCGCCTGCTCCGGCGCACCCGTGCCGCGCAACAGCGCGCGCCGCTGCTGCGTGTACGCGTCGCGCACGAACGAGTATTTGTCGAGCGCCGCCTGTTGCAGCAGGTTCGTCGCGCCCAGCAGGTCGGAGCGCACGCTGACGAATTGCACGCCGTACAGGGCGGTGCGCGGCTCCCAGTCCAGATAGTGGATCGGGTTGAAGCGGAAATCGACCGCAAAGCCGACGCTGTCGCGGAACGAACTCGGGCCGAACAGCGGCAGCACCAGATACGGCCCCGACGGCACGCCCCAGCGTCCGAGCGTCAGGCCGAAGTCCTGCCGATGCTTCGGCAGGCCGGCAGGCGTCGCGAAGTCGAGCAGGCCGCCGATACCGAACACCGTATTCATCGTGAAGCGCATCAGCGTTTCGGTGGCCTCGGTGATGTGCAACTGCAGAATGCTGTTGGCCAGATTGTCCAGATCGCCGATGTTCGAGAAGAAATTGCTGATCGCCTGACGCAACGGCTGTGGCGTGACTTTCTGATAACCCTTCGCGATCGGCACGGCCACTGCCTCGTCGACCTTGTCGTTGACGTTGAAGATCACACGATTCATTGGCTCAAGCGGGTCTCCAGGCTTGCGGTCCGGGCCCGTCGCACATCCGCTCATCAGGCCGGCGGCAAGCATGGCCCACGCGGCGGTTCGCATTTTCATGCATCAATCCTTTGTTTTTTCTTTGTCGTTACGCGGCGCACCCGCGGTTTGCCCATCAGTACCGGTTGAAATACCACAGCGCCGATCAACGTGCAGAAGAGCGACAGCGCGAGCAGCTTGCCCATGCTCGACGTGCCGGGATGGTGCGACAGCCAGAGGCTGCCGAACGCGGTGGCCGTGGTCGCCGCACTGAAGATGACCGCGTGCGTGAGGCTCGATTGCAGCAGGCCGGTTTCACCGCGGCGCCACGCCATCACGAAGTAAATCTTGAATGCGACGCCGACGCCGAGCATCAGCGGTAGCGCGATGATATTCGCAAAGTTCAATGGCATGCGGAACACCACGCAAAGCTCAAGTGTGACAAGGGCCGACACCAGCAGCGGAATCAGTGTGCGCAGCACGTCGCTGAAGCGGCGCAACGCGATCCACAGCAGCGTGGTGATCGCGACCAGCGCCCAGCAGGCCGCCTGCACGAACGACAGAATAATGACGTTCGCCGAATGCAGGATCGAGATCGGGCCGCCGATCGTCGCCGGTTCCGCGTTCTTCACCGCCTGGGCGAAGCGGCGCAGCATCACGTCGTCGCCGGGGTCGGTGCCCGGCGGCACTTTCGGCGAAATCTCGACGAGCGCGTGGCCATCCGGCGCGACCCAGTCGTGCACGATGTCGGGCGGCAGCGTCTGCTCGGTGATCAGCGACGGCTGCAGCAGGTTGGTGAGCTGCTTGAGCGCGATTCGCAACGGCTCGGAAATCGCCTTTTCCGCGCGATCGCGCGTGGCGGCATCCGCGGTGGCCAGTTTGACGAGCGAGGCCGACAGGTGCTGTGCTTCCGCGGCGCCCGGACCCGGGTGATCTTCGGCGGCGAGCGACAGCTGGTTCGCGGTGCGCTTCAACGCATCGACGCGCACCGCGTCGGTGACGGGCGGCGCGGGCGTCTGCGTGAGCGCCGGCAGCAGTTGCTGGGCAGCCGCCGAGATCAGCGCGAGCTTTTGCGGCTGATCGGGCGGAATGAACGTGGAAAGCGTGGTGGTGCGGCCGACTTCCGGCAGCTTCGACAGGCGCGCGGCAATCTGGTTGGCGCCGGCGAGATTCGGCGCGAGCGCCCGGACGTTGTTGACGCCGGCTTCCGGCGCGTCGTTCAGCGACAGCAGCGTGGCCATCGATTCGGTGTGAGGATCCTTCAGATGCAACGGGTTGAAATCGAAGCGCAGATGCGTGAGCAGCGGCAATGCGCCGATGATCACCGCCAGCGTGATGATCAATACCGGTTTGCGGTTGCGATCGAGAAAGTCGTCGACGGGCGCGAGCACGTGAAAACCGGGCGAACCCGCTTCGCCCGGCGGGTTGAACACTTTGAGCAGTGCCGGCAGCAAGGTCATGTTCGTGAAGTACGCGACGAACATGCCGACGCCTGCAATTTTTCCCAGTTCCGACACGCCGCGGTACGCGGTCGGCAAAAACGAAAAGAAGCTTTCCGCGACGGCCACGGCGGCGAGCGTCAACGGCACGCCGATGCTGTACGCGGTATTGACGAGCGCCGCGGAGAGCCGATTGTCGCGATGACGTTCTTCGCGGTATTTCACGCCGTACTGGACGCCGAAGTCGACGCCCAGTCCGACGAACAGCACCATGAACGCGACCGAAATCATATTCAGCGCGCCGACCATCATCAGGCCGAGCGCGGCGGTGATCGCAAGGCCAACGAAGAGTGTGATCAGCACCGCGACGATCATGCGCGCCGAGCGCAGCGCAAGCCACAGGATGAACAGCACCACCACCAGCGTGCAGATGCCGTTGACCGCCGCGCCGTCTCGCACCGATGCGAATTCATCGTCCGCGAGCGGTTGCTGGCCGGTCAGATGCACGCTCGCGCCATATTGGGCCTCGAGATTCAGTGCGGCGACCGTTCTGCGGATCTGATTCGACGCATGCGCACCGGCTTGCAACGCGCCGTAGTTGACCACCGGCAGCACGGTGATGAACGCGCGCGCGGGCTGTTTCGCTTCGTCCTTGTCGACGAGGCCGCGCCACGACATCGCAGCCGGCTGGTTCGCCAGCACGCGGTCGAGCGTGTTTGCGCTTTCCGACAGCAGGTGGCTCATATCGCCCAGCTTCAGCTGACCGATCTGCAGCGGCAATTGCAGGCTCGTATTGAGCGTGTTGGCAAGGCCGGTCAGGCTCGGGTCGTGCGCCAGCGAATTGATGAGCGGCCGTGCCCTGGTGAGCTGCGATGTGGTCGACTCGACGTCGCTCAATGACGGAAACAACAGACCGTTGTGTTCGAAGAACGGCCCGCCGGCGGGCTCGGTCACCCTGACGAACTCGTTGGTCTCTTTTTGCAATGCGGCAGTGAGCGTATCCGCGGCGGCCCCGGCAAACTCGGGCGCGGCCGCTTCGACGACGACGAGAATCGTGTCTCCGCGCTGAGGGAATGCCTGATCGATCGCATGGTCGAGTGCCGCCCACTTTTCATCGTTTTCGACGAGGCGGCTGACGTCCGTGTTGATCTTGAAGTGGTGGGCGACGTAAAAGCCGCTCGCGATTGCAAGCGCGAGCGACACGCCGATCACCTGCAACGGGCGGCGCACAGAGAAGACCGCTAGGCGGACGATGGATGACTTCAGCATGTAGGCGCAGAGCCCCTGTCATTGAATGGCATTTTTCTTCAAGAGCGCACAAGTATACCGACGCGGCCCGGCCGTAGGCGGATCGAAGGGCGGCGCGATGAGTCAAAGGCATATGACAAAGCCGTTATACTGGCCCTCCGCCCGCCGCCTTCATGCGCCGGCGCCCATTGTTCAACGTATCGAACCGCATATGAAACGTTACCTGACTGTTTTTTTGGCAGCCGCCTTCGTGTCCACCGCGGCTATTGCACAAACCGCGCCTGAGGCCGTCGTCAAGGGCGCAGTGCAGGGCACCGTCGATGCGATGAAGGCCGACCCGCAGGCGCGTGGCGGCGACATGACGAAGATCACCGACGTGGTCGAGACGCACTTCGTGCCCGCCACGAACTTCCAGCGTACGACGCGAATCGCGGTTGGCAAGGCATGGAGCACGGCCACGCCCGACCAGCAGAAGCAGCTATATGAGCAGTTCCAGTTGCTGCTGGTGCGCACTTATGCCTCATCTTTGTCGCAATTGCGCGGCCAGGACGTGAAGTTCCAGTTTCAGCCTGCCAAGGTGCAGGCCGGTGGCAACGACGCTGTCGTGACCTCGCACGTTCTCAGCAACGGCGGCGACGATCAGATCGACTACCGGTTGGAAAAGACCGGCAACGGCTGGAAGATCTACGACATCAACATGTTGGGCGCATGGCTGATCCAGGTGTACCAGACGCAGTTCCAGGAGCAACTGTCGAAGGGTGGGGTCGATGGTCTGATCAAGTTCCTGACCGCGCACAATGCGCGCAATGCGGGGTAAGGCCGCTTCGGCTTTCCCCTTTTTGCATTGCCGTATCGGTTATCTCGCCAGCTTGCTCTGCTTCGTTGCCCATTTTGTTTCAGGCCCGCGCTGATGTACCGTTCCAATTGCGCAGGGCGTTGCTTGCATCGGCGCTGCACCATGTGAGCGTGCATGGACGGCGCTCGCGGCACGTTGCGGCGCAACGCGCGTTCACATTGCCGCGGCTATTTTTTGCCGCGATGCTCGACGGCGAACTTGATCAGTTCCGCCTGCCCTTCGATATCCAGCTTGCGCTTCAGATTCAATCGATGCGTTTCGACGGTCCGCACGGACAAGCCGTTGCGCTGCGCAATCTGTTTGCTCGACAGACCTTCCGCCAATGCGTCCAGAATGTCGCGCTCGCGAGGTGTGAGACGTGCGAGCGGCGCCGGCGCGGCGGACGCCTGAATCATCCGTACGCCTAGCTCGGCGCTAAAGAATGTTTGCCCGTCGAGCACCGCGCTAATCGCGCCGATGATCTCGGTGGCGGGCGAGTCCTTCAGCACATAGCCGCTTGCGCCAGCCCGCACGGCCTGCGTCACATACTCGATGTTGTCGTGCATCGACAGCATCAGTACCCGGATGGCCGGGAACCGTTCGTGAAATACGCCGGCGAGCATAATGCCGTTCATGCCATTCATGCCGACGTCCATCAATACGAGGTCGGGTTCGTGCGCGGCGGCCAGCGCAATCGCCTCATCGGCGTTGCAGGCCTCGCCGACTACCGCGAAGCCCGGTACCGCTTCGAGCCGCGCCCGCAGGCCGTCGCGCACGAGTGGATGATCGTCGACGAGGATCAGGCGGGCCGTATCCGGCCGCGTGTCGTTCATCGTCGATCCTCCTGCGCGATCGGTGGGGCAGCGTCTGGCGCTTGCGCGTTGGGTCTGGATGCGCGTGCCGCCGCAGGTAAGGGCACGATGGACTTCACGATGGTCCGGCCCGGCTGCGAAACCAGCGACAGCGTACCGTCCAGTGCTTCCAGCCGCTCGCGCATATTGCGCAAGCCGACGCCGACACTTGGGTCTGCCTGTACACCTTCGACGTCGAAGCCGCGACCGTTGTCCTCGATGGTCAGCGTGACGGTATGCGCCGATACATCGAGCGCAAGCGCCGCGCTCGACGCATGCGCATGCCGCACGATATTCGTCAGTGCCTCCTGCGCGATGCGAAAGAGCGCGGTATTGAGCGCATCCGGCAGGAGCATGTCGCGTGCCCGCTCCTGTTGCGTGAAGGTCAACGCCACGCCGGATTCAGCGCTGAGTTCGCGCGTCAGTTGCTCGAGCGCCGCCGCGAGCCCCAGGTCGTCCAGCATCGACGGCCGCAACGCATGCGAAATACGCCGCACTTCGCGCAGCGTATCGGAGAGTCGTGCGAGGCTCGTGGACAGCGCGGCTTCCGCGGCCGGCACACGCGCATCGCTATGTTCGAAGCGCGCAAGCGCCGACTCGAGCAGCAGCTTGGCCGACACCATCATCTGACTGATGCCGTCGTGCAATTCACGCGACAGCCTTGCACGTTCGCTTTCCTGCGATGCGACCACCTGCTGTGCAAGCCGCCTCAACTTCGCATCGGCGCTGCGGTATTCCGTGACGTTCAACACCAGCGCGCACAGCGTGATGACGCCGAGACCCGCGAGCGCGATGCCGCCGATCCACCACATCGTGCGCTCGATGTTCGACGACGCGCGCTGATCGATGCGTGCGAGCGTGGTGTCGACGTCGTCCAGATAGATGCCGGTGCCGAGCATCCAGCCCCAGCGTTCGAGCGGCACGACGTAGCCGAGCTTCGGCGCGAGCTTGCCGGTGGACGGGCGATGCCACACGTATCGCACGTAGCCGCCGCCCCGTGCTGCTGCGGCGATCAGTTGCTGGATGGTGAGTGATCCCGCCGGGTCGCGCAGTGCCCACAGGTCGCGCCCGACGAGCTCGGGTTCGCGTGGATGCATCAGCGAGCGGCCGTGCATGTCGTAAACAAAAAAGTAGCCATCCTGACCGAAATCCAGTTTCTCCAATATTGCCAGTGCACGTGTGCGCAACGTCGCGTCATCACGCGCGTGAGTGCCGGCCGTCTCGTAGAGCGGCGCGATCGCGCTCGTCGCGAGATCGACGTAGTGGCGCAACTCGATCTCCTTGCTGGCGAGATACGCGGCCTGCGTCGTGGCGTGCTGGGTTTGCGCGAGTGCTGTGGCCTGGTGGCGCACGCCAATTCCAATGCCGGCGATCGCCACCAGAAACGGCACGATTGCGAGCAGGAATATTTTCGCTTTCAGGTTCATCGGTGAAAAGTCGGCCAGATGGCATACGTAATAGTACTTAGCGCCCTTACGTAGTTGTGCTCTTGTGGCGCTGACGGCGAAAGCGAATACTACACGCCTAGAGCATCGCGGACATAAGGTCGGCGCGCTCACTTGTTCGTATTCGTTGTGTTGTGTTGTGTCGTGTTGGTTGTTTGAATTCGTATAACTAAACAGGAGACACTCCATGAATCGGGCTTCCGGATTCCTGGTTTGGGCTGCAGTCGCACTATCGGGTGCGTTCGCATTGGGCACCATCGCACTTGCGCACGGCGAGCGCGTCAGCGCGCTCTGGGTGGTGATCGCCGCGGTCTGCGTATATCTGATCGCATACCGCTTCTATAGCCGGTTCATCGCAAACAAAGTGTTGCGACTCGACGGTGAACGCGTCACGCCCGCTATCAGGCACAACGACGGCCTCGACTACGTGCCCACCAACAAATACGTCCTGTTCGGCCATCATTTCGCCGCGATCGCCGGCGCCGGCCCGCTCGTCGGGCCCGTGCTGGCCGCGCAGATGGGCTACATGCCCGGCATGCTGTGGATTCTCGCGGGCGTCGTGTTCGCGGGCGCGGTGCAGGACTTTGTCGTGCTGTTTATCTCGGTGCGGCGCGACGGCCGCTCGCTCGGCGATCTGGTCAAGATGGAACTGGGCACCGTGCCCGGCGTCATCGCGCTGTTCGGCGCGTTCCTGATCATGGTGATCATCCTCGCGGTGCTCGCGCTGATCGTCGTGAAGGCGTTGACGAACTCGCCGTGGGGCACCTTCACGGTGGCTGCGACCATTCCCATCGCGCTGTTCATGGGCGTCTACACGCGCTTTATCCGGCCTGGCCGTATCGGCGAGGTTTCCGTGATCGGCTTCGTGCTGCTGATGGCATCGATCGTATTCGGCCAGCAGGTGCATGACTCGCCGGCGCTTGCCGCATGGTTCACGTTCAGCGGCACGCAATTGACGTGGATCCTGATCGGCTACGGCTTCGTTGCGTCGGTGTTGCCGGTGTGGCTGCTGCTCGCGCCGCGCGACTACCTGTCGACCTTCCTCAAGATCGGCACGATCCTCGGTCTGGCGATCGGCATTCTGATCGTTGCGCCGGAACTGAAGATGCCCGCGCTGACGAAGTTCGTCGATGGCACGGGCCCCGTGTGGTCCGGCAGCCTGTTCCCGTTCCTGTTCATCACAATCGCGTGTGGCGCGGTGTCCGGCTTCCATTCGTTGATTGCGTCCGGCACGACACCGAAACTGCTCGATAACGAGCGCAACGCGCGCTTTATCGGCTACGGCGCGATGCTGATGGAATCGTTCGTCGCAATCATGGCGCTGGTGGCCGCTTCGGTCATCGAGCCGGGCATCTACTTCGCGATGAATGCGCCGGCCGCCGTGCTCGGCACGACGCCCGAGGCAGTCGCGCAGACCGTTTCGCAATGGGGCTTCCTGCTCACGCCGGACATGCTGACTGAAACGGCGAAGGCAGTCGGCGAAACGACCATCGTCGCGCGCGCTGGCGGCGCGCCGACGCTTGCGGTCGGCATGGCGCATATCCTGCACCAGGTGATCGGCGGGCAGGCGATGATGGCGTTCTGGTATCACTTCGCCATTTTGTTCGAAGCGCTGTTCATTCTGACCGCGGTGGACGCCGGCACGCGGGCGGGCCGGTTCATGCTGCAGGATCTGCTGGGTACGTTCCACCCGGCGCTCAAGCGCACCGAGTCCCTGCCGGCCAATCTGATCGCAACCGCGCTGTGTGTGGCCGCGTGGGGGTACTTCCTCTATCAGGGCGTGGTCGATCCGCTTGGCGGTATCAACACGCTGTGGCCGCTGTTCGGCATTTCGAATCAGATGCTGGCGGGCATTGCGCTCGTGCTCGGCACCGTCGTGCTGTTCAAGATGAAGCGCGAGCGTTATGCGTGGGTGACGCTGGTGCCGACCGTCTGGTTGCTGATTTGCACGCTGACCGCAGGCTGGCAAAAAGTCTTCGACGCCAATCCGAAGATCGGTTTTCTCGCACACGCGGCGAAGCTCGGCGCGGCAGTGGACGAAGGCAAGATCGTCGCGCCGGCCAAGTCGCTTGCCGAGATGCAACGCGTAATGTTCAACGACTACATCGACGCAGCGCTCGCGGGCCTGTTCATCCTCGTGGTGGTGAGCATTGTTGTGTACGGCGTGCTGGCGGTGTTGCGTGCACGGCGAGTGAATCAGCCGACAGTGCGCGAAACGCCGTTCGAAGCGATGCCGGCCGCACCGAGCGCAGGTGGCGCGCACTGAGTGGAGCAAAACGATGTTCTCGAACCTTCGCGACGATATGAGAACGGCGGGCCGCTATCTGGGCGAGACGCTGCGCCTGATGGTGGGCCTGCCGGACTACGACACCTATGTCGCCCACATGCACACGACTCATCCGGACCGTCCCGTGATGACCTACGATGAGTTTTTCCGCGAGCGCCAGAATGCGCGCTATGGGTCAGGCGCGGGGAAGTGCTGCTGAGTTTGGCCAGCCAACGCAGCGTCTGGCAAGCAAACGAGCGAGCGCCCGGACTCACAAGAGAGAACGGGCCAAAACGTAGTCGATAAAACACAAAGAGCGCAGCGGCTCGCACCGTTGCGCTCTTTTTCGTGGACCACACGAATCGAAAAGACCTGAAACGAAACCCACCGCGGCAATCAACAACGGCGGCCCTCAAGCCACCATGAAGCCGCTATCTAGCCGCTATGAAGCCTCGCCACGCGATCAATTCACCGCAGCAGCCGTTTCGACCTTCTTGCCTTTGCCCGTGTGCTTGATTTCTTCCAGCTTGATCTCGACGTGACGCGAGAACACGTATTCAGCAGGACGCTGCTTGTCGAGCGAAATGTCCTTCGCGAACGCGCCGGTCGTCTTCGGGCCGTTCAAGCTGACCTTGAGCGCCTTCAGCGGATGCGTGACCGTATCCATTACCGCGGTCGCTTCGAAACCGCTGTGGACCATGCAGTCGGCGCACTTCTCGTAGTTGCCGGTGCCGTACTTGTCCCAGTCGGTGGTTTCCATCAGTTCCTTGAAGGTCTTCGCATACCCTTCGCCGAGCAGATAGCACGGACGTTGCCAGCCGAAGACGGTGCGTGCCGGATTGCCCCACGGCGTGCAGTGGTATGTCTGATTGCCGGCGAGGAAATCGAGGAACATGGCCGACTGGCTGAACGACCAGTTCTTGCCGTTGTTGCCGCGCTTGAAGATTTCGCGGAACAGGTGCTTGGTCTTGTCGCGATTCAGGAAGTGCTGCTGATCCGGCGCGCGCTCGTACGCATAGCCCGGCGATACGGTAATGCCATCGACGCCCAGCGGCTTCAGCGTATCGAAGAACGCGGCCACGCGCTCCGGCACCGCATCGTTGAACAGCGTGCAATTGATGTTCACGCGGAAACCGCGGCGCTTCGCTTCGCGGATCGCGGCGACGGCCTTCTCGTACACACCTTCCTGCGACACGGAGTGATCGTGCATGTCCTTGTCGCCGTCAAGGTGCACCGACCAGACGAAATACGGATTCGGCTCGTAATCGTCCATTTTCTTTTCCATCAGCAGCGCGTTCGTGCAGAGATACACGAACTTCTTGCGCGCCATGATGCCCTTCACGATTTGCGGCATTTCCTTGTGCAGCAGCGGCTCGCCACCGGCAATCGATACGACGGGCGCGTTGCACTCGTCGACTGCTTCCAGGCATTCGGCCAGCGACAGGCGCTGATTCAGGATCGGATCCGGGTAATCGATCTTGCCGCAGCCATTGCAGGCAAGATTGCAACGAAACAGCGGCTCGAGCATCAATGCGAGCGGATAACGCTTATTCCCCGACAGGTGCTGGCGCATGATGTAAGCGCCGACCCGAACTTTCTGTAGCAACGGAATGGACAAGACGGTTCTCCTTAAACTTCGCGTGCAGCGAGTGGTTGCGTCAGCTTGGACGGCAACTTGAATTCAACTTTCTCTTCACGGCCCGCCATTGTCGTGACTTCGACGGGCCCCAATGCGCGCAGCGCATCGATGACGTTCTTCACCATTTCTTCAGGCGCCGATGCGCCGGCGGTAATGCCGACGGTGTGCGTATTCGCGAACCATTCGGACTTCACTTCCGAACCGTCGGCGACGAGGTAGCTCGGCACGCCGCTTTCGCTGCCGATTTCGCGTAACCGGTTCGAGTTCGAACTGTTGGTCGCGCCGACCACCAGCAGCACGTCGACCTGGGTGCTCAGCTCGCGGACCGCGGCCTGGCGGTTCTGCGTGGCATAGCAGATGTCGCGGGTGTCCGGTCCGACGATGTCGGTGAAACGGTTCAACAGCGCGTCGATAATGCCACGGGTGTCGTCGACTGACAGCGTGGTTTGCGTAACGTACGCCAAAGGCGTATCCACGGCCAATTCGAGTTTCGCGACTTCAGCTTCGCTCTGGACCAGCAGCACCTTGCCAGGAATCTGGCCGATCGTGCCCTCGACTTCCGGGTGCCCCGCATGACCGATCAGGATCAGCGTACGGCCGGCTGCCACGTACTGACGGCCTTGCACGTGCACCTTGGTGACGAGCGGGCAGGTTGCGTCGAGTACGTCGAGCCCGCGCTGTTCCGCATCCCGTTCGACACTCTGCGCGACGCCATGCGCGCTGAAAATGGCGACCGCGCCCTCGGGCACCTCATCGAGTTCTTCGACGAAGCGAGCGCCCTTTCTGCGCAAGTTATCGACCACGTGCCGGTTGTGGACGATTTCGTGGCGCACGTACACGGGTGCCCCGTGTTGCTGCAACGCGCGGTCGACGATTTCGATTGCGCGGACAACGCCCGCACAAAAGCCGCGGGGTTGAGCAAGGATGACTCGCATAAGCTGGCGAACTCCGACTGACGCGGAAATTGACGATGAAATCGGTAAAAATGACTCTATCGCCGCGTCGATATATTAGTTGACGTCTTAAAACCGACAAAAGCCAGTGGCTGAAGACCAAACGCGCATTCTAACGCTAACCGGGTCGGTTTGCTTCCCGGCCGTTCTCGGCGCGCGGCACGGGATGGCAAAAATGACTGGCTGCGCGGCCGCCATGTAGCCTTTAAACTATGGGCCCGCGCGGCAACTGTTACAGTGGCTGCCGCTTGCTGAATGTGGAATCTAGAGGCTCGCTGGATGGAAGTCCACCATTACGATTGTTGTCCTGTTGCAAACGCGCCTCACGAGGCCGCGCCGCGCCGGATGGCGGGCGGCCGGCGCGCGTCGTCGGCCGCGCTTTTGCCTGCGCCGCTGGCTGCGCTTTCGACCGGACTGCCGGCCGCCCGGTCAGCCCGCGCCGCTGTCGCTGAAGAGGCCGCCGCATGAGCGCGGCGGTGCTGTTCGTCCTCGGCTGTCTTTCCCTTCTCATCTGGTTCGTGCTGCTGTTCGCGCGCGGCGGTTTCTGGCGCGCGCGCCCGACCGTGCCGCTCGTTACCGGCGCGCGCGATGCGTGGCCGGCGGTTGCGGCGGTTGTGCCGGCGCGCAATGAAGCCGATGTGATCGGCGCGGCGCTCACGTCGCTGCTGAAGCAGGACTACCCGGGCGCGTTTCACGTCGTCGTGGTCGACGATCACAGCACGGACGGCACCGCGGACGCCGCTCGCGCCGCCGCGCTGCAGCTGCAATGTCCGGATCGCCTCACGGTGGTGCTGGCCAAGCCGCTGCCGCCGGGCTGGTCGGGCAAGGTATGGGCGCAGTCGCAGGGCATCGAGGCGGTGCGCTCGCTGGGCTTGCCGGCCGACTATCTGCTGCTGACCGATGCGGATATCGGCCACCCGCCCGAGGCGGTGACGCAGCTCGTCGCGCGCGCGGACGCGGAACAGCGGGATCTGGTGTCGCTGATGGTCCGGTTGCGCTGCGATTCGTTCTGGGAAAAGGCGCTAATACCCGCTTTCGTGTTCTTCTTCGCGAAGCTGTACCCGTTCGCGTGGGTCAACAACCCGCGCAATCGCACGGCGGCGGCGGCGGGCGGTTGCATGCTCGTACGGCGCAGCGCGCTGGAGGAAGCGGGCGGCATCGAGTCGATTCGCGACGCGTTGATCGACGACTGCAGTCTTGCCGCGCGCATCAAGCACCGCGGCGAAGGCCGCCATTCAATCCGGCTGGACGTCGCGGCACGCAGCATATCGTTGCGGCCCTATAACGACTGGCGCGAGATCTGGAACATGATCGCGCGCACCGCGTTCACGCAGCTGAATTATTCGGCGTGGCTGCTGGCGGGTACGCTGGCCGGCATGATCGTCATCTATATGGTTCCGCCGGTCGTGGCGTTGAAGCTCGGGCCGATGGGCTGGCCCGCATGGCTCGCATGGGGGGCGATGTGCTGCGCGTATGCGCCGATGCTGCGCTATTACGGCCGGTCGCCGCTGTGGGCGCCGTTTCTGCCGCTGGTCGCCTTGTTCTACGTCAGCGCGACGATCGGGTCGGCGGTCCGTTACTGGCGCGGTCAGGGCGGGCAGTGGAAAGCCCGCGTCCAGGCGCCGGTGCAGGAACGATAGGACACGCCCGCATGAGCGCATCGGCCCAACTTCGTCGTCTGCTTTGTCTGGCCGCGCTGTTGCTGGGTTCGATGCAAATCGCATTGGCGGAGCCGCACGTAGACATCCCGGCGCAGGACGGCGATGCCGATGCATCGAGCCGGGCGCATCTGGCCAGCGACCGCGTATCGGACTATCTCGCGCAGAAGTTCGGTGTCGCGAAAGAGAAAGCCGTGCAGATATCGAACGCGGTGCGGGTCGCGTCGGAAAAGTACGCGCTGCCGCCAGCGCTGCTGCTTGCGATCATTTCGGTCGAATCGCGCTTCAAGGAAAAGGCGAAGGGCCGCAACGGCGCGACTGGGCTGATGCAGGTCGTGCCGAGCGCGCACCGGCCGCTGCTGAGGAA
Organism: Paraburkholderia solisilvae; assembly: GCF_902859875.1. Lineage (GTDB taxonomy): Bacteria > Pseudomonadota > Gammaproteobacteria > Burkholderiales > Burkholderiaceae > Paraburkholderia > Paraburkholderia solisilvae. The sequence continues at coordinate 115,614 of NZ_CADIKF010000002.1, read as the reverse complement.
CGTGAAAGATCTGACGGAGCCGGACACCAATATCGAGGTGGGTTCGGCAATCCTGTATGGCTATATGAAGTCGGCGGGCGGCGATCTGGACGCGGCGTTGAAAAGCTACGGCGGATCGAAAGCTTATGCCCAGATGGTCGGTCTTCGGGCGAAGACCTTCGCGCCGGTGGTCGAGCCGCGCGACAGCGCCGATACTCCGTGGCAGGCCGCTCAGGCACGCGCCTGCGATGCGCGCTGGACGGCTGTCTGCATTCGCCCCGTCGTCTGGCTGGGCCCGGCGGTGGACCTTACCGAAAACGCAGACGCAGCGCCGCCGCAGCCGATGCTGCTGCCGGGCACGCTGGTGCCGCTGCTGCGCTGACCGGATCGCGCGACCGGCGCATGCGCCGGCGTAAAACGCGCTGCACGCCGACGCTCACGCTTGCGTCAGCATCATGTACATCTGAATGACCATATCCGGCGAGAACGTGAACGGCACCCAGCCATGGCCGGTATGCCGCATGACCAGCACACGGTCGCCGTTCGACTGCTTCTGCACAGCCATCACCGGATTTTTAGTCGACACGAAGCGCCAGCCCGGAGGCAGATTCGCCGGCGCTTCCGGCTGCATCGACGCGCGTGCGTTCGACAGTTCCTCGATCAGCTGACCGACTTGCAGTGGATGCAGCATCACCGTCTGACCGCCGATCGTGATCGCGATTTCGTTCTGGCTCGGCCGGTCGATGTGCAGTGTGGGCTTGTCGGCGGTCGCGTCAGATGCGGCAGCGGCGGGGTCGGCGGAGTCGCCGGGGGCGGCGGCCAGTTGCGCGTTGTCGTGGCGTGCGGCGTTTTCGGCGCCGCCGCCGCCCTGAACGGATTCAGCGCGTGCGGCGGCTTGCGTGGTGGTGGCGGCGGCCGTTGCTGCGGCGGCCTGAATGAGATCATCGACGCTCGCCTCGAGCGTACCGATCTGTTCCTGAAGATTCATGCGACGGCTCTCTGAGAAGACCCGCGATTTTACCGTTCGGTAAGCATTTTTAGCCCCACCGCGTCCGCCGACGTTTGTAACAAAATGCAGCGCACGGTTGGGCGGATCGCAGCTCGCGGACACGCGGAATTCGCCCGCGGCGCACGCATCGGGCACAAGCGTCAAGCGCAAAGCGCAAGCGAAAACCTCAAGCAATGCTTCAGGCGGATGCCTTCTTCAGATACCCCGCCTCGCGGAACCAGTCGAGCGCGTCCTTCAGCCCTTCGCGATACGGCCGCGCGCGGTAGCCGAGCTCGCGCTCCGCTTTCGCCGACGTGAAGTACATCTTGTTCTTCGACATCTTCAGCGCGTCGACGGTGACGAACGGTTCGCGCTTCGTGAACCGGGCAACCGCTTCGGCGCCCATCGCGAGCGGGTAGAGCGGCCAGCGCGGCAGACTGATAGTAGGGGGCTTGCGGTTCGTCATCGCGGCGATATCGGCGAGCATCGTCTGCAGCGGCAGGTTTTCCCCGCCGAGAATGTAGCGCTCGCCGATCTTGCCGCGTTCGAGGGCGAGAAAATGCCCGGCGGCGACATCGTCGACGTGCACGAGATTCAGCCCGGTATCGACGAACGCCGGCAATTTACCGAGCGCCGCTTCGACGATCACGCGTCCGGTCGGCGTCGGCTTCACGTCGCGCGGGCCGATCGGCGTCGACGGATTGACGATGACCGCCGGCAAACCGTCGTTCGCGACCATCCGCTCGACCGCGCGTTCCGCAAGCACCTTGCTGCGCTTGTAGACGCCGATTGCCTGCTGCGGCGTCATCGGCGCGGTTTCATCGACCGACTGGCCGGAGTCGGTCACCTTCAGCGTCGCGACGCTGCTCGTGTACACGATGCGCTCGACGCCTTCCTTCAGCGCGGCGCGCATGGTCGCTTCGGTGCCTTCGAGGTTCGCGCGCTCGATCTCGGTCGGATCGGGCGCCCATAAGCGATAGTCCGCCGCGACATGCAGCAGGTAGCGCACGCCGCGCAGCGCGGTGCGCATCGACGCTTCGTCGCGCATGTCGCCGACGGCCACTTCCGCATCGAGCGCCTCGATATTGCGGCGCGGACTGGTGGCCCGCACCAGCACGCGCACCGCGAAGCCTTTCTGTTGCGCGATGCGCGCCACCGCCGAGCCGACGAAGCCGGACGCGCCGGTGACAAGCACGAGATCGCGATTCTGATCAGTCATTCCTGGGTGGTCCCCGCTTTGCAGTTGTCGGATTGTACGTGGGCGGACGGGCCGCGTGGCGCTTCGCGCAGACGTTGACGTATTCGTCATCGGACCGATGACGCAACGCACGTGACCATTCCGCCGCGACGCGACTAGAATGCCCGCTTTAAGGACTATCAGGAGATGAAAGCATGACCGGCACGGATCTCGATTCGCGGGTCGAAACGTACTACGCGCGGGTGAGGGGCGTGGTGCAGGGCGTCGGTTTTCGCCTTGCGACGGTGCGGGAGGCGCACGCGCTCGGCATCAAAGGTTGGGTGGCGAATCTGGACGACGGCTCGGTGGAAGCCGTGCTGCAAGGGTCCGCGAACCAGGTGGACCGGATGCTGACCTGGTTGCGGCACGGGCCGCCGGCCGCGCGCGTGACCGAAGTGACCAGCGAAGAACGCGTCACCGACAAGCGCTACGAGCGTTTCGAGCAGCATTGACGCGGGCGCGCCGGTGTCGGCGCACGCGCAATGTCGATGCAAAACGCGCCGCCTCGACGCTCCGGCTGGCCGCGCAGGAGCGTCGCCCGGCAATTAACGCAAATCAGCGCAAATCAGCGCGCGACCAGCAGACTTTCGGCGAATCCCCAATCCTGCTCGACCCACTGCTGCTGGCATGCGAAGCCGGCATCGTCGGCAATCGAGCCGATTTCGTTCGCGCGGTACTTGTGGCTGCTTTCGGTCCAGATCGTTTCGCCCGCTTCGAGCGTCACATTAAGCTGCGCCGCGCGAATCTGCGCGCTGACGCGATGCTTCGCGCGCAGATGCATCTCGACGCTGCGCGCGTCCGGATTGAACCGCGCGACGTGCTCGAATGCATCGAGATCGAAAGTGCCGCCCAGTTCGCGATTGATACGCGCAAGCAGGTTCAGATTGAACGCCGCGGTCACCCCGATCGGATCGTCGTAAGCGGAAATCAGCGTGGGCACCGGCTTTTCGAGGTCGGTGCCGAGCAGCAGCGCGTCGCCGGGCAACAGCATGCCGCGGATGTCGCGCAGAAAGCGCGTGGCGGCGAGCCGTCCGAAGTTGCCGATCGTGCTGCCGAGAAACAGCACGAGAAGCGGTTCGTCGCGCGCGCGCCGCTTGCTCACTTCCGCGAGTCCCGCGAGGTAGTCGCGCTCGTAACCGACGATCGAAAGCCGCTCGAGATCGCCGAGTTCGCGGCGACATAATTGCAAAGCGGTGCGCGAAATTTCAATCGGCGAATAGGTGGTCGACGAGGTCGGGCGTTTCTTGCACAACGCTTCAAGAATGCGCCGGGTCTTGCGGCCGCTGCCGCTGCCGAGTTCCGCGACGATTGCATTGTGCGGCACGTGCGCGACGATATCGGCCGCATGACGCGTGAGCAGGCGCTCTTCAGCGCGCGTGACGCCGTACTCGGGCAATGCAGTAATCACTTCGAAGAGCGCCGAACCGACTTCGTCGTACAGATACATCGACGGCAGCTCCTTTTGCGGCGCATGCGTCAGGCCGGCTCGCACGGCGGAGGCGAATTCGGGGGAAACGTCGTGCGATAGGGCTGGCTGGATCATGTTCGCTCCATATGGTCTATTCCGGCGGCGGCCTTCGATGCTGCCGGTGATTGCATTGCGGGATCGCGTGCGTGTGCCATTCGATGAACGGCACACGCGAGGGGCGCATAAGACCGCGAACCTGAGTGCGCAATTAAGAGGACATTGCGTTCGGTACTCGCGGCGCCAGGAACGCGTTGTCAAGCAAGAATCGCGCTTGCCGATTACGGTAATGTGTCCCGAGGTGAACGGACCATCATTGGCAGAGGTTACGTTCTACTCCAATGTGCGAAATCGTGCACGCATCCATTCGTATGCCCGGCGCCGCCTATGGCATACGTCGAGCGTCTAGAATGCCGGCTTGGCCGGCGACCGGCAACGGACAATGCGCCGGAATCGCCGGGCACGTTAGACAACTCTGTCGATGATTATCCAAACGGTCGAAACAAACGCTTGCATGAACAACCATATGGCCGCCATGTACCGGATGGGCCTTGCCCGCCAGGCTTTTCGCCGCGGTGGCGGCGCCCGTCGCGTTCCCGAGTGGGCAACGATCCGATGAGCGCGTATCAGCCCGGGCGCGGCATCGCCTTGTCGGTCGGCGCGTCGGCGCTGTTCGCGTTGCTGTCGGTGTACGCGACGTTGCTCGCGCCGCTCACCGGCCTCGATATTTTCGCGTGGCGTGTGGTGTGGACCGCGCCCGGCGCGCTCGCGCTGATTGCATTGCGCTCGCGCCTGCCGGAATTGCGCACGCTCGTGAAGCGCGCGGTGACCGAACGCTGGACGGCGCTTGCGCTGATCGTCAGCGCGGCATTGCTGGGCATACAGCTTTGGTTGTTCCTGTGGGCGCCGTTGCATGGACGCATGCTCGAAGTGTCGCTCGGCTACTTTCTATTGCCGCTGACGATGGTGTTGACCGGGCGCTTCTACTATCGCGAACGGCTCGATCCGCTGCAATGGGCGGCAGTCGGCTGCGCGGCCGTGGGCGTAGCGCACGAACTGTGGGTGACCGGCGCCTTCGCATGGCCGACGGTGCTTGTCGCGCTGGGCTATCCGCCGTATTTCGTCTTGCGCCGCAAGATCAACGCGGATTCGCTCACCGCCTTTGCGGTTGAAATGGCATTGCTGTTTCCGGTCGCCGCGATGATGGCAACGACGGGCGGCTCATTGAAGTTGCTGGCGGGCCGCGTCGACATGTGGGTGCTGTGGCTGCCCGGTCTCGGCGTGTTGAGCACCGTTGCGCTCGCGTCATATCTGAAGGCGAGCCGCCTGTTGCCGATGGCGCTATTCGGCATTCTCGGTTATGTCGAACCGGTCCTGCTCGTGCTGGTATCGGTGACGTTGCTCGGCGAGCACCTGTCCGCCGCGCAACTCGCGACGTATGGACCGATCTGGCTCGCGGTCGCGTTGACGGCATGGCATGGTGCGCGGCTGATCCGGTTGCAGATGCGTTAGCGCTTGCCGATGGTCGTGCTCGCAAGCTGTGCGCTCGCCGCCGTGGCAGGACGCGCTGTGTTCGCGCGGCATCTCTGCGACCGATCGGCGATTCACAGGGACGGCGGTGCTATTTGTTGATAGTCGCCCGTCAATGCTTTGGCAGTCTGCGACGTCATGGCGGCGGCGGTTTGCCGTATCGGGGATGTCTCGTCATCTTCGATCATGTCTACCATCGCGTTCGCAACAGTTGTGAACGGCGTAATGATCGGGCCAACGACAGGAATGTATGGCACCAGCGCGCCGACCGTGTGCCGGGTCGCGTCCGCCATTTTTATCTTGTCGCGGGTTGTCAACGTGCCTTGCTCGCTCTTTTCAACGTATTCGCTGATCTCCTCGCCGAAGTTCTTCAACGATAGGCCGACCTCCATCAGGCTCATGCCGCCTGGTAGTGTGGTTTTGCCGGGCACGCTCCATTTGCCGAGGAGGGTTTCCTCCTCGGTCAGATTCCCGATGCTCTCCGCCATGCTCCTGGTGGTGTCGTACAGTTCCCTCGCGATCGAGCCTTGTGCTTCCCGGTATTGCGCGTCTATTTTTTCCTGTTCTGCCGCAGTGGCGTTCTTCGGCATTTCCTTGCTTCGCGCGGCTTGCTCTGCATCTCCCATGCGCCGCGCAGACTGCCTGATTTTTTCCGCCATCGAGTCGATGTCTTTCTGCCCTTCCGCATGTGTGGCGCCCGACTGCTCGGAAACATAAGGAGGCACAGTCGTCTTACCCGTGCCGACCCTCATCTCGTTGACCGTTTGCGATGAGAGCGCCGCGAACAGATTGCGCTGATCGTTCAGGTCGGCAATGGTGCCGGCAAGGTTTGTCGCGCGTTCGTCCATGCTGGCGATCAATTGCTGCTGGTTTTTACCCGGGTTGTCCTCGACCTCGTGAATGACGGACGTCAGGTTTTCGCCAAGCTTCTGCTTGAACGCGGTCACCGCTTCGTCAATCGCCCGTTTTCTGTGATCGGCATTTTGCTTGAGCAACAAATAGGCTTCTGACGATTGGTACATCTGCCGGTCGATATTCTCCGCGTCGAGACTGCCGATTGCATGTTTGTCGCGCCATGCCCTGTTGTCCACCACCTGCGCGGTCCACGCATTGGCCAGATCGCTGTCGATCCTGGCTTTCGCGTGCGTGGCGGCCTCGTCGAGCACGTTTCCTGTATCGGATGCCGAATACACCCAATCGGCCGCGCCGGCTGCCCGATTGCGCACAAGGTGATTATTGGCATCGAGACCGAGTTTTCCGGCAACGTATGGAGATGCGGCGTCCATATGTTTTTTGACGATCGCGGGTAATTCCGCCGCCGCCTTGTCGTAGCCGGTCTGTGCGCTTTGATGAGCAGACCTTGCCTGCTCATACAGGCGTTTCAACGTCTCCTTCCCTGGGCCGCCTTTCGCGCTCTCCCATGATGTTTTGGCATCGTTCATTGCCTCCTCCGCATCGCTGGCGGACTTTCTTTTCACTTCCACATTCTGCTTTGCCTGTTGGGCAAGATCGTATTCGACCGAGCCATTGATGCAGGCACCCGACGTCTCCCAGTGATGCGCGCAATTCACTGCCGCAGCGGGTGCCGCCTGCGCACCGCGAGTAGGCGCATTCGCGCGTGCCTTGAGTTGCTGTCCGGTCGACGGGGCCATGCTGCGCGATATGGCGTGGGCCACGCCGTTTTGTCTGCATGCGGTACGCGGCTTTTCAGGTGCGGGTTGAGCGCGCCGCGGCGGTGCTGCTTTTGCGGGAGCGGGATGGTATTGGGATCCGACCTCGTCGACGAATAGCGCGTTATTTGAATTTGCATTGCTTACGTTCATGTCCATTGCAATTCAATCCGTTTTATCAAAGGAAAATGGAATGAAGTCCTCGTGAGGCTCATTCATGTGAGCGCTTCGGATGCGAAGCATGGACAATTAAACGCGCAAATGCCGGGTGACGGTCATGTCGGGATACGCCGAACGGATGTGCCGAACGGACATACCGGCAAACGGGTGTCGGAGCCGCGCGGAGGTCTTTCGCCGATGTCGATCGGGTCGAACCGCAGGCGCCGCGGAATTAACGCTTTATGAACGGCCCGGCTTCGCGTGCGGATGCGCCGCTTCAATCTGCCGCTCGATCGATTCGCGTAGCGCGGGGCGCCAGCCGACGCTGAGCAGCGCCTCGACCAATACGAACAATGGACCGATCATCAAGCCGACCAGGTCGTCGACGAATGCGGGCTTGCGATGCTCAAAAGCCGCGTGCCCGAAGAACTGGAAGACCCAGCCGAGCGCGAACAGGGCGGTGCCGGTGGTCAGCCAGAGCGGGGTGGATTGTGCGGCAATCCATTGTCCGCATGCGACGCATAGCGCGGACAGCAGCGCCATCATGATGCCGAGCGCCACATCGAGCGCGAGGTAGTAGATCGTGCCGGCAACGAACAGAATCCAGGCGGGCGATACCTCGACCGGCAACACGCCGAATGTCGCCGCCGGTCGACCGAGCAGCACGCCCAGCGCAAACACGATCATCGGGATACCGACACAATGCGTCGCGACATTGCGCGGGTCGCGATGGTAGGCGGCATAGCCTGCGAGCTGTTCTGTCAGCGTTCTCATCGTCCGTCCCCTCCGGTCGAGTGCGCATCGCGACGCAATGGAGCGCGCGGCCGTCTCGCTAGAACGGATTATCGACCACGCCGGGCTTCGCGTCCGGCTCGTCCTTGATCCGCTCCGGCAGATCAGCCTGTGCCTGCAATGCGGCGACGACGTTGTCGACAGCTTGCTTGAGCGCGAGTGCCGCCTTCAGGCCGCGCCTGTCCTTCGTGAGTTCGAGCGAACCGCTGATCGCGACACGCGTGGTGCCGTTCGTCACGGTCAATGCATCGCCCTGAATATTGAGCACGTCGACGTCGTTCGAATATGCGTTAAACACCTGTCAGCCCTCCCGGCCGCTCGTCCTTCACATTTTCAGGAATGCCCGGAAAGCGGATGCCGCTCGCCGTCTCGAGTTCATGTACCGTGACAATGTTGTAGCGGCTTGTCGCGAGATTGTCCACGACCACTGCGAATGCCAGCCGCTTCGACGGCACATAGATCGCCTTGAACAACCGGGTCGGCACGAATACGCGGCTCGGACCGATGGTCTGCAACTGCTGGCCGATAAACATCGGGCCGGTCACGACGTAGGTGTCGTCGTACTTCAGCGAGAGCGTGCGCACGGCGCTTTCGATACGCGCCCACAAGCGCTCGTTATTTTCCCGGTTCTGCGGCACGATGTTCGCGAGCGAGAACGACTGCGCCATCGCTTGCTCGTTCCAGCGGTTGCCGGCCGGACTCATATGTCCGCGGTCGAAGCCGCTGCGCTTGTAGTCCGCGAGTGTAGCGCCTTCGCCCGCGGGCAGACGCTCATCTTCGTAGAAGCGATTCGTGCGCGTCATATATTTGGCCGCTTCGATATGATCGCGCGTCAGATGTTCGGCGGACCAGAGCGGCCCATGCGTGATCCCCGAATGCAGCACCGCGAAATCCGAATAGCACAGCATGCGCGTTTTCGGCGCCATTTTCGTGTTGGTGAGCACCGGCCATTGACCGCCAGGTGTGAAATCGGCACACGATGGCGCCGCCGATACGTGAGCCGCGACGGCGGCCAGCAGGCAGAAAAACCACTTCTTCATAAATCGGGAGTGCGAGAGACCGGAAGAAAAGGAGTTGGCAGGAACAGCAAGGTGCGCAAGTATAGCGTCGCGCGTCGTGCAGTCGCGAGTGGAAAATTGCGCTGCAGCAATGCTTTCCCGGCCACGCCGGTTGCGTCTCAGGTCACTTGCAGGCGGCGCGATTCGGCGACGCATCACGTGCTATCGGTCGATCATCGCGTCGCATCGTAAGGACACCAAGGTTCAAAGTCCGGCTCATGCAGACAAGGGAGTTGAAATGGCACAGGAACACTATGCGGGCGGCTGTCATTGCGGCGCCGTCCGGTTCACCGTGGATCTCGATCTCGACCAGTCGATTTCGTGCAACTGCTCGATCTGCAGGAAGCGAGGCCTGATTCTCGCGTTTGCGCCGGTGAACCGCTTCCAGCTCGATGCCGCCGACGGCGCGACCCAGGAATACCTGTTCAACAAGCGGATGATCAGGCATCAGTTCTGCCGCGCCTGCGGCGTAGAGGCGTTTTCGTACGGCGCGATGCCCGACGGCACGCCGATGGTCGCGGTCAATGCGCGATGCCTCGACGGCGTCGATCCCACTGCATTGAAGCCCGCGCGATACGACGGCGCGAGCCACTAGCACCGGGTTGCATAAACAAACGGGGGACGCGCAGGCAGAACAGAAGCGCCGATGTCATGCGTATCGCACGGACATCGGCGCATCGCACCATTTATGCCGGATCGCGGAAGCCAATGCTCACGCGCCTCTGTTAGCGCCCGAAGATGCTGTGTTCCGCTTGCACCGGCTGCCGGTCGACCGCTTGCAGGCGCCAGAAACCGCTCATTGGCGATTGCGTGCGTTCGGACTTCCACGCTGCGGCGCCTTGCGACGAACTGACATGTTGCCTGCGATCGACATGCAAACCCTGCAGCGTACAAAGGGGCGAATCGGCACTCGGCGCGCATAGCTCGGTGACGCCGTCCTGATCGTGCAATTCGCCCCACGGCGGCAAGTAAACGCCTTCGTGTGCTTCTCTCGACCAGCGACCCTGCTCGGTGTCGAGCCACAACACCGCATAGTCATGATTGACGGTCGGGTCCGAACCGTTGATAAGGATGGTCAGCCGCATTTCCGTTCCATTTGCAAAGTGTTCGTGCGCCTACACCAGTCTATGTCGGACGATACGTTATTCAACCCAAACCGCTATCGGCGGGATTGAAAAACACAATTGGGAACGCATCGGCGAGCTTCTAGATTGAATGCACGGCTCAGGCACGCGCGTCCAGCCGGAGTCGCTTGCGACTAGCTCGTTCCCCAACGCGCGTTCCCACATTACAAAGCATGCATGGAGGCTCAGATGACGCAACTGAAGGGATCCCGCACAGAAGAAAATCTGAAAGCTGCATTCGCCGGTGAATCGCAAGCCAATCGCCGTTACCTGTATTTCGCAGCCAAAGCGGACGTCGAGGGCCAGAACGACGTGGCGGCACTGTTTCGCTCGACCGCTGAGGGAGAAACCGGTCATGCGCATGGGCACCTCGAGTATCTGGAGGCGTCGGGCGACCCGGCCACGGGTCTGCCGTTCGGCTCGTCGCGCCTGAATCTGCAGGCCGCGATCGCCGGTGAAACGCATGAGTACACCGATATGTACCCCGGCATGGCCAAAGCAGCCCGAGACGAAGGCTTCGACGAAATCGCCAACTGGTTCGAGACGCTTGCGAAGGCGGAACGCAGTCACGCGAATCGCTATTCGAGAGCGCTCGAAGCACTGGTGGATTGAAGACGCGAAGGCCGACGCTGATTCATGCCGTCTGATGGCGGCATTGAATGGCATTTGAGCGGCATTGCGCGAGAACCCGCGGCGAAACACCGCGGGTTCTCGCGCGGTTTCGCGTGCGGCTTTTGCAGCGATGCGGCGCGCGACCGATACAAGAACGATGATAAGGAGACTGACATCATGCCCCACAAGGAAGGCAGTCTCGAAGCACCCACCCGGCATGCACTCGACTGGCGTTCCGACAGCTTTTACGAGCAGGACGCGATCGACGCGGAATTGACGCGCGTCTTCGATATCTGCGCCGGGTGCCGCCGTTGTGTATCGTTATGCGGCGCATTCCCGACCCTGTTCGATCTCGTCGACGAAACCGATAGCGGCGAAGCGCACGACGTGGATCGCGCGCATTTCGGCAAGGTGGTCGATCAGTGCTATCTATGCGACCTCTGCTACATGACGAAATGCCCCTATGTGCCGCCACACCCGTGGAATGTCGATTTCCCGCATTTGATGCTGCGCGCAAAAGCCGCGAGCTATAAACGCGGCGAGGCCGGATTACGCGAGCGCTTCCTGTCGAATACCGACGCACTGGGCCATTTAGCGGGCATTCCGGTCGTCACGCAAACCGTCAACGCGGTGAACCGTACGGCGGTCGCGCGCGGACTGATGGAAAAGGCGCTCGGCGTCGACAGGCACGCATGGCTGCCGTCATTTGCGCCGCGCAAATTCCGCAGCGCAGCGAAACGCTCACCGCAGAACGTGATACGGGACGGCGAGCGCACGCCCGGCAAGGTCGCGATATACGCGACCTGCTACGTGAATTTCAACGAGCCGGGCATTGGGCACGACCTGCTTGCGGTGCTCGCGCACAACGACATTCCGTACGAACTGGTGACGAGCGAAGCGTGCTGCGGCATGCCGCTGCTCGAACAGGGCAACCTCGACGGTGTCGCGCAGAAGAAGGAGAAAAATCTGCCGGTGCTCGCGAAATACGCGCGCGAAGGGTACGCGATCATCGGCGCAATTCCGAGCTGCGTGATGATGTACAAGCACGAATTGCCACTGATGTTTCCCGACGACGCCGACGTGCGCGCCGTGAGCGAGGCGTTCTGGGATCCGTTCGAATACTTCGTCTCGCGGCATCGCGACGGCCTGTTGAAGACCGACTTCAACACGCCGCTCGGCAAGGTGTCGTATCACGTGCCGTGTCACGCGCGAGTGCAGAACATCGGCCGCAAGACGTCCGAGACACTGGCGCTGGTGCCCGATACCCAGGTCACAGTGGTCGAGCGTTGTTCGGGACATGCAGGCACGTTCGGCGTCAAGAAGGAGTTCCATCAAACGGCGATGCAGATCGGCAAGCCGGTCTTCAAGGCGATGGCCCAGCCGCAGCCGGACTACATCTCGTCGGACTGTCAGCTGGCTGGCCACCATATCGAACAGGGACTCGACGCAAACGGTCTGCCGCAGGCGCTGCTCGCGCATCCGCTGACGCTGCTGCGCAAGGCCTACGGTCTATGAGCGCTCATACTTCGCAAGGACATCCGATGACCATCGCAAGGAACTCCCTGTTGTCGCTCGAGCAGTATTCGAAGTCGCGCACGGCGATGCGCAACCGCGTGATCGAGCACAAGAAACAGCGCACGGTAAAACTCGGCAACCACCTGACGTTTCTGTTCGAAGATGAATTGACGATCCGCTATCAGATCCAGGAAATGCTGCACATCGAGAAAATCTTCGACGAGGAGGGCATTCAGGGCGAACTCGATGCGTATCTGCCGCTCGTCCCCGATGGCAGCAACCTGAAGGCGACGCTGCAGATCGAATACGAAAACGAAGTTGAACGGCGTGCGGCGTTAGCGAGGCTGATCGGCATCGAAGACAGCGTGTTCGTTCAGGTCGAAGGCGAAGCGCCGGTGTACGCGATCGCCGATGAAGATCTCGAGCGCGAAAACGACGAGAAGACGTCCGCCGTGCATTTCGTGCGCTTCGAGTTGACGCCGCAGATGAAGGCACGCCTGCGCGACGGCGCCGCGCTGCAGATCGGGTGCGATCACGCGAATTACCCGGTGCCGGTGCAGACCGTCGATGCGAGTGTTCGCGCGTCATTGCTGAACGACCTGCGATGACCATGCGCAGTCAAAGCGCCTTGCGGTAGACGACGAAGCCGGAGCGCTCGGCGACGTCGTCGTACAGCCGCATCGCGGTCGCGTTGGTCTCGTGCGTGGTCCAGTAGACGCGCTCTGCCCGCGCAGCGCGCGCCACCTCGTACAGACGTTCGATCAGCGCGCGGCCAATGCCTTTGCCGCGTTCCGATTCGTGAGTGAAGAGATCCTGCAGATAGCACGTCGGCCCCGCCATCGTGGTGTGGCGGTGATACAGGTAGTGCGCGAAGCCCACCAGTTTGCCGTCGCGCGCCGCGACGAGCGCATGCATCGGCTCCAGACCATCGAAGAACCGCGCCCACGTCAGGCGCGTGACGTCGGGCGGCACCGCCGCGTCGCCGACGCGTTTATAGAAGCGGTTGTAGCCATCCCACAGCGGCAGCCATGCGTCGAAATCTTCGGGTGTTGCGGGACGAATCTGGAGCGAGCTGGTCATGGGTACGCCTCCTTATCGTGAAGGTTCGATGGCCGGACCAGATTAGGACATTTCGCCGCTCACGCATACGTCCGCGCCGCGATGCGCGAACGCGCTAGCCGCCGTACACGCGCGCGGCGGGCACGCAGGAAGACGCGTTCCGGCGGCGCGTAGTGCATGTAGTGCACGTGGTGCACGCAGTGCAAGAGCAGGAGGACGACGTAACAGGTGAGCTCAACCCTACTCAACCCGACGACGAGTGGCGCAGCGTCTCTCGCACTCTTTTGGCGGCGAGAAGGGGCATGTAATCGAGGATGCGGCCGTCGGTCTTGTAGTGGGCCAGCGTATCGGAGTAAAGCTTTGAGACGGTTTCGGGAGGGGTGTTCGTTTCAGCGGCAATAGCCTTCACGACTTCATCGGCGTTGGGCTGTGGCTGGGCCATAGATGTCTCCGGTGGTGGCGGTCATGAGGAAACGGCGAAAACAGGGAACTCTCATTAGAGTGCGGCCAGTGTCCCGTTTCCAATTGAATCGAACTATCACCTCGACGCCAGCCGGCCGCTTAAGGCCTGGCGCGGGTCGCCGCAAAATCGCATCATGCCGGCATCAATTCGGCGGGCGTCCGATATGCGGCACGCCGCATTGCGACGTGACGCCGCAATTCATCAAATGAAAGGAATGTGACAGTTAATCGATAAATATCAAAGTTCGTGTTCGTGTACGATCGCACACCAAAATCTTCACAACAAAAGGAGACCGACGTGTCCCGATCGATCGTCACGCGAGCCCTCATGTTCGCGGCCCTCTCGCTTGCTGGCCATGCTTACGCCGCCACGTCGCCGGACGGCGCGGCTTCTGAACGGGCGGCCGATTTTGTCGCACACGACTTCAGGTTTTCGGATGGCGCGATCCTGCCCGAAGTCCGCATTCACTACGTGACGCTCGGCACGCCGCAGCGCGATGCGCACGGCGACGTGACGAACGCGGTGTTGCTGATGCACGGCACGACCGGCACCGGTCAGGCGTACCTGACGCCGCTGATGCACAAGGAACTGTTCGCGTCTGGCGAACCGCTCGATACGAGCCGCTATTTCATCGTGATTCCGGACGGCCTTGGCCGCGGTGGCTCGACCAGGCCGAGCGACGGCCTGCGCACGCATTTCCCGCACTACGGCTACGGCGATGTGGTTGAAGCGAACCATCGGCTGCTCGTCGAGGGCCTGAAGATCAAACATTTGCGGCTCGTGCTCGGCACCTCGATGGGCGGCATGCAGACATGGATGTGGGGCGAGCGCTATCCCGGCATGGCAGACGCGCTGATGCCGATCGCGAGCCAGCCGATTCCGATGGCGGGCCGCAACTGGCTGTGGCGGCAGATGATCGTCGGCGCGATTCGCAACGATCCCGGCTGGCAGGACGGCGCGTACACTGTGCAGCCCACGCAGTGGACCCGCGTGATGCCGGTCTTCACGCTGATGACGAACAACTCCGCGCGGATCCAGGCCGAAGCACCGGACCGCGCATCGGCGACGCACCTGTACGACACGCTTGTCGCCAATGCGGGAAAAACGGATGCCAACGACGTGCTGTACTGGTTCGAATCGTCGTGGGACTACAACCCCGAGCCGGATTTGCCGAAAATCCGCGGGCGGCTCTTCGCGGTCAATTTCGCCGACGACCTGATCAACGCGACCGATCTCGGCGTGATGCAAAAACTGGTCGGCGAAGTGCCTGGCGGCCGCTTCGTCGAGATGCCCGAAACCGCGCAGTCGTACGGGCACCAGACGCTCGCGCATCCTGAGGTATGGAAGCCATACCTCGTGCAGCTGATGAGCGGCAGCTGAGCGGGCACTGAGCGGCCCACTGAACGCCCGGCGCTGAACGCCCGCCGAACCGCTGCTGACGCCCCCCATGCGCCGGCCTCTCGCGGCTTGGGCGAAATGCGATAATTACGGTTTCGCAAGCCGCACGCCTAAAGCCGGAGAACAATCTTGAGCCGCATCGACAACCCCGCACGAGACCAGGAAGCCGGCTTCGCCGATTCCACCCAGGACATCACGCGCATCGACGACACACGCATCGGCGCGGTGCGCCCGCTGATTTCGCCGGCGCTGCTGCTCGACGAACTGCCGGTGCCGCCGGCGGTGCAAACGCTCGTCGAGCAAAGCCGTGTCGAAGTGGCGAACGTGCTGCACGGCCGCGACGACCGGCTCGTGATCGTCGTCGGGCCGTGCTCGATTCACGATCACGATCAGGCGATCGAATACGCGCATCTGCTGAAGGCGAAGGCCGACGCGTTGCGCGACGATCTGCTGATCGTAATGCGCGTGTACTTCGAGAAGCCGCGCACGACGGTCGGCTGGAAGGGCTATATCAACGATCCGCGCCTTGACGGCAGCTTCCGCATCAACGAAGGCTTGCGCCGCGCACGCGAACTGCTGCTCGAAATCAGCCGCCTCGGCTTGCCGACCGCCACCGAATTCCTCGATCTGCTGAGCCCGCAATACATCGCTGACCTGGTCGCGTGGGGCGCGATCGGTGCGCGCACGACCGAAAGCCAGTCGCACCGGCAGCTCGCGTCGGGCATGAGCTGCCCGATCGGTTTCAAGAACGGCACCGACGGCGGCGTGCAGATCGCCGCGGACGCGATCGTTGCCGCGCGTGCGAGCCATGCGTTTATGGGCATGACGAAAATGGGCATGGCCGCGATCTTCGAAACGCGCGGCAACGACGACGCGCACGTCATTTTGCGCGGCGGCAAGAAAGGGCCGAACTACGATGCCGCGAGCGTCGAGGAAGCCTGTGCGGCGCTGCGGAAGCTCGGCTTGCGCGAACAGGTGATGATCGATTGCTCGCATGCGAATTCGGGCAAGTCGCACGAGCGGCAGGTGGATGTCGCGCAGGATGTCGAGCGGCAGTTGTCGAACGGCGATCGACGCATTATCGGCGTGATGGTCGAGAGCCATCTGGAAGCCGGGCGCCAGGATCTGAAGCCGGGTGTGCCGCTCAAGCGCGGCGTGTCGATCACCGACGCTTGCCTTGGCTGGACGCAGACCGAGCCGGTGCTCGACGGACTCGCCCAGGCGGTGCGCGCACGGCGGCAACGCGGTTGAGCGCTGTGTTCGGCGCGACGGCGAGCGTCAGGCGCGACGATGTACGTCGATGCCACGTCATGCGATGCCGTGCTCAGCATGACACGCCGATTCCGTGCAACATGGAGCAAAGGCGCCTGCGTGCGCCGCGTTGATCCACCGTTGTACGAGGAACCATGAGCACCGTGACTGAATACGCCAAGACCGCGCCGACGCGCGCGGATGTCGATGCGCTGGCCGGCACGACCGTCGTCGAGTTCGGCACCGACTGGTGCGGCTACTGCCAGGGCGCGCAGCCGCTGATCGAAACGGCGTTTGCCGCGCATCCGGGCACGCGTCATCTGAAAATCGAAGACGGGCCCGGCCGCCCGCTCGGACGTTCGTTCCGGGTCAAGCTGTGGCCGACGCTGGTATTCATGCGCGACGGCGTCGAAGTGGCGCGCGTCGTGAGGCCCACGAGTCCTGCGCAGATCGAGGACGCGTTTCAGGCGCTTGGCTAGCCGCTGCCGGTCCTGCCGGACAGCGCGCTCGCATTCTCTCAAACACCCTTACGCGGCCCTCATGGCGGTCGGCGATGGCCGTCCCGTGTGGGCTTATGCCACATGCATGCTCACCACACCGCCTGGTGCAGCGCATGCTCAAATTGCGGCTCGGAAAGCTCCTTCTAATCGACACCGAGCTCGCAGCCCATGCATGTCCGACCCGACTACTTTGTTTCACCCATACAGACGCCGCGCGACGAAGCGGGCGACGCCGGTCATGCGCAAGTGCGCAAGAAACGTGGCGGGGCGCTGGGCAAATGCATCGGAATCTCGCCGTTTCGCGAATGCCGTGGCGGCGAGGCGCTGCAAAGAAATGCGGTTTCGTACGTCCACTTCGATCAGTACGACTACCGGAGAATGTGCACGCCGGAAGGCCGCGGAACGTGTGAAGGCATCGTGCGCGAAGCATTGCGGCGCATAGACAGGAGCGACGGCGCGCAACCGCTGAGCCTGTCGGCAGCGGTGCGCGAGATGCGCGCCGACGCGAACCGCGGGGGCAGCGTGGCAACGGACATGTTCGGCCGCGTGGTCGCCTTCCATGGCAACCCTGCGGCGCTCGAGTTGCGCAGCTACCACCAGGCGTCATTCGTCGATCTGAGTGGCGGCGCCACGCGTGACCAACGCATCAACCGTTTGTTCACCGACATGCGGCACCACCTCGGTGTACGCGACGTCGCGTTTTTGCGGCTGGGTGTCGTGGCGCCCGAGCACGGCGCGGGCGGGTACGGTCACGTGCTGGCCGTGCAGCGCATGCCGCAGGATCGCTATACGATTTTCGATCCGAACAATGGAGCCTTCGCCTATGCCGGAACGCGCGACATGGAGAGCGCGCTGCGCGAATATTTCGACGACGCATTCGCCGAAGCAGGGCTGGAAGTCATCCCCGACGGAATCGAGTGCCACACGGCGTCCTCGCTGCAGCGCGATCCTGAGCTGAAGCCGCTCGAACCGCTACTGTTGCCCGCGGACCTGCCCGAATCCCGCCTCGCTCGTGGTCCTGACGAGGATTCTCCCGCGTGGCGTGCCTATTCCACGACGGCGGACGCGTCGAACCGGTCGTCCGGCGACGTACTGTCCACCGTTGCCGGGCAAGCCGGGCGGTTAGCAGGCATGCGCAGCGGCCTCGCGGTGTATGCGATGGCCGACATTGCCTGCGGCCGTTCGGCGGACCTGATGAGCGCAACGGAAAACCTGCGGCAAGCGTTGAGCGATGCCACACGCGCAAGCGCGACGATGCGCGCAATGGGCGATCTGCAGGAGCGGAATCGGTACGCGTTTGTTACGCCCATCGCGAACCGCCTCCGGCACGAGGGCGGGTCCGCTATTCATTCAGCCGCAGACCTGATCGACGATCTGCGCCACCACTTCGCAAACGCGTATTTTCGTGACCACGCACTAAGAGGCTATCGCAACGACTTCGCGGAAATCGGCCT
Source organism: Paraburkholderia solisilvae (assembly GCF_902859875.1). GTDB lineage: Bacteria > Pseudomonadota > Gammaproteobacteria > Burkholderiales > Burkholderiaceae > Paraburkholderia > Paraburkholderia solisilvae. Next base: position 97,360 of record NZ_CADIKF010000002.1, on the reverse strand, counting down.
GACGTTCCGCGGCAATGATCGCGACGCCGGCGGTGCAAGCGGAAATAACCACGACAGCGATCGCGAACAGGCAGACGGCCATTCGATCGTCGTGCAAAGGCTGCGGCCTTCCGCGGATTACGAACACGACGAATATCAGATCTACGATTCGAACGTCGGTGCATTCCGATACGCGGATTTCGCGCAAATGTCGGTGGCGTTGCGCAGTCTGTTCGAAGCCGGCTATGGCGAGTCCGGCGGCATCGATCACGCGGACAACACGTTTTTTGCCGATCTCGGCAGCGAGCAAGCCGCGGCGCTTCCGGGATCGGTGTCGCGTGCGCCGCGCGAATCGCCGGTCGCCTGTTTGCCGCTCGGCAGTGTCGAGCGTGGGCTCGGTATCGGCGGCAGTCCGGCGATGACGCCGCCTCATGCCGCGCTGCCTGCGCCGCCCGATGTCGATCCGGCGCGTTTGCCGCTGTACCCGGGGCACGACGAACTCAAGCGCGCGCCGCAGCTTGCTGCCGACCGCAAGCCCTATGCGTTGTTCCGGCCGTCGCCGGTGAGTCCGGAAACGGTGAAGGCGCGCGGCGGCTTCGACAGCGAAGACACGAAACTGCGCGATATCGACCTGAATCTGCATGATGCGGATCTGGCATCGCGCCCGCGCGTTACGGATAGCGCCGGATATCTGGGCGCGTTTCGCAGCGAGCGGGCTGCGCTCGGGCGCTTGCCAACCGCCGACGCTCGCGCGCACTTCATCTATTCCGTCGCACCTGCACCGAACATGATCGACGTGCGCGCGAGTCTCGGCTCCCATGCACGAGCGCCGGAAACCGGCGAAGTCGCCGCGATGGGACGCATCGACTATACGCAGATTCGCGGCTGGCAACGGGTCGAAAATGGCGTGCCCGGGAAATTCGTCGCGAACCCGGATTATCGCTGGGACGTCTACGACCAGACCCGCATCGCCGGCGCGCAACCGCAGCTCGCACGCTTTCCGATCGGGAGCGACGCATGGCGTGACGGACCCTATCGCGCGTACGTGTCCGCCAGCGACGATACGGATGTGCCGAGGTTCAGGCGCGACCCGAACGTCGCGCACGCGATGTTCTACGACAACGCATGGCAGAAGGTGCGCGATCTGCAGATGCGGCAGGCGATGGGCGTGGACTATCGTGGGCCGCTGACGCTTCAGGCGTACGGCGGGAGTCGTTGGCGCACGCATCTTTTCGTCGACAAGCGGGGCAATGTGCTCGCCGACAGTGCTTATACGCGCTACGCGGGGCGGTCCGGCAATCGTCACGAGTTCAGGATGGGCGACGACGGTCGTTTTCATCTGAGCGGCGACGGTCGTTCCGTGTTGCGCGTCGGCAGCGACGGATACATTTACCTCGGCCCGGTACCCGGCGATCCCGCATCGCTCAATGGCGTGTTCGCGTACGACGGACGCCATCTGATTCATCAGGAGGACGACAAGTTTCTGACCATCGGCAAGACCGTCTACACACCGTTCGTCACGACAGATGACTGCGGTTCGAGATCGGCCTGGCGGCTCGAGCAACCGAACCGGCGGCGCGCCGTTCCGCCGCAGGCGAACCTGCATACGTTTCGCGGGATGGCCGAGGGCACCCGTCAGCAACTCTACGAATTCGAGTGCGATCCGGACGCTGCGTTGCCGGACAACGCCGATCACTTCGTCACGCGCGTGCCGGACAACGATTATCGCGGCGATTTCAACGCTTACGTCGACCGGATCACCATCCGCGACGCGCGCGACGCGGCGCGCCGGCTGGATACGGAGCATGCCGCGTGGTTGTTCAGGGACGGCTATTACGCGGTTCCCGACGGATCGGGCGGGCTCGAGGTGCGCACATTAGGGGGAACCGCAGTCTGGCGGTCTGCCGATGCGGTCGTCGGCGGCAAGGACGGCATGCGGCAACGCCTGCCGGCGCGGACTGCGGCGAGCTACCGGATCGGCGACGACGCGTGGCGGCTGGTATTGAATCGCGAAGACCGTCGCGCGCGATTGATCGCGATGCTGGCGCATACGTATGTCGTTGGTTGACCTTATGCGGACGGTCGCAACGATGCCCGACGACATGAACAGATACCGCTTCTGCTGAGCAAGCACGTGCTGCAATGGAGCCTCTTGCATGAGCGGTTGCGCCGCTCGGGCATGACGGCCGTTATCGTTGACCCGGCAGCCCAGCGAGTCTGTGCAATAACGGCGTCGCTAGCGACAGCGGTTCCACTGACGAGGAGTGAGCATGTTCACTACCCGCTTGAACGGTGATCTGGTCCAACCACAGAGGTCAGCCGCGGCGCCGGCGGACGCACCGGCCACAAGTTTGCCGCGGGTGCCATCGTTGGGAGGCGGCGCCCGGCTTCAGCATCAAACACGCGGTGTTGACAAGCCAGCCCGCATGCGGCGCGACGCAGAGGCGGCAACCCGCGTGCCGCGCGGTGGCACGCTGCGCAAATGCGCGGAGGATTCGCCGTTTCGCGAATGCCGCGGCGGCGAAGGGTTGCGCGCAACCGCGTGGTCGTATGTGCCGTTCGATCAGATTCGCTATGTCGGTGAGCCGCATATCGGCGGACGCGGCTCGTGCGAAGGATGGGTGCGCGAAGCGATGCGGCGGATCGATCGCGGCCTCGCGACGGGCCCGGTCAGTCTGCTCGATGTCGTGCACGCGATGCGTCGCGACACGACGAGCCGCCGCAGCGGCGTGGCCGGCGAAATGTTTAGCCGGGTAGGGGGATTCCAGCTCAACAGCGCGTCCCTCGGATTGCAGCGATTCCGTTTGATGGCGGTAGAACAGTTCAATCCCCGTGGATCGGACGACGTTTCGATCGACTCGATGGCCACCGTGCTGGGTAGCGAATTGCGCGAAAACGAAATCGCCTTCGTGCGTCTTCTTCTGAATCCGGCGGCATCGGGCGGCGAGCGATTCGGTCACGCATTGCTCGTGCAACATCTTCCTCAAGACGAATTCGTGATCTTCGATCCGAATAACGGCGCGTTTCTCTACCGCGGCGCGGCGCAAATGCAGAGCGCGCTGCGCGCCTATGCAGCGGATGCGTTTTCCGAAGAGGAACTGGGTCTACACGTCGTTCCACATAGCATGGACTCTTTTTCCGCATCGTTGCCGGCGCTGGGAACCGTGGCCATGCCCGGTTCGACGCCGTCGAACGAGCCGCCGCTGTTGGCTGTACCGCATACGTTGCCGGCCACGCCCGCTCTGTACGAGGAGATTGCGGACGAGTCGAACGGATTGTCGGGCGAGGCGCTGGCGGGCGCTGCAGGCGGTGAACGTGCGCTCGCCAATGCTCCGCAAGGGGTTGCGTACTACGCGTTGCGCGAGGTTGCGCGCGGCAGGGTGCCGAATCTGACGGAAGCGACTGAACAGATTCGGGAGCAGCTCGCGGACTATGTGCGCCGAACCGGCTCCATTCGGGAAATCCGCAGGCTGCAGGAAGAGAACAGACACGGCCTGATAACCGATCTGCCGAATCGAACGAGGCGCCCGGGCAGCCGCGGCATCCATTCTGGGCAGCAGCTTGTCAGCGATCTGCGATTGCACTTCGGCAGCTCGCGTGACGCGGAGAATCACGGCGTCGCTTATCTCAACGATTTCGCGGAAATTCGTTTGACCTTCAGGCGGCCGCAAACAGATGAGCGCGTGGGTGCGGTTGCACGCCGCCCGAACAGACGGGCTGCCGACGCCTATTCGATTGTCGTACAACGCCGCGGTTTGTCCGCCGACTTCATGAGCGACCGTTATGAGATGCACGATCCGGCGAGCGGCGTCTACAGGTTTAGCGACTTCAACGAGCTGGCTGCCGGCTTGACCAGCGCAATGCTACGAGGCTATCCGGAAGCAGGGGGTATCGATCATGCCGATACCGTGTATTTCGGTCATTACGACGATAACGAGACCGCGCTGCACGCGCTGCGCGGGAGGCCCGCGCAGCATGACTCGCGGGGCGCCAATATATCGCTTGGCGAGACCGAGCGGCGGCTGGACGTCACCGGGTTTCCTTCGCAAACACCGCCGCTGGAGCAGCCGACACCTGAGCCGGATTTCGGTTACGGCGAACCTCGCGGTCCCGTTCCGAAATCCGGCAGGCAAAGCCATGACGAGTTAAAGCGATCGTGGGACCCGCCGCGGTATCGCAAGCCATATGCGCTGTTCCGGCCTTCGACGCTGACGCCGGATGACCTTGCCGAGCGCGGCGGTTTCGATTGCGAGCGCACGACACTGCGCAACGTGAATCTCGACTTGCACGATTTCGACCTTGCATCGCAACCCGGGCTGATCGACAGCGCGGGCTATCTCGGGACGTTTCGTGATGAACGCACGGCAGCCGCCAGGTTGTCCAGCATGGCGCCTGACGGGTACATCTATTTCGTCGCGCCGACACCCAATATGGTCGATGTGAATGCGAGCCTGGGGTCGCAGGCCCGTGCACCGGAAACCGCGGAGCTTGCCGCGATGGGGCGGATCGACTATGCGCAGATCCGCGGGTGGCGCGAGGTGAAGAACGGTGTGGAGGGCGAGTTCGTCCGTAACCGCGCTTATCGATGGGATGTCTTCAACCAGACCGAAACCGCGGGAACCCAACCGCAACTGGCTCGCTTTCCGATCGCAAACGACGCGTGGCAAGCAACCAGCTTCGGTTCGTTTGTTGCGAAGGATAACGAAGGCAAGGTGACGAAATTCAACCAGGATCCCAATCGGGTCCACGCCTTTTTCTACGACAACGCATGGGAAAAGGTGCGCAACCTCCATTCGCGGCAGGCATTGGGCCTCGACTATCGCGGCCCTTTCACAATCGAAGCCTATGCCGGCGACAGCAGCAACGGAACGCACCTCTATGTCGCGCGAGGCGGATGGCCTTATGTTTCGGGCAGGACATCGTCATACTCGCGAGATCCCAAAAGCCGGCACACATTCACGATGGGAGACGACGGACGCCTGCATCTCGCCGACGACCACGACCAGGTATTGCGGGTGAACGGCGACGGTAACGTTTATCTTGGCGGAACACCGTCGAACCTGAGAAGCTCGAACGGCGTGTTCGACTTCGTGGGTTCGAATCTGATTCACCGTGAAGACAACCGGTTCCTGACGACCGGCATCTCGGTCTGGACGCCTTTCCTGTCCGGGACGATCGCGGGGGCGCGCTCGCGCTGGGCGCTCAGGAAACCCGACGGGACGCCCGCCAGGCCGCCGACGTTCAACCAGCATACATTTGCGGGCAAAACCGGCGGGCAATACAGCCTCTACCGTTTCGAAAAGGATCCGGATTCGGCACTGCCGCTCGGCGCGACGCATTTCGTCACGGCCGTGCCGGTTGATCCGCACAGCGGCGATTTTGCGAACCTGCATGCGTTAATGACGCCCGCCGAAGTGCGCGACGTGTCGGCCTGGCTGAGCGAGCAGAACGCCGCATGGCTGTTCAGGGACGGCTTCTATCTGACGTCGCCGGAACCCGGACACCTCAGGGCCAGCACGCTGGACAGCTTGACCCGTTGGTGGGCGGCATACGACCCGTCGTCCGGGAAAGCGGAGTTCAGTTCCATGCCGGTCGCGTCGAATTACCGCATCGGACGCGAGGCATGGCAGCGTGTGCGCGACATCGAACGCCGGCACGACGCGATTTTCAAGATGCTGGCGTAGGCGGTTGTGGGCGGTTTCCTGCTTCGCGGGCGTCGCGGGACATTCGACGATGCCGCCAGCCGGTTCATTTTTCCCCTGGCGTCCCATCGCCGAACAGGCTGTTGAGGTCTTTCGTGTCGGTCGACAGGCTGAACTCCTTGCGCACTGCCGCGACGATCGCGGCAACACTGCGTTCGTGGCCCGCGAGGTTGCCGAAGTGCTTCATGTCCCAGTTGCAGCCGCTCGCGTCGGGTTGCTGCAATTGCGGCCGCGGCACACGAATTTTCACGCCTTCTTCGACGATGTCGGGCAGCCGCTGGATGCGCCGGCTGACTTCGTCCTGCAACTGGGATGCGGTGCGCGTTTTGCGAATCATGCGAGTCTCCTTCGGGCGGCGTCCTGAAGAAGCCAGTCTAGCGCAGCGCCTTGGCGCGACCGCGCGGGCGTGGCCGCCGGCTGGCCGCGATGCTCCTGATATGGCCCGATCGATTATTCTGCCGTACGATATTTCCGCCCTGATTCGTTCGATGGAATGGAACATGTTGACCGATGAAGAACTGACCCTGCTCGAAGCCATTCGCGAAAGCGGCAGCCTGTCGCGCGCGGCGGCGCGTCTCGGCAAGGCGCCGTCGACCGTGTCGCATGCGGCGCGCCAGCTCGAGTCGCGTTTCGATGCGCTGCTGTTCGACCGCCGCCGCTACCGTTTGCAACTGACGCCCGCTGGTCAACTGCTTGCCGAGGAAGCGGCCCGGCTGATGCAGGACGTCGCGCGGATGACGCAACGCGTGCGCCAGGTGGCAAGCGGCTGGGAAGACCGCCTGTGGATTGTCAGCGATGAACTGATGGAGTTCGACACGATGATGCCGTTGGTCCACACGTTCGATGCGCTGCAGTCAGGCGTGAAGCTGCGCTTCACGAACGAAGTGCTGAGCGGCACGTGGGAAGCGCTGCGCGACGGCCGCGCCGATCTGATTGTTGGCGCAACCAATGAGCCGCCCGCCATTCCCGGCCTGCGCTGGTTTGAGCTGGGTGTCGTCGAATGGGTGTTCGCGGTGTCGCCGCGTCATCCGCTCGCCGCCGTCAAGGGCCCGTTGAAGCGCGACCAGATCTCGAAGCAGCGCGGCGTCGTGGTCGCGGACTCGTCGCGCGCAAGCGGCCGCGCGTACGGCGTGGTCGGCGGTCAGACGGTGCTCGCGGTGCCGACGATGCGCGCGAAGATACTCGCGCAGCGCGATGGCCTGGGCGTCGGCTGGGTGCCGAGGCAGCGTATCGCGTCGCTGCTCAAGCGCGGCGAGCTGGTCGAAAAAGTCACGGCCGACCCGCGCGAGCCGAATGTGTTATACGTCGCATGGCGCGGCGACCACGAAGGCCGCGCACTGCAGTGGTGGATCGACCAGCTTCGTCAGCCCCGTCTCGCGAAGCGCCTGGTGCAAGGCGTCGACGCGTTCGTTCGATGAACGTTGCGTGACAGCGGCCTTGCAATAATCCGAAATAGATCCTCAACAAAATACTGGAAACGCGGAATAAAAGCGCTTGTCCGTCCGTTAGACGGATAAGCGAACTCGCCGCATATTTGCCCCTTGTTTGTGCATCTATTTCGAACAGCTTTCGTCGCTAACTTATTTCCTACAAACAGATTCATGACGACCCGAATCGAGTCCCGGCACGGACACACGACGCTCGCGCGCGCCGCCGAACCGTTGCAATACACACGCGTGGCAATGGTGCTGCATTGGGTAATCGCGCTGCTGATCATCACCAACGTCGTGCTCGGCCTGAGCGCGGACTCGCTGCCCGACGATTGGGTGCGCCCGGTCATCGACACGCATAAGTCGATCGGCATCACCGTGCTCGGCCTCGCGCTGTTGCGCATTTTGTGGCGCGTGTCGCATCGCCCGCCGCCGCTGCCGAGCGAATTTCCGGCATGGGAGCGGATGGCGGCGCATGTCGCGCACTTCCTGCTGTATCTGCTGATGATCGGAATCCCGCTTTCAGGCTGGGCGCACGACTCCGCTTGGAAAGATGCGGCAACGCATCCGATGCAGTATTTCAACCTTTTCGAATGGCCGCGCATCGGGTTCATCATGAATATCGATCCCGCCGTCAAGGAACAGCTGCACTTGCACGACAAGCTCGGCACGCTGCATGCGTGGCTCGGCTATGCGCTGTATGCGCTGCTGGCGATGCATATCGGCGGCGCGTTGAAGCATCAGTGGCTGGACCGTCATTCAGTCATCAAACGGATGGTGCCGTAATGTGTGCAGACGCTGTGATCGAAGATGCTCCGGCAGTGCAACCTGCGACTGCCGTGGGCGCGTCCAGACTTTCGCTCGAAGACGCGCTCGCCGCACTGTCGCCGCGGATCGTGCCGCGTCAGGCGACATGGGCGGGCCGGCTGATCCACGGCGGCGTCACCGCGTTGTGGCTGCTGTTGTTTGCGCGCGCATTCTTTCTGCACGGCGTGGTCGCATGGGCGACCGGCATTGCGTATGTGGTCTACGACACGTTGCTGCTCGTCTTCGTCACGCTGAAGTCGTGGCCGCTCGCCGGGCGCATGGCGCCGTCGCGCGCGGTGGCGGAAGGGCATCGCCTGCCGGAGATGGGCATCATCGTCGCTTCTCATAACGAGGCGCGCGTGCTGCCCATCACGCTCGCGGCGCTGCTCGAGCAGGTCGCCGGTCCCGCGCAAATCGTGATTGCCGACGATGGTTCCAGCGACGGCACCGAAGCGCTGCTGACCACCCGTTTCGGCCTCACCACGCCCGCGCTCGGCGAACTGAGCGCGCCCAGCACGCGCTATCCGAATCTCTACTGGCTGCGCCTGCCGCATGGCGGCAAGGCGCGCGCGTTGAACGCGGCGATCGGCATCATGACCACCGAAACGGTGATGACCGTCGACGCGGACACGCTGCTTGCCGCCGACGCGACGCGTGCGATGCGCGCGGCATTCGCCGGGAATGACAGGCTCGTCGCCGCGACCGGCATTCTGGTGCCGGTGTGCAGCAAGTCGGTCGGCGGCCGGTTGTTCCAGTGGTTCCAGACCTACGAGTACATGCGCAACTTCATCTCGCGCTTTGCGTGGATGCGCGCCAACAGTCTGCTGCTGGTGTCCGGCGCGTTCGCATCGTTCCGGCGCGACGCGCTGGTCGCGGTCGGCGGTTTCGACGGGCAGTGCCTCGTCGAAGACTATGAACTGATCCATCGGCTGCGGCGCTATTCGGTGGACCAGGGGCTCGGCTGGGATGTGCGCGTGGTCGGCGACGCGCATGCGCAGACCGACGCGCCCGATACGCTCGGAAGCTTCCTGCGGCAGCGCCGCCGCTGGTTCGCCGGCTTCCTCGAAACGCAGTCGTGGAATCGCGACATGACGGGCAACAGCCGTTACGGCACGCTCGGCATGCTGATGCTGCCGGTCAAGGCGTTCGACACGATGCAGCCGGTCTACGGGCTGACCGCGTTCGCGCTGCTGCTCGCGTTTCTGTTCGGCGGCCATGGCACGATCGTCGTTTCGATCTTCAGCGTGATTTTCCTGAAGACCGCGCTCGATCTGGCGTTCTACGTCTGGAGCATCCATCTGTATCGCCGCTGGACCGGTCTGCGCACCGGCAACAGCCTGTGGCTGGCCATGGCGGCGGCGGTCGCCGAGCCGTTCACGTTCCAGCTGTTGCGGCATACCGGTGCGGTGCTCGGCTGGTTTCACTTCCTGCGCGGCAGCAAGGCGTGGGGCAAGCAGCATCGCTCCGGGATGATCGCGCCGACTCCATCCGACCAATAAGCCGAAGCGGCACTACGGCTCGAACTGACAGAGCGGCTGCGGCGCGTAAGGCGCCGCAGCCGCTTCGCATTTCTGCATCGCCTCCTTTCGATCCCCCGTCTGAATTCCTCCGACCTCCTCCGCTTGACGTCGTTGATTATCAACGGAACCCTCTTCGCCACATACGCATATACCCTGCCTCGCCACGGTGACGGTTGGGTCCGCTGGCACGGATATTTTCTCGAACGTCATCAATCGTCCGCACTTCGAGTAGACTGAGCGACGCATTCAGTAATTTATTAGAAAGCTTTAAAACTTCGCCTCTACGTTGCGGGGGCTCAGTCGCGAGAGGAGGGCGTCATACATGCACGCAGTCAGTGCTGCGGAAAGCAGCAGCAAGGTCGAAACCCCGGGCGGGGCGCCAGTGCGCGATTTGCGCCGCGTTCACGTTCACCCGGACTATTGGTATCCCCTTGCGTGGTCGCATGAGTTGAAGCGCGGCAAGGCGCACGGCGTGCGCTTCGCGGGCGAGCCGATCGTGCTCGTGCGCACCGAATCCGGCAAGGTGTTCGCACTTGAAGACCGCTGCGCACATCGGCAGGTGCCGCTGCACGGCGGCGTGGTCGACGGCGAAGCGATCCGCTGCTGCTATCACGGCTGGACGTACGACTGTACGGGCAGTTGCATCGACGTTCCGTATCTCGGCCGCGAGCGGTTGCCGAATGGCGTGCGCGCGTATCCGTGCCGGGAAGTCGAAGGCCTTATTTTTGTATTCCCGGGCAACGCGGAACTCGCGAAGTCGACGCCGCTGCCGCCACTCGGCTCGGTCGCGAACAAGGCCTACAAGACGCGGCGCTTCGGCCGCGAGGTGGCGTGCCATTACTCGTTCATGCACGAGAACCTGATGGACATGAACCATCAGTTCCTGCACCGCCGGCAAATGGGCCAGATGCGCGCGCGTTCGCTCGGCCGGCGCCGCGGCGACGACTGGGTCGAGGTCGACTACACCTTCTCGCGCGAAGCCGGCCAGCAGCCGATCGGCGAGGCGCTCGTATTCGGCCAGAGCCGGCAAGGATCGAAGACGAAGCACAAGGATGTGATGACGATCCGCACGCAGTATCCGTATCAGACGCTGCAGATCCGCACGTCGGAAGGCACGCTGGTAATGGACCTGTGGATTATTTACGTGCCGCTCGACGCCGAACAGCGCACCAACCGCACGTTCGGTCTGCTGTCGGTCAAGCGGCCGAAGGTGGGCGTGTTGCTTGATATCGCGTGGCCGCTGCTCGTGTGGTTCACCGAGCGGATCTTCAAGGAAGACCGCTGGATTGTCGAACGCGAGCAGGAGGCGCACGACGCACAGGGCGCGGATTGGAACCACGAGGTCTTCCCGGTCATCAACGAATTGCGCGATCTGCTGCGCGAATGCGGTGCGCCGCCGGCGCGGCGCGTGATACCGATCGAGCCCGAAGTGGCGCCGCAGTCTTGCGCCAGCTAGGCCGCGCGCGTTCGCTGATCGCACCCGGCGGCCGTGACGCCCGTCACGGCTGGGCCGGTCGCGTCGCGCCAGACGCAAAAAGCTCCCGCGTCTCGTAAAACGCGGGAGCCAGGTTGTCGCGTTGCGACTTGCGGCTAAGCCGCATGCAATGAACGATTAGAAGCGGTGACGCAGACCTACCGTTGCGGCCGCCTGGTTCTGCGACGACGAGAGCAGGCTTGCGTTGCCCGAGTAAATGCCCGCGGCGCCGATCTCATCGCCCGTTGCGCGCTGATACACAACTTGCGCGTAGACGTCGGTCCGCTTCGACAGTGCGTAGTCCGTCTGTACGCCGACCTGGTGGATATGGCCCACGTTGGTCTTCCTGCCTGCCACCGCATAGTCGCCGTCCGTGTACGTATAGGCGAGGCCTGCGCTGAGTGCCGGCGTGAAGTTGTACTTGGCGTTGATTTCGTAGTTGTTCAGATGTGCGGACGAGCCGGCCGATTCGGCGAAGTTGTCCTGGCGCGTTTGCGTCCACACGACGCCGACCATAGCCGGGCCGAACGCGTAGCTTGCGCCGACGCCAAATTCGCGCTGGCGGAACCCACCGAGAACAGTATTGATCGCGCTCATATCCGGATCAGTCGTCGCGCCGTTCGACGTGGCGCCCGGGTTGTTCTGCTGCGAGTACCCGGCGGCGATATGCAGACCCGCGTATTGATAGGACGCACCGAAGCTGTACTCGCGGTTGTTCGCGAAGCCGCTTTGATTCGAGAAGCCGTAGGTGCCGCCGAACGTGAAGCCGCCATAGTTCTCGCTCGTGTACTTGACCGAGTTGTTGACCGGGAAGCCGCCGTTCGTGTTCAGGTTGTCGTTGTTGAACGGATGCGCGAAGTAGGTGCCGCCCCAGCTGCCGGTTGCGGTGAGCGGTGCGACGTAGTCCTGCATCGAATCCCACTGGCGGCCGAGCGTGACCGTGCCGTAGCCGCTCGACAGGCCGACGTACGCCTGCCGGTTGAACAGCGAGCCGTCGTTCGCAAGCTTGCCGTTGTTGATGTCAAAGCCGCTTTCGACGTTGAAGATGGCCTTCAGTCCGCCGCCGAGATCCTCGGAGCCGCGCAGGCCCCAACGGCTTTGGTCGATGCCGCTGCCCACTGCAAAGCGCCCCTTGCCGTTGACGTTGTTCGTGTAGGTGAAGCCCGCATCGATCAGGCCGTACAGCGTGACGCTGCTTTGTGCGTGAGCGAGTGGCATAAACGATGCGGCCATTGCCGCCGCGATCAGAGTCTTTTTCATCGAAACTTCCTTCTATGTCCTATTGGTCACGCGCCGGTCTGCTGGAGAGCGCGGCACGCATTGCATGCCGGTGGTCCGTCGTGAGGCCGGTCCATTCCCTGTCTCGGGAACGGTCGCAGTATAGGTAGGCTCCCTAATCAATCTTTCGATAATAATTGGCAATGAACTTTTGCTGAATAAGAAATAAATAGATTGGAGAGCGATAGGATTTTGTTTTTATTTGAAATATTCATCTCAAATAAAACAGACTTGAATTTAGAGATTAGATTGGCGTTGTGTGGTGACAACGAAAATACGCCGGAACTCGCTATAGGGTTCGTTTTATCTCGAAAATACAAAGACTTGGAAAATAGCATGAGATGTGAAATTCGCTTAATGGACTGGGTCAATAATAAGAATTTGAATAGGAAATGTCCTAATCCATTTGGCTATATGAAACGTCAAAAAATAATGAAGCAATCCATATCTTATTAAAGGAAAATTGGCATTCGTTTGCAGTTTTTGCTGGCTTTTACAATTGAATGTCTGCAACCCACGAGAATCCCGGTGCGAGCGTTTGCCGCGTGCCGCATCCGCTTGCCAGACTGCGCGCGCAAGGCGAAACTTGTCCGTCGCCGGTGCGGCGGCAACCGTTGCAGTGAATGTCTCAACCGGAGGTTCCATGGCTTATATGCTGCTTATCGTCGAACCGGTCGATCAGCGCGACGAACGGGGCGAAGTCGCCGGTCGCGCGGTCTTCGACGAAATGGTGCGTTACCGCGACACGCTGAAAGAACGCGGCGTGCTGATCGCGGCGGAATCGCTTGCCACTGCGAAGAAGGGCAAGCGCCTGCAGGTGCGCGACGGCGGGACGCGCGTCGTCGACGGTCCGTTCGCCGAGGTGAAGGAAATGATCGGCGGCTTCTTTCTGCTGAACTGCGAAACCCAGGACGAAGCGCTTGCGCTCGCGGCCGAGTGTCCGGCGGCGCGCTGGTCCACGATCGAAGTCCGCAAGCTCGGGCCTTGCTACGAATAGCACACGCACGGCGCCGGGAGCGGAGCACGCAGCCCGCGAACGGCCGCCGCCGTTTAGTCGTCCTCGGGTTTTCCCTGGTGCGCATGCCGGGCGCCGGATGTCGATATCGCCGGGGCCCGCGCGTCGTGCAGTCAGGAAGCCGCGGAACAACCCGGTTCGCGCGGCGCCACTGCCTGTCAAATAACGAAAGAGGAGAAACGGCAATGCGATTCATGATCATGGTGAAGGCGAACGCGGACACCGAAGCCGGCAAGATGCCGGAAGAACAGCTGATCGCGGCCATGGCGACTTATCACGAGGAACTGGCCAAGGCCGGCGTGCTGCTCGACGCAAGCGGCTTGCAGCCGACCGCGAAGGGCTGGCGCATCCGCTACGAGAACGGCCGGCGTACGGTTGTCGACGGCCCGTTTGCCGAAACCAAGGAACTGCTGGCCGGCTACACGCTGATCCAGGTGCGCTCGCGCGAAGAAGCGATGGAATGGGCGCGGCGCTTTCCCGCGCCGTTCGGCGAACACGCCGATGGTGAAATCGAAGTGCGCCAGCTCTTTGGGCTCGAAGACTTCGAACCGGGCCCGGCGACGGAGCGCATCCGCAAGCTCGACAGCACCAACCACTGATCACCGGCACGAGGCACACCATGCACAAGCAGATCTTTCTGAACATCGCGGTCGATAACCTCGAACGCTCGAAGGCGTTCTTCTCGAAGCTCGGCTTTACGTTCGAGCCGAAGTTCACGGATGAAAACGCCGCCTGCATGATCGTCGGCGAAAACATCTTCACGATGCTGCTGACCAAGCCGTTCTTCAGCACCTTCACGAGCAAGCCGCTGTCCGATCCGTCGAAAACCACGGAAGCGCTGATCTGCCTGTCGTGCGACAGCCGCGCCGAAGTCGACGACCTGGTCGCGAAGGCGATCGCCGCGGGCGGGACCGCGCCGCGCAAGCCGCAAGACTACGGCTTCATGTATGGCCACGGTTTCGAAGACCCGGACGGCCATATCTGGGAGCTCGCATACATGGACCCGAACGTGCCGATGCCGGAGCAGCCGGCGGCGGCGTCCGCCACGACGCAACGGTGAGGCCGGCCGTGTCGACGGCCGCGACGCATCGTGCCATCGAGGCGGTGTGGCGGATCGAATCCGCAAAGATCATCGCGCACGTCGCGCGGATCGTGCGCGACGTCGGCGTGGCCGAAGAACTGGCGCAGGACGCACTGGTCGCCGCGCTCGAGCACTGGCCCGAGGCCGGTGTGCCCGACAACCCGGGAGCGTGGCTGATGGCGACCGCGAAGAACCGCGCGCTCGACCGCTGGCGTCAGGACGCGCTGCACGCAAAAAAGCGCGAAGCGCTGGGCCACGACCTCGACGCGCTCGAGGCGCACCTCGTGCCCGATTTCGTCGATGCGCTCGATGCCGCACGCGCGGACGACATCGGCGACGACCTGCTGCGGCTCGTGTTTACTGCGTGCCACCCGGTGTTGTCGACGGACGCGCGCGTCGCGTTGACGCTGCGTCTGCTGGGCGGTCTGACGACCGACGAAATCGCGCGTGCGTTTCTCGTACCGGAGCCGACCATCGCGCAGCGCATCGTGCGCGCGAAGCGCACGTTGTCCGCGGCAAAAGTGCCGTTCGAGGTGCCGCAAGCCGATGCGCGCGCGGCCCGGCTCGCATCGGTGCTCGAAGTAATCTATCTGATCTTCAACGAAGGCTATTCCGCAACAGCCGGCGACGACTGGACGCGCCCCGCGCTGTGCGAGGAGGCATTGCGGCTCGGCCGCGTCCTCGCGGGGCTCGTGCCTGACGAAAGCGAGGTGCACGGCCTCGTCGCGTTGATGGAAATTCAGGCGTCGCGTCTTGCCGCGCGTGTCGATGCCGACGGCAAACCGGTGTTGCTGCTCGACCAGGACCGCAGCCGCTGGGATCCATTGCTGATCCGGCGCGGGCTGGCGGCGCTTGCGCAAGCCGAGGCGCTGGGCGGCGGCAGCGGCCCTTATACGCTGCAAGCGGCGCTGGCGGCATGCCATGCGCGCGCACATACTGCCGATCAAACCGATTGGGAGCGCATCGTCGCACTCTACGACGCGCTCGCGCAGGTCGCGCCCTCACCGGTGGTCGAGTTGAACCGCGCGGTGGCGCTCGGCATGGCGTTCGGTCCGGCCGCCGGTCTTGAAATCGTCGATGCGCTCGGCGCGGACGCCGCGCTGGCGAACTACCACTGGCTGCCAAGCGTGCGCGGCGACCTGCTTGCGAAGCTCGGCCGTCGCGATGAAGCACGCACCGAATTCGAGCGTGCGGCTGCGATGACGCGCAATGCGCGCGAGCGCGATCTTCTGCTGGAACGTGCGCAGCAGATGCGCAACGACGCGCACTAAACTCTCCCCGCCTAAACCCCTGCGAACAAACGTTCATTGCGCGTCTTCGGCCGTCGCGTCGTTTCATGCAATTTTGGTAACCTTCGAAATTGCGGTTGACAAGTTACGTCGCATGACTATGATGTGCGCATACGTAACCGAGATTGGATTAATTTAACGGTTTCACAGTCCGGTGCGTGAGCTATTTCCGTTGATGCGTCAAACGACCCAGGAGCCGATCATGTCGACAGCAGCCTTGCAGCAAGCCGGATTACCCGCCATTCCTCGCGTGCTGAACAAGCGCGTCGAAGCCGACGGTGTCGACGTGTTCTACCGGGAAGCCGGTCCGGCGGATGCGCCGGTGCTGTTGCTGTTGCACGGCTATCCCACTTCGTCGCTGATGTTCCGCGAGCTGATGCCGCGTCTTGCTGCACGCTACCGGGTGATCGCGCCGGATCTGCCGGGCTTCGGCTTCACGAACGTGCCGGCCGGGCGCAATTACCGGTACACGTTCGACAGCCTCGCGCAAACCGTGCGCGCGTTCGTCGATACGTTGAATTTGCAGCGTTATGCGCTCTATGTGTTCGATTACGGCGCGCCGGTCGGCTTCCGGTTGGCGGTGGCGTACCCTGAGCGGGTAACAGCGCTGATCTCGCAGAACGGCAACGCATACGAAGAAGGTCTGGGCGACGCGTGGGGTCCGATTCGCACGTACTGGGCGCAGCCCAACGAAGCGAACCGCGCGGTGGTGCGCGACGCGGTGTTGACGCTGGAAGGCACGCGCTGGCAGTACGTGCATGGCGTGAATGATGCGGACGCGGTGGCGCCGGAAACGTACACGCTCGATACATTGTTGTTCGAGCGCGGCAACAACAAGGAAATCCAGCTTGATCTGTTTCTCGACTACGCGTCGAATCTGAAGCTGTACCCAACGTTCCAGGCGTTCTTCCGCGACCGCAAGCCGCCGACGTTGGCGATCTGGGGCAAGCACGATCCGTTTTTCATTCCGCCGGGTGCGCAGGCGTATCGGCGCGACAACCCGAATGCGACGGTCGAGATGCTCGACACGGGGCATTTCGCATTGGAAACGCATGTCGACGAGATCGCTATCGCGATCGACAAGCTGATGCGGTCGATTTCCGCATGAGCGGCGCATGAGTGACGGCGGCACGCCGCGTGTTTCGCGCGGCTTACCGCCCGCACCGACGAACGACTGAAAGAAAGGCCGCGCAATGCGAGATTGCGCGGCCTTTCAGCTTTCGCGCCGGTCCTGTTTGCGTTCAGCATGCGGGTCGCGTGACGGCTGATGTTGCTGCGCATCGTCATTCGCGTTCCGGTCGTCTTCGACAAACGGCGAATCGGTATCGGTGCCGCCCGCGCGCAAGGCGGTGCGCGCTTCGTCAGCGAGCTGTTCATAGCGCTTGCGAAAGCGCGTCAGATCCTTTTCGTCGAGTTCCTCCAGATCGAGCAGCGCATTGTGCGCGCCGGCGAGCGCGCGGATCAGTTCGTCGAGTTTGATCTGCATCGCCGCGGTGTCACGGTTTTGCGTGTTCTGGATCAGGAACACCATCAGAAACGTGACGATCGTCGTCGACGTATTGATGACGAGCTGCCATGTGTCACTAAAGTGAAATAACGGCCCGCTCACCGCCCATATGACGACCAGTAGCGCCGCGATCACGAATGTGACGGGTCTGCCGGCCATCGTCGAAAGCATGGTCGAGAATTGGGAGAACCAGTTTTTCGTCACGAGAGACCCCTTATCGGCAACGCAGGTTCGGACGCCAGATAACCGCGTCATGAGTCGCCTCGCACGATACGTGCCGGGTAGGCCGTTGCGGCGCAGCATTGCAGCATGATCCCGCTGCGCATCAGAAATTTCCGCTTGCCTATGTCGATTCGAAGATGGCTTACTCGTCGTCGTGATGAAGCCACGATGTCCGGTGAAGCTTCGCCACCCATTCATTCGTCGATAGACAGGAGCCACGACTATGTCCAAGCCAGCCACGAGAACCATCCCTGAAGGCATGCATTCGCTGACCCCGCATATCGTCTGTGCCGGCGCGGCCGACGCGATCGAGTTTTACAAAAAAGCATTCAACGCGGTCGAACAGGTTCGTATGCCCGGTCCGGGCGGAAAATTGATGCACGCGTCGCTGAAGATCGGCGATTCGACGCTGATGCTCGTCGATGAAATGCCCGACTGTGCCGGCGCAGTCGGGCCGAAGGCGCTGAAGGGTTCGCCCGTCACGATTCATCTATACGTCGACAACGCCGATGCGACGGTCGCGCAAGCGGAGAAAGCGGGCGCGAAAGTCACGATGCCGGTCGCCGATATGTTCTGGGGCGACCGTTACGGTCAACTGGAAGACCCGTTCGGTCACCGCTGGTCGGTCGCGACTCACAAGGTCGACATGACGCCCGAAGAAATGCAGGCCGCCATGCAGGAAATGATGAAGTCGCGGCAGTAATTCGCATCGCGCCGCGCCGCCATTCGCGTTTATCGGGCGGCGCTTCATACACGGCGCCGTGTCATGCGGCGCCGTGCGCATGACAACACGCGTCGCGCGAGCATGCCGTCCGCACCCAACGCTCACGCGAGCAAAATGGAGAATCGATGGACAGGATTGCCACATGTCTGTGGTTCGACGGTCACGCGGAAGACGCCGCGAACTTTTATGTGTCCGTGTTCAGAAACGGGCGCATCGGCGACGTGATGTACTACAACGACGCGGTCCCGAGCAAGGCGGGCCAGGTGCTGAGCGTGACGTTCGATATTGAAGGGCGCGAATTTATCGCGCTGAACGGCGGCCCGCAGTTCACGTTTTCGCCGGCCATCTCATTCTTTGTCAAATGCGAAACGCAAGCGGAAGTCGATGCACTTTGGAACAGGCTGCTGGAAGGCGGCGCGCCTCAGCAATGCGGCTGGCTGACCGACCGTTTCGGCGTGTCATGGCAGGTGGTGCCGACGGTGCTGGGCAAGATGCTGCAGGATAAGGACCCCGTGAAAGCGAAGCGCGTGATGGAGGCGATGATGGGTATGGTGAAGCTCGACATCGCCGCGCTCGAGGATGCCTACGCGGGGCGATAGGTCGCACGCCGCTTGCCGGGATTCGGTCGCCGGCCATTTTCCGCGCTAACCACACTCGTGACAGCATGGCGACAGACACGAACTCAAGCGCCGGCGCGCTTCGCGAAAATATAACTTGCCCATGCACTTTACCGCATGGCCATAGCATTGTTGCGCGCGCAATATAAACCATCGTCTGATGCGCCGCCGAATTTTTCGACGCATAATCTGCTCGTCATTCCACGGAGCGACGTGCGGCACGCACATCAGCAGCGTCAACGCCGTGTGCCGATGCCGGATAGGTGAGCCGGCATCTAGCACTCGCATCCCTATCGTCGGGCGGCAGGTGATCGTCCGATGAACCTCCGCAATCCGAAGCGTTGCATCGCTACGGCGCCGGCCGCATTGGCTCGCGTCGCGGCAATCATCCGCAGTTCTTTCCACCAGCACGGAGCTTGATACGATGAATACGGTCACGACCCAAGATGGCGCGCAAATCTTCTACAAGGACTGGGGCAGCGGCAAACCGATTGTCTTCTCGCATGGCTGGCCGCTCGACGCCGACGCGTGGGATCCGCAATTGTTGTTCTTCGTGCAACACGGCTTCCGCGTCATTGCACACGACCGCCGCGGTCACGGCCGTTCGTCACAGACGTCGAACGGCAACGATATGGACACGTATGCGGACGACCTTGCCGCCGTGATCGACCATCTCGATCTGAAGGAGGCCGTGCTCGTCGGCCACTCGACGGGCGGCGGTGAAGTGGCGCACTACATCGGCCGGCATGGCACCGGGCGGGTCGCCAAAGCGGTGCTGATCGGCGCGGTGCCGCCGCTGATGCTGAAGACCGCGGCGAACCCGGGCGGCCTGCCGATCGACGTGTTCGACGGCATTCGCAAAGGCGTCGCGGACAACCGGTCGCAGTTCTACAAGGACCTCGCCATGCCGTTCTTTGGCTACAACCGTCAGGGTGCGAAGGTATCGCAGGGCACCATTGACGAATTCTGGCGGCAGGGTATGGCCGGCGGCATCGTAGGTCACTACGCGTGCATCAAGCAGTTCTCCGAAGTCGACTACACGGCGGACCTGCAGAAGATCGACGTGCCGACGCTGGTGCTGCACGGCGACGACGATCAGATCGTGCCGATCGATGCAGCCGGGCGGATGTCGGCGAAGATCGTGAAGAACGCAACGCTGAAGGTGTATGAAGGCGCGCCGCACGGAATGTGCGTGACGCACGCGGACAAGGTGAACGCCGATCTGCTCGCGTTCATCAAGGGCTGATCGGCCGGCGCCTCGCTACGCTACATGCGGCGGCGCGCGAAGCGCTGCCGCAAGCGAATGCACACGCATGACGGCGGCGCGCATTGAAGCGCGCTACCGTTATGCGTCGTCCTACTGCTTCGCTAGCCGGCTCGCTGCTTAAGCGGCATCCGTGCGTGGCGTGCGCGCACGTTGCTCGTCGACCAGATCAGCCAGCTTGCGCACCTGAACGCCGTGCGCATCGAAGTTGGCCGGCTCGAGCCACGCGTCGAATGCTGTGCGAATGGCTGGCCATTCGCCGTCGATAATCGAAAACCACGCGGTGTCGCGGTTGCGCCCGCGATAGACGATCGCCTGCCGGAAAATCCCCTCGAATGTGAAGCCGTAGCGCAGTGCCGCGGCGCGCGACGGCGCATTGAGCGCATCACACTTCCATTCGAAACGGCGATAGCCGAGGGTGTCGAACGCGTGACGCATCAGCAGAAAAATCGCCTCGGTTCCCGCGCGCGTTTTCTGCAGGAGCCGCGAATACGTGACGAAACCGACCTCGATCACACCGTGTACCGCGTCGATGCGCATCAGCGCGAGCGTGCCGACCGCCTTGCCGGTCGCCAGATCGATGACGGTGTAGTGAAACGGATCGGCCGATGCGGCGATGCGCGTCAGGTGGGCGCGGTACGCGTCGAATGAGTCGAATGGGCCGACGCTGAGGTAAGTCCAGTCGCGCGCGTCGCCAGCCTGTTGATAGGCGTCGTACAGTTCGTTCGCGTGTTGCTCGGCGCTTACATGTTCGAGTCGGCAGTAACGGCCGGTAAGCGGCGTCGCATCGGGCTTTTGCGCGCCGTGCCAGTCCGGCACCGGCGCGCCGATCGGCTGACCGAACTCGTTGTTCCTCTGCTGCACGTTCTTTCTCCTCGACGGCGCCGGCGGCGAAGCCGGCGTGACGTTGCGTTGTGTGTGTGTCGTGTCGCAAGTATGCCTGTCGCGAACGATACGACAAAACGCGCCGGAGGAAAAAACGCTGGCGCGGCCGTGCGCCGCGCCAAGCCAGCATCAAGCCATGCAGCGCTTACAGCTGAATCATTCCGCCGTCGATCACAATCTCGGTGCCGACGATAAAGCCCGATTCCGGCGCCGCCAGATGCAGCACGGTCGCGGCGATCTCGCTCGACTTGCCGAAGCGGCCGAGCGGAATCTGGTTCTTGAGTTGCTCCGCGGAATCCGGATCGAGGCCGAGCTTCGTGTGCAGCGGCGTGGTGACCGGCCCCGGGCTGATCACGTTGACGCGTGCGCCGCGCGGCAACAGTTCGGCCGACAGCGTCTTCGCGAGCGAGATCAGCGCAGCCTTGCTCGCCGCGTAGATCGATGACGACGGCATGCCGATGTGCGCATTGATCGAGCCGTTCAGCACAATCGAGGCGCCCTTGTTGAGCAGCGGCGTCAACGCCTGGATCTGGAAGTAAGGGCCTTTGACATTGATGTCGAACGACTCATCCCACATCGATTCGGCGACATCCGCGAATGCGGAGAATTTGGCAATGCCTGCGTTGATGAACACCGCATCGAGACGCACGTCTTCCTCTGCGAGACGCTTGCCGAGTTCGCGGGCGCCGGCCACCGAGCCGGCGTCGTTGCGGATCGCGAGCGCCGACTTGCCGAGCGTCGCGGCGGCCGTAGCGAGCGTCACCTCATCACGGCCGGTGATGATGACGCGTGCGCCTTCGGCTGCAAAAGCTTGCGCGGTAACGAGGCCGATGCCGCTGTTGCCGCCGGTCACGAGTACGGTCTTGCCTTCAAAGCGATTCATGACGTTCTCCTATGAACGTGTTCAATGTGAAGGCAATTGTGGTCGCTCGAATGACGAATGACGTACGAATGACATGGCCAACTCGTTCGATAGGATTGGACGAGTTGGCCGTTCCGCCTTTCGGCAATGGCGCGCAGCGCCGTGAGCAAAGTCCGCCCATTCCCCACGTACAATGCGTATTGGCAGTTGTTGTGTGGCACCCGTCATGACCGATGAACCGAAAGAGGGACGATATGGAAATTGATCCGACCGAGTGGTTTCCGTTAGACGAATACAAGCCGGCGCGCGAAGGATGGTACGAAGTGCAGCTGGTGAGCGGTGAAACCGCGTTCGCGCGCTTTGCCGAGGGCGAGTGGACCGAAAAGCCGCTGCTTGTGTTTACGCACTGGCGCGGCTTGAGCAAGGATCCGGCGCGTGCCGGCGAGACCGAGAACATCGGCGGCGAAGTGGCGGCGGCCGAAGGCGTGCGGGCCGTATGGAACGCATTTTTCCCGGGCGCCGGCGGCGATGCGCACAAGCCGCTCGAACCGCACGACAAACCGACCAACGGCCCACATTGACGGGTGCGATGCGGCGGGCTGCGCAACGCGGCGCCCGCTTCCAGGCTTGAATAAAGACCCTTCGTGCGGCGCCCCCAAGGCGCCGCATCCCTGCATCACTTCCGGTCCATCACCCTTTCAGCGGCAGCCAGATCTCGACGCCGCCCATGCCGGTCGTCGCATTGAACCGCTCGTCGTATCGCTCGAAGTTCGGCGCGTCCGCGGGCGTGTGCCCCGAGGCCGGCAGCCACGCATTCCAGATCGTGTTCCACGTACGCCGGATCGCTGAAATGTGCTCAGGGTGTGCGAACACCGCGTAGCGCTGCGCGGCAATGCGCACGTGGCTCATGTTCACCGGCAAAGCGGCAAAATCGGCGACTTCGACGCCGCACAGGTAGTCGAAATTACCGGCATCGTCCGCGTTATAGCAGACCCCGTATGCAACGTTGCCGATCTGCCCGGGCACCGAGCCGATATGCGGCACGAAGCGCTGCCATTGCGCCGGAATATTGGAACTGCCTTCGCAGTGGTAGCGCTCGCTGAATCCCGCGACGAGAAGCGGCTCGCCGTCGACGAAGCGCGGCGGCTGCAGGTTGGTGATCAGGGTTTCGTCCATTTTGATCGGCTCCACGAGTGCGAGGTTGTCGACATGCCCTTGCGCGCGCAGCGCTTCCGGCGTGATGCCGAACTGCTCGCGAAACGCGCGCGTGAATGCCTCGTGAGAGCCGTAGCCGGCATCGATGGCGACCGCGAGAATCTCCGGCGCGCCGCGCGCAAGCCGCCGCGCGGCCTCGCTCAGGCGGCGCGCACGCACGTAGCGCATGACCGGCCTGCCGGTTGCCGCTTCAAATGCGCGCGACAAATGAAAGCGCGACACGCAGCCGCATTGCGCGATCTCGTCGAGCGTGAGGTCGCCTGCAAAGTGACTTTCGATAAACCAGAGCGCTTTGGCGACAGGGTTCATACGGACTCTTGACGGGCATGAACCCAGCATAGATGCCGCGCGCAAGCGTCATTTGATCGGCATTGCGCATCTGCCGGGAACCGCGCGTGCCGCGCGCGCGGTCAAAGCTGATCCGTCGCGGCGCGACCGCCGCCGCTTTCACGCGACGGCTGCGCGGCTTGTTGCGACGCGGTGCGCAGCAGCAACCCGCCAAGCATCGCGGCCGCCGCGGCGAAAATCGCACCGCACAGAAACGCGAGGTGGTAACCGTCGGTGAGCGCGGCGCGCAAGTCGTGCGTGGCGCCGGATTCGCCGGATTGCGCGGCCGCGAGGCTCGCGAGCACGGCCAGACCGAGCGCGCCGCCCATCATGAACGACGTGTTGACGATGCCGGACGCGAGCCCCGAATCGCTCGGCTCGACGTCGTTCATGGCGGCGAGCAGCACCGGGTTGAACGCGACGCCCGCGCCGATGCCGAGCAGCAGCATGCCGGGCAACACGTCGATAAGGAACTGGCCGGCCACCGGCGCGCGCGCGAACAGCAGCAGCCCGATCGCGGCGAGCAGCAGGCCCGCGGCGATCGGCCGGCGGATGCCGAAACGCATCACGATGCGCGCCGACAAGCCGAGCGAAAAAACCGCCATGATCAGATTCGCCGGCAAAAACGCCAGCCCGACCTGGAACGGCGCGTAGCCGAGCACGCGCTGCATATACAGCGCCGAGATGAAGAACCACGCGAACATCGCGGCGGCCCATAGCACGCCGATCACATTCGCAACCGACACATTGCGCAGTCTGAACAGCGCGAGCGGCATCAGCGGATGACGCACACGCGACTCGATCGCAAGGAACACGGCCATCAGCACGACCGCCGCGCCGATCAGGCCGAGCGTTTGCGCGGAGATCCAGCCGGCTTCATTGCCGTTGACGATCGCATAGACCGCGAGCATCAGCGATGCGGTGACCGTCACCGCGCCTCCGATGTCGAGCCGTTCGCCGTGCGCATGTCCACGGCCGGCGGGCAGCAGTGTGACGCATAAGCCGTACACGGCAATGCCGATCGGCAGATTGACGAGGAAGATCCAGTGCCAGCTGAGCAGATTCGTCAGCAGTCCGCCGAGCAGCACGCCAATGCTGCCGCCGCCTGCGCAAACGAAGCCGTATACGCCCATTGCCTTGGCGCGTTCTCCCGGTTCGGTGAACAGGTTCATGATCAGCGACAGCGACACGGCGGACACGATCGCACCGCCCAGTCCCTGCACCGCGCGTGCGCACACCAGCATGACCTGCGAATTTGCGAGCCCGCATGCGAGCGAGGCGAGCGTAAACAGCGTGATGCCCGCGAGAAACAGTTTTCGGTGCCCGTAAAGATCGCCGAGCCGGCCGCCGAACAGCAGAAAGCCGCCGAACGTCAGCATGTACGCATTGACGACCCACACCAGCGACGTTTCCGAAAAGCCGAGATCGGCTGCGATCGAAGGCAGCGCGACATTGACGATGGTCGTGTCGAGCACGATCATCAGCACGCCGAGACAAAGCACGACGAGTGCCAGCCAGCGCGTGCGTCCTTCGATGTTGTGAGTCATCCGATCGGTCTCCGTTCGTTATAGATAGTTCGTCATGCGATAAAGACCGTCAGTCTAGTCGGCGAGGGCGTCCGCTTCAACCGCGAATGAGGCGCTTGAACAAGCGACGGACGACAAAAAGCCCGGCCTGACCGCTGCCGGGCTGTGTCTGGTATGGGAGGGGAGACGCTGTGCTTGCGCGTTTTCCTCAGGTGGGGAGCTTGCGAAATCCGATCGCGAAGCGGTTCCACGCGTTGATGGCCGAGATGACCAGCGTCAGGTCGACCAGTTCCGCTTCGCTGAAATGCGGCTTCACGGCTTCCCACACATGATCGGGCGCGTGGTTATGCGAAATGAGCGTCAGCGCTTCGGTCCATTCGAGCGCGGCGCGTTCGCGCTCGGTGAAGAACGGCGTTTCGCGCCACACGACGACGGCCGCGAGACGCCGGTCGGTTTCGCCGCCTTTGCGCGCGTCGGCGGAATGCATATCGACGCAGAACGCGCAGCCGTTGATTTGCGATGCGCGCAGACGCACGAGATCGGTCAGCGATTTTTCGAGGTCGCTCTTGCCGATGCGCTCTTCGAGCGCGAGCATCGCCTTGATCACAGGCGGATTGGCTTTATAGAAGTCGAGACGGGGTTCCATGCTTTACTCCTTGGTAGATGTGCGCATCGAGTGGCGCGACAACACAAGAGTAGGCAAAAAACTGGTCCCGCAAAATGACCAATTTCGGCGATTTTATGGTGACCACTTCCTCGTCTTCGCCGACCACGTGCGCGCGCGAGCGCACACACGACGCGCGCATGAAACCGGCGTTACTTCACCGCACCCAGCGCAAGCCCCTTCACGAGATACCGCTGCAACCACGCGAACACGACCGACACCGGCAGCGTCGCGCACAACGTCGCGGCCATCACCAGATGCCATTCGACCGTGTACTTGCCCGCGACCATATCGGTCACCTGCACGGTCAGTGTCTTGTTTTCCGGCGAGCGGATCAGCGTATAGACGACCGCGAATTCGTTCCACGCATTGATGAACGTGAAGATCGCGGTGACGACAATGGCGGGCACCGCGAGCGGCAGAAACACCTTGAACACCGCGCGCGTACGGCTGCACCCTTCGAGCCACGCGGATTCCTCGAGATCACGCGGCACGGTCTGGAAATACGACGACAGCATCCACACCGCAAATGCAATGTTGAACGCCGCATACGACACGATCACGCCGATCTTCGAATCGACGAGATTGCCGTCGCCGTACGGAATCATTGCCGCGAGGCGGAACAGGCCGACCACCAGCAGAATCGGCGACAGCATCTGCGTGACGAGCAGGAACTGCCGGTACACGCCGCGGCCGCTGAACGGGAAGCGTGCGAGCGCGTACGCGGCCGGCAGGCTGACCGCGAGTGCGAGCAGCGTCGACAGGCAACTGATCACCGCGCTGTTGCGCAGCGCGACGCCGAAGTTGGCCGCGTCCCACATATCGACGAAATTCTGCCAGTGCCAGTGCACCGGCAGCCAGCGTGCGGGATACACGAACACTTCCTGTGCGGGCTTCAACGCGGTGAAGAACATCACCGCGAACGGAAACAGCACGACCACCACCAGCGGCGACAGCGCGAGCCAGCACCACAGCGAGCGTTTCATTTTCGCGTTCATGCGGCGTCTCCTTCTTTCGACGGCTGCATGCGCAGGTACACCATCGAGAACACGAACAGCATCACCAGCATGATCAGCGACACCGCAGCCGCCTGACCGGGCCGGCCCAGACGGAAGCCCAGTTCGTACAGATAGGTGACGAGAATATGCGTGCCGTTGTCGGGGCCGCCTTGCGTCATCACCCAGATAATCGGGAACGAGTTGAACACGTAGATCACGTTCAACAGAATCGCCATGTTGATAAACGGCCGCAGCAGCGGCAGCGTGAGCTGGCGGAACTGCTGCCACGCGCTCGCGCCGTCGATGCGCGCGGCTTCATAGATATCGCCCGGCACCGAAGACAGGCCGCCGAGCAGAATCGTCACGGTAAATGGAATCGACACGAGAATACCGACCGCGATTTCCACCGGAAACGCGAGCTCGGGCGTTGCGAGCCAGTGAATCGGCCCGCCGATCAAACCGAGGCGCTGCAGGGTGACGTTCACCATCCCGTAGTCGTCGTTGAACGCCCAGCGCCAGACCACCGCGGTCATCGTCAGCGATACCGACCACGGCAGCATCACGATCGTGCGGGCGACGCCGCGGCCGTGAAAATCCTGGTTCAGCACAAGCGCGACCGGCACCGAAATCAGCACCGTGCCGCCGACCACAAACGCGGTCCACACAATCGTACGGCGCGTCGCGTCGAGAAACACCGGGTCGGAAAACACGGTGTAGAAATTCTGCAGTCCGTTGAAATCGCGAATCGCGCCGAAGCGCGACACCTCGTGTATCGACTGATACACGATATTGAAAATCGGGTAGCTGATGATGAACAGCGCCAGGATCAGGCTAGGCGCGATCAACAGCCACGGTGTGGTCATGCGTGGCGACACGGACCCGGAAGCGGGAAGCGCAGCGGGTGCGGAAGCGGAGGCGGGACGGCTCATGCGTGCTCGATCAGGAAAGCACCGGCACTCGGGCCGGGTACCTTATGGCCTGTGCCGCCGGCAAGCGGCGGCACAGGCCAGTCGGAGTCGACGCCGCGCGCGCGTGGCGATGCGGCGTCATGATGGGTCAAACGTCAGGCGCTCAGTGACCGAGCGACTGGTCGGCTTCGCTCGATGCCTGCTTCAGCGCGTCAGCCGGCTTCGCCTTGCCGAGATACACCGACTGCATCGCGTTCGACACAGCCTTCGCGGTATCTTCCCAGCCGGTGATGGTCGGCGCGAAGCGAGCGGTCGGCAGCAACGCGATAAACGCCTTCGTGTCCGGATCGTTGAAGGCCGGGTCCGAGGCTTCAGCCTTCGTGGTCGGCAGGAAGCCCTCGGTGCTCGTGAACTCGACGCGCGGCTCCTTCGTGAACAGATAGTCGAGGAACTTCCACGCGCTCTTCTTCACCTTCGAGTTCTTGAACATCACGATCGAATCGGTGACCGCGTAGGTGGCCGCGTTCGTGCCGGTCGGCAGCGGATCGATGCCGTACTTCAGGTTCGGCGCTTCCTTCTTGATCTGCTTCGCGAGGAACGGCGCGGAGATCACCATCGCGACGCGGCCCTGCTTGAAGAGGTTCTGCACATCTTCGCGGCTATAGCCGGTCACGCCCGGCTGCGTGAGGCCTTCGTCGATCATCGTCTTGTAGAGCGTCGCGGCCTTGATGCCGGCAGGCGAATCGAACGCGGCCTTGCCTTGCTTGTTGACGACTTCGCCGCCGTTGGTCCACAGCGCGTAGTAGTAGTAGACGTCCGTTTCGATTTCCTTGCCCTGCAGGCCGAAACCGGCAATGCCCTTCGCCTTCAGCTTCTTCGACGCGTCGATCACGTCATTCCAGGTCTTCGGGCCGTTCGGGTAGCCGACGCTCGCGAGCAGATCCTTGTTGTAGTAAAGCGCGCGTGCGGACGCGGCAATCGGCAGACCGTAGGTCTTGCCGTCGATCTGGCCCGGGGCGAGGAACGGCGCGATAAAGCGGTTCTTGAAGCTCGCGTCCATATAGCCGTCGAGCGGCTCCGCAACGCCGTCCTTCACGAAATCGAGCAGCCAGCGCGTGCCGACGATCGCGAGATCGGCGTTCGCGTTGCCGGAGATGTCCGTTTGCAGCTTCTGCTGCAGCGTGTCCCAGTTCACGTCTTCGATCTTGATCGTCGTGCCGGGATTCGCCTTTTCGAACTGGCGCGCCATCTTCTCGAAGTACGGCGCCGTCTGATCGCTGTAGTGCGCGACCGTGACGCGAACCGTATCGGCGTGCGCCGCTATGGCCATACCTGCAAACGTGAGCGCTACGGCGAGCTTGCCGAGCGTGAGGGAAGCACGTGCATGCAACGACATTTCTCTCTCCTGGGTGGTCCGCTGCCGTCGCCGGCCGCTTTGGGTTGAATTGTTTGAAAAAATCCTACATGACGAAAAAAAGCTTGTCACGTAGGGATGCCGATAATATTTTGACGACGTATTGTTTGCATAACATCCTGTAAAGATGGGCTTTTTGTTGCGTTGCGGGCGAATGCCCAGCACGCTTGGCTCTAGCGGAATGGCATGGCTCGCGGCGCTGTCGGTATCTCACATGTTGGAAATTTACATGGCATCGAACACGATGCGGCGGGCATAAACGGAACCCACGAGGACGGACATGAAACGTGTGGTGTTGGTGACGGGTGCGTGCGGCGGTATCGGCAGCGTGCTCACGAAACGCTTCGTCGAAGCGGGCGATCATGTACTGGCGCTCGATCGCAAGGCGGAGGAACTGCAGACGTTCGTCGATAGTCTCGGCACGACGCAGGTCACGCCGCTCGCGGTCGATCTCGGCGATGCGGACGCGGTGCGCGCCGCGGTGGCGGGCGCGAGCGCGCAGACCGGGCCGGTCGACGTAGCCGTTGCGAACGCGGGTTCAGCCACGGGCCCGACGCTCGCGACGACCGACGCGGCGACCTGGCAGCGCGACGTCCATTCGAACCTGAACGCCACGTATCACACGATCGAAGCGGTGCGCGAGTCGATGATCGAACGGCAACGCGGCGCGCTGGTGCTGATCGGCTCCGTGAACGGCATGGCGATGCTCGGCCACCCGGCGTACAGCGCCGCGAAGGCCGGCCTGATCAGCTATACGAAGGCGCTGGCGGTGGAACTCGGCCGCTACGGCATCCGCGCCAACATCGTCTGCCCCGGCACCGTGCAGACGCCGGCGTGGCGTGCGCGCGTCGAGAAGAACCCGCAGGTGTTCGAGAACCTGAAGAAGTGGTACCCGTTGCGCGACTTCGCGACGCCCGACGACATCGCGAACGCGGTGCTGTTTCTCGCGTCGCCGCTCGCGCGTGTGATTACCGGCGTCGCATTGCCGGTGGATGGCGGCCTGATGGCGGGCAACCGGCTGATGGCCGAGGAGCTGACGCTCGAATCGCTATGAGCGCGGCTGGGCCGGCCATGAGCGGGCGCTCGGCAACGCGCAGGCAAAGCAAAGGCAATGGCAGCGCACAACGATGAGGACAGCATGGCAGCAGTGCAACTGAGCGGCATTTTCAAGCGTTACGGCGACACGCAGGTCGTGCACGGCATCGACCTGCATATCGACGATGGCGAATTCGTCGTGCTGGTCGGCCCGTCGGGCTGCGGCAAGAGCACGCTGATGCGGATGGTCGCCGGTCTCGAGGAAATCAGCGGCGGCGAGCTGACGATCGGCGGCACGCGCGCGAATGCGCTCGCGCCGCAGCAGCGCAACGTGTCGATGGTGTTTCAAAGCTACGCGCTGTATCCGCATCTGTCGGTGTACGACAACATCGCGTTCGGACCGCGCATCCGTAAGGAGTCCGCGTCGAACTTCAAGCCGCGTATCGAAGCGGCCGCGAAAATGCTGAATCTCAGCGGCTATCTGGACCGCCTGCCGCGCGCGCTGTCGGGCGGCCAGCGGCAGCGTGTCGCGATGGGCCGCGCGGTGGTGCGCGAGCCGTCGCTCTTTCTGTTCGACGAGCCGCTGTCGAACCTCGACGCGAAACTGCGCGTGCAGATGCGCACCGAGATCAAGGCGCTGCACCAGCGCTTGAAGAACACCGTGATCTACGTGACGCACGACCAGATCGAAGCGATGACGATGGCCGACCGGATCGTCGTGATGAACGCCGGGCGCATCGAACAGATCGGCCGCCCGCTCGAACTGTACGACCGGCCGGACAATCTGTTCGTCGCGAGCTTTCTCGGCTCGCCGTCGATGAATTTCGCCGAAGGCGAGGTGGTGGCCGGCGATGGCGGTCTGGCGCTGCTGCTGGCCGACGGCCTGCGTATTGCGTTGACCGGCACGCCGGCCAGTCAGACGCTGCAGCCGGGCGCGAAGGTCACGCTCGGCGTGCGGCCCGAGCATATAGAAACCGGCGCGGCGCAGGACGGCATGCCGATGACGATCGACGTGGTCGAGCCGACCGGCGCGGAAACGCACCTGTACGGCAAGATCGGCGGCAACCCGTGGTGCGTGACGTCGCGCGAGCGCGCATCGGTCGAGCCTGGCCAGCGCGTGTCGTTGCGGCTGCCGGCCGAACATCGGCATCTGTTCGACACCGGGAGCGGACGCAGGCTCGCATAACCGCGTGCACCCCGTTGCGCGGCGACGCCGCGCGCGAGGCTTTGTCCGTTGCTGTCGCGCCGGCCCGCGGCGCGGATTGCTGACCTTGAACCCTAGAGGAATACCCGGGTGTCCGCAGCAAACCTGATTCCACACATCCGCGACGCGCTGCCGTCGCTGCGCCCCGCTGAACGCAAGGTTGCCGACATGGTGCTGGCGGATGTCGACTTCGCGATGCGGGCGAGCATCACCGAGATCGCGCAGCGTGCGGACGTGTCCGAGCCGTCGGTCACGCGCTTTTGCCGCGCGGTCGGCGCACATGGGCTGCGCGACTTCAAGATGCGGCTTGCGCAAAGTGTGGCGGGCGGCATGCCGTACGCGTCCGAGGCGGTCGGACGCAACGATGACATCCTGACCTTGTTCGACAAGGTCGGCGACGTGGCAATCGAAGCGATCAGCCATGCGCGCAGCGCGCTCGACCCGGTTGCGGTCGAAGCGGCGCTCGCGGCGCTGACGAGCGCGCGGCGCGTTTACTTCTTTGGGGTCGGCGCGGGTTCGGGGCTGGTCGCGCAGGACGCGGCATTGCGTTTGCTGCGCCTCGACGTCGCCGCGAGCGCGTTCACCGATGCGCATCTGCAACGCCTGTACGCGGGCCTGATGGAACCCGGCGATGTCGCGTTCGCGATCTCGCATTCCGGACGCAGCGTCGAAGTGAACGAAAGCATGCAGATCGCGAAAGAGCGCGGCGCAACGACGATCGCGCTGACCAATGTCGGTTCGCGGCTCGCGTGGCTCGTCGATATACCGCTGCTGTTGCGTGCACCGAACGCGGTCGAGCCGCACACGCCGGGCGTGTCGCGTCTCGTGCATCTGTGTGTGGTCGACGCGCTCGCCATCGGCATTGCATTGCGTCTCGAACCGAAGACGCTCGAGAAGGTGCGCGAGGCGGGCGCGCGCGTGTCGCACGAACCGGAAGCGGCCGGCGACGATCGTCAGACGTGACGCGGGTGACGCAGGCGGTCAGCTGAACGCTTGCGCCGGCGCGCGTGCAAAGACTTTTTTGTCGACTGGACAAGCGCTTGCGTTATTAAAACAATCTATATTGCAAGCATAAATACGATTCCCCCGACGCGATCCCACGCTTGCGCCGCATCCGCGGACCGCGCGATGGCACGAGGCAACGCCGTGCATCTCTCTCGCAGCTAACCGGTCGTCAACCCTAAAAGGGGGAAGCCATGTCCACGTCACCACTCTACGACGGCGACGCGCCGCACGGAATCGATGGGACCACTGAACAAGCCGATGCGCGGCTGCACAACCGCGACCTCGCGCCGGTGCCGCACGATAAGCGAACATGGACCGGCTACAGCATCTTCGCGATGTGGATGTCCGATGTGCACAGCGTCGGCGGCTATACCTTCGCCGCCAGTCTGTTTCTGCTCGGCATCTCTGGCTGGCAGGTGCTGATCGCGCTCGCGATCGGCATTCTGATCGTCTATGTGTTGATGAACTGGGTCGGCAAGCCGAGTTACGTGCACGGCATTCCGTTTCCGGTGATGGCGCGCGTCAGCATGGGCGTAATGGGCGCCAACCTCGCCGCGGTGATTCGCGGCGTGGTCGGCATCGTCTGGTATGGCGTGCAAACCTATTTCGCGTCGAAAGCCGTTGCCACGCTGCTGGTGCTGTTCATTCCCGCGTCCGCGTCGCTCACGCAAGTGAGCTTCATGCGGCTCGACGGCTTGGGCTGGGTCAGCTTTCTCTTCATGTG
This sequence comes from Paraburkholderia solisilvae, assembly GCF_902859875.1. Classification (GTDB taxonomy): domain Bacteria; phylum Pseudomonadota; class Gammaproteobacteria; order Burkholderiales; family Burkholderiaceae; genus Paraburkholderia; species Paraburkholderia solisilvae. The sequence goes on along the minus strand of NZ_CADIKF010000002.1, from coordinate 64,684 downwards.
GATCTTCCAGCTGATCATTTTTCAGCGCGGCATGGATACGATCCGCAAGTTCATCGACTTTTGCGGTCCCGCGGTCTATGTGGTGATGTTTGTGCTGATGGCGTGGATTCTGTCGCAGGCGGGGCTCGGCAGCCTGAGCCTGACGCTGGGCGGCAAGGCATTGACCGGCGGCGAACAGCTTGCTTCGATGGGCAACGCGATTCTGCTGGTGGTCAGCTATTTTGCCGCGCTGCTGCTGAATTTCGGCGACTTCTCGCGCTTTGCAAAAAGCGAGCAGCAGATGAAAGTGGGTAACTTTCTGGGCTTGCCGGTGAATTTCATCGTATTCGCGATCATCACGGTGATTGTCACGTCGGGCAGCGCGACCGTGTTCGGCCAGATGATCATGGACCCGGTCGCGATTGTCGCGCACATCCAGAACAAGGTGGCGGTGGTGATCGGCAGCGTGACGTTTATCGTCGCGACAATGGGCATCAATATCGTCGCCAATTTCGTGTCGCCCGCGTATGACATCGCGAACCTCTTTCCGAAGCATGTGAACTTCAAGCGCGGCGGACTGATCGCGTCCATTCTCGCGGTGCTGGTCTGCCCGTGGATTTTTGTCGACAGCGCGAAGGCGATCACGATTTTCGTCAGCGTGTTCGGCGCGGTGCTCGCGCCGCTCTACGGCGTCATGATGGCCGATTTCTATCTCGTCAAGAAGCAGCAGGTGCAGACCGCCGAGCTCTATTCGATGTCGCCGAAGGGGCGCTTTTACTATGACGGCGGCTGGAACAGGATGGGCGTCATCGCGCTCGTCGTCTCGGGCTGCATTTCGATCGGCTGGGAGTTGTGCACGCAAATGCTGCATGTATTGCCCGAGAACAACTTCGGCTGGCTGATCGGCGCGATTACCGGCGCCGTAGCGTATGTCGCGTTGATGCGCGCGGCTAGACGTGTTTAGGCTGGCCGGGCGGTTCCGGTTCGTAAAAGGCTGGTGGGTTGCGCGGCTGGCCAAAACGCGGTAGCCTGACTCCGATATCTGAAGTCGGAGTGGCGCATGGCGCACATCAGCACAGGAGTCGAGTACGGGTTGCATTGCCTGCTTCATCTGACGGAGCAGGGAGGCGTACGCGAAGCGAGCGTCAGAGACCTCGCCGAATTGCAGGGTGTACCGGTCGATTATCTGGCGAAACTGTTTACCAAACTGCACAAGGCCGGCCTCGTCATTGCGACAGAAGGTGCGAAAGGTGGTTTTGCACTGGCGCGGTCCGCCGAGCAGATTTCGGTGCTCGACGTCGTGCTCGCCATCGACGGCGACAAACGGCTGTTCGAATGCCAGGAGGTGCGCGAGCGCTGCGCGGTGTTCGACGAAGAGCCGCCTGGCTGGGCAACGAGCGGTGTGTGTACGATCCACTCGGTGATGCAGCAGGCCGAAAAGCGGATGCGCGAGTCGCTCGCGTCGCAGTCGCTCGCCGAGATGGCGGTGCGGGTATCGGCGAAAGCGCCGCGCGGGTTCGGTCCGCAGGTGGTCAAGTGGATCGAAGGCCGCGCCGCGGGCAGGCGGCGCGACCGCAGCGGGGCCGGTTCAAACTGACGCGTGCGACTTCTGTCTTGTTACGCGGCTTCGAGCACGTCCGCAGCAAGCCGCGCCTGTTCCCAGGCTGCCCATTCGGCGGCCACCTCGACGAGTTCTTCCTGCGCGCGCACCAGCGCGGCCGCACGCGCTTCCTGATCGGCGAATTGCAACGGCTGCGCATCGACAAAACGCGGCTCGACTACACCGATAAAGCTGAACGACGCCTTGAGCGCGGGCGTGAGCGCATCCATCGACGAGAACGGATTGCCGGGGCGCAGGTCAGCGCCGCGCGTCGTCACGAATAAAGTTTTCTGGCGCGAGAATTGGCCGACGTATTGGCCATGCGCATTTTTCCGGTACGTCAGGTCGGTGCGCGTGATGTTGTCGATAAAGGCCTTGAAGACGGACGGCATCGACCAGTTGTACATCGGCATCGCAAACAGGAACGCATCCGCTTCGAAAAGACGCTTGCACAGCGCATCCGACGCCGCGAGTCTCGCTTTCATGGCCGGCGTGCGCTCGCTTTCCGCGCGGTACGTTGCCACCGCGAACTCCAGATCGACATGCCGGGGCGTATCGACCGTGACGTCCAGGTAATCCACTTCCACCTCGACGCCTTGCGCCCGCAGGTTCCCGATAAAGAAACGCGCCAGTGCGCGCGAATTGGATGTTTCGCGCTTTGCGCTCGCATCGACGTGGAACAGCTTCATGATGGCTCTCCGATATGCAAACCTGAACGTGCCGTTCACCGCAATTCGCGGCAAACCGCGGACCTATTTCTTTTAACTACGACTTACGAAATCGTAGTTGCAGAGTAGAGGATCAGGTGGCGTTGCGCAAGCACGGGTTGGTTGTTCCCGGCGAGACACAGTGTTCTGTTGCCGTGCGCAATGTCGGGCCGCACGCACGCGCGTGACGGAGCCGGCTGTACGTTGGTACAGCCGGCTTCGCGAGCCGTCCGGCGGCTTACTTCTTGTCCGGGATCACGAGGTCTTTGTCGTTGTCGTCGGCAACGAAAATTGCCAGCAGCTTCGCGGGTTTCGTCTTGCTCGCGTTCTCGCTGACCGTGTGATGGTCGCCCGGCGCTTCGGTCCACGATTCCCCGGCGTGGTAGACGTGTGGCTCGCCGCCGTTGACGCCGCTGCGAATTTCGCCCTGCAGGACGTAGGCCACCACGAATGCTTCGCCGTGCCGATGGGACATGGATTTGCCGCCGGGCGCGTAGGTGACCACTAAAGCCGTCATCGTTTTGCCGGGCACGTTGGCGACGGGCGTCCTGAATGCCGGCTGAATCGACTCTTGCGCGCCGTCACCGCCATGTGCGTGAGCAGCGGGTGACCATGCGAGAACGGCGAACGACGCAACAGCGGCGGCAAAAACAGCCTTCGTGGATTTCATCGGAATCTCCTTAAGGGGGTGGATGGCGCGATCAGGCAGAAAGACGGAAAACGGCCGCGAAGCACCATGCAAAACGGCTAGAAAAACGTTTCGAACTGCGACTTACGAAATCGTAGTTCGAAGACTAGACCTCTTTTGAGCGTTTTTCAAGAGCCGCCAGGAACAGATATTTTCTGAAAAAGCCCCTAATCATCTTTGACCAAGATGACTAAGATGCGCGTCTGATGCGCTGTTCGAACACGTCGGCGTAGTCCGTCCCTTTCCGCAGATCCATGCGGATCCACCCGGAAACCATCAATGTCTACCGATATATCGACGACCATGCCGATTGCCGACCGCCGCAACTCCGCGTGGCGCTACATTTTCGCGGGCTTATGCGCCAGTCTCGTCAGCATCGGGCTTGCGCGCTTCGCGTACACGCCGCTGCTGCCATCGCTGATTCAGGCGCACTGGTTCGCCACGTCCGATGTCGTCTACCTGGGCGCGGCAAACCTGATGGGCTATCTGATCGGCGCGATCGCGGGACGCCCGCTCGCGCGCCGTCTGACCAACGCCCATACGCTGCGCGCGATGATGCTGCTCGTCACGGCCGCATTTTTTGCCTGCGGATTCCCCGTTTCGGTCGCGTGGTTTTTCGTCTGGCGACTGCTTTCCGGCGTGGCCGGCGGCGCGGTAATGGTGCTGGTGGCCGCGACGGTCATGCCGCACGTGCCGGGCGAGCGCAAGGGCCTCGTGAGCGGCGCGCTATTTCTGGGGCTCGGACTCGGCATTGCCGCTTCCGGCACACTGATTCCGCCGCTGATGAAGCTCGGCTTGAGTCAGACGTGGATCGGCCTCGGCGTGCTGTCGGCGCTGCTGACCGCGGCGACCTGGTTCGCCTGGCCTTCGGCGCGCGCGCATGCCGCGGTGGTGCAAACGCACGCGCAGGCTGACGTGCCGCATCAGCCTGCAAGCGCCGGCGTGCGCATGCTGTACATGCAATATGCGGTGATGGCGTTCGGCATCGTGCCGACCATGGTGTTTCTCGTCGACTTCGTCGCGCGCGAGCTGGGCGCGGGCACGCACGTCGGTGCGCTGGTCTGGACCTTGTACGGGGTCGGCGCGATCGCCGGTCCGCCGTTGTACGGCTGGCTTGCCGACCGCCTCGGCGGCGTGCGCGGAATGCGCGTGGTGATGCTCGCGCAGGCCGTTTTCGCGGCCCTGCTGGCAATGTCGGGCAACCGTATCGCGATTGGCGCGCTGGCCGTGCTGATCGGCAGCTTTCCGCCCGGCATCGTGCCGATGATGCTGGCTCGCGTGCATGAAGTGATACCCGGCAATCATGCGCGGCAGAATATCGTATGGAGCCGTCTGACAATCGTATTTGCGGCGTTTCAGGCGGCCGCGGGCTACATCTGTTCGTCGATTTTCAACGGCAGCGGCGGGAACCATCGCACGCTGTTCGTCATCGCCGCGGCGGCTTTCTTCGTCTGCGTGTTCGCGGATCTGCTGGGCTCGCGGTTCGCGCGCAAGGCGATCTGACACGTACAAAACCCGCTCCCGCGCGCCGCACAGCGGCTGGAACAGCGGTCACGGGTCAAACTTCGACAGGGAGCGAGCCGCTGGCGGTTGCGATCAGATCACCCACCGCCAGCGGCGCACAGACCGAACGTTCAATCAAGCGCGGAAGCCGGCCCGAAGAACTCATAGCGCGCTTGCGCCGCCGGCACGCCGAGCGTGTTCAGATGCTTCTTGACCGCCTTCATGAACGACTTCGGCCCAAGAAAATACACGTCGACGTCTTGCGTCGCCGGCATCCATTCGCGCAGCCGCGCTTCGTCGAGATAGCCGGTCGCGTCGTGCGAGAGGTCTTCCGCACGCGGCTTTTCGTACACATAGAAGCGTTTCAGTTGCGGATGTCGCGCGGCGAGATCGTCGATGAAATGGCGGAACGCATGCACGCCGCCGTGGCGCGCCGCGTGAATGAAGTGCACCGGCCGGGACGTCTTCAGCGCCACGCGCAGCATCGCAAGCGTCGGCGTAATGCCGACACCGCCGCTGATCAGCACGAGCGGCCTGGTGCTGTCCTGCAGCGTGAAGTCACCGGACGGCGCGAACACATCGAGCGTGTCTTCTTCGATCACGTGGTCGTGCAGGTAATTCGACACCTTGCCGTCAGGTTCGCGTTTCACGCTGATCCGATACTCGAGTCCATTCGCGGCTGCGGAGAGCGAATAGTTGCGGCGCACCTCCACGCCGTCAATCGTGACGCGCAGCGCAATGAACTGGCCCGGCTCGAAGTCGAGCAGATCGCCGTCGTCCGCGGGACGCAGATAGAACGACGTAATCTCATCGCTTTCGCGCACCTTGCGCGTGACCGTGAACTTGCGCGTGCCGCGCCAGCCGCCCTTCGCGTTTTCCTTGGTCGCATACACGCTTTCCTCGAGGCCGATCAAAAGCTCGGCGAGCTGGCCGTAAGCGGCGCCCCACGCTTCAATCACCGCATCGGTCGCGATCTCCGGCCCAAGCACCTCGCGGATCGCTCGCAGCAGACAGGCGCCGACGATCGGATAATGTTGCGGCAGGATATTCAGCGACACGTGCTTGTTGACGATTTGCGAAACGAGACCGCCCAGCTGTTCGAGCTGATCGATATGGCGCGCGTACATCAACACGCCGTTCGCCAGCGCGCGAGCCTGGTCGCCGTTGGCTTGGTGTGTCTGATTGAAAAGCGGACGCACTTCCGGATGCTCGTCGAGCATCGTTTTGTAGAAGTGGCTGATAAGCCCTTCGCCGCCGCTTTCGAGCAGCGGAATGGTGGCCTTGACGATGGTGCGATGTTCGGCTGACAGCATGAAACGACCTCGTTGAAAGAGAGTGGCTAAACGTCCGCAAGCGGACCCGCGCTCTGATAGGCATAGATCAGGCCAGCTTTGATCTGCAGTAAAATCAGTGCTTTACGAATAAAAGAAGTTGATATGACACGAGTCAAATCGACTGCTGACGAAGTCGGAATGACTGCGTCGCACGTGCTCGATGCGTTGATCCCGCTAGTCCAGGACCTGTCCCGTGACCTGTCCGACGGCGAGCGCTATCGGCGTTTGCTGACTACGTTGCGCGAACTCTTTCCCGGCGACGCCGCCGCGCTCTTGCGGCTCGAAGGCGACATGCTGGTGCCGCTCGCCATCGACGGGCTCAGCAGCGACACGCTGGGCCGGCGCTTTCGCATCAGCGACCATCCGCGTTTCGTCGCGCTGCTCGCGCGGCGCGATCCCACCCGCTTTCCTGCCGATTCAGGCTTGCCGGATCCGTACGACGGTCTCGTGCAAGGCGTGAGCGGCGACCTGGAAGTGCACGATTGCCTCGGCTGTCCGCTCTATATCAACGGGCGCCCGTGGGGCTTGCTGACACTCGACGCACTCGACCCGGCGCGCTTCGATCGTCTCGACATGCACCTTCTGCAAGCATTCCTGAGTCTTGCTGCTGCCACAGTCAGTGTGGCCGAGCGCATCGATACGCTCGCGCGCAATACCGAAGAGGAACGCCAGCGAGCCGAAGCCTACCGCCAGGCGAGCGGACCGAGAAGCCGCGAGATGATCGGTAGCAGTGCCGCACATCAGCAATTGCTCGACGAAATCCGCACGGTCGCTAACAGTGATCTGACAGTGCTGATCACCGGCGAGACGGGCGTCGGTAAAGAACTCGTGGCCAATGCGATACACGCGGGTTCGCCGCGCGCTTACAAGGCGCTGATCAGCCTGAACTGCGCGGCGCTGCCCGATACGCTCGTTGAAAGCGAACTGTTTGGCCATGTGCGCGGCGCGTTTTCCGGTGCATCGTCGGACCGGCGCGGCAAGTTCGAGCTTGCCGACGGCGGTACGCTGCTGCTCGACGAAGTCGGCGAGTTGCCGCTCGCTGTGCAGGCGAAACTGCTTCGCGTGCTGCAAAACGGGCAACTGCAGCGCATCGGATCCGACAGCGAGCACAAGGTCGATGTGCGGCTGATCGCGGCAACCAACCGCGATCTCGCCGAAGAAGTGCGCGCCGGCCGGTTTCGCGCGGACCTGTATCACCGGTTGAGTGTCTACCCGCTGCGTGTGCCGCCGTTGCGCGAGCGCGCACGCGACGTGTTGCTGCTGGCCGGCTTTTTCCTCGAAGAGAATCGTGCTCGTCTCGGGCTGCTAAGCATCCGGCTCGCGAGCGATGCGCAGGCGGCGCTGCTCGCGTACCGCTGGCCGGGCAATGTGCGCGAGCTCGAGCACATGATCGGCCGCAGCGCGTTCAAGGCGCTGTCGCGGCACCGCGAGCGGCCGCGCATCCTGACGCTGACCGCGCTCGACCTCGGCATTTCGACCGCGCCCGCCATGGTCGCGGCGTCACGCGCAGCCGAACCGGGTGAACCGGACGGCAAGGACGGCGCGCAAGCATCCGAAGACTTTCGCAGTTCGGTCATCGCGTTCGAGCGCTCGCTCGTGTCCGAGGCGCTGGAGCGGCACGACAACAATTGGGCGGCGGTCGCGCGCGCGCTCGGCATGGACCGGGCAAATCTGAACCGGCTCGCGAAGCGGCTCGGGTTGAAGTAGCGGACGCAGGTATTCCCGCTGTGGCGGCCGCGTCGCCGGCGCGCCTCGTGTGGCAGGAACCGATTTGGTAGTATCTGATCTGTCAGCCAGACCGGCGTTCGTCCATGGAGGGAGATTCCCGTGCGGCACTACACGAAAGAGAATTTCAGTCTGATGGACAGCGTCGGCTTTGCGATTAACAAGGCGCGCAACCTGATCATCATGGAAATGGATGCGGCGCTGAAGGAAGTCGATATCTCGAGCCAGCAAATGGGCATTCTGCTGTTGCTGAAGCAGCAAACCGCGAGTACACCGTTCGAGCTGTCGAAGACGCTTGGCACCGACACGGGCCTGATGACCCGCATGCTCGACAAGCTCGAAGCCAAAGGATTGATCGTGCGCTCGCGCGACGCGCAAGACCGGCGCGTCGTCAATCTGACGTTGACCGGTAGCGGCCGGGCCGTGGCGGCACGGCTTCCCGAAATCGCACCGGCCGTGCTGAATGAACGTCTGAAGAAATTCACGAAGACCGAAGTCGAAGAATTGCGCCGTCTGCTGCGCAAGTTCGTAGCCGACTGAGCGGCTTTGCGACCGCGCGTCTAACACACCACATTTTCCCCATTAGATTCAAATCCTGAACAGCACAGTTCAGGAAATTGGCTGTTGAACATATCTGACACATCAGCTATTGTTCCGGCAGTGAATGAGGAGTCAGAGATGTCTTTCTATACGCGAGACAACTATCGTCAAGCCGAGAGCGTCGGGTTCGTGCTCAACAAGGCGCGCAACGTGCTGATTGGGGATCTGGACGCGGCGCTGAAGGAGTTGCAGATCAAGGCGCAGCACATCGGCATCCTGATGTCGCTGCTGCGCGGGACGGAGAGCCGGCCGGCGGGACTGGCGCGCTATCTCGGCATGGATACCGGCCTGATGACGCGTATGCTCGACCGGCTCGAAGCGCTCGGCTTGCTGGTGCGCTCACGCGATACCGTGGACCGCAGGGTCGTCAATCTGCAGCTTACCGCCGCGGGACGCGAGGCGGCGCTGCGCATCACGGAGGTCGCGCCGCATGTGCTCAACGCACGGCTGCGAAGCTTCTCGAAAGCGGAATTCGACGAGTTGCACCGTCTGTTGAACAAGCTGATCAGCGGCTGAGCCGTTTTTTTACCCATATATCTGATAGGTCAGAAAATGAGCAGTCAATCAAAAGCGACGGGTCATGCGGTTCGTGGACTGAAAGCCGGCATCTCGGTAATGTGCGCGGCGGTTTTGTCCGCGTGCGTGAACTATGCGGGCATTCACAGCGACCAGCAGATCGCCCAGCCGCAGCACTATGCGACGCAACAGAGCGTGCCGGCCCAAGGCGGCCGCTGGCCGGCGCCCGACTGGGCGGATCAGTTCGGCGACGCGCAACTCAAAGCGCTGATCGACGAGGCGCTGCGCGGCAGTCCGACGATCGACCAGGCGCGCGCTCGGGTGGCTTCCGCAGCGGCGTATAGCGAAACAGCAAAGGCCGCGACGCTGCCGCATGCGGACGCGAGCTATTCGTACACCCGCGAACAGTATTCGGGCACGGCGCTCGTGCCGCCGCCGGTCGCGGGCACCTGGCAGTCGGAGAACAAGGGCGTGCTGAGCGCGTCGTACGAACTCGACCTGTGGGGCAAGAATCGTGAGGCGCTCAGGGCTGCGCTGTCGCAGTTGCAGGCAAGCGAAGCCGATGCGCAAGTCGTTCAATTGACGCTGACGACGGCCGTCGCGCGCACGTACAACCAGTTGGCGCGGCTCTACGTATTGCGCGATATCGCGCAGCAGGAAATCGCGCAGCGTGAACAGATCGATCGCCTGACCGCAGGGCGGATTGCGACAGGCCTCGATACCGAAGTCGAACGCAAGACCGCGCAGGCGAATCTCGCGACAAGCCGCGCGGCGCTCAAGGCGATCGACGGCTCCATCGTTACGACGCGCTATCAGATTGCCGCGTTGCTCGGCGCCGGTCCGGACCGCGGCCTCGCGATTGCACGGCCTGAACTCGGCGTGGGCGACGAAGTGCGGCTGCCGGACAACTTGCCGGCAGACCTGGTGGGCCGCCGGCCGGATATCGTCGCGGCACGCTGGCGTGTCGATGCGCTGACGCATGAGGTGAAATCGGCGAAGGCCGAGTTCTACCCTGATATCAACCTGAGCGCGGCAATCGGTCTCGACGCGTTCGGTTTCGGCCGCTTTCTGACCGCGGCAAGCCGCACCGTTTCCGCAGGCCCGGCGATCCACCTGCCGATCTTCGACGCCGGTGAGTTGCGAGCGCAACTAAAAGGGCGGTACGCGGAATTCGACTATGCGGTCGCAACCTACAACCAGACGCTCGTGACCGCGCTGAGCGAAGTGGCGACGCAACTGGCGGATATCCGCTCAACCGATGGGCAGCTGATTGACGCGCAAACCGCGCAAAGCGCTGCCCGCCGTGCGGACGAACTGGCGCTGACGCAATACAAGGCCGGCCTGACGAACCAGCTGACGGTGCTCAACGCGGACACGAACGCGTTGTCCGCGGACCAGGCCGTCGCCAACCTGCTGATGAACCGGCGCGACCAGCAGATCGCGCTCGCCGCCGCGTTGGGCGGCGGCTATACGGACGCGTCGGACGCAGCGGCCACCGCAGCCACGGCCGCTACCGCTGATGCCGCGTCTGCTTCGATCGCGGCGCGTTAAAGCACATTGCGGCACATCAGCCACATGCACACGCAACACAAGAACAAGCCAGTCCTGGAGAATTGAAATGAGCGAAATGGATACCCCGACGCAGACGAAATCCGCGCCAGCCAGCGGTGCAGCCCCGGCGGCGCCGCAGAAATCTCAACCGGAACCGCAAGCGCGCAAGCGCAAGGCCCTGCTCGCGCTGCTCGGCGCAACGGTCGTCGTGGCGGGCGCCGCCTATGGCGCGTACTACGAGACCTACGCACGCTTTTACGAGTCCACCGACGATGCGTATGTGAGCGGCAATCTCGTTCAACTGACGCCGCAAGTAACGGGCACGGTCATCGCGGTCAACGCCGACGACACGCAGGTCGTCAAGCAAGGCGATCCGGTCGTTACGCTCGACGCGGCCGATGCGAAGGTCGCGCTCGGCAACGCGGAAGCGACGCTCGCGCAAACCGTGCGGCAAGTCAGCAGCCTCTACGTGAACAACGACTACTACAACGCGACGGTCGCGCAGCGCGAGTCCGACCTTGCGCGTGCAACCAGCGATTTGCGGCGCCGCCAGGCGGTCGCGGATACCGGCGCGGTGTCCGCCGAAGATGTCGCACATGCGCGCGATGCGGTCGCCGCTGCGCAGGCCGCGCTCGATGCGGCGCGGCAGCAGGCCCAGGCCAACCGTGCGCTGACCGATCGCACCACGGTCGCGGACCATCCGAACGTGCAGGCTGCCGCCTCGAAAGTACGCGACGCGTACCTCGCGTATGCGCGCAACACGCTGCCCGCGCCGGTGACCGGCTATGTCGCGCGCCGCTCGGTGCAGGTTGGCCAGCGCGTCGCGCCGGGCACACCGTTGATGGCGATCGTGCCGCTCGATGGCGTGTGGGTCGATGCCAATTACAAGGAAAGCCAGTTGTCGCGTATGCGCATCGGCCAGCCGGTGACGCTGAGCGCGGACGTCTATGGCAGCGGTGTCAAGTATCACGGGCGCGTGGTCGGATTCTCGGCGGGGACGGGCGCCGCGTTCGCCGTGCTGCCCGCGCAGAACGCCACCGGCAACTGGATCAAGGTTGTGCAGCGCTTGCCGGTGCGCATCCAGCTCGATCAGCGCGAACTCGACGCGCGCCCGTTGCGCGTCGGACTGTCGATGCAGGTCGACGTCGACACGCACGACGATTCCGGCGGCCAACTGGGCGCGGCGCTCAACACGACCTATCGGACCGATGTATTCGCCGGGTACGGCGCGCAGGCCGATGCGGAAATCGCGCGAATCATCGCGCAGAACACAGTGCAACAGGGCGCGGTGGCATCCGTCGCTGCGAAACAAAGCCGTCCGGCGGGCGCAGAAGCCGGCGCCATCGCCGCAAAGACCGTTGCACGGCGCGTTCCGCCACAACCGGCCGGTTGAACCGAGTCGAACGACCTGACGCGCTTTTTTTTAAGCCCCTATATCTGACGGGTCAAATTGTATCCGTCAACTGACCCTAAACCAAAGGAACGGAGAACATGAACACTTCGACGAATCGCGCCGGTCCGCCGCCGCTTTCCGGCGGAAAGCTGGTGCTCGCGACGCTGGCAGTCGCCCTTGCGACGTTCATGAATGTGCTCGACTCGTCGATTGCGAACGTCGCGATTCCGACGATTTCCGGCAACCTCGGCGTGTCGGTCGACGAAGGCACATGGGTGATCACATTGTTTTCCGCCGCAAACGCGGTGGCGATTCCGCTCACCGGTTGGCTCACGCAGCGCGTCGGCCAGATCAAGCTGTTTGTCGGCGCGATTCTGCTGTTTGTGCTGTCGTCGTGGCTGTGCGGCATTGCGCCCAATCTTGTCGTGCTGCTCGCGGCCCGCGTGCTGCAGGGTGCGGTGGCGGGCCCGCTGATTCCGCTGTCGCAGGCAATTCTGCTCGCGTCGTATCCGAAGGAAAAAAGCTCGAGTGCGCTCGCGCTCTGGGCGATGACGGCGACGGTCGGTCCGATCGCCGGCCCGGCGCTCGGCGGCTGGATTACCGACAGCTATTCGTGGTCGTGGATTTTCTATATCAACATTCCGGTCGGCCTGTTCGCGGCCGGTGTGACGTGGATGATCTACCGCGATCGCGAAACGCCGGCGCGACGCCTGCCGATCGATAAGGTCGGTCTGCTCGCGCTGATCGGATGGGTCGCATCGCTGCAAATCCTGCTCGACAAGGGCAAGGATCTCGACTGGTTCAATTCGCCGGTGATCTGCGCGCTGGCTGTCGTCGCCGCGATCAGCTTTCTGTTTTTCATGATCTGGGAATTGACGGAAAAGAACCCGGTGGTCGACCTTCGGCTGTTCGCGACGCAGAACTTCCGCGGCGGCACGATCGCGATTTCGGTCGCGTATGCAGTGTTCTTTTCGAACCTGGTGATTCTGCCGCAATGGATCCAGGCCTACCTGAACTACCGCTCGGTCGACGCGGGCCTGGTGACCGCGCCGCTCGGCATCTTCGCGGTGCTGCTCGCGCCGGTGATGGCGCGCATCATGCCGAAATCGGATGCACGGGTGCTGGCGACCATGGCGTTCGTCGGCTACGCGATCGTATTCTTCATGCGCTCGAATTACACGACCGGCGTCGACGCATGGACGCTCGTGTTGCCGACGCTGCTGCAAGGCGTTCCGACCGCGCTGTTCTTCGTACCGCTGACGGCGATCATCCTGTCGGGTCTGCCGCCCGAGCGGATACCGGCGGCCGCCGGCCTGTCGAACTTCGTGCGCGTATTCGCGGGCGGCGTGGGCACGTCGCTCGCGACGACCGGCTGGAATAATCGCACGATCCTGCATCACGCACGGCTCGTCGAGCAGTCGAGCATCGACAATCCGACCTTTACCGGCGCGATCGACACAGTGCATACGACGCTCGGCGGCAGCAGCGGCCAGGCGCTGGCATTCTTCGAGCAGTCGTTGAATGCACAGGCCGCGATGTTGGGGCTGAACGATATTTTCTGGCTGTCGGCGGTCATCTTCATCGTCATTATTCCGCTCATCTGGATGACGAAGCCGGGCAAGGGCGGCGCGGGCGGGGCGGCGTCTGGCGCGCATTGACCTTGCCACACCGGCGCGAGGCGGGTAAAAAGGCGGTCGAGGCGCAGCCCGCGCGCGAAACCGATGGACGTCCGGCCCATGCTGAACGAACTGATCAAAACCATTCTCCTGCTGGTGACGGGCCTGTTCCCGATCATCAATCCGCCGGCGACCGCCTTTATCACGTTGACGATGGTTCCGCATGCGACGCAGGCGGAACGCGCCGAACTGGCCACGCGGATTGCGTTCAACAGTCTCTTTATCCTGCTCGGTTCGTTGTCGATCGGCGCGTACGTGCTGTCGTTCTTCGGCATCTCGGTGCCGGTGTTGCGTGTTGCGGGCGGCCTCGTGATCGCGGCAGCCGGCTGGGGCCTGCTGCAGGCGCCGACCGACGACGACGCCGGGCAGGACGCGCCGCCGGCCCGCATCGAGCACGGCGCATCGCTGCGCGCCAAAGCGTTCTACCCGTTGACGCTGCCGATCACCGTCGGCCCCGGCGCGATCTCGGTGGCCATCGCGTTGGGCACGGGCTCGCCGAAAGCGGGGCTGCAGCCGGTTCACTGGATCGGCGTCGGCATCGCGCTGCTCATTCTGTGCGCGAGCATTTATGTGTGCGTGCGATTCGCGGGGCACCTCGAAAAACTGCTCGGCGCGGTCGGCGTGCAGGTCGCGATGCGGCTGCTCGCGTTCGTGCTGTTGTGCATCGGCGTGCAGATCGCGTGGCTCGGACTGGCCGACCTCATCGGGTCGGTGCATTTCGGGTAGCCAGGCCAGGCCGCGACGGACCGCGGTGCGACGGTGAGGCCGGGCGGCGGCCGCTCGCGACAGGCTGGCGCCGTCCTCATTCTTCGCTCATTGTGAGCGTCCACAATGTTCTCCATCAACCGGTGCAGCCAAACGGCCGCACCGATGTTCGAGGAGAACAACATGAAAGGGATTCGCCACCTGCTGCTCGCCGCCGCCCTGACCGGCGGCATGATCGGTGTTGCGCAAGCGCACGTATTCGTCGGGGTCGGCATCGCGCCGGTCATGCCCGTCGTGCCGGTCGTTCCCGTGCCCGTGTATGCGCCGCCGCCTCCGCCTGTCTACTACGCGCCACCGCCGCCGGTGTACGTAGGTCCGCCGGTCGTTGCCGGCTACTACGGGTATCCGTACGGGTGGCATCGTCATTACTACGCATACGGCTACTGGCGTTGATGCGTAACGGATCGCTTGTCCGGATCAGCATCGCGCCGGCCGGCCGTCTCCACGCTTAACGCGTGGCGGCCGGCCGGCACGCGTGACGACAATCGGCAAAAAACGCTGCACACTCCGGATATTCCGGAGACAGCCCTATGAAAACAATCGCCGTCAGCGCCGCGCTGTGCGCTTCTCTCGTTGCATGCAGCAGCAGCCCGCTCCCGCCTGCGTCGCAGGCCACCCCGGTATTGCAGTCTTCGGCGGGCATCTATACGGGCCCGTTGTCCACACAACAGAAACTGACGCTGCTCACGAAGCTCGACGGCAGCGCGTATCTCTTCTATCGATCGCCTTCGACTGCACGTGCGGCGGTCGATGACGTCGTCGTGGTCCGCAACGCGCGGCAATCAAAAGACGGCAAGTTCGAAAGCAGCCAGGCAACCCGTTACCGTCTCGTTCAGCCGCGTAAAGCGACGCCGGTCCAGGTCGACATCGACTTTTCGCGCGCACCGGCGGTGAGCGGCTTTGTCGCGGTGCCGGGCGACAGCGCGGACAACGTGGCCTTCAGCGCAAACCCGGCCCAGATATTGGGCGAACCGCCGACGCTTGCATCGGTTGCGGGCCTGTTCAGCGGCACCGCGAGTTCGCTGCAGGGCGCCTCCGGCGCGCAAGTCACGGTGACGGGAAGCGGGCTTCTTGCCGGCATGACGGCAAACGGCTGCGAGTTTCGCGGCTCGCTGACACCCAGTAGCGGCCTGACCGCATACGACGTGTCGGTGACATACGGCGGCGCGCCGTGTATCGATGCGAACGCAACGGTATCGGGCAGCGCGGTGCTCGACGAATCGCAACTGCTGGTGGCGCTGCCGAGGCCCGATCGTTCGGATGTCTTTGTTTTCAGCGGCGCTCGCTGAGGCCATCGCGGTACGCGCGCGCATGGCGGCATCGGGCAACCGGAGCGTACTCATTTTTCGCTAATTCTCCCCAGCTACGATGGTTTCCGTGGGAAGACACAACGCCTGAACCACACACCATCAAAACACCTGGAGGGAATTACCATGAAATCGCTGATCCAAGCTGTTGCCGTTGCCGCCGCTCTTGCGTTGCCGGTCGCCTGCTTTGCGCAGTCCGCACCGCAAGCACCTCAAACCGCATCTCAGTCCGCCCAGCAGCCGGCCGATTCCAACGACTATGTGCAAGTCGTGGAGATCGAGGAAATCACCTACGCGCCTGCCGCCGATCAAGGCCAGCCCGCTGCCGCGCCCGCGCAAACGAATGCGACGCAACCGGCCAAGGCCGACGGTTATGGCGGTGTCGTGAGCGGCACCTCGAAGTCCGGCGCCGCCGCGTTCAATCCGGCCAACGATGTCGGCATGAACTCGATCTATCTGCATCACTAAGCCGTGTGGTCGCCGTCCCGATGCGGCCGGCGATCGATTCGCATCGCAAGCCTGAACAAGGGCGCGCAGCACACGCTGCGCGCCCTTGTCGTTTCAGCGGTCGAGGCCGCGCTTGTGCGGCGTGCCGTGCTATAGCGGTGGAGTAGAATCGACTCGCAAAAAAAGGCCTCTTCGACAGGCTTCTTCCATCGCTTTGCGACCGGCCGGATCCGGCCTTCGGCTTCCGGATGGACTCGGGCGTCTTCATCAACGTCATTCTGTCGCCGCGCCGCTTATGATCAGATCCCTCAGAACCCAACTCGTCCTTGCGTTGTGCGCGGTCGTCAGCGTGGTCGGCATCGTGCAGGGCATCAGCTCCTATCAGCTTTCCAAAGCAGGCATGAACGCGCTGCTCGATCTGCGTCTCGAGCAGGTTGCGAGCCGCCTGCGCGGCCCGCTCGGCGACGCGCTTCCGAGCATCCCCGCGCGCGGCTCGCAGCCGGCTCGCGACATCGTCATCACCATCTGGCGTGACGATCTCGAAACGCCGTACCGCTCCACCGAGCCGTCGTTGCCGCTGCCGCGCGAAGCGGCGCCCGGCTTCAGCTCGACGATGGTGAACGGTGAGCAGTGGCGCATCTATACGCTGCGCGAAGCGCCGAAGGTCATTCAGGTCGCGCAGCGCTCGTCGGTGCGCCACGAACTGTCGGAGGAGGCCGCGGTGAACACGCTCTGGCCGATTCTGGTGCTGGTGCCGCTCGTCTGCGCGGCGGTTCTGCTGGTGGTGCGCTTCTCGTTTCGCCAGTTGAACCGGCTCGGTTCGGAAGTGCAGGCGGTCGACGCCGCGCATCTGCAAGCGCTGCCGACTGCCGGCGTGCCGATCGAACTGCGCCCGTTTATCGATTCGATCAACCGCATGATCGAACGCCTCGCGCGTTCGATCGAAACCGAACGCAAGTTCATTTCCGATGCGGCGCACGAGCTGCGCACCCCGCTGACCGCGCTGCAACTGCAGGCCGACAATTTGCAGCGCGATATCGTGGCGGGCAATCAGGAGCGCTTTCAGGAGCTGCGCCGCGGCATCGCGCGCAGCGGCAGCATGATCGCGCAATTGCTGCGCCTTGCGCGGGCCGATGCGTCGCTGCAGCGCGAAGCGGTGACGCAGGTCGATGTGTCGGAAGTTGTCGTCGCGGCGGTCGCCGAGGTGCTGCCGATCGCAATGAAGCGCGATATCGATATCGGCGCGGAAGAAATGGCAAGCGCGAAGGTGCGGGCGATCGAGGCCGATCTCGGCATCGCCGTGCGCAATCTCGTCAGCAACGCGATTCGCTATACGCCGGATGGCGGCAAGGTCGATTTGCGCACGGAAGTGCGCGGCAATATGGTCTGGATTGAAGTGATCGACACCGGCCCGGGCATCGCGGAAGAACTGTTGCCGCGCGTCTTCGACCGCTTTTTCCGTGCGAATACGGAAATCGAAGGCAGCGGCCTCGGCCTCTCGATCGTGAAGGCGATCGTCGCCAAGTACGGCGGTTCCGCGTCGCTGAGAAATCGCGACGACGGCAAAACGGGAATCGTCGCATCGATTGGCTTCAGGCTTTCCGACTAGCCGCGTAGCGCGCGAGCCGTCGTGCTCATTTGCAGCTCATTCTGCGCACGTACTATCGAATCGTCTCCCGAGGACAGGCCTGCGATACATCACGCTTCCCGCTGATCCGCATCTCCGGCCCCTCTGATTCTGGCTCGGCGATCGGTGTACGCCAGAATCATTCGGCCGACCGCGCTTGCGGTCGGCCTTTTTTTGCACGGAGCGCCGCGCCGCGCAGCGTGAACGGTTGCGAATGCCGCGCAATCTGGTGGTACGCGCAACGAAATCAACGTGCGCTATTTCCGTTGTCCTGAGCGGTCGCGAGTCGGCTATTATTCCGATACCCGGCGTCGGCGGTCATTCGCTTTGCTCTATTCACCCGCGCCGGTGGGCTACGGCCTGGCTCGAAACCGGTTCGCCGACCGGTTTTCATGGCCCTCGCGCCGCAGATCGACACCCCTGTTTCTGTCGCCGTGACACGAAATCATGCGAGTGCTACTGATTGAAGACGACCTGCAGATCGGACAAAGCCTGCTGCGAGCATTGAAGGACGCGGATTACAGCGTCGATTGGGTGCGCGACGGCGTGGCCGGCTGCGCGGCGATCGAGGCCGCCGAATATACGGTCGTGCTGCTGGATCTCGGCTTGCCCGGCATGAGCGGCATCGACCTGCTGAAAACCTGCCGCTCGAAGGGCAACCCGGTCCCCGTGCTGATCCTGACGGCGCGCGACGATCTCGACGCGCGCGTGCAAGGGCTCGATCTCGGCGCGGACGACTACATGCTCAAGCCGTTCCAGGTGCCGGAACTGCTCGCGAGAATCCGTGCGGTGATCCGGCGCAAGGCAGGCTATGCGGTTTCGCGTCTGGGCGACGATACGCTGAGCCTCGACCTCGACAAGCGCACGCTGAGTTGCAACGGCGTGACGTCAGTGTTGTCGGCTCGCGAATTCGCGTTGATGCTCGCGTTCCTCGAGCGGCCCGGCACGATTCTCTCCCGCGAGCAACTCGAGGACCGCCTGTACGGCTGGGGCAAAGAGGTGGAAAGCAACGCCGTCGACGTGCTGATCCATTCCGTACGCAAGAAATTCGGCGTATCGGTGATACGCAACGTGCGCGGGCTCGGCTGGACCGTGATGCTGAACGACGCTGCCGCGAAAAGTTGACGGGGCGCGCGCGACGTTACTGCGTCGCAAACGAACTGATCGTGCGCGCGAGCGCGGCCGGGTATTGATACATCATCGCGTGACCGGCCGCATCGACGAGCAGCAGGCGCGCATTCGGCAGCAACTGCTTCAACGCCTGGGCGTTCTTCTGCACGACGACCGTATCGTCGTTGCCGCTCATCACGAGCGTTGGCGTTTGCACGGCGCGCAGCGCCTGTCCGGCGTGATCGTTCGCTTCCCAGCTGCGCAGCGCTTCGGTTTGTCCCGCGGTTACCGCGCTGGAAATCGGGTGCTTGCCGTAATCGGCTGGCCTGAACATGTCCTTGGTGAAACAGCGCTCGGCCTCGTCGACATCCGCGGCGGGAAACAGCACGCCCATCACGTCGCGCAGCGTCACGCCGGGCTTGCCGGACAGCGCCGCTTCCACTTGCGGCGAGACCGGCGTGCCGAAACTGCCGGGCGCCGGCGCGCTGAGCAGGACCATCTTGCCGACCGACGCGGGCGAATCGATTGCCAGTTGCTGGACGATCGCGCCACCCATCGACCAGCCGACCACGACCGGATGCCGCACATGCAGCGTGTCGATCAGCGCGGCGGTGTCGCGTGCCATATCTTCGATCGTGAACGTTTGAGCGTTCGGCTCCGATCGGCCCACGCCGCGATTGTCGAACACGATCACATCATGATGCTTCGCGAGTTCGGTGAGAAAGCCTGCATCCCATTCGGTCAGCGTTGAGCGAAAGCCCGTCACCAGCACGAGCGGACTGCCGGTGCCGAGCCTGTAGTAAGCGATCGGGCCGCGCGGCGTGTCGGCAATCTGCTCTACCGCGCTGGCCGCGATGCCGGCCTGGGGATCCGTCGTCTTGCACATAGGTTCCGGTGAAAAACGTTGAGTGTCGGCATGTGCGGCAATTGCGGACAAACCGCAAAGCGAAACGACGAGCCCAATGGCAAGTTTTTGACGGATATTCATTTGACGCCTTCGTGCTTTAGACATGGGATTGCGTGGGTCACGCACACGTCGATAACCATTTTATCGACCGGAAATGAGGCGTAAATTAAATCGTGCTTGAGGTTTGCCTGCAAAAAGCGCGTGTCATGGATCGCATGTCATATTGAGTTCGATGGGTGTTTCCGCAGCCACCCGGAAGCCTGAACGTTCATACAATCTCAACGCCGGATTGCCGCGCAGCACGCTGAGCGTGACGGCAACGCCGGCTCGATGCGCTTGTGCGAGTAGGTCGCGAATGACGCCGGCGCCGATGCCCCGGCCTTGCCAGGCGGGTAGTAGTTGGATCTGCTGAATGCGCCAGACGGAATCCGAGCGAACCACCTTCAACAGGCCGATGCGCCGGCTATCGCAACAGATGATCTGCGCCACGTCGAAGTTCGAGCGCACGCGAAGCCGGTGCGACTCAGCGTCGGTCGGTTCGCCCATGCGTTCGAGGTGCCCGGTCATTGTGCACTCGCGCAATTCGATCAGAAAGGGTTCATCGTCCGGCGTGGCGGCGCGCAAGCGGATCGCAGTGTTGACGGCGTCATGCATGGCGTCGGTTCCGGCTCGGCCTGGCTTGAAGCACGATTCCATTTCCAATTGTTTCAGGCGTGATATTTAGAAAGACGAAACGTCGCTCATTACGCGACAATCTGTCTGGATCGGCTGCGACGCGAGTTCGCCATGTATTGCGAACCGAAAGCCGCACAAGCGAATTCTAACAATTCCGTTGAAGTTTGCTTTCGATTTTAATTGAATTCGCAAATGATAAAAATGCATGCGTGAGAGGAACATCGCGCCTGCTTTGCATGCCTTATAAGGGGTGACGGACGAATTCGCCCTTGCACCAGCCGCTGTTTGATTCGGGAGCCGCGCCCATTGCATGCGGGCCGGCGTGGAGAACCAATGAACATTCCTGAGAGCACCCGTAAGTTGTCACTCTATGACGGCCTCGCCAATGCGCTTCGCGCATGGTTCGATCGCCGGATTTCCGGCAATGCGATTCTCGAGAGCGCCCGTCTGTTTCCGGATGCTCAACTTTTCCAGGCAAACTGGCAGGCGATTCGCGACGAAGCATTCGGCGTGACGCGGCATATCGAACATATCCCGCGTTTTCATGAATTGATGGCCAGCCAGGCGTCCATTTCCGCGAATGATGCACGCGACTGGCGCATGTTCATCATGCGCGCGTATGGCGTGACGATTGATCCGAATCTCGCGCAGTGCCCGACGGTGGCGTCGGTGCTCGCGCAGGCGCCCGACGTATTGTCCGCGTCGTTTTCCATTCTCGGACCGGGCAAGCATGTGCCCGAGCATCGCGGGCCGTTCCGCGGCATTCTGCGTGGCTATCTGGTGCTGGTCATGCCGCGCGGCGGCGACGGCAAGCCGGCTGCCGTACTGAAGATCGACCGGCGCGAGTACCGGCTCGAAGAAGGGCAATTTCTTCTCTGGGACGACACCTTCGAACATGCGGTGTGGAACGACAGCGACGAGAACCGCGTCGTGCTGTTGCTGGATATCAAGCGCCGCGATATGCCATTCGATATGCGCTTCGTGTCCGGTGTGATCGTGCGGGCGGTGCGCCTGTGGATTCGGCTGTCGCGTTCGCGCCGGATCTGGAGCCGCCCGTTTCCTGCGCGCGACGTTGCCGATGACCGGTTGAGCCGCGGGTGATGCAACGGCGCGGGTGATGCGACGCCGCTGGAGATACGCCGCTGCGATGAGCGACGGCATGTTCGCCGCTCGTAAAAGCGTGGCAAAACGCGTGATCGGAGCGTTCTTCAACTGCTCGCGAGGCGCTTAGTCCGTGCCGACCCAGCAGTTGAGGTGCGCAGCGGTTCGGCGCGAAACCTTCAAGGTGAGAAGATTCGGGAGCCGAACCTGCTTTATCCCTCCGTCATCGCCATTCGTCGTGCGGACTCGCCGCGCGAATCGATCACGAGAGCGTGACTGAGACGACTCATGACGCGATGACCTCATGACGGGCGACCGTTGTCATGGCACGCGGAACAGCGGGGTTCGCCTTGCGCCGCGCGATTCGCCGCCCGCATCGGCAACCTGCTCTTTCAACTCATCCGCTGCGGCATATGCGCATTGAACGGTAGTGCCGCGCGTTCGTCTCCCGTTTTCTCTCACCTTTACCCGCCTAACGCTGCCGATCGCTTTCCAACTGAGCGACCCATCAACGCAAGTCGGCGCGAAGGTCGCGCACACCGCGTCCCAGACGCTGGCGCAAAAGCGTTCGCAATGTCGCACCGTCGGCATAACCGACTTCGGCCGCGATCGCCTCGAGATCGAGGCCGCTGCCGTGAAGCAGCGATTGCGCGCGTTCGACGCGCAGGTCCTGGAAATAGGCAAGCGGCGATTTGCCGAGCACATCCTGGCAACGGCGTTGCAATGAACGCGCGCTGGTCGCCAGCGCGCCGGCCGCCTCCTGCAGCGAGAACCCTGCCTTCAGATGCGTACGCGCCCACTGTTCGAAGCGCTGGATAAGCGGATCGGCCTGCGCCAGATGATTCGGGATGATGTACGGCGCCTGCGACGTGCGAATATCCGCCAGCAGATAGCGCGAAACGAGAGAGGCCAGCTCCGGGCTGGCCTTGCGAATCAGCCAGAGCGCGAGGTCGAGATGCCCCATCGCCGCGCCGGCCGTCACACCTGTATCCGACGGCACGAGCATGCGCGATTCGTTGAGCCGCACGCGCGGGTAACGCTGCCGGAAGAGCGGCGCCAGCGACCAGTTCGTCGTCGCGTCCCGCTCGTCGAGAAGCCCCGTCTCCGCAAGCAGGAAGGTGCCGATACACGACGCGCCGATCAGTGCGCCTTCCGCGTGCCATTTCAGCAGTTGCGTCCTGGCCTGAATCACATCGGTTCGCGCTAGCGACTCGATCAGCAGTTCGGGTGTGATCGTGCTCAACGCCGGCACGAATACCCAGTCCGGTTTCAAATCCGGCGTGACTGCCTGCACCGGCACGATCAGCCCGTGGCGCGTGCGGACCCGCTTGCGCATGCCGACGATCGACACCTCGAAGCGCGGTGTTCCGCCCAGTTCCCGGGCCGCGAGACCGTTCGCGGCCGAGAAGGCGTCGAGCGCGACGGTGAGCCCGGTATCGAAGAGTCCGTCGAGAGCGAGGATCGAAATGCGCATGGCGTAAATGACCGTAAAGTTGTCGTTTGCGACTATATCAGGTTGACGGGACCGGCGGCTACACTGACCTCCAATTGACCAACGTACCGGCACCTGATCATGGATCGACGACTTCTTGTTTTATCCCTTGGCATGTTCGCGCTCGGCACCGACAGCTTTGTGGTCGCCGGTGTGCTGCCGGAAATCGCGCGCAGTTTCGACGTAAGCATCGGCGCCGCAGGGCAAATGACGACGGCTTATGCTGTGACGTACGCGTTGCTCGCGCCGGTGATCGCCGCGCTGGCCGCGGGAATGCCGCGCAAGCATTTGCTGCTGGCCGGCCTTGCGGTCTTCGTGTTGGCGAACCTGGGGACGGCGTTCGCGCCGACCTTCGGCATCGCGCTGGCGACGCGAGCGATCGCGGGACTCGGCGCGGCCATGTTCTCTCCGACGGCAACCAGCGCGGCGTCGATGATCGTGCCGCCAGAGCGCAGAGGCTTTGCGCTCGCCGTGGTGGTGGCAGGCATGACGGTGTCCACCGCGCTCGGCTCACCCACCGGCACGATCATCGGCGGCCTCGGCAACTGGCATTGGACAATGCTATTCGTTGCGGCGCTGGCCGCCATATCGGGCGTCGGTGTTTTGACACTGCTGTCCGATATCCCGATGCCGCCGTCCGTGACGCTGGCCAAGCGCGTCGCGCCGCTGGCCGACGCACGTATCGGTCTGACGCTCGCGGCAACCTTGCTGTTCTTCAGCGGCGCATTCACGCTCTATACGTATTTCGCCGTGGTTTTCGATCGCGCGATCGGCGGCAGTTCAGCCTGGTTCGGCGCATTGCTCGTGCTATGGGGTGCTGCGGGAACGGTCTCGAATCTTCTGGCGGGGCGATTGATCGACAAAATCGGCGCGCACAAAGTGCTTGTCGCGATGCTGGTGTGTGTGATGGCCGATTTCGTTTTCGTGCCGTGGACGGGGGCGAGTCTCTGGACGGCGGTTCCGGCCGTGATCGTTTGGGGGGCGTGCGGCTGGGGCGTTCTCGTGCCTCAGCAATATCGCATCGTGACGATTGCGCCGGCCATCGCGCCGATTGTGATCGGACTGAACAATTCCGCAATTTTCTTCGGCGCCACGGCGGCCGGCGTGATCGGCGCCGCAGGCATTCGCGTGTTTGGCGCTCACGCGTTGGGCTATGTCGCGGCGGCGTGGGTTGCGGGCGCGCTGTCGATGTCCGTTCTGGCGGCTCGCGAGATTCGTCGTGTATCGGCACTGGTGGCCGCGCGAAGCACGAACGAAGCGCGAGTGCCTTGACTCATGGGCTCACACCCGGTCGGTGATTGAAGCGTTATAAGCGTGATACGCCGCATTCACCGCCGCTTTCCAGCGCGGCCCGCCAACCCATCGAACCTCGCGCATTCCGCCGTCAGATCGCCGCCGCGGCCGTTGATGCACGGCGACGCGGAGAGCAACGGATTGCCTGAGCCTACGTCGCCGCGCGCAAGAAAGTACAATCGTCGCCGGTACTATTCAATTTGCAGGGACAAGCCCATGCGTCTCCAGGCATCATGATCCGTTATCTCCGCACTTTTGTCGTGGCGGCCGAAGCCGAATCATTCTCGGCCGCCGGCAATCGGCTCGGGCTCACGCAGTCCGCGGTCAGCACTCAGATAAGACGGCTGGAAGACGAGCTGGGCTTCGCGCTGTTCGATCGCAAGGCCAAGTCGGTGACGCTGTGCGAAGAGGGCCGGCATGCGCTCGAACAGGCGGCGCAGATTCTCGATCTGTTCGATGGCATGAAACGGCAGCGCGGATTTCCGGATCGCGGTGGGCTGAATATCGGCGCCATTTCGACCGTGCAGGCGAGCTTTCTGCCGAAGGCGCTGCAGCAGTTCAGACGAGTGCAGCCGGCGGCGTCGATCAATATCGCGCCAGGCGTGTCGGCCGAACTGCTCGCGAAAGTCGACTCGCATGAGCTCGATATGGCCGTGATGATCAAGCCGCGCCTCGGGTTGCCGCCGGACCTCAAATGGATTCCGCTGATCAGCGAGCATTATGTCGGTATCGCGCCGAAAGGCGCGCCAACCGATCTCCCCGAATTGTTGCGTACGCATCCATTCATTCGCTACGACCGCCGCTCGCCCGGCGGGCAGCTGGTCGACCGCTATCTGAAGCAACACGGACTGTCGACGATGGACACGATGGAGCTCGACGAACCTTCTGTCATCCTGAATATGGTCAGCGAAGGACTCGGCTGCTCGATCATCCCCGGCGACCTCGTCCCGGTGAAGCAGACCCGCGGCATCAGCGTGCTTGGATTGCCCGGCGGCCCGCTGGTGCGCGAAATCGGCATTCTCGCGAGGCTTGCGGTACTCGATCGTCCGTCCGCGCAAACGCTGGTCGACAGCCTCGCCGCGCAAGCATCGAAAATCAGCGGGCAAACGAAGCGGCGCGCGGCGCGCGCTTCGCACCTGTAGCACTTCGCACATCAGGCGAGCCGGTATCGCGAAAGCCGGTTCGATCAAAATTTCTTAGGCTAAGGCCCGTAAATTTCCGTTTTACACGGAAATTCAACCGTTCCTATACTGGTTTCCCACTTCGATCGCGACGCGGCCCTCACCGGAGACGAGGTCCGTGCAGGCGTCCGGTCGATCGTCTATGTGAGGATCCGGTGGATTTGCAATTGAACGATAAAGTGGCGCTCGTACTCGGCGCCGGTGGTGGTCTGGGCGGAGCGATCGCTCGCGCGCTGGCCGCGGAAGGTGTGCGCGTCGCGGTCGCCGACGTCGATCTCGCCGCAGCGGACAACACCACTCACGCAATACAGAAAGCAGGCGGCCGCGCGCTGTCCATTCAATGGGATCTCGCCGACATCGCAAGTATCGATGCGCGTGTCGGCAAGATCGAAAGCGAATTCGGCCACGTCGATATTCTCGTGAACAACACCGGCGGACCCCCGCCGACGCCGGCGCACGGACAGGATGCGGCGCTCTGGCGCAAGCATTTCGACAGCATGGTGCTGTCCGTTATCGCGATCACCGACCGCGTATTGCCGGGCATGCGCAGCCGCGGTTTCGGCCGGATCATCACGAGCACGTCGTCGGGTGTGGTCGCGCCGATTGCGAATCTCGGCTTGTCCAACGCGTTGCGGCTGTCGCTCGTCGGCTGGTCGAAGACGCTCGCGAAAGAAGTGGGCCGCGACGGTGTGACGTGCAACATCGTATTGCCTGGCCGCATCGCGACGGACCGTATCCGTTTCCTCGACGAAGCGAAGGCGAAGCGCGAAGGGCGCCCGGTCGAAGACGTCGCAGCCGAAAGCACGGCGTCGATCCCGGTGGGCCGTTACGGCGAGCCGCGTGAATATGCGGACGCCGTGACCTTCCTCGCGAGTGCGCGCGCGTCGTACATCACCGGCTCGACGATCCGCATCGACGGCGGGCTGATCGCCAGCGTTTAACTTTTCTCTCGGATACCGAACCTATGACTACCGAATTCCAGCCGCTCGACGCGCGTGTGGTCGCCGCGCTTTCGGGCATTTCGACCGCGACACTGACCACGGTGCTGCTCAAGCATGGCCTGCGCAATGTATGGCTGCGCGGTACGCGCCCGATTGCGCCGGGCCAGCCGCGCATCGTCGGCCGCGCGTTTACGTTGCGTTTTGTGCCGGCGCGCGAAGACCTCGCGACGCCTGCCTCGTGGGGTTCGCCTATCTCCACGCGCGCCGCGATCGAAGCGATGCCCGAGGGCTGCATCGCGGTGGTCGACGCGATGGGTGTGACCGATGCCGGCATCTTCGGCGACATTCTCTGCGCGCGGATCAAGAAGCGCGGCGTGGCCGGGCTCGTCACGGACGGCGTCGTGCGCGACCTCGCGGGCGTGCTGGGCACGAAGCTGCCCGTATGGTGCCAGGGCACCGCGGCGCCGCCTTCGGTCGCGAGCCTGACCTTCGTCGGGTGGCAGGAGCCGATCGCGTGCGGCGGCGTCGCGGTGTTCCCGAACGACCTGATCGTGATCGATCAGGATGGCGCGGTCGTGGTCCCCGCCGCGATGGTCGACGAGGTGGTGGCCGCTTCGGTCGAACAGGAGCAACTCGAAGGCTGGATCATGAACGAAGTGGAGGGCGGCGCGCCGCTGCCGGGCCTCTATCCGCCGAACGAGGCCAACAAGGCCCGCTACGCTGAATGGGCGAACAAGAAACGCGGCTCGACAGACTAGTCGTAACGGACCGCATCGCCATAACCGAACACGAAGCGATGTTTGGGGGAGACAGGAATGACGCAGGATGTACGCGGAAACGCGGGCGGGTACGCGCCCGTGCGCGCGGAGGGACGGCCGCACGCCGTCGTCGATATGAACATGCGCCAGCGTGTATGGGGCATCTTCAGCGGCTCGATCGGTAACCTGATCGAGTATTACGACTGGTTCGTCTACGTCGGGCTGGAGATCTACTTCTCGAGAGAGTTTTTTCCGGCCGGCGACGAGACCGTGTCGCTGCTGAGAACCGCCGCGGTGTTTGCGATCGGCTTTCTGGCCCGGCCGGTCGGCGGATGGGTGCTCGGCATCTACGCGGACCGTCGCGGCCGCCGCGCGGCGCTGTTGCTATCGGTTTCGATGATGTGCTTCGGCTCGCTGATGATCGGCCTGACACCGGGCTATCAGACGATCGGCATTGCAGCGCCGGTGATTCTGCTGGTCGCGCGTATTCTGCAGGGCTTGAGCATCGGCGGCGAAGGCGGCAGCGCTGCGGCGTATCTGAGCGAAACCGCGCCGAAAGGGCAGCGCGGGTTCTATTCGAGCTTCCTGTATACGACTATTTCGCTCGGCCAATTGCTGGCGATGGGAACGCTGGTGCTGATGCAGCAGTTCTTCCTCACGCAGGCGCAATTGCAGAGTTGGGGCTGGCGCATTCCGTTCCTGATCGGCGCATTGATCTCCCTGGTCGGCATTCTGCTGCGGCGGAACATGAAGGAAACCGAATCGTTCGAAAAGCACGCGAAGGGTGTGAAAGGCGCAAAGGGCGCTAGAAAGGTCAGCGCGATTCGTGAAGCGCTGCGCCACAAGAAGGCGTGCTGGATGGTGTTCGGCCTGACGCTCGGCGGTTCGGTCGGGAACTATGCGTATGCCGCCTATATGCAGAAGTTTCTCGTGAACAGCGCTGGCATGGCCAAAAGCACCGCGAGCCTGATTTCGGTGCTGTCGCTAATCGGTTTCACCGTCTTGCAGCCAGTGTACGGCGCGTTATCGGACCGGATCGGACGCCGTCCGTTGCTGCTGACCTTCGGCGTGTTGGGAACGTTTGGCACCGTGCCGCTCTTCACCTTCCTGAAGGGCACGCAGAGTCCTTGGGTCGCGTTTGTCGTGGTGATGGCGGCGCTTGCGGTGGTGGCGATGTATTCGTCGGTCAGCACGATCACGAAAGCCGAGCTGTTTCCGGTCGAAGTGCGCACGTTCGGGCTGGCGGTGCCGTATGCGATCAGTGTGTCGGTGTTTAGCGGAACCGTCGAGTACATCGCGCTGTGGACGAAGAAGAGCGGACACGAAAACTGGTTCTTCTGGTACGTGTCGGCGTGTATTTGCGCTTCGCTGATCTGCTACCTGTGGATGCCGGAGACGAAAAAGACTTCGTTGATCGACCGGGATTGAGATCGGGCGGGCAGCGGCATGACGGTACTACGACGCCGCGTGGCGCTGTCGTGCCGCGTCCGCTGACCCGCCAGCGCAACGACGCTAAAACCGGCTGTCGATCTTCGCGATATCGCCACACAGCCGCTCCGCAAATTCACGGATCGCGCTTTCGTTACGCGATAAAAATACCCACTGTCCGATCTTTTGCGCTTTGATCAGGCCCGCGCGTTCGAGCTGAGACAGATGGGCCGACACCGTGGACTGCGACAAGCCGCTTCTCGCGCGGAGCATGCCCACTGAAACCCCTTGAATAGGAGAAGGCTCAACCTCGCAAAAGTGCGTGGCCGGATCGGCCAGCCACTGCAGCACCTGTCTGCGAAAGGGGTGAGCCAACGCCCGCATGGCAGCGTCGAAATCGATCATCTGACTAGAACATGTCCGCAGCCTGCCGGCGCTCGGCGCCCTTCGCTTGCGCGTCCTGCGCAGACCGCGCAGCAATGAACGGCCCGGTGACCATCTCCGCATAGCTCTGCCCGGGCCCGACCATCGGAAACACATCGGCGTTCTGATCGATCATCACTTCAAGGAACGCGGGCCCTTCGAATTCGACGAAGGCCCTAAGGTTGTCTTCGAGCTTGTCGATTCTGTCTACGCGACGGGCAAATTCAAAGCCATCGGCCCTGGCAGCCATCACGAAGTTCTTGCTATGGAGGGCCTTGTCGCTCACGCACAGACGCCCTTCATAGAAATGGCGTTGCCATTGCCGGATCATCCCGTCGCCGAGATTGTTGAGCAGCAGCACCTTGATGGGCACACCATAGGTGGTTGCCGTCTCCAGTTCACCGATATTCATCCGGATGCTGCCGTCGCCGTCGATGTCGATCACAAGCGCATCCGGCCGGCCCAGCTGGGCGCCGATAGCGGCGGGCAGCCCGAACCCCATCGTCCCCATACTGCCCGAGGTGAGGAAGCTGCGAGGTTCGACGAAATCGAAAAACTGTGCCGCCCACATCTGATGTTGCCCGACGCCCGTGCAGAGGATGGCCCGTCCCCCGGTAATCTCGTCGAGCATTTCGATGACGAACTGCGGCTGAATCAACGGGTTGTTCCGGTCGTAGTTCATGCCGTAGTCGCGCTTTAACGCCTGCACCTGGTCGAGCCACAGCGATGGCGCTTGCGCTTGCGCGACGGAACCTTTCTCCATCAACGACAGCAACGTGTCCCTCGCATCGCCCACATGACTCCAGTGTGTGCGTTTGACCTTGTTGATCTCCGCCTCGTCGATGTCGATGTGCGCGACATGACGCGCACCGGGCGCAAATGCTTCCGGGCGGCCGCCGGCCACCCGATCGTCGAATCGGGCACCCACTGCAATCAGGAAGTCGCAATCTTCTACCGCATAGTTCGCGCAGGCGGCGCCGTGCATGCCCAGCATGCCGAGCTGCAATTCATGTTTCGCGGGCATGGCGCCGAGCCCCATCAGCGTGGTCACAACGGGAATCCTGTAGCGCTGCGCGAACTGACGCAGTTCGGCCGATGCGCCGGCCGCGATCACGCCGCCGCCGACGTACAGCAGCGGTCGCTCGCTTTGCGCAAGCAGGCTGAAGAATTCGTCGCGTTTGTGCGCGTCGAGACGCGCACCTTGCGCCACCATTCGAAGGCGATCCGAATAGCCGCGAAACTGCAAGGTCCCGTGTCCTTTGAACGGGCCACGCCAGTTCTGGATGTCTTTCGGCACGTCCACGACAACCGGGCCGGGGCGGCCGGTCCGCGCGATTTCGAATGCGCTTCTCAGTGTTTGTTCGAGCTTCGCCGGGTCGGTGACCAGAAAGACCTGCTTCGCGCACGCCGACATGATGTTGAAGACGGGCGCTTCCTGGAAAGCATCGGAGCCGATCGCGGCGCGCGGCACCTGTCCGCACAGCAGGACGACGGGAATCGAATCACCGTTGCAGTCGGCGATGGGCGTGACCGCGTTCGTGGTTCCTGGGCCCGACGTCACCATAAACACGCCCACTTTTCCGCTGGCGCGCGCGTAGCCGGCAGCCATGAAGCCCGCGGCCTGTTCATTGGCCGGCACAACGAGCTTGATCTGGCGTTCGGGATTTTGCTCATGCATTTCGTTGAAACGAAACACGGCGTCATACGTCGGCAGGATCGCGCCGCCGCTGTATCCGAAGACGGTGTCGACGCCCTGTTCGCTCAGTACGCGCAGGATGATGTCGGCACCGGACATCCATTCGCCGGCGTCAGACGAATCACACAAAGCGGAGGACGTGAGGTTCGGGTCTTGGGTCACAACTGGCTCTCGAATGGAAACGGCTGCCTGCATGCCGGCAGCCAGATAAACGGCGGTTTCCCTTTCAACTCGAGAACAGCGTATGTTCGGCACCAGCTCATGGACGATGGCTTCGGCGGGTTCTCCGCATCGCTCGGTCCATCCAGCACCTGGTAGATGTGCTTCTGGAAGAATTGTGAGGGCGCTACTAAGTACTAACTATTCTGCCAACTATTGCAGCGATATGTGCCTCCTCGTGAGGGATTCACAGGCCAAAATGCACCGTATTCCGGCCATTACTGCCAGGCCGGGCCGCATCGCACCCGTGTCGACCGCGCGCGGCATGCCGTTCCAGGCAGCCACGACTGAGACGGCGGACGGCGCGACGCTTGCCTTGCGCTGTCCGGAGTTCGACTGACTTGAAGCCAGGTGTAAAAGGCGGGCGCACACGGGAAGCGAGCGCCTCGTGCGATACACGGCCATTCAATACGCGATCTGGGCCGCGTCGCGCCCGCGACATGCTCGCGTGCCCCATGATTCGGGAACGTGGCCGGCTGAGCGCCGCTCGGACTCCAACTTGTTACACCGACGCAAGAGTAAGTTAACGGAAAGGGTGTCCTCGTTATGCAGCCGTTCAGGTAATCTGGGTCATCGCTCGTTACCGCCACTGTCGCGATGAATGGTCGAGCCGCGACAGCAACGGGAGCATGCCGGATTGGATGAGGGGCACATGATGAAAGTCGCCATTGTGGTATTCGATGGTGTGCAGGCGCTAGATCTTGCAGGCCCCATGGATGTATTCGCCGAAGCCAATACCTTCCTTCCTGAGCACCTGAAATACGAGGTCTTTCTTGTCAGAGGGCAGGGCGGCCCCGTCACCTGCTCGAACGGCATGCAGCTATCCATACCGTTGTGCTACGCGGATTTCGACGTTCAAGCCGACCTGCTCCTCATTGCGGGCGGGCCGCGTTTGCCCGATTACCAGCCGCGCAGCGAGTTTCTGAACTGGTTGAAAAATCAGGCGCGCGGCGCCGGCCGTTTCGGCTCCGTTTGCAACGGGGCGTTCGTGCTTGCCCACGCAGGTCTGCTCGACGGCAAGGAAGTGACCACGCACTGGGCCGATGCAGCGCGCCTCGCTGACGAATTTCCGCAAGCACATGTGCAGCCCGACCGGATCTTTATGCGCGACGGACGCCTCTTTACGTCGGCGGGTGTGACCACAGGCATCGATCTGTGCCTGTCGCTCGTGGCCGAAGACTGGGGGCACGAGATAGCGGTGCGGGTCGCGAAACGTCTGGTTGTATATATCCAGAGAGAGGGCGGGCAGTCGCAATACAGCCCGTACATCGGTATACGCAAAGGCGATGATCCGATCATCAGCAAGGTGCATCGATACGTGACCGAGCACATTGCCGATGCGCTGTCGATCGAACAGATTGCGAAGGCGGTTTCAGTCAGCCGGCGCACGTTCTCGCGGCTGTTCGAGAAATATGCGAAGGTGACACCGTCTGCGTTTGTCGAGCAGGTTCGCGTGGATGCGGCGAGAAAACTGCTTGAAGAGACCGATGCCCCGCTCAAGACCGTCGCATTCAAATGCGGCTTCCACAGCGCGACGCATATGCGGATCACTTTTGTACGGCGGCTCAACGTTACGCCGAAGCAATACCGCCAACGGTTCCATGGCGGCGCGACGAACCAGCCGCATTGGACTTATCAGCGCGCCGAAGCGCAGGTCCAGACCGACGACATGGAAGAAGAAATGGCCTAGCATGCGCGTACACCCGATGTTTCGCCATGCCGCACCTTTTGCTCAAGGAATCGACACCCTCGATGACCTGCTCCGATTCACTTCAATGTCTGCCGGATATTCTGGCGCCCGGCTTATCGGTCGTGTTTTGCGGCATCAATCCGGGCATGCTGGCGGCGTCGACCGGTCGCCACTTTGCGGGCAGAGGCAACCGGTTCTGGCGGGTCATGCATCTGGCGGGCTTTACGCCTGAACTGCTTCGCCCCGAAGACGATCATGCGTTGCTGCAATACGGTTGTGGGTTGACAACAGCCGCACCACGCGCAACGTCACGGGCCGCCGACCTGTCCCGCCTGGAGTTCAAAGCAGCGGCGTCCGATTTCGAGCGGAAGATCGAACGCTATGCGCCAATGTACGTGGCGTTCCTTGGGAAGATGGCGCTTGCGGCGATGTCCGGTAAGCGCGACATCGAATGGGGCCTACAGGCCGCGCCGTTCGGCGGCTCGCGTGCGTGGGTATTGCCGAACCCCAGCGGCTTGAACCGCGCATTCAGTCTCGATGCGCTCGTGAACGCGTATCGCGAACTTCATAGGGCGGCGTTTACGCGTTCAGCTGTTGCGTGCTGAGACGCTGGTCGGCCTCTTTGCCCGCCTCGCGACCTTGCGTTCGGCCGGAACGGGTGTTGGGCCGATCGCGTCAGTTATCGCCGCGTTGTCCCCGTATTGAAGATGCACATTGCCGCGCAACGTCCCGGTGACGAATTCGACGAAGGTTCGGACCTTGCCGCTTGCGCCGCGCCGCTCCACATGCAGCAGATTCACGGGAGTCGATTCCGGCTCGAACGCGCTCAGCACAGGCTGCAGCGTGCCTGCATGCGCTTCGGGAGCGGCCTGATACGAGAACAATTGCGTGATGCCGATGCGCTCGACCGCGGCCGTCACGGCCACCGGCGCCAGATTGACGATCATCCGCGGTTGAAGGCGGACCGGCAGCCTCAAGCCGTTCTCATAGAACTCCCATTCGAACGGATTGCTCACTCCTGTGAAGGACACGCAGTGATGGTTTATCAGCTCCCGGGGATGCACGGGTTCTCCGTGCTCCGCGAGATAGGCGGGGGCGGCGTACGTTCGGCGCCGGACAAAGCCCAAAGGCACGGCGAATATCGACGAATCGCCGAGATGGCCGATACGAATCGCGATATCCACGCCTTCCTCCAGCAGCCGCGTGGTGCGATCGTCGTACACTGCATTGACGTTCACGTCCGGATAGCGGCGTGCATAGGCATTGACGAGCGGCGCGATAAATCGTTGCCCGAACAGTACTGGGGCCGATATCGTCAGTGTGCCGACGGGGTTGTCGCGATCAACCGCGATATTCGCTTCGGCGTCCGTAATCGTATCCAGCACCTTGCGGCACGTATCGAGATAGGACAAGCCTGCTTCCGTGGGACGGATCGAGCGGGTCGTGCGCGTCAGCAATGGCGTGCCGAGACGGGCTTCGAGCGAAGTGAGCGCCCGTGAGACCGCAGGCGCCGACATGCCAAGTTTCTCCGATGCCCCGGTGAAACTGCCCCGATCGACGATGGCTACGAACACTTCCATCTCGCGTAATCTGTCCATCTCGCTTCACCCTTCCCATGCCTTTATCGGCAACCACGATCGCGATTAACAGCATCGCTTGGCGCGATTGTAAGCGCGCTGAATGCGTGTCGATGGCGCGTCGCTCCGGTTGGCCCAAACAAGATCACGAATGGCCGACGATCGACCTTTCCCGAGAGCACCTCGGCCATGTATCGACTAGTTGCGTTGGCAAATTTCGCGCATTGATTGACCCGTTTTGCAGCCTGCTTTTGCTTCAGGAAATGCTGTCTATCCCGGACAATAAAGCAACCCACTTGAGGTGCGATGTCCGGTATCAGCATCCCTAACCAGAAGAAGGAATCGATCATGTTTGCCGCCATGCTTGAAGTCAATCCGTTTGCCGATCAATTCGATGCCTATCTCGGCATGGCGAAGATGCTGCGCCCGGAGCTCGAAGCGGTCGATGGCTTTATCGACAATACGCGCTATGCAAGTCTGACACGCGACGGATGGCTGCTCTCGCTGTCGAGCTGGCGCGATGAGAAGTCGCTCGTGCGCTGGCGCGTTTCAACGAAACACCACAAGGTGCAGCAGGCAGCGCGTGATCGCGTCTTTGCGGACTATCGCCTGCGCATCGGCCAGGTCGTTACGGATACACAGGTGCCGGCGGGGCACACGTTGCTCGAGCAACGTCTCGATGTGACCGAAACCGGCGTCGGCACAGCGGTCGCGCTGTTCGATGGAAAGCGTGCGTCTGACTGGGTCAAACAGGCCGGCGCGGGTTCGGTCGCGCGCTCGCTTGGGCTCGATCTGGCGGCGCAAGGCCTCGTCGCATGGGACGCGTTCGATGCGTTGCTGACGCCCGGCGACGTGATCGTGGTGGCGACGTGGCGCGATCAGGCGGCGGCCGAAGCGTTTGCGCGCAATACGACGCTGCCGGACGGCGTGCGTCTGCGACATATCCGCGTTGTCCGCGAGTATGGAATGTTTGACCGCCGCGAGGCGCCGCAGCACTTCGAGGAAAAGCAACCTGGCTAGCGCCTAAGGCGTTAGACCACCCGTTTGGCGATGCCGGCTCAAAAGCGGCATGTGCAGAGCGCGGTCGAGCCGTCTCAGGCCCAACATTGGCGTTGGCCAGATTACAGAATGAATTGGCCAGAAACAGGGCGAGTGACAGCTTCGATAACTTCGGAATCCTCTTTTAGAATTTTCGGCTTATCACGTAGCGGCGAAACGCTTGATCTGAGCGAACCGTTAAACACGAGTGCCAGCGCAATTTATGAACACCGACACCGCGAACCCTTGGACAACCGGAATGCAGGAGCAGACGGTCGAGCCACTATCGTCGTCGGCTGCCGCACGGCAAGCGGAGACTGCCGTTCAGCAACCGTCCGCTCAGGCGGGGTTGTCGCTGCCTGTTGCGATCGGCCTGATCGGGATGCTGCTTGCGTCGCTATCGGCGATCCTCAACCAGCAGGTCACCGGGCAGGCGATGACGGATATTCGCGGCGCGCTGTCGATCGGGCATGACGACGGCACATGGCTCACCGTGCTGTTCGAGGCGGCTAATGTCGCCGTGATGGTGTTTGCGCCATGGTTCGGTGTGACGTTCACGCTGAAGCGATTCGCTATCGGAGCGATGCTGGCCACGATGGTGTTCGGCCTTCTTTGCCCGCTTGCACCGACTCTGCCGGCGCTTTATACGTTGCGCGTGTTGCAGGGGCTATCCGGCGGATGCCTTCCGCCGATGTTGATTATCGTGGCGCTGCGTTACCTCCCGCCGAAAATCAAGTTATACGGACTCGCCGGCTATGCGCTCACGGCGACTTTCGGACCGGCGCTCGGCACACCGCTCGTCGCGTTATGGACCGAGTATGTCAGCTGGCGAATGGCGTTCTGGCAAATCGTGCCGCTCGGCATCGTGAGTTGCGTCGCGATCCACATTGGGCTTCCGCAAGACTCCCTCAAGATCGAACGGTTCCGTTCATTCAACTGGACCGGGTTCATCACGGGCTTTCCTGCTATCGCGATGCTCGTGGTCGGCTTTCTTCAGGGCGATCGCCTCGACTGGCTGAATTCCGGGTTCGTCTGCGTGATGCTTTATGGCGGGACGCTGCTGCTCGTGGCGTTCCTGATCAACGAGTGGCATCACCCGCTGCCGTTTTTCAACCTGCGGCTGCTTTCACGCAGGAATTTCGCGCACGGACTTCTGACACTGGCAGGCGCGGTCGTGCTGTTGACCGGCGTTGCGGTCATACCGGCCCAGTATCTCGCGAACGTTCACAGTTACAGGCCGCTGCAAACCACGCCGCTGGCGTTGCTGGTCGCGATTCCGCTGCTGATCGCGCTTCCTTTGACGGCCGCCGTGCTGAATATCCGGCGCGTGGACTACCGGTGGGTGCTCGCGTTTGGACTCGCGCTGATGGCCGCCACCTGTTTCATGGGTAGCTTCGTTACGTCCGATTGGGTACGCGAGAACTTCTACTGGCTTCAGTCGTTGCAGATCATCGCGCAGCCGATGGTGATCGTCTGCATTCTGATGGGCGTCACAACGGGCTTGCCACCTACGGAAGGCCCGTTTGCTTCGGCGATGTTCAACTCGCTCAAGACTTTTTCCGCGGCGGCCGCCACGGGGCTGATCGAGAGTGTCGGCACGGCCCGCGAGCATTTCCATTCGAGCATGCTCGTGGACCGGCTCGGCAACACGATGCTGGTGACGAGTCAAAGCGGCGACGCGTCGCATGGCTTTGGCGAACTCGCGCACCGGATCCACCTGCAAGCCGTGGTGCTGACATCAGCCGATCTCTATCGGCTGATGGCGGGTATCGCGCTTGTTCTTCTTGTCCTTGTTCCGGTCTTGCCCGTGCGTATCTATCCGCCATGGAGCACGGCACCTTCTTCACGCTGAGCGACGATATATGTCACCTGTCATCAAATTCCCTCATAAAGCGATTGGCGTT
Source organism: Paraburkholderia solisilvae (assembly GCF_902859875.1). Classification (GTDB taxonomy): domain Bacteria; phylum Pseudomonadota; class Gammaproteobacteria; order Burkholderiales; family Burkholderiaceae; genus Paraburkholderia; species Paraburkholderia solisilvae. Next base: position 27,833 of record NZ_CADIKF010000002.1, on the reverse strand, counting down.
GCCGTATGTATGGCCGTCATCGGTGTCGCCGCAGGCGGGGGCACGTCGCTGCTTGCCGGATCGGATACGGAGTCTACGAACGACGCGTACGTAGCAGCCGATTTCACGCTCGTGGCGCCGCGCGTTGCCGGCCAGATTTCGGAAGTGCTGGCGCAAGACAATCAGCGTGTGAAGGCCGGACAACCGCTCGTCCGTATCGATGACCGCGACTTCCGCGCCGCGTTGATGAGTGCGCAGGCGGACGTGGCCGCGGCCCGAGCATCGGTCGCGAACTACGACGCCGAGATGGCGCGGCAGCCTTCGCTGGTCGATCAGGCCCGTGCGACGCTGCGTGCCGACGATGCGTCGATTGCATTTGCGCGCGAGAACGCGGCGCGCTACCAGAACCTGTCGAATGCCGGCGCGGGAACGACGCAGGAACAGCAGCATGCGTCGAGCACGCTGGCCGAGCAGCTCGCGCGTCAGTCGCACGACCAGGCTGCATTGCTTGCGACGCAGCAGGACCTCGACGTTTTGCGCACCCAGCGCGACAAGGCGGCCGGTGCGTTGGCGCGCGCCGAAGCGGCGCTCGAACAGGCGAGACTCAATCTTTCCTATACGGAGATTCGCGCGCCGATCGACGGCAAGGTGGGCAGACGTTCTGCGCGAGTCGGTGCATTCGTCACGCCCGGCGCGCCGGTGCTCGCGATCGTGCCGCTCGCGGATGCCTATGTGGTCGCGAACTTCCAGGAGAACCAGCTGACGAGAATGCGGCCGGGCGAAAGCGCGCGCCTCAAGATCGACAGCATGCCGGGCGTGGTGATTCAAGGCCATGTCGATAGTCTTGCGCCTGCTACCGGTCTGAGCTTCGCACCGATCGCGCCCGACAATGCGACGGGCAACTTCACGAAGGTCGTCCAGCGCGTGCCTGTGAAGATTACCCTCGACCCGGGGCAGGAAATTGCGGCCGAATTGAGCGCGGGACTGTCCGTCGAAGCGGAAGTGGCGGTTGACCGGCGTGGCGACGCGGTGGTGGTCGAAGAAGCAGACAAAAAAGCAGGCAAAAAATGAACGCGCGCGCATTCTCCATCCGCACGCCGGCATGTGCGGCACTGCTGTGCGCCGCGTTGGCAGGCTGTATGGTCGGACCGAACTTCGACCATCCGCAGACAGCTACACCGGACGTGTTTGACCGTACGCAATCTGCGCAAGCATCGAGCAAGGCCGTTGAATCCCGGTTCAATCCGGATTGGTGGACGCTTCTTGACGACCCGATGCTGAATGCGCTGGAACAGGAACTGGCCGGCGCGAATCTCGACGTGGCTGCCGCATCGGCGCGTCTGCGACAAAGCCGGGCGGGGCAGCGTATTGCAGGCGCCGCGGAATATCCGACGCTCGATGCCGCCGCATCGTATAACCGTGAGCGCGGCAGTCCAAACGGCATCCTGTCGCTGCTCGGCGTGAATCCGAACGGAAGTCCGTTGCAATCGGCGTCGGGCAGCGCGCCGCTCGGCGTGGCGCCGTTGCCTGGCTCCAAAGGTTCGCCGGCGTACGACCTTTACCAGTTCGGCTTCGATGCGTCGTGGGAGCTCGACATCTGGGGTGGGGCGCGGCGTGGCGTCGAGGCTGCGACGGCGCTTACCGAAGCGTCATATGAAGACCGCAATGCGGTGTTGCTGTCGGCGCGCGCGGAGCTCGCGCGAAATTACATCGAACTGCGTGATACGCAGGCGCTGCTGCGGATAGCGAAGCAAAACCTCGAGATTGCACGCGACGCGACGAAGCTCACGGAAGTGCGCGTGCACGAAGGCGTCACGACCGATCTCGACGTCGCCAACGCGTCCGCGCAAGCGGAGTCGATCGAAAGTCTGATTCCTACGCTTGAAGCACGTTCCGACACCACGATCAACGCGATCGGCGTGTTGCTGGCAAAGGAACCCGGCGCGCTCGAGGAGCGGCTCGGCGAGCCGCGTGATGTTCCGGGTCTCCCGGCGCAGGTGCCGATCGGTTTCCCGTCGGAACTTGCGCAGCGCCGGCCCGATATCAGAAGAGCAGACGCGCAGTTGCATGCGGCGACCGCCGCGATCGGCATGGCGAAAGCGGATTTCTACCCGCGTATCTCGCTGAACGGCAGCGCGGGGTTCCAGAGTCTTCAGCTATCGAACCTTGCGGATTGGGCGTCGGGCCAGTTCGTGGTCGGACCGTCGATTACGTTGCCGATATTCGAGGGCGGGCGTCTGAAGGGAACGTTGCAACTGCGCGAGGCACAACAGCAGGAGGCCGCGATCCTCTACAAGCGCACGGTTCTTCAGGCCTGGCGCGAAGTGGACGATGCACTGATTGTGTACAACGCGGAGCAACGGCGGCGCGATCGGCTCAAAGCGGTGGTGAGCCTGAACCTGCGCGCGCTGTCGGTTGCGCAGCAACGATACAAGGCGGGCGCGCTCGATTACCTCGACGTACTGAACGTGCAGAGGCAGTTGCTCAAGGCGCAGAGCGATCTGGAACAGAGCGAGGCCGATGCCGACGTCAATCTGATCACGCTATGCAAGGTGCTCGGTGGTGGATGGGAATCAACGTATGCGCAAGGGGATGTTCCTCATTGAAGCGACGTGGGGTATTCCTGGGTATTCGATTTTTCAGGCGCTGTGAACATGCGTTTGCGGCACGTTGTTTCTGGAGACCATCATGAAGTTTTTCGTTCCTGCCAGCCAGTAGCCATACATCGCCGAGCTGGAGCCCTGGCGCTGCGTGAGCAAGGCCCACCTACACCTTTCGCTGCGGTCTGAATGTTGGCTTGCCCACATTGCAGCGCGCTTTGCGCTTGTCCGGCGGCGCGGGAAACCCTCATTACAAATTGTCAGGTCTATTCCTAAGATGTTGCGGGGACGACATCCCGACCGGGTGGGCCATCGAAATGATCGTGTCTCTGGTGAATCATGTCGCTGACAACGCCACGACGTTGCGCGTATGGGCGGGTATTCTCGCGGCGACGAACGGCACGGCGTCGGCGCTGACCTGGACGCTCGGCGGCAAACCGGTTGTGCCATCGATCGTGCGCCCGCTGCAATGCTGGAAGGTTCAGGGCAAGCTCCCGTTCTGCTCGACGGTTGTCGAATTCGGCGGCCTTGCGTCCGCTTCCGAGCATGAAGTCGGCTTGAGCGTCGATGCCGCCGAACCCATCGTGCGGTCGTTTCGCACGTTGCCCCAGGCGATTCCTCAGGAATTCGGCGAGCGGTTCAATCTGCTGCTGCTGTCGTGTTTTCATGGCGCGCAGGACCGGCATGGCGAGGCCGGCAGATGGATCTCATCGTATAAGCCGCGTCCGGACCTCGTGCTGTTCGCTGGCGATCAGGTCTATCTCGACCTGCCCACCGAACGCAACTTTGCAGATGACCAGGACTGGCTCGAAGCGAAGTTCCAGGAAGACTACGTGAGCAACTGGTATGCGCCTGGCGCGTCGCCTGCGAGCGGCGGCGGCATTCCGGAGGGGTTTCCGCAATTGCTGTCGCTGGCGCCTGTTGCATCGATTCCCGACGATCACGAGTACTGGAACAACGCGCCCTTCAGGAGCCCGCTTATCCAGAACAGCTGGACCGCGGCGGGGCGGGACCGCTGGCGCCGCGCGGCCGAAATCGGCTTCGGCATGTTTCAGCAGGGCTATGCGGGCGCGATGGGACAGCCGCGCGTCATCGACATCGAGCCTCTGTCGATCCTGCTGCTCGATACGCGCAGTCAGCGCGAACGAGGCGCCGGCGATGCGCCCGATCACGCGACCATGCTCAACCCGCCAGGTGCGCTGCTCGGCAACGCGGGCCGCGTTGCGCTCGCCGCATGGGTGGACACGCTCGTTGCGTCCGCGAACACGGCGAAACCTCGCTACGGTTTTCTATTGACGGGGCAGTCGCTCTTCGCCGACCCGGCGAGCGCGTTCGACGGCCACGTGGCCGACTACGAGCTGGCGAACTACGCAGCCGACTATCGCTACCTGATGGAACAGATCGAGCGCGTCTCCACGGCGGGACTGCCGCTGACCTGCCTGACCGGTGACGTTCACTGGGGCAGGATACTGCGCGCGGATACCTTGAACCGCGGCCCTGTCTACGAGGTGATTTCATCGCCCACGTCGCTCGTCAAGTCGATCGGGATCGACGAATTGAAGGAGGCGAGGTCTGCGATAGCCGGCTGGTTCGGACCGCGCGACCCGTGGCCCACGCATCCCAACCCTAAAGATCCGCCGTCGAGATTCGGCACCTTGGGCGACTATCAATCGCTGCTGCTGCCGACAACGCTCGACCCCAAGCCCTCTTCGGCGATGCGAGGCAATCTGGCGCTGATGCTCGGCATTCAGCGTGTGGGCGGGTCGCTCGATGTGCAGGTCGACTACATCCCGCTTCATCATGATCAGGAAGTGAATGCGAAAACGCGCTGGAGCACGCATTTCAAGCTCACGGCGGCTCACTGAAACGATAAACGGAGAAACACATCATGTCACTCATCGCACGCCGGTCGAGGGCGGCTGCACGCAACGAGCATCTGCTTGAGCTGACACGGCAGAAAAAGGAAAGCAACGTCGCGTGGATCAACCGGGCGCTTAAGAGCGTCCCGTTGAAAAGCCTCAAGGCCCACAGTTTTATTCTGTTGATCGGCGGCGCCGATCCGCTGTCGTTCCGCTTGAGACTCGCGCAGGCACACGTGCGCAGCGACATGTCGCCGAGTTCGTGGTCGCAGGCGATGTTCGTCGACGCAAAAAGCAAAGCCGCGGCGAAGGATACGGAAGTGATCAGCGTGTCGCTTGCGCCGGCAGCATGGTATCCGCCCGACGGATTTGCGCCGATCTGCAATGCGATCCAGGCGGGCACGCTCGCCCATATCGATTCCCCCGCGCAGTATCCGAACCTGGCGCTTATCGCATGGCCGGTTGCGGGCGAAGCGATTCAAGCCAGTCTCGGGCAGTTGCGCCGTGAGCGGATGTCGATCGATCTGTCGAGTTTGCTGCTACGGTGGATCGGCTATGCGTGGGGCTGCGGCGTGCCCGCGAACCCGCTCGGCGAAGGCTTCGGCATGCCTTCGGCCGCGATGCTGGAGACAGCCTATGCGGCCAATGGATTCGATCTCACACCGGGACTCGAGAGCCGGTCCAGTTGCCCCGAGGCGATCTGGCAGTCGGCGAGCTGGTGGCACGAGTACTACAACAAGGATGTCGAGAAGCCGCAGAATATTTACGGCGCCTTTACCCGTGAGCACTATCTCGTCGACGCATCGTATTTTCCGGGTAGCGGGTCGTAACGCTCGATAGCATATCGAACACTGCTGTGGCGGACCTTGCCTCTCGAACGGCGAGTGGCGCATGGTGCGTAATTTCTATGCCTATCTATCGCGCCATGCGCCGCTGCCGGCGCAACGCATGCCGGCAATTACGCACCGCGCTGTTCGCGGACGATAAATTCGGCATACCAGTCGGGCCAGTTTTCATCGTGCTTGCCGGTCTGCCGCTCATGCTCGCCGTGCGCCGCCGCCGCGCGGCGCAGCGCACCTGCGAGTTCCGTTGCGGTGTGCGCATCCACTCTGCCGGGCAGGCGAGTGGTGACCTCCTGGAAGACCCAACCGTTCCCATCGGGGTCGCTAAACGAAGCAAACGAGCCGTAGCTGGTGCGTGCCGGATGCGGGCCGCTCACGCGCCCTTCTTCACCCGCATGATGGAAGACGCCGCCGACATCGTGGAACACTTCGCTTACCTCGATGCCACGCTCGACAAGTTCTGCGTGCGCGGCCACGACGTCAGAGACGATCAGATGAAGTCCCTGCACCGAGCCTGGCTTCGCAGTCGTGACACCGTTGCCGAACAGAAGCGAGCATAGCGAGCCCGGTGGCGTAAAGTGCACGACGCGAAATTCGTCGTCTTTCGCGAGATCTATATCGAGTCGCCAACCCAGCCTCGTGTAGAACTGCTTCGCGCGATCGACATCCGCTACCGGGATGACGATAACCTCCAGTTTCATATCGACCGCTTGTGCTTTTCCGGTCGACGACGCGGCTTCGCTGTGTGTCTGTCCATTGCTCATGTCGAACTCCTTGCGATTGGGGTGCTACAAGGACGGCTCATGCAAACAGGCAAGTTACAGCAGCGGCGATTCGCGCTTCCGACGATGTGCAGGCGATGCCTGCATCGAATCGCAAGCCGAATTGTCGTACAAGAAGGCTTGCCGCAGATCGCGTTTCCCGATCTACGAGTTTGGAAAAGAGCGCTGGCGTAGTCAAGCAGAACCGGGGAGAGCGAAGCGTGACGCTTCTCCGGTGCGCTGATATGCCGACCGCGTTGTCGTTCGTGATTACGTGTCACTTATCTAGTGCCATTCGGATCATTCAGTTTCGATCGCCACTCATCCAGAATCTGCCGGCCGAGGCGGAAACCATCATCGCGTCAACGGTCACGACCGGCCAGGCGACGCGACCGCCATTCATCGTTCTGGAGAAGACATGACTGTTCGACCTCATCGCCGCCAACTGCTCAAAGGGGCATCCGGTCTGGTGGCAGCCGTTGCACTGGGTGCGTTCGCGGACCGCGACGCGTCGGCCGCGTCGCCTGATGCGTCGCAAGGCCAGGCACCAGTACGCCGTCCCGAATACAAGTCGATCGATCAATGTCTGCGACACGCGGTCGACGACGGCGTTACCGCAGGCGTCGTCGCGATGGCCGCGACGCGGGGCGGGCTCGTTTATCAGGGCGCGGCTGGCCACGCGAATGCCCGCACCCGCGACGCGATCGGCCCGGATACGGTCTTCTGGCTCGCGTCGATGACCAAGGCGATGACCGCGACCGCATGCATGCAACTCATTGAACAGGGCAAGCTGCGTCTGGACCAGCCCGCGTCGGACCTCTTGCCGCAGTTGAAAGCGCCGAAGATCCTCGCAGGATTCGATGCATCCGGCCAGCCGATCCTGCGCCCGGCGCGCAACGCGATCACGGTGCGTCATCTGCTTACGCATACATCCGGCTACACGTACAGCATCTGGAGCGAGCCGCTCGGCCGCTATGAAAAAGTGACGGGTATGCCGGATATCGGCTATTCGCTCAACGGCGCCTTCGCCGCGCCGCTCGAATTCGAGCCCGGAGAACGCTGGCAGTACGGGATCAGTATGGACTGGGTCGGCAAACTCGTTGAAGCGGCAACGGATCAGTCGCTGGAAGTCTATTTCCGCGAGCGAATTTTCGAGCCGCTCGGAATGCACGATACCGGCTTTCTGCTCGGCAGCGCGCAGAAGCAGCGCGTCGCGACGATGCACCGGCGCGAGGCCGACGGCTCGCTCACGCCGGAACCGTTCGAGATGAACCAGCGCCCTGAATTCTTCATGGGCGGCGGCGGACTGTTCAGCACGCCGCGCAACTACATGAACTTCCTGCAGATGCTGCTCAACGACGGGACGTATCGCGGTGAACGCATCCTTCGCGCCGACACGGTGGCAACGATGTTTCAGAATCACATCGGCGATCTGCTCGTGACCGAAACGAAGACGGCTCAACCGTCGTGGTCGAACAGTTTCGATCAATTTCCCGGGCAGCCGCACAAGTGGGGGCTTTCGTTCGACATCAACACACAGCCGGGACCGCATGGCCGTAGCGTAGGCAGCGCCAGTTGGGCCGGACTTCTGAACACCTACTTCTGGATCGACCCGGTCAAGCGGGTGGCGGGATCGCTCTTCACGCAGACTCTGCCGTTCTACGACTCACGCGTCGTCGAACTGTACGGACAGTTCGAGCAGCGCTTCTATGATGGTTTGCGGCGCGCGTAACGATCAGGCGCCGCCTTCGTCCAGCGCCATGTCGGCCATCATGTCGGCGGCCAGCGATTCGAGCAGCGCGCGCAGCCCGTCGATCGACATCGTCTCCGGCACTGCGAGCACTGCCTTCACGCCGAACTGATGCGGTCCGGCAGGCGCCTGCGCGAGCTCGGTGTTCAATTCCTCGATGCTGATGTCGTGCGCCGACAGGCTGGCTGACAGGTCCTGCACGATGCCCGGCCGGTCCGGCGCCGTCAACTCCAGCGACACGCGGCGGCGCCCGCGCGCAAGCGGCGGCAGATCGCTGCGCGCGATCACGAGACGCAGCCCGGCGCTTTCGAGGTCGCGCAACGCGGTGGTGAGCGCGTCCGCGTGACGCTGCGCGACTTCGAACTGCACCATGCCGGCGAACTGGCTGCCGAGACTCGCCATGCGGCTGCCCGTCCAGTTCGCGCCGAAAGCGCGCGCGCGTTCCGACAGCAGGTTGACGATGCCCGGACGGTCGGCGCCGATCGCGGTGACGACGAGCGACGCGAGCGGCCCCGACGGTTCTTCGGCGAGTTCGATGCGGCGGCGAATGATCGGCGCGCGCGTCGCGAATTGCTCGTCCTGAGCTGTGGCCGGCAGCGCGCCGTGTTCGCGCGCGTAATGGGCGACGCGCAGCAGCAGCGCGAGCCCCATTGGCGCCAGGGCGCGCTCCCAGAGTTCGCGCGCGCTTTCGCCCTTTTTGACGAAGCACCAGTCTTGCGCGGCGATCGCGCCGGCATCCCAGCCGTGCGACAGGTGATAAATCGAGCCGCCCGCGATCGGGTCGCCCTCGAGAATGGTCCATTCGACCGCCGCAATGCCGCGATGGCGCGGCAGCAGCGATGGGTGATAGCCGACGCCGCCCAGGCGCGAGCGCGCCAGCGCGTCGTCGCTGACGCGCGCGTGCGTGTGTGCGGCGATGATCAGGCCGGTGTCCGCGGGAATCGCGCTGCCTTCGATCAGCCTTGGGTTGTCGTGGAGGGCAACCGGCAGGCCGGCCGCATGGCCCGCCACCGCGAGTCGGTCATCGGCGGAAGGCGCGACGACGCCTGCAATCTCGATTCCGTCGGCGCGAAACGCTTCCAGCACCGATGCGCCGAAATATCGTGACCCCACGATCGTGCATTTCATTCGTCACTCTCCAGTCTGATGCAACCCGGTTGCTGTCTTGCGCGGACAGCCGGCGAGGCCGGCGCGCCGCATCGATTTCTGCAGGCCGCGCACATTGTCATCGATTTGCCGACAGGTGTCGAACGGCCGGTTTGAAGCGCTAACGGAAGAGCGGCCACAAGCATGTGTTTGGACAATGCGTCGACCCGGTGAAAACCCGGCGGACGTGTTGGGCAATCAGCGTGTCCGTTGCCGGCAACGTGTGCCGGTATGTGTCGCGGCAAGAGGGCAGTGCGTCCCGGCAAAGCGACACCGTCTTGCGATTACCGCGCCTTGTGATGCGCAAACGAGATTCGCGTCGCATCCATCGGACGGCACGCGTGCCGAAAGGGTTGAAAGCCCATCAGTCTTTCAAACGGCCCAAATCGATTAGCGCAGCTTCGAATGCGTGGCGAGCAATGGCAGATGATGTTCTTCCGTTTCATCGTCGGCGGGGAACAGGCATTCAAGCCTCAACTCCTGCGCGGCAACGTTTTGCGGCGCGCCGACACTCGTCACCATCGAGAAGTACCTTAGCACGATGCCATGGTGAATAAAGCCGAGCGGGATCACGGGCAGCGACGGCGCGGCGGAACGTGCGTGATGGGTCTTCCAGTCGCGCGGGGTGTCGGGATACGCGAGCAGTGCGTCGAGCAGGTGCGCGGTATCGTCATCCACCACGCGACCGACCGATTCGCGATACACGCGTTGCAGCAGGCTGCGCGATACGGTTTCCCAGTCGGCCACAAACGGACGCATCCCTTGCGGGTCGAACATCAGATGCAGCATGTTGCGCGGGCCTTCCCGCGACGCCATATCGATGAAGCAGTTGAAAAAGCGCAGTGCGGCGTCGTTGGTCATCAGCACGTTCCAGTGCCGGTCCATGACGATAGCCGGATACGGTTCGTGCTGGCGAACCACCCGCTCCAGCGCGCGGACCACGCTATGCATCTCCTGCGCGTTCCATGGCGCCTCCGAATACAGCGGGGCGTATCCGGCGGCGAGCAACAGCGCATTGCGCTCGCGCAACGGCACGTCGAGCGTTTGTGCGAGCGTCAGCAGCGTGTCGCGGCCGGGCACGCTGCGCCCGCTTTCAATAAAGCTGATCTGCCGCTGCGAGACGCCTGCCTCGAGCGACAGATCGAGCTGACTGACGCCACGCACGTCGCGCCAATAGCGCAACAGATTGCCCAGTTCGCCCGTTGACGCTGCCGGATTGCGACTGCTGACATTCATGCGATTTCCCTCATTCAGACGCATGACGATAACAGCCTCACGCAACCGGCGCGCGCCAGACAAACTCGGTGAACGGTGCTTCCAGTTCAGGCTGCGTCACGCTGCCGGTGTAGTTCGTGATGGTCGATGCGGCCACCACCGCAATGACTTCGAGTAACTGCCCGGCGCTGAACCCGGCATCGAAAAAGCGTTGCTTATCCGCTTCAGCAAGACGGCCGCGCTTTTCGATCAGCGTGCGTGCCAATGTGGAAAGCGCGGCGAGGCCGGCGTCAGCGGGCAGGCCGCCGTGCCGGATTGCGTCGACATCGGCGCGACGCACATCTTGCTTGAGCGCGAGGGCGGTGTGAAACGCAACCGCCCACTCACTGGCATTCGTGACCGCGTTGGTCAGCAACAGCGTCTGGATCTGCGGTTCCGTCAAACTGCTCGCATGCACGCGCTCGAACAGGCCGATAAACCCGTTGATCAGCACTGGAGAAGCGGCCATGGTGGCGGCGATGTTCGGGATCAGACCAAACGCCTGTTGCAATTGCCGGAGCACGGGCTTCGATTCTGCCGGCGCCGATTCGATCGTATGAGCGGGATAGTGGAACATGTTAGCTCCTTGGCATTGAGCGCCGCCGGATCAGCAGCGCGATGGCCAAAGAGTAGAGGCGACTGTTCCGCGTGCCAATTACATGGGATGTAATCGTCGCGTCGCGTTCGGCATCGGCCTGCGCCAAGACGACCAGAACTTTTTATCCATCAGTTGCGCGCCACCGCGGCATCGCATCCCGCACATACCGCGCGAATTCCTGCGCGACGGGTCCGGCTCCCGACGTCATCTGCAACGTGATCGCGAATGTGGGCAGTGTCGGCAGGCCGGATTCGGCGCTGAGAATATCCATATCGGCGGGCACCGTCGACGCGAGCCATGCGGTGACGGCCAGATCGCCGCGCACGGTGACACGTGTGGCCTCGATGTTGCCGCTTTCGAACACGGTTCGCCAGCCAATCTGGCTTTCGCCGAGCAGTTCGAGAATCCTGCTTCGGAACGCGCAGGTCTCCGCCACCATCGACACCGGCAGCGGCCGCTTGCGATGCGACAGCCCGCCGCGCGCGCCGACCCAAACCAGCTGATCGAGCCGCAAGACTTCACCGCTCGCCTCGTCGGCGGGCTCTTCGATGACCGCGATTTCCAGCGCGCCGTCAGCGATGGCTGCCGACAATTCGGGCGAGGTCGCGCAGCGCAGCGCGATGTCGACATACGGATACGCTTCGCCGAACGCCTGAAAGATGGCCGGAAAACAGGTGCCGACGAGATCGTAAGGCAACCCGAGCCGCAACGTGCCGGAGAGCGGACGCGCGCTCATATCCGCCCAGATTTCGTCGTTCATCTTCAGCAGGTGCCGCGCCTTGGCGAGCAGCCGTTCGCCGGCCGGTGTCAATTCGAGCCGCCGTCCTTCACGGCGAATCAGCGGGCAGTCGAGGGTTTCCTCGAGCCGGCGAATCTGCTGGCTGACCGCGCCTTGCGTGAGATGTAGACGATTCGCGGCAGCGGTCATGCTGCCGAGTTCGGCAACCATGACGAAGGTCCGCACAAGCGGAATATCGAGGTTTCGGTTCACGACGTATTAGCGTATCTAATGTGATGTATCAAACTATATCGTTTCTCTAATGCAACGCGCCGCTTTATATTGGTCCCCGATCTGTTTTTGACGGAGCATCTAATGAGCACCACTCAACCCACTCCAATCCATGAATTTCCGTTTGGCGGCGTCGTGGACCTGCAGCGCGCATTCGAATCGTTGACCGACTATTGGTCGCCGAAAGTCGTGGCGCGCGTGAACGACAGCTACGTCAAGGTTGCGAAGCTGTCCGGCGAGTTTGTCTGGCACGACCACGCTCGGGAGGACGAACTCTTCTATATCGTGCGCGGCAATCTGCGCATTCAGTACGAGCAGGGGAACGAGGTGCGCTTGCCGGCCGGTTCGCTTCACGTGGTGCCGCGCGGCGTGCTTCACAATCCGGTCGCGGATGAGGAATGCTGGATCGTGCTGATCGAACCGGTGAGCACGCAACACACCGGCGACGTGGAAACGCCGTTGACGCGCTCGCTCGATGAGCAGTTGTCGCAATCGCAGCCGAAAGTCTAGTTCGGCCGAGGCCCGCGGCGCTGGCGCGACTCTTTCAAGACCGCTTCGCCATGCAGCAGCATGGATGCGCGCGCGCCGGGCATGCCGGACCACCTGAGACACCTCAGGCAATGCGGCCGTCACTCGAATACCCCGGCACTCGTCGCTGTGCGACGTTCCTGACGTAAAAGCACGTCGCGATAGATTCCCGCGCGTTTCGATAGCTCTGCCGGCGTGCCGTCATCGACAAGCCGGCCGTGCTGAATGACGACGATGCGGTCGAAGTTGCGCAGCGTCGACAGCCGGTGGGCGATCGCAACCACGGTGCGCCCGGCCAGCAGTCTGTCCAGCGCGAGCTGGATCGCGGCTTCCGATTCGCTATCGAGCGCGGATGTCGCTTCGTCGAGCAGCAGAATAGGGGCGTCCTTCAGAAACGCGCGCGCAATCGCAATGCGCTGACGCTGTCCGCCGGACAGGCGCGTGCCGCGCTCGCCGACGATCGTGTCGAGGCCCTCCGGCAACGAGTCGATCAGCTCACGGCAATTCGCCTGTTCGCAAGCCCGCAGCACGTCCGCCATGGTCGCGTCCGGCCGGCCGTAGCGAAGGTTGTCCAGCAGCGTGCGATTGAACAGTGACACGTCCTGCGGCACGACGGCAATCGCGTCGTGCACGCTGGCGAGGCTCACGTCGCACAGCCGCTGGCCCGAGATCGTCACGGCGCCTGAAGTGCGCGGCGGATCGAACGAACGCTGCAGCAACGCGAGCACGGTGGTTTTCCCCGCACCAGAGGGACCGACGAGGCCGACGCGCTGGCCGGCATCGATATGCAGGCTGAAATGATCGAGCACCGGGCGCCGCCCCGGATAGGCAAACGTGATGTTCTCGAAGTCGATATTCGCATCGCGGATTTCGAGGGCGGGCGCGCTGACCGGCTCTTCCATGTCGCGCGGCACGAGCAGCGCCTGCGCCGCTTCGGCGAGCCTTGCGACATGCTGCGTGACGTCCACCAGCGCGACGGCCAGGTCGCGCGTGCCGTGCAGGATCGCGAATCCGAGCGAACTGACGAGCACGACGTCGCCGGTGGTTGCGCGTCCGAGCGTCCACAGCCACAGAACCCAACCTAGCAGCGCTGAGGAAAGCAGCAAAGTCGCGACCGCATGCAGCAGCCGCAGCTTTTCGAGGAACCGCAGACTGGCCTCGCGCGAGGTCATCTCGCCGTTCAGAAATGCGTCGAGCCGGGCGCTTTCGCGTTGCGTCGCGACAAACATCCTGACCGTCGCCATATTGCTGATGACATCCACCAGTTCGCCGTCGACGGATGCGGCGTCGGAAGCGAACCGCTTATGCTTGCTGCTGCCGTGGCTTGCGAGCCAGAACAGGAGGGTGGCCATGCAGACCGACACCAGCAGCAGCGAAATCGCCATCCACGGGCTGACGAACCCCAGCATGCCGATCGCACCGAACACGGAGAGCAGCGGCGGCAGCGCGTTCCACGCGACCGTGTTTTCGATCGCGAAGACCGCGTTGGCGGTTGCCGATACGCGGCTTGCGACTGTGCCCGGGCGGATCGCGGAGAAATACGTGGGCGAGTGGCCGGTTGCATAGCCGAACAGCTGCCGGCGCACGTCCCCCGTCACGGCCACGAAGGTGCGCACGCTGATCCATCCCGCCACGCGCCAGAACAGATTGTCGGCGAACAGCAGTACGACGATGGTCACAAATGCCGACACGACGGTGGCGGGATGATCGCGCCCGGCGGGCAACGCATCGATCAGATTTTTGATGGCGAACTGCGAGCCCAGCGCACAGCCGACGGCGGCAATGATCGCGAGCAGCACCAGCGTATGGGAGACGGGACGGCGGCGGACGTACTGCAGTAGCAGCTGGATAGGCTTGCCCGCGTACGCCACGAGCGTTTGCGCGCGCCGACCGCGCGTGCGCGACATGCTTCGCTCATCCGATGCATGATGGCTGACACTGTTCATGCCCCAACCCCTGGTGCGGTTTATCGCCGCGCGCGTGCCGCGCTCACACCGCCGGCTTGTGCAGAGCGGTCATCGGCTGGGTAGCAAGTGGCTCGCCTGACGGTTTGTCTGCCGGTTTTCTGTGCGGCGGATGGGCCGTTTTGCGGGGCCGGGCCGGGACCCGCGCGTCATCCGAAAGCGCGGCCGACACGATGCGTCGACGGCAAAATCGCGCATGTCGCGGTTCAGTTTCTCGTCAGTTGTTTCGCGGGGTGGGGTTCGATCCGCTCCTTTACATGCAATAAATCGATGACACGCCGCGAGTCAAATCGCCTGCACATCGCTCACCATGCGCCAATTGCGTTCGAGCACGCGGGTCGCCTGACCCGTGACGGTGAGCGTCGCGTTCAGATGGATGTCGCGGCTCGAACTGCCGATCATCAGTTCGAACTCGCCCGGCTCGACAATGCGCTCGCCGTTTCCGTCCGTGAAGTTGAGCATATCGACGGGCAGCCGTACGCGTAGCCGCGCTTTCGCTTGCGGCTCGACCGTCACGCGGGCGAACGCCTTGAGCTCTTTCACGGGGCGCGACGTCGAAGCGAGACGGTCGCGCACGTAGATCTGCACGACCTCGTCGCCGCGGCGCGCCCCGATGTTCTCCACGCTGAAGCTGAACTCGAATGTGCCATCGGCAATCGGCGCGTTTGCCGCGGTGAGTTGCAGGTCGCCGTACGCGAAGCTTGTATAGGTCAGCCCGAAGCCAAACGGGTAGCGTGAGCCGAAGTGCCGCGCGACAGGCGTGCCCGCGCTTTTCAGGCGATGGTTGTAGACGTAAGGCACCGCGCCCGCGCTGGCCGGCACTGACAGCGGCAGACGTCCGCTGAAGCCGGCGCGCCCGGTCAGCAATTCGGCGAGCGCGATGCCGCCTTTTTCACCCGGCGCAAATGCCATCACCTGCGCGGCGACGCGTTCCTCCTGGCCACCGAGGTTATACGGGCGGCCGCCCGTCATCACGACGACAGTGGGCGTGCCGGTTGCGATCACGGCATCGACGAGCGCCTGTTGAACGCCCGGCAAGGCGAGGCTATCGGTGTCAGAACCTTCGCCGACCGTTCCCGACTGGAACAGGCCCGAGAGGTCGCCGACGCACACGACCGCCACGTCCGCGTCACGCGCGGCCTGCGCGGCGAGCGCGAGGCGCGAGGTGTCCGTGCTGATCAGTTCATCGTGGCTGTTCACATCGCGCGTGTCGAGTGAAACGTCGCCAGGGAATACGGGCGCGCCCGCACGCCGCTCCTCGATAATCGCGCAGCCTTTCTCGTAGATGATCTGCGCATGCCCGAGCAGGTCACGCAACGCCTGCAATGGCGTCGTGATCGACGAATTCGACGTCTCGCCGCTATTGATGAGGTGCACGGGAAAGCTGTAGCCCGCGAGCAGCGCAAGCGGATCGTCCGCTGTCGGCCCGATCACGGCGACCTTCTGCTTGCCGTCGCAGGCGAGCGGCAGCACGCCGTCGTTGCGCAGCAGCACCGCCGATTCGAGCGCGACTTCGTGCGCGAGATCGAGTGCCGCGTTGCTGCGCAGGTTGACGCGCTCCGGGTCGGCATAAGGATGCTCGAAAAGGCCGATGTCGAATTTTGCACGCAGCACCCGCGTGACGGCCGCATCGATCGTCGCCTCGCTGATTTCGCCGCGCGCGAGCGCCTCTTTCAGGTGCAACGCGCATTCGTGGCCCGGCAGTTCGACGTCGAGCCCCGCATTGAACGATTGGGCGGCGGCCTCGGCTGCGTCGCGCGCGACGCCGTGATGCGTATACAGCAGATTCACCGCTGCGTAGTCGGCAACGATCAGCCCGTCGAAGCCCCATTTCTCGCGCAGCACGCGCTGCAGCAGCGGCTGGTTGGTGTGACACGGCACGCCGTCGATGTCGTGATACGCGGGCATTACCGAGCCCGCGTGCGCCAGCTTCACGGCCATCTCGAACGGCAGCATGTAGGTATCGTTGAGCTCGCGAGGCCCGACGTGAACCGGTGCGTGAT
Source organism: Paraburkholderia solisilvae (assembly GCF_902859875.1). Lineage (GTDB taxonomy): Bacteria > Pseudomonadota > Gammaproteobacteria > Burkholderiales > Burkholderiaceae > Paraburkholderia > Paraburkholderia solisilvae. The sequence continues at coordinate 11,540 of NZ_CADIKF010000002.1, read as the reverse complement.
TGCGCGCGCCTTCGCTGGCCGAATGTGCGACGAAATGCTTGAGCGTCGCGAGCAGGTCGCGGCGTTCGCCCTGCAGGCCTGCCACGTAATGGCATGCCATCACGCCGACCAGATACGGGTCTTCGCCGAAGGTTTCCTCGGTGCGGCCCCAACGCGGGTCGTGCGATACGTCGAGTACCGGCGCGAGGCCCTGATGACAGCCGATCGAGCGTGCCTGCTCGCCGATCATCTTGCCGACGCGTTTGATAAGCGATGCATTCCATGTCGCCGCATAGTTGAGCGGCGACGGGAACAGCGTGGCGTCCTTGATCATCAGCCCAACCAGGCATTCCTCATGCGCCATCACCGGAATGCCGAGACGCGTCTCTTCCACCATCTGCCGCTGCAACGCATTGAGCGCCTTCACCCCTTCCTTCGGGTCGACGGTGTGCGTGCCGAGCGGACGCGTCACCTGACCGACGCCATAGCGCAGCAGCGTATCGAGCGGCACGCCGGTGTCGCGCTGTGCGAAGTCTTCGGTACGCCACGCGTGATGCCCGTCTGCCGAGAGTTTCAGCCAGACCGCATGCAACTGCGCGATCTTTTCGTCGATCGTCATACGCGCAAGCAGATCGGCGACGCGCGCATCGGTCGGAGCATCGGCCCGGCGATAGACCGGCAGCTCGTGGCTTTCTTCAAGCGCCATACATTGACTCCTGACAAGTTGGGTACGCAGGCGACGTTCCGCTGATGCGCCACCTGGTGATGCGTTTAGATGCGCTTGCGCTTGGGCCGACTCATATCAATTGTTCAGCCTTTCAGCGAACCGGCCATCATTCCTTTGATCACGCGTTCCTGACCGAATGCGTACGCAGCGATCAGCGGCAACGACGTGAGCGTGACGACCGCGAGCATGGCCGGCACATTCGACGAGTATTGCCCCTGAAAGTCCCATATCGCGAGCGGCAGCGTGCGGTGTTCGGGCGTCGAGGTCAGCATGTACGCGAAAATAAACTCGTTCCACAGGCCGATGCCGTTATAGATCGCGACGGTGGCGAGCCCCGGGGTCGAGAGCGGAAGGAAGATGCGCGAGAAGATGCGGAACGGACCGGCGCCGTCCAGTTGCGCGGCCTCTTCGAGCTCGCGCGGAATCTGGCGCATAAAGCCGGTGAGAATGAAGATCGAGACCGGCAGACTCAGCGCCACATACGGGCCGAGAAGGGCGAACGGCGTGTCGTAGAGGCCGAGGTTGCGCGTGAGCAGGTAGATCGGCACGAGTGTCGCGTGCAGCGGCACGATCATGCCCGCGACGATGATCGCGAAGAGTGTCTTGTTCAACGAAAAGCGCAGGCGCGCGAACGCATACGCCGCCATTGCGCTGACCAGCACGATCAGCAGCACCGAGACGCCCACCACAAACGCGCTGTTGCGAAAGTATGTGAAGTACGGACCTTCGAGCACTGCCGCATAGTTGCCGAAATACAGGTGCTGCGGCAACGCCCAGACCGGCGCCGAGAAGGTTTCGTCCTGCGTCTTCAGGCTCGTGGCGACGACAAAAATAAATGGCAGTGTCGTGACGATCAACCAGATCAGCGCGAGGCATGGCGTGCCGAATTGCAGCTTCGTCTTCATGGCCTAGACCTCGGTCTCGAAGCGGCGCGTGACGCGCAGCGACACCGCCGCGACCGCGCAGACGATGAGGAACATCGCCGAGCCGATCGTGCTCCCATAGCCGAGCTGGAATGAGCTGAACACCGTGCGATACATATACGTGGCCATCAATTCCGACGAGCCTTCGGGACCGCCGCCCGTCATCACGTAGATCAGGTCGAAGTAGCGCAGCGAGCCGAGCACCGCGAGCAGCACGGCGGTGCGCACGGTATCTTGCAGATGCGGCAGTTTGATGCGCCAGAAGATGACCCATTCGGACGCACCGTCCAGACGCGCGGCCTCGTTGACTTCGACTGGCATTGACGAGAGGCCGGCGAGGAACAGAATCATGTAGAACGGAATGTTCTGCCAGCAGATTACCGCGATGGTCGACGCCAGCGAAAGATGAGGATTGCCGAGCCAGTCTTGCGCGAGGGCGTCGAGACCGGCCGCATGCAAAGCGGCGTTGAGCGGGCCGAAATTCGGATCGTAGACGTTCTTGAACAGCACGCCGATCGCGACGCTCGACATCAGAAGCGGCAAAAAGTAGAGAATCTTGAGCACGCGCGAACCGCGGCCGGCTTTTTCGAGCAGTACCGCGAGCGCAAGCGCGATCGGCAATTCGACGACAATCGATGCGATCGCAAGGATCGCATTGTTCAGCAGCGATTGCCAGAACACGATGTCGTGCGCGAGATGAACCCAGTTCGACAGTCCGACGAAACGCGCATTGCTGCCGAGACCGTTCCAGTCGAGCAGCGAAAGCCGCATGCTCGACACGAGCGGATAGAGCAGGAAGACGGCCAGCAGCAGCACGGCAGGCGCGAGGAACACAGCCGCGACGAGTGCCTGCGACGGCAGGCGCAGCCGGCGTCGGCGTCCGGATACGGCGGGGAGCGCGATATTCACGAGCGTGTCTGCCGGCTGGCGCATCGCGGCGCCGGCCGGACTATCCGGTTGAGGGCGATTGACGATTAACCGCCGGCCTTCGCGGCGGCTTCCATATGCTGGGCGGCGGCCTCGGGTGTCAGCGACAGGCCGAACAGGGCCTGCGTGGTGTCCTTGTGAACCTCGCCGAGGCGCGGCGGCAACGCCTGGTCGTACCAGAGCTGCACGTTCGGCGCATCCACGATCAGGGTTTGCAGACGCTTGAGGAGCGGATCGTCGAGTGCGATGTTCTTGACGGGCGGAATCTTGCGGTCGCCTACGCGAGCACGCATCGCGGGGTCGTCGGTGAGCGACTGGATCAGCTTGAATGCGGCATCCGGATATTTGCACTGGCTCGAGATGCTCAGGAAGCCGTCGCCGACTGTGCCGATCACATCGCGCGGATCGCCTTTGCCGCCGGGCACGCCGGGAAAGGGGAAGAAATCGAGCTTGCGCGAAAACGACGGGTTTTCGCTCTGAATGGTCGATGCTTCCCAACCGCCCATCAGCTCCATGGCCGCGCGGCCCGAATAGAGCAGACGTCGCGACGCGCCGACGTCATAGTCCAGACCGTTGAAGCCTTGCGCGAACGCACCGGCCTTCACGAGTTGCTGGATGTACTTGCCCGCCTCGACGAATGCGGGATCGCTAAAACCCTTGCCGTTGCCTTCGAGCGCGGTGCGCACGACGTCCGGGCCGCCGATGCGATCGACGAGGTACATGTAGTACATCGAACCGGTCCACTTGTTCTTGTTCGCGAGTGCCAACGGTGCAATGCCGTGCGAGGTGAGCACCTGCACGACATGCATCAGGTCGGGCCAGGTCGCGGGCGGCGTGAGGCCGTACTGCTGGAAAATGTCCTTGTTGTAGAAGATGACGGCGGCGGACGCATTTTCGGCGGCCACGCCATAGGTCTTGCCGTCGAACGTCACGGCCTTCCACGACGAAGGCAGGAAGCGGTCGCGGTAGGCTGCGTCTTTCTGCAGATACGGCGTGAGATCGACGATCTGGCCTGCCTTCACATACTCATGCAACGGGCCGCCACCCCATGATTCGAATACGCATGGCGGTTGATTCGCACCGAACGCGACCTTCAGCTTTGTCTTGTACGCATCGTTCAGCACATGCGAATTCTCGACCTTATAACCGGGGTTCTGCTGCTCGAAGCGGTCGGACGCGTCGCGCAGAATCTTGCTCGACGTCGCGTTGGTTTGCTGGTCCCACACGGTGATGACCTTGGTGTCCTGCGCGCGCGCGGCGCCTGCCATGGCGAGCGCTGAGCCCAGCGCCGCTACACATAACGCCTTCGATACTGCGGCATTCGCCATCTCGGAGTCTCCCGTCGTTAGAATGATGAGCACGCAACGTTAGCCCTAACGTTGGCGATCTTAGTAACGTCGTCATCCGGTTGCCAGATGAGGTTAACCCTCAAGCAAGCGAGGGCGCTTTACGCAACTGGCATATTCTCTTTTCAAGCCTTAACAAAACGGGTGTTTGAGCGACAGGGCGCGACGCAGGCAAGTCCTGATTGCAGCGGGTGACGATTCGTCTAGAATGACCGGAAACTAACGTTATCGCTAACAGTGCGAAGCGCTCGCACGCATCGCATGCACTTCCATCACGAGCCCGTCACGGCATGACCAAGGAAAACCCCACGCTGGAAGACGTTGCGCGCCTTGCCGGTGTGTCGCAAATGACCGCGTCGCGTGCGCTCAACGGGCGTGCCGGCGTGTCGCGCGAAACCCGCGATGAAGTGCTGCGCATTGCGTCCGATATCGGTTATGTCGTCAATCGCACTGCACAGAAGCTCTCAGGCGGGCGCAACGGCATCATCGGCATCATTACGCCGACGCTCGATACACAGTTCTCGAGCGAGTTGATACTCGGTGCGGGCCGTGCGGCGCGGGCGGCGGGTTGTGAAGTGCTGGTCTACACGATGTCGGACGAAGAACGCCGCACACATCACGATGTGCTGGGTCTCGTGCGGCAGTTTTCCGACGGCGTGCTGGCCATCTTGCCGCGCGAATCGCTCTGGCTCGACTTGCTCGCCAAAGCGAACCTGCCGGTCGTCGTGATCGACCAGCGCGGCACGATGAACCGCTTGCCGTCCGTATCGGTCGATAACTACGGCGGTGCGCAACTTGCGGTCGAGCATCTGATCGAGCTCGGGCACACGCGCATTGCGTTTCTGGGCGGCGGCGAATCGATCGAAGGCGTGCGCGACCGGCAGCGTGGTTATCTGGACACCTTGTCGCGGCATGGTTTGCCGCATACGCGCGAATGGATCGTGCCCGGCGATCTGTCGCAAATGACCGCGTTCGAGGTTGCGTCGGGCCTGCTCGAACTGCCTGAGCCGCCCACTGCCATCTTCACGGCCAATGATCAAAGCGCGTTCGGCGCGATTGCTGCTGCGCGCGAGGCGGGGCTGCGCGTGCCGGATGATATCTCCGTAATCGGCTTCGACGATATTCCGATGGCCGAGCAGTTTCATCCGGCGCTCACGACCGTACGTCAGCCGTTTCAGCAGATGGCGAGTTCGGCGGTCAATACGCTGCTCGCGCAGGTTGCCGGGCACGGCGCGGGGGCGCAGCGCGTGACGTTTGCGGCTGAGCTTGTGGTGCGTAATTCGACTGGAGCGGCGCCGGTTGCGCGCCGGCGTTCGGGTGCGTCGCGTCAGGGACGCAAGCGGTGATGGAACGGGTTGCCTCGCGGGTCTGACCGGGAAAATGAAAGGTAGTGGCGCTATATTCCCGCGACTTACGCAATCGCAAGCGGACATCTCGCATTCGTTACGCATGAAAAAGAGAATCGCACTGCCACGACACATCGAAAGCCTGTTAAGCCAGGCTGTAACGCTACAACAAAACGGTGCGATCCCTGAGGCGGAAGATCTCTATCGGGAGATACTTGTCTCCCGTCCTCGACACTTCGATGCTTTGCAACTTCTGGGTGCGCTGATGTTACAGAGTGGCCGATTTGACGAAGGTATCGAGTTGTTGCGAGCCGCGATTGATATTAGTTCGACGCAGGCGCCGGTTCATTCGAATCTGGCGTTTGCACTCAACGCGATGCAACTCCATCAGGAAGCACTCGAGAGTGCGGACCGTGCTGTCGCGCTGAAGCGCGACTTTTTCGACGGATTGAACAATAGAGGAATGGCGCTGGCTGGCCTCGACCGCGCTCAGGAAGCTTTGGTGAGCTTCGACGAAGCAATCGCGTTGCATCCGGAAGTCGCGACGGCATGGAACAATCGGGCCTGCACGTTACGCGAATTGGGCCGTGCGCAGGATGCACTGAGCAGTTGCGACACGGCAATCCGATTGCAACCGGCTTACGCGGAAGCGTGGAGTAATCGTGCTAACGCGTTAAGCGACTTGAAACGACCCGAGGAGGCACGGGAAAGCTATCTGCACGCGATAAAGCTGGCGCCCGGCTTCGCAGACGCCTGGAACAATCTCGCACTCACGCTCGTAGACCTTGACCGGCATGATGAAGCGCTTGCGTGTTTCGACCACGCGCTTTCGAAAAACGAAAATCATGTGGAAGCACATTGGAATCGCTCAATTTGCCTGCTGCGCATGGGGCGGTTCCACGAAGGATGGACAGAGTATGAGTGGCGTTGGAAACGTCGTCGGGTCAGCTTGAGTCAACGTAGACTCCAACAACCTTTGTGGCTTGGAGATTTTGCGCTAGACGGAAAGACAATCCTTCTGCATGCCGAACAAGGGCTTGGCGATACGATTCAGTTTTGTCGCTACGCAGAAAAGGTGGCTGCGTCAGGCGCGACGGTCTTGCTGGAGGTGCCGCCCGAGCTGGTCAGGCTGCTGCAAGGGCTTAAGGGCGTTGCACAGGTGATTGAAGAGGGACAGCCGCTGCCGGCGTTCGACTGTTATTGCCCATTACTCAGTCTGCCGTTGGCGGTCGGAACCGAGTCTGAATCGATTCCTTCACCGGGCCCTTATCTTCATGCCGATTCCACGGAAGTTGATAGATGGGGACGACGCATCCATCCGATTTCCGGCAATGCACTGAAGGTTGGCCTTGTTTGGGCGGGCGGCAATCGTCCACATGTCGCGGAATTGCGAAAGTACGATGAGAGACGTTCGGTTTCGCTGGAAGCGTTCGCACCGGTCCTCGGCGTTGAGAACGTGCGTTTTTTCAGCTTGCAGAAAGGCCCGGCGGTAAATCGGCTGGCGGAGATGAATGCGCGCCTGCCTGAGGACCGACAGATCATTGACTTCACCAATGAGATTGTTGATTTCGCCGATACGGCAGCATTCGTACAGAATCTGGATGTCGTGATATCGGTAGACACCTCGACTGCTCATCTCGCTGGGGCGTTGGGTAAACCAGTCTGGATTTTGAATCGTCTGGATACGTGCTGGCGTTGGATGTTGAAGCGTACTGACAGTCCTTGGTATCGCAGCGCGACTTTGTATCGTCAGTCTGCGCTGGGTGAGTGGGACGATGTTTTTCGAGCTTTGGAGAGATCTCTTCGGGTGCTTGCTGGTTAATGTGCGGTGGGGGGTACGGTCAAATTGACCCTGAGCGGTCGTTCAGGGTCGCCGACACCCGACATTCAGAATGTTGACTACTTCAGCAGTCACGCTCCGCATCTGTCTTTGTTTTGACCAGGAACCATGGCCGGGTCGGATCAAGGTCGAGCGCCGTTACGGCGCAATCTGCTACGTATCGTCGAGCAAGCGAGCACAAGGGAAGATACTTGAAGCGTCGACGTTCTGCTTTCTCGATTGCGCGAGGCAGGCAGAACGTCGGCTAAGCTTGGCAAAGCGAACCCTCGCGTGCTTCAGTCGCTTGGCCGCTTCTGGCCGAACCCGGAAATTGAAATGAGTCGTCGCCCCGCCCGGGCGCAACGTCAGCTTCGAATTTCCGCAGCCGACCCAAAGACGTCCTCGCCAGTCAGGGCTCGACTGTCCGAACGTGCCTGAGAAGCGGACGTCTGAAGCATGAGCCGAAGCAATCAGGCTGGTCAGTGCAGCGGTCAACGCAAACTATGCCGCCACGCGGATGGACTGAGCCCGGTCTCCTTCTTGAACGCCACACCGAATGAGCTTTGATTCGCAAATCCCACCGCCAGTGCGATGGCTGGAAAGCTCAACGCATTGTCGCGCAGCAGCGCCTTCGCTCTTTCGATGCGTTGGGAGCGCAGCCAGGCGTGAGGCGGCATTCCCATAGATTGCCTGAAGGCCGAAGAAAAGTGTCCGGCGGAAAGGCCGCACAGGCTCGCAACGTCCGTGAGCGACAGATCGTGATGGAGACGCGCAATCATGTAATCGCACGCCCGTTTGCACACATTGGGCGGCAGTCCTCCGCGGCGACAAAGATTGTTTGTCCCGGTGAAGGTTGAAAGATGCCTAACGAGATGGAGCGAGAGAAGCGTGACCGCAGTCTCGAGGTAGAGAAGACCCTGTCGGCCTTCGCGCTCGCATTCCTCGTAGAGGAGGTGCGCAAGTTGCCATGACAGGGGGTGGTCGTAGCCCCACGTCTCAAGAATGTTCATCGCACTCAGATGTTGCAATTCGCAGGTCTGCAGGATGTATTCCGGTTCCAGCTCGATAGACAGGAAGCGATAGTTCGACTTTTCCCTGATTCGAAACTCGACCTCACTACCTGGCGGCAGCACAAGCCCATAACGCGGTCGGTTTCGATAGCTGAAGATATGCTTTCCCGACTCCGCGTCGGCCTCGACGAATCCACCGTTCCACGAAAATTGCAACGCGACCGCGCGCGTGACGATTTTTGCGGCACCTGCTACAGAACCGATCCTGTGGGCGGCGGCGGAGCCTCCCGCCCATTTGATATGCCTCGACTGATTGACGGTTCCGTTGACGTCCGACCATATGGTTTCAGGATGACCAGGGGCGCTGAACATGGGCGCTGGCGTTCCGACCGCGACTTCCGCGGATCGAATCCGGGGCATGTTGGATTGCATGATAGCTCCCCAAAGGGCCTACCCAAGCAGGGCTGTAAGCGACAGCCCAGCAGGCATTCTCTTGCGCCCTTGCAAGAAAAGCAACGAATAAAGCCGTTCATCGCTTCGCAACGTGAGCACAACGCCGTTCACCGGGTCCGGTGAACTTTCTCTTCGTTTCGGACGAATTCCGCAGTTTCAGACGAGAACGCATCGCGGACCGCCGCTATAGTCCCGAACGTGAGAAGCGGTGACTACGCAGTTATCGGTGTTGCAATTCCGCAATCGGCGTGATCGCCGGTATTTGCGGCACACGCCGTGTGCAGCCTCAAATCAAGGAGCGTTGATCATGCAACAATTTGCCCGAGTGTTAGTGAAAGGCCAGGCCGTTCCCATCATTGTCAACGGTGGCGAACATCTGGACCTGCGCCCGATCGTGGCGGACATCACACCCGAAGCAATCGCGAGCGGCATACTAAACCAGGTCGATACGGCTGCGCTTGAGCCGGTGAGCGGCGAATTCGTCTACCTGGCGCCGATCGCCGGCGTCCGCCAGATCGCGGCCACCGGCTTCAATTACCGCAAGCATATCGAAGAGTTCAAGATGAAGCCGCCGACGGAACCGGAAGTCTTTCTCAAGGCAGTCACGTCGCTTGCCGGGCCAAACGACGCGATCGCGCGAGGCCCCAACCCCGGCGTCAAGCTCGATTGGGAAGTCGAACTGGCGATTGTGGTGGGCCGCGAGGCTCGCGACATCGTAGCGGCGGACGCGGCCAGCAACATCTTCGGCTTCGTCTGCATCAACGACATCTCGGACCGTGCCACCCAAGTCGACGCGGAAGGCCAACAGCATCTCGTGCGCGCGAAGTCCCGGCCGGGTTACTCGCCGATCGGGCCGTACCTTGTCACCGGTGTCGACGGCATGAATCTCGATCTATGGACGAAACTGAACGGCCAGTTCGAACAACGCGGCAATACGAGCGACATGCTGTTCGGAATCGGCGAGATGCTCGCCTACTTTTCGACCCACATGACGCTCCTACCGGGCGATCTGCTCGCCACGGGTACGCCGCCGGGCGTCGGTTTCGGCAAAGACCGCTTCATGCAGGTCGGTGACGTACTCGAATGCGGCATCGAACATCTTGGCGCACAGCGACATGAGATCCGGCCCTAAGCTTCATCGAAGAAAAACTCTCGCATGGCCGCTATATTGATTCATCTTTTTGCAGGGCCGTTGGGCGCAACCATGCCCACACTGTTTGAATGTCCGCTCCGCGAGATTCCGGACGGTACTGCCTTATATGTTGGGACGTGATTTCGCGAGCAAGGTGATGCGCGTCGGCCGCGACGCGGTGCAATGGCGCGCTGATCAGCTTGTGTACGCATTTGTTGGTCAGGGGCAGAGAGCGTTCGCCGACTATGTCATTGTCGACAGCGCAGCGCTCGCCGAGACGCCACATTCTGTCGATATCCTCGCCGCAGGCGCAGTGCCGCTTACCGCGCTCACTGCCTGGCAAGGCATCTGCGATCACCGAAGCCTTCGCACGTCGCGCCCGGGGCGTGCGCAGCCGGAAGGTTCACAACTCACTTCGAGTGTTGCGCTCATTGATGAAGGTCGCGTGAAGGTACGCGTGCCTGTGTCGGGCACAGGAATAGAAAGCAGCGTTGCACGTTATACAGAGAGCAGTGAGACGGTGGCTACTGCGGTCGCTGCAAGCGTGACAAGCAGCCGCCCCAGCAGTGCCCAGTAACGAAAGCTTACGGTATGGCCGCTATCTTGAAGGAATGGTGACATATGAAGCAAGCGACAGATTTTCGGGTAAGTGCCGGCTCTCAAAACGTGCGTCGGGTTCTGCAACGAACCCGAGGGAAAGCCACGGGACCAATCACCCGGCTAGCCGGCCCATCGGATATTGGACAACTGATCAAGCCATTTGTGTTCCTGGGCTATATCGGCGTCAAATCGCCGATCGAGACCGAAACTCCCCTGCATCCTCATTCGGGCATTGCGACCCTCACGGCGCTCGTGGAAGGATCGTTGCATCATCAGGACAGCAAGGGACGGCCGAGGTCAATGTCGGCCGGGGGCATTGAATGGATGCAGGCCGGTTGCGGCGTATGGCATGGGGGCTTCGCGAAGACCACTGGCTCAGTAAAGCTCTATCAGCTGTGGATTGCGCTGCCTCCGGCGCTCGAATTGAGTACGCCGTCTGAAATATTTCTGAAAGCAGATGAGATGCCGTCGGAGGGCCCCGCTCAGGTCTTGCTTGGTCGTCTGAACGGGCAAGCAAGTCCGATAAGTGAGCCGCAGCCCATGGCTTGCCTGAATGTCCGCCTGAGTCAAGGCGAGAGATGGCGCTACACGCCGCCTCGCGATCACGATGTGTTATGGATTTCGGTGTATTCCGGTTCTCTGGATGCCGGTGAGGAAGTTTCGGAGGGCGAATTGGTGGTGTTTGAGCAATCCGGGCACAGCGTCGACTTTCTTGCAAAAGAGGATTGTGGTTTTCTACTGGGATCGGCTCAACACAGTCCGTTCGATCTGATCGAGGGCTATTACTCCGTGCATACGGAGCAGGCGGCTTTGCAAAGCGGTGAGCAGGAAATCGGGCGCCAGGGAGCACAGTTATGCGCAGACGGCCGGATAAGCGCTGAACGTGCCGCCCAGGTTGCTCACCAGATGTCGACTGCTACAAAGAGCTAGGCCCCTGACCGGGTCACGTCGCTTCAATGGTGTAATGGAGGTGAGCGGCGTTTGCACGCACCCTGAGCACCGGCGCAAGCGCTACGCGCCACTACTGATCGGTGCGATCACCAAAACCATCCTCGAACGTGGCGACACTGCGTTTCTACACATGAAAAACGATAATGGCGTCGCGGCCAGCGTGTACGAGAAGCTCGGGTTTGAAGTCCGCACCGTGTTTGATGTTGCAGGAGTATCGGTCCGTCGTCGCGTGGCTTCATGCAGGCTGATCAAAACTACCGGGGCTCTTGTCCGAGGCCGTCCACTGCGAAGTACGAGCTCGCTCCGCCTTCCGCAAGCCGGCCTTCA
>NZ_CADIKF010000001.1 GCF_902859875.1 Paraburkholderia solisilvae | reverse complement strand
TGATGCGCCTCACATTCGTGCCCGTGCTCGCCATACGGCAACGCCCGTTCGTCGTAGGTCCGCGTTATCCACAGTTCCCGTGCGCAAGCCTGTGGACATCCTGCGCAAGACTATGCCAAGTGCTTGAAGCGATTGATATTCGGGTACCACGCTGCAAACCGTGCACGGCCGCAGATGGCAAGCCGAGCCGCATCGCACCGTTGTTCAGACAACGTTCTTCTCGACGAACGGCCGGTTGGCCAGCACCCGTTCGAAACCGAGCATCGACAGATCGAGCGTCGTGTATCGCCCGTGCAGGATAAGTTCGCTAACGCCGCGCCCGGTGGCCGGCCCCTGCTGCAGCCCATGGCCGCTGAACCCGTTCGCAAAGATGCAGTTATCGACGTCGGCATGCAAACCGATAATCGCGTTCTGATCGAACACGTTGTATTCGTAGTACCCGGACCACGCATGAAGCACGCGCAACGCTTCGAACTGCGGCACGCGATGCGCGAGCGTCGGCCAGATCACCTCGTCGAACAGCGCGTGGTCGACGTCGTCAAGCGGCAAGTCGTCGGGGTCGTTGTCCGCGCCCGGCGACGTACCGCAAATATAGGTCTGCCCTTCCGGACGGAAGTACACGCCGCTCGGATCGATCAGAAGCGGGCACCGTTCGAGGCGCGCCGGCGAACTCACATTGAAGATGCTGCGGCGGCGTGCGAATACCGGCAGGTCGATATCGAGCATCGCCGCGACCCGGCGCGACCATGCGCCGGCCGCGTTGACCACCACGTCGCACGGATAGGCCGCGCCGTTCGCGGTCACCACCTGCGTCACGCGCCGGCCGTCCCGCTCGAGCGCCGTCACGTCGTAAGCCATGTAGTGCGCGCCGAGCGCCTGCGCCTTCTTGCGCAGCGCCTGCACGAGCCCGTACCCGTCGAACCAGCCCTCGCCGCTTTCGCCCAGCGAACCCGCGGCAAGGTCGTCGGTATTGAGCCACGGAAAGCGCGCCGCGAGCGCCTGCGAGTCGAGCAACCGGATATCGGCGCCAAGCCGCGTCTGCAGCGCGTGATTGTCGCGCAGCGTCCCCACGCCGGTGGGCGTCGCGAGGAACAGATAGCCGCCTTCATGCAGATCGATCGACGGCCGCGTGCCGCCGACCGCGAGCCGCTCGCCGATCGAGCGCAGAAACTCGATGCCGAACAGCGACATCTGCACCGATAGCGGCGTCGAGAACTGCTGGCGGATCGACGCGGCCGATAGCGCCGACGATGAGCGCGCATAGCTCGGATCGCGCTCGATCACGGTCACGTCCACCGTCGGATCGGAGGCGCGCAGAAAATACGCGACCGCGCTGCCGATCACGCCCCCGCCGACGATGACGACTTTCTGACTCACCTGTCACGCTCCAACGATGACAACACTGCCAACCATGACAACGATGACCAACGAGACCCCAACGAGACCCAACGGGACCGCCCGGCGCTGCACCCGATGACCTGGCATCGCACCAGGCCAGGCAACGCCAAGCATCGCGCGTCAGCCGAGATTGAAGTCGATTCCTTGCGCGAGCGGTAGCGCCGACGAATAGTTGACGGTGTTCGTCGCGCGGCGCATATACGCCTTCCACGCGTCGGAGCCCGACTCGCGACCACCGCCGGTTTCCTTTTCGCCGCCGAACGCGCCGCCGATCTCCGCGCCGCTCGGTCCGATGTTCACGTTCGCGATTCCACAATCGCTGCCCGACGCGGACAGGAAACGCTCCGCTTCGCGCAGGTCCGTGGTGAACACACACGACGACAGCCCATGCGACGCCGCGTTATTCGCGTCGACGGCCGCATCGAAATCCTTGTAGCGCAGCACGTAGAGAATCGGCGCGAACGTCTCCGTCAGCACGACTGCCGTTTGCGACGGCATTTCCACCAACGCCGGACGCACGTAATAGCCGCCCTGATAGCCTTCGACTTCGACACGCTCGCCGCCGGACACCGTGCCGCCTTCCGCGCGCGCCTGTTCGAGCGCGGCCTGCATCCGCTCGTACGCGGCCTTGTCGATCAGCGGCCCCATCAGCGTGCCTTTCTCGAGCGGATTGCCGATCGGCACCTTCGCATACAGTTGCTTGAGCCTTTCGACGGTTTGCTCGTAGACGCTCTCGTGAACGAACAGACGCCGCAGCGACGTGCAGCGCTGCCCCGCAGTGCCGACCGCCGAAAAAAGAATGGCGCGCAACGCGAGTTCGCGGTCCGCACTCGGCGTGACGATACCGGCGTTATTGCCGCCGAGTTCGAGCAACGACCGTCCAAAACGCTTCGCGACTTCAACGCCGACCGTGCGGCCCATGGCAGTGCTGCCTGTCGCGCTGACCAGCGACGCGCGCGGATCGGCGACCAGCTTCGCGCCGACTTCGCGCCCGCCGGTGACGAGCGCGGTGAGCCCGGCCGGCGCATCGCCGAATTCGCGCAACGCGTCGTTCAGGATGCGGTCGACCGCGACGGCGGTGAGCGGCGTCTTCTCGGAAGGCTTCCACACCACCGCGTTGCCGCATACGAGCGCGAGCGCCGCATTCCACGACCACACGGCAACCGGGAAATTAAACGCGGAAATCACCACGCAAGCGCCAAGCGGATGCCATGACTCGGCCATCCGGTGCCCCGCACGCTCGGACGCGATCGTGAGGCCATACAGTTGTCGCGACAGGCCGACCGCGAAGTCGCAGATGTCGATCATCTCCTGCACTTCGCCGAGCCCTTCCTGCAGGATCTTGCCGGTTTCGAGCGAAACGAGGCTGCCAAGCGCCTGCTTTTTCTCGCGCAGACGGTTGCCGAGCAGACGCACGAGCTCGCCGCGCCGCGGCGCAGGCACGTTGCGCCAGACGGCGAACGCCTCCTGCGCGGCGGCGAGCGCCGCCTCGGTGTGCGCCGCCGGGCAATTCGGCACGCGGCCGATCAACTCGCCCGTGATCGGCGAATGGACGGCGATGTCGCCTGCTTGCACCGCGTCGGCAATGCCGAGTTCGGCGAGGATGGTCGAGGCGTTCATCTTGGCTCCCTTTTAATTTCCAATACGAAACAAAAGACGGTTCGCAGACTATACACGCCGGGTTTTAGCGCGGCAAGGTCGATGACAGAACGCGGGAGTGGCGCAGATTAGTACCCTTTAAATCGGCAAAATAAAGGGTTTTCCCGAGTATTAGCGGAGCACGGCCCGGAGCCGGGCGCGCATGCCGTCCGCGTGCACAGAAATGTTTCTTATTGGAAATTACGGCAACGCGAGCCGCTGCGATCAGCGGTGCGGAAAGTGCAGCTCGAAGCGTACGACAGTCGGTACCGGACACGACACCAACGCCGTGCCGCCATGCAGACTCATGATCGCCTTGACGATGGCGAGCCCGAGTCCGCTCGATTCGGTAAAGCGGCTGCGCGCGGCATCCGCGCGATAAAAGCGGTCGAACAGACGCGCCATCAGATCGGCAGGAATGTGCCCTTCATTCTCGACGACGACCATCGAGCCGCGCTCGTTCTCTTCGCCTTTGAGCCGCACCACCGTATCGCTCGCGCCGTAGCGCACCGCATTGACGACCAGATTGTTGATCGCACGCCGGCACAGCATCGGGTTCGCCCACAGCGCGCCTCGCGCGTCGACATCGAAGCGCATGCCGCGCTCGTCGGCAATCCCTTCGAAGTACTCGGCAATCTTGTTGAGCTCGTCGGCCAGGGCGACCGGCTCGCGGTCGATCGCGAGCGCCGCGTGATCCACGCGTGCGAGAAACAGCATGTTTTCCGCAAGATGGCTCAACCGGTTCAGCTCTTCGAGATTCGATTCGAGCGTCTGCTGATACTCGTCGACATCGCGCGTTTGCGCGAGCGTCACCTGCGTCTGGCCGATCAGCACATTGACCGGCGTGCGAATTTCATGGGCGAGATCGGCGGAGAACTGCGACAGGCGCTGGTAGCCTTCGGCAAGACGATCGAGCATCGCATTGAAAGCGTCGGCGAGCTGCCGCAATTCGGCCGGCGCCCGACGGCTATCGAGGCGCACCGACAGACTCGTCGGACTGACCTGCGCGGCGCGCTCCGCAATTTCATGCACCGGGCGAAAGCCGCGTCGCAGCACGCCGTACGCAAGCAGTGTCGCGGCCAGCGCGCCGGCAAGCGTGGCCAGAATGATCCGCGCGCGGTATTCGGCAAGCACGCGTGCCTCGCTGGCGAGCGGATGCCCCGCGATCACCGTGACCGGCTGGCCATCCTCGCGCGCGATCGTCGTGGCGTACGTCCAGTGCATGCGCACGCCATCCGGCAGCGACGTCTCGGTGATATCGGAGCGCTGCGGTTCGTGCGCGCGATTATCGCCAAGCTCGGGCACCGGTACGCGCTGCGGATTGACGTCGATAAACGGCGGCTCGCCCGGCCGCTTGAAAATCAGCACGTCCTGCTCGGCGCCGAGCATCGATTCGAACAGGAGCGGCCGTGCTTTCAATTCGTTGACGGTGTACATCTGCCGCGCGAGCCGGCTGAAGTGCTCGGCACGGCTCATCAGTGCGATGTCCGCGCGATGCTCGAGCGCGATGCGCTCAGAATGGTAGAAATACGCGCCGAGCGCGGCGATCACCGTGCACGCGATCAACGCGAAAAAGACCGTCGTGCGGACGGTCAGCGAGCGTGCTGTCCAGAATCTCATGAACCGTCGTCAAGCGTATAGCCGATGCTGCGCACCGTATGAATCAGCTTCTTTTCAAACGGATGGTCGATTTTCGCGCGCAGCCGCTTCACCGCGACATCGACGACGTTGGTGTCGCTGTCGAAGTTCATGTCCCACACTTCCGATGCGATCTGCGAGCGCGACAGCGCCTCGCCCTGACGGCGCACGAGCAGATGCAGCAGCATGAATTCCTTGTTCGTCAGCGGAATCTCGACGCCTTCGCGGGTCGCCTTGCGGCGCAGCACGTCGAGCTTCAGGTCCGCCACCTCGAACACATCGCGCTCGCGGATCACCCCGCGCCGCAGCAGCGTGCGGATGCGCAGCACCAGTTCGGTAAACGAAAACGGCTTGACCAGATAGTCGTCCGCACCGAGTTCGAGTCCGTGAATGCGGTCGCTGACATGGTCGCGCGCAGTCAGAAAAATGACGCGCACGTCGCGCTTCGCGCGTAGCGAACGCATGATCTCCCAGCCGTCGATGCCCGGCAGCATCACGTCCAGCACGACCAGGTCGTATGCCTGCTCGAGCGCCATATGCAGGCCATCGGTGCCGGTGCGCGCGAGATCGACCGCGTAGCCGCTCTCGCGCAACCCTTTCTTCAGGTAGTCGCCGGTCTTCGGATCGTCTTCGATCACGAGAATGCCCATATTGCTTGCTGTCATTGATTTGCCTTCCGCGATTCTATGCCCGGCTTTCATCACGTTCATGACGTTTTTGTCATCCGGCGGTCACCCTCGCGAGCGAATCCGGCCATTACGCTCGAAAAATCCTCAACCACTGATAAGGCAACAGATGAAGCTCGTTCCTCGCGGTTTCATGCGCAGTCTCGTCACGCCGGCGCTGATGGCCGGTGCACTGCTCGCCGCCGGCACCGCCGCGTATGCGCAGAATGCCCAGCCGACCGGCGTACGCGGCACGATTACGTCGTTCGCAGGCAATGACCTGAAAGTGCATACGCGCGACGGTAAGGATCTCGATGTGAAGGTCGCGCCGAACACGCCGATCCGCGCAGTCACGATCGCGAAGATCACCGAGATCAAGTCGAACAGCTATATCGGCACGGCCGCCGTGCCGCAGGCGAACGGCACGCTGAAGGCGCTCGAGGTGCACGTCTTCCCCGAAAGCATGCGCGGCAGCGGCGATGGCCATCGTCCGTGGGACCTCGGCCCGAACAGCTCGATGACGAACGGCACGGTCGGCAACGTCGTGGTCAGCGACGGCCGCACGATCACCGTCAAGTACAAGGGCGGCGAGAAGAAGATCTTCGTGCCGGAGGATGTGCCTATCGTCGATCTCGAACCGGGCGACGCGTCGCTGCTGGTGCCCGGCGCGAAGGTCGTGCTGTTTGCGCACAACGAAGCTGACGGATCGCTGACAGCCAATTTCATTTCCGCCGGCAAGAACGGCGTCACGCCGCCGATGTAAATCGCGTCGCGACAGCGGTGCTCAACCGCTGATACGCAGCCGCGGGTACGCAACTGCAGGAACATGACTGCAGGGACATCACCGCGGCGACACAGCAGCAGAAACGCCGGCCGCCGGACCCGCTGTGGGAACGGCCGCCGGCTTCGCCTTTTCTTCATTTCGTTTCGAAGCGGGTACATGCGATGGCAGCAAAAGAGTCGAACCGCACGCGCGCGCCGCGCATCGTCGTGCATTCGCTCGTCGTGCGCATCACGCACTGGATCAACGCGTTCGCGATGGTCTGCATGGTGATGAGCGGCTGGGCGATCTACAACGCGTCGCCGCTCTTTCCGTTCAGTTTTCCGGTGTGGGCGACCGTCGGCGGCTGGCTCGGGGGCTCGCTCGCGTGGCATTTCGCGGCGATGTGGCTGCTCGTCGGAAACGGCCTCATCTATGTGGCGCACGGATTCGCGACGCGGCATTTCCGCCAGCATTTCCTGCCGCTCCGTCCACGCGACGTGGTGCGCGACGTCCGCCTCGCGCTGACCTTTCGCCTGCCTCATGAAACCGGCGTGTACAACGCGGTGCAGCGGCTGCTCTATGTGGTCGTGCTGCTGCTCGGCGTGCTGCTTGTCGCATCAGGCCTGTCGATCTGGAAACCCGTGCAATTCGACTGGCTGGTCAATCTGTTCGGCGGCTACGACTTCGCGCGCCGCGTGCATTTCGCGGCAATGGCGGGCGTAGTCGGTTTCGTCGTCGTGCATCTCGCACTCGTCATTCTTGTCCCGCGCACGCTGCCGTCGATGATCACCGGCCGCGCGCGGCGCGTCGTTCACGAAGGAGCCGCCGACGCATGAGTCATCCGCGCAAACCGATCAACCCGGCCGATACCGGTCACGCCTTGCGCGATTCGCGTGCGCAATCGCAGCGTGAGCGCATCGTGCTCGCCGAGCACAAGCCGCAACTCGAGCGCGTGCAGCGGCGCCTCTTTCTGCGCTCGTCGCTCTCGCTCGGCGCGCTGGCGATGCTGTCCGGCTGCAACATGCAGGACGGCGATTCGGTCGACAAGGTGTTGTGGGCGATGTCCCGCTGGAACGACCGCGTGCAGGGCTGGCTCTTCAACCCGAACCGGCTCGCGCCGACCTATGCGGCCAGCCAGATCACGAAGCCGTTTCCGTTCAACGCGTACTACCCCGAGTACAACGTGCCGGATATCGACGGCTCCGACTACGCGCTCGAAATTTCCGGTCTGGTGGCCGACAGGAGCGACTGGAATCTCGCGCGGCTGCGCACGCTGCCGCAAACGTCGCAGATCACGCGGCATATCTGCATCGAAGGCTGGAGCGCGATCGGCGAATGGCGCGGCGTGCCGTTTCGCACGTTTCTGCAACGGATCGGCGCGGACACGTCGGCGCGCTACGTCGGCTTCAAGTGTGCGGACCATTACTACACGAGCCTCGACATGGCCACCGCGCTGCATCCGCAGACATTGCTCACGCTCGACTTCGGCAACGCGCCGCTGCCGCCCAAATACGGCTACCCGCTCAAGCTACGGGTGCCGACCAAGCTCGGCTTCAAGAACCCGAAGCATATCGCGGCCATTTTCGTGACCAACGAGTATCCGGGCGGCTATTGGGAAGACCAGGGCTACAACTGGTTTAGCGGCTCCTGACATATTATTCTGACGAATCGCGTCGATGTGTCGCGCCATTCCATTGCGGCCGCGCATGGCGCGGATGAATGAGCGTCTCCTTTCGCGTCACGCGAAACGGAGTACGCAATACGAGAAGAAGCGGTCAGTAAGCGAATTCCATCGGAATATCGGGTGCGCGACGGCTGTTCAGACACTCAGGGCGCCGACCGAATGAATCGACGGCCAGTTCACGATTTACCTTGAAGCCAACGAGTCCACCATGTCCGATGTTCTGACCAGAATCATCGCTGTCAAGCGCGAGGAAATCGCCGCGAGCCGGCAAACGAAGCCGATCGAAGTCCTGCAGCGCGACGGCGCGGCGCAGCCGGTGCGCGATTTCGTCGGCGCACTGCGCGCAAAACACGCGAGCGGCTTGCCCGCGGTGATCGCGGAGGCGAAGAAAGCGAGCCCGTCAAAGGGGCTGATTCGCGATCCGTTCGAACCGGCGCAGATTTCCGCGTCGTATCAGCGGCATGGCGCCGCATGCATGTCGGTGTTGACCGACAACACGTTCTTTCAGGGCTCCGCCGCCGATCTCACCGCCGCGCGCAACGCATGCGAACTGCCCGTGCTGCGCAAGGACTTCATGGTCGACGCGTATCAGCTTCACGAAGCGCGCGCGATGGGCGCCGACTGCATCCTGCTGATCGCCGCGGCGCTCGAACCCGCGCAGATGCGCGATTTCGAAGCGCTTGCCCATTCGCTGAACATGGCCGTGCTCGTCGAAGTGCACTCGCGCGAAGAGCTCGACGTCGCGCTGACGCTCAAGACACCGCTTGTCGGCATCAACAATCGCAATCTGCGCACGTTCGAAGTGACGCTCGACACAACGCTCGGCATGCTGCGCGACATTCCGGACGACCGCATCGTCGTCACCGAGTCGGGCATTCTGCGCCCCGCCGACGTCGACCGGATGCGCGGCGCGGGCGTCGACACGTTCCTCGTCGGCGAGGCTTTCATGCGTGCTGCAGACCCGGGCGCGGAACTCGCGCGACTTTTCTTCAGCGAATAAAAATCGCTGCGCGGCGCGAAGCCGCGGCAACTAAACACGCGCGACCATATCGCTAAACAAGGCCAGCCAAAAGCGAACGCGCCGCGCGTGAAATTCAAAAGCGCCTGAGCATCCTTAATGACCTGATTCATTCGCCATCCATCACATTCGTCCGCCGCAATTCCAGCCCTAATTGAAATGCGCTGACGCGGCTGCAGTAAAGGCGGCGCTCGGCTATACTGGCCCGCTTGATTGCGCTTACCGACGCTTATCCGCTTCATTGGCGCGCGTAAGCGTCTGAAGGTCGCCTCGAGCATTCCCGCACGAATTGACGACGGGCCACTCAAGGCGCTGAAGGCCGGGCCAGGCTGGAAATTATTGATGGCGAAAACGCTCGAGTACCTGAACCAAGTGCTGCGCGGCGCGTCGAGCGCAGGATGGGCCTCTCCATCGCTTCTGCTGCGCTACGCGATCATCGTCGTCGCGATCGGCGGGATTTCGTTCGCATATGCTTTTTCAGCGGGCTGGGTCGGTTGGCCCGTGCATCGCGCGCCGCTTTCCGCCACGCGCGTCGTCAACGCGTTCGAGGCGACCACCGGCCCGCACCCGGGTTTTCGCCGCAATCACGCGAAAGGTATCTGCATTGCCGGGCACTTCGACAGCAACGGCGCAGGCGCCGCACTTTCGCGTGCCCGCGTATTTGCGCCGGGCGTGGTGCCGATCGTCGGACGCTTCTCGGTGCCCGGCACGAATCCGTCCGTCGCGGACGGCGAATCGCGATTGCGCAGTCTTGCGCTTCGCTTCGCGGTGCCGGACGGCGAAGAGTGGCGAACCGCAATGAATTCGGTGCCGATCTTTTCGGTCAGGACGCCGGACGAGTTCGTCGCGGAACTCGCAGCGCAACGCGAGGACAAAGGAACCGGTAAACCGGACCCGGCGCGCGTCGCCGAGTTCGAGGCGCAGCATCCGGAGGCGCGCGCCTTTCGCGCGTGGACGCGAACGCATCCGGCGTCGTCGGGCTTCGACAACGCGACGTACTACGGCGTCAGTGCGTTTCGCTTCGTGAAGGCGGACGGTACTTCGCAATACGTGCGCTGGAGCATGGTGCCCGAGGTGGCCTATGAGCCCGTTGCCGCGGCACAGCGACGCGATCCGGATTTTCTCGCGCACCGGCTCGTCAACACGCTTCGGCAGGGTCCGTTGCGCTGGCATCTGATACTCGCAGTCGCGCGGCCCGGCGACGCGATCGACGATTCGACGCAACTGTGGGTGCAAACGCCCGATCGCCTGCGCGTCGATGCCGGCACGCTGGTGGTCGAGAGTGCGCAGGCGCAGATCGATGGGCGTTGCCGCAATATCGATTTCGATCCGCTGATTTTGCCGGCGGGCATTGAACCGTCCGGGGACCCGCTCCTGTCCGCCCGTGCGGCCACCTATATGGAATCGTTTTACCGCCGCATGTCGGAAGAAGTTCGTTACGCAAGCAAACGTTAGCCTCAGAACAAGCAATGCTCAGCAGACTTTATTACGAGAAGTTAAACTCGTACGTTATCGTGTGCTCCGGCGCGCGGTCGCATCAAGCGTCGCCTTGGACGACGCGCTTCGATTACTACAAGGGACAAACGAGGAACTCCGTCGATGACCGACGCAGACTTACCCAGCCTCCTGCCGGGCATGCTGCCGCGCCTGTGGGCATTCGCGCTGCGCATCACCGGTGATCAGCACGATGCGGAAGATCTCGTACAGCGCGCATGCGTGCGCGCTCTCGAGCGTGCTCACCAGCTACGGCCCGGCACGGCGCCGCTTAGCTGGATGTTTTCGATCGTGCATTCGACCTGGATCAACGAATTGCGGGCACGTAGCGTGCGTAGCCGTTCCAGCATGCAATGGGACGATGCGCTGCTCGAAACCGTCGCCGATCCAGCCGCGCGTTCGCCTGAAGATCATGTGATGAACGGACAGGTCATCGATGCTGTCGCACGCTTGCCGGAAGCACAACGCGTCGTTATGCTTTTGGTAGCGGTGGAAGGCCTGAGCTATAGCGAGGCTGCGGAAGTCCTCGAGGTGCCCGTCGGAACGGTCATGAGCCGTTTGTCGAGGGCCCGCCAGGCCATAGGCGCGCATTTCGGCGTGCGAGAAGGCCAGAAAATGAAGAACACGGTAAAAAGTAAGGGCGAAGTTTCATGAAATTGGACGACATGCTATTGATGGCGTATGTCGACGGTGATTTATCGCCCAACGAACGCCAGGAAATCGAGAAAGAGCTTGCGACGTCACCCGAAGCAGCGGAGCGTGTCGCGCTTTTCTCAGCGTCGCGCCTACCCTATGACGAGGCGTTCGCCGACCAGAAGCTGCCCCCCGTCCCTGAAAGCTTAACGAAAAAAATCGAAGCGCTGACGCGCGCGCATGCGGCTCCCGCCGCTGCACCGTCCGCTGACCGCAGCGCGAACGACGCGCATATCGAACACGACGCGCAGATGCCGCCGTCCGCGCCGGTGCGTTCGCGCCTGCGCATCGCGCCTGCGTGGCTCGCGGTCGCGTTTGTCGCCGGTGCATTCTGCTTCGGCGCGGTATTGCGTCTCGCACCGGGCCTGAGCCCAGGGCAAGGCGGCGCATTCGCGACGGCGTCGAACGACGCTCCGTCGCCGTGGATTCGCGCGGTGGTCGACTACCAGAAGCTATTCACGCGCGAGACGGTCGCGTTCACGCCGGTCGATACCGAAGGGTCGGCGCAGACGGTCGCGCAAATCCGTCAAGACGACAAACTATCGTTGCGCGTGCCCGATCTGAGCTCGGCGGGACTCACATTCAAGCGCGTGACGCGTCTGCGCTTCCAGGGCAAGCCGCTCGTGCAGATCGAGTACCTGCCGGCCGAAGGCCCGCCGGTCGCACTGTGTGTGATGAAGGACGTGCGCCCCGACCAGGCAGTCGCCGCTTCAAAGGTGTCCGATATGCATGTGGTGACGTGGCGCCAGGACGAACTGCATTACGCGCTGGTCGGCGGCGACAATAAAAACATGGACCTGACGGCGATCGGCAAGCAGATTTCCGGGCAAGGCGTCGATCAGCTATTCGGCAAGGCCAATTCCGCGTCCATCGGACACGGTACGATCGGCTAGCCGACGCGACCTTCAACTTATTTCGCACTTCAACCTGCTGCAACGCGCTTCATGCAACGCCCACGCCGGGCGCTGCATGAAGCGGCCGCATTGAATCGCCGGTGGCCGCACCGGCGGTTATTTGTCCGGTTGCGGCGTAAAGCGCAAATACGGACGCTCCGCACGATACCCCTTCGGAAAACGCCGCCGGATTTCCTCTTCGTCCTGAACCGACAGCGGAATGATCACGTCGTCGCCTGCACGCCAGTTGCCGGGCGTCGCAACGCCATGCGCGTCGCTCAGTTGCAATGCGTCGATCACACGCAGAATCTCGTCGAAGTTGCGGCCGATACTCATCGGATAGGTCAGCGTCAAACGCAGTTTGCGCTGCGGGTCGATGATGAAAACGGCACGCACGGTGGCCGTACCCGACTGCTTCGGGTGAATCATGTCGAACAGCCCGGCAACGGTCTTGTCTTTGTCGGCGATGATCGGAAAACCCACCACCGTCTTCTGCGTGTCTTCAATATCGGCAATCCATGAGCGGTGCGAAGCCGCATCGTCGACCGAAATCGCGATCGCCTTTACATTGCGCTTTTCAAACTCCGGTTGCAGCTTGCCGGTCAGGCCAAGCTCGGTCGTGCAAACCGGCGTGAAATCGGCCGGGTGCGAAAACAGCACCACCCATGAATCGCCGGCCCAATCGAAGAAACGAATCCGGCCAATCGAGGTGTCCTGCTCGAAATCGGGCACGGTGTCGCCCAGGTAAAGCGTGCTCATCTGCTGCCTCCAGGATCAATGCTCCGGACGGAGCGGTATCACCCTTCACCATACCGTTCGCGCATTTTTTCACTCAAGCAGCAGAGCGCGTTCAAATATGAGCAGCAGATGCGGCGCCGCGATCTGCGGCCGCCATCATTCACACGACGGCCAAAAAAGAAGGTGATGGCGCTTGCGCGCCATCACCACGGGAACAACCGTTGCAGCGAATCGAGGCCTAGCGGTTCAGCGTATCGGAAGGCGCTTCGTTGAACTCACGGCGGTAGCTGTTGACGAGCGTCGAGCGGTTGCTGACGCCCCACTTGTTCGCCGTCGCGAGAATGCCGTTCTCGTGCGCGCCGTCGGAGGTCTGCAGCTCGGCGCGAATGCGCTCCATGCGCAACCGGCGCACGATTTCGCTCGGCGTCGAGCCAAGGCTGCTCTTGAACGCGCTTTGCAGCGCACGCTCGGTCACGCCGATTTCGCCGGCGATCTCGCGAATCGACAGATCCTTGCGGTCGAGGTTGTCGACCAGATACCGGTACGCGCGGCGATAACGCGCCGGCAGCCGTGCGCCGATATCGTCCAGTTGCTCCGGCACACGCACCGTGCGCTGCGCGTAGCGCGCGAGCGCGCCCGCTTCGTCGCGAATGCAGCGCATCGCCGTCAACGCATAGCGCGTATAGACGCGCAGCGATTCCGCGTTGCGCTCCTGCTGATGACGCAGCTTCGCAAAACAATACAGATATTCGAGCTGGCGATGGCTTTGCGGCATCCGCACTTCCGCGTTGAGCAGCGTGAGAATCGACTCGGCGAGCGCCGGCGCGCCGCCCGCGAGGCTCGCGAGCACGATCTCGATGCGCACCGCGCCCTGGTAGCTCGCGATACCCTGCTTGCCGGCCCAGTCCGCGTGCGCGCCGAGCACATGGCCGACGTCGCGCTGGCCGTTGGCAAGCTGCATCAGCTGTTTCAGGTAGTCGGTGCGCGCGCGCAGCAGCGGCGTCTGCACGGTGTACGTGCTCACGCGCGGCGTCGTGCCCTGCATCGGCGCGATACGCGGCGTGCCTTCGCCGGCAAGGTTCGATTGCCAGTAAACGTGATCGCTCAGTTCCGGGTGCGAGCGCAATTCGCTTTGCGTCGCGACGTCGAAACGCACCGCGGTCAGCAGCTCGCGCCAACCGCGTGCGTTCGTGAGCGTCGTCATCGAATCGTCGATCAGATCGTCGAGCGCGTCGAGCACGCCATCCGCGTCGCGCAGGCGGCCGAGGCCGAACAGCACGCCGAACATGCCGAAGTAGCCTTCCAGACGCAGCGGCAAGTCGCTGCCCGGCTGGTCGACGAGACGCATGAAGCACGACATCGCGGTGCCGTAGCGGCAGCGGAACAGCGCCTGCCAGCCGGCGTTGCGGCACGATGCGAAGCGAACCTGTTCCTTCGATGCGCGCATCAGTTTCTGCGCTTCGCGGTACGACTCTTCGGCGTCGACGTCCATCCCGACCGCCATTTGCAGATCGCCGTGCAATTGCAGCAAGCCCGGTAACAGATCGGGATCGCAGGTATCGGCGTGGCGCGACGCCTGGGCGGCGGCGGCCTGAATCCGACCCTCGGAAATCAGTTCGGTCAACGCGGGCGGAATCGACGTCGACGTCAACATCGAGACGTAGGGAAAGTAGAAAGTGGCAAGCATGGCGGGCTCCGTTGGCGATCCGATGCAGACGCGGCAAGCGTCCGAAGTGCTCAGGACAAACCCGAACACAGCAACGGAACCCAATGTAGCCAAACCGTTGGCCAGGATTCTCAATAATCCGGCACGTTAAATGAACTTGAGCATTGTTGAGATTTGCCGGCCATCCGCGCTTCGCTTTCCAGTACTCCCTTTCATTTCCTATACGCCAGCCGAATGTCTTTCGGTCCCGCTGGCGAATCGGCAAGTGGAGCGATCTGATGTGCGGGTTTCAGATGCGAAGTGGGAATACGCCCCCGCTATCGCGTGTTGTGTTGAGCAGGGCACGACGCGATGTTGCTCGTGACCAAACGACTCAAGACCTGACCTGCCGGGGTGGATTGCGCTTCCACGCGAAGCGCGGCGACCGTTACGGAGAAATCATGCAGATTGCCTTTTACACACAAAACGACCATCTGTTTCGCGAGATCGACAAGGCATTCGAAGAGGACGGCAATTACCGTTGCATCCGCTTTACGAGCGAGCTTCCGCTGATCCGCTTCCTCGAGCGCCATGACACCGCGCTCGTGCTGTTCGACTCGGGCCGCAGTTGCGCGGCCGGCCGCGGCGTGCTGTCGTGGCGCGCGTGCCACTTCCGCCGCGACCTGCCGGTGATGATGATCGGGCAGGCGTGGGACTCGGACAGCATCATCGAAGCGCTCGACGCGGGCGTCGATGAAATCGCGGTCGGCTCGCCTTGCGCGAAGGAAGTGCTGGCGCGTGCGCGCCGCACGATTGCGAAGAGCGGCGGCGGCGCGAACTCCGACAGCCGCATTTCGCTCGGCGAATACACGATCGACCGCTCGACCAGCGCGATCAGCGTAAACGGCCAGCACATCAAGCTGACCGCGCGCGAGCTGACTCTCGCGTGGCTGCTGTTCGCCAACGCGGGCACGCTGCTCACGCGCGAACAGATTGCCCGCGCGGTGTGGGGCAAGGAGGCGGTGATCGCCAGCCGGTCCATCGAGCAGCATATTTACAAGCTCCGCAGCAAACTGTCGCTCGGTGAACACAGCAACCTCCAGCTCAAAACCGTCTATTCGATCGGCTACGTTTTCGACCTCGTCAGGACGCGGCCCGCAGCAAGCCCGGCTCCGAGGATGAGTGAGGCGCTTGCCGCCGCCCATCCCTACTGATTGCACGTGAAGCGAGTTGGGTGAACGGCCCCGCCAGGTTTCGGCACCCGACTCGCTTAGGTGCATTTTTAGCCCATCGACCAGGCGTATTCTGTCCAGTCGCGAAGGCGCGCGCGTTTTGGCGAACCTTCTTGCCTGTTTGGGACAATCCTGCGGAATAGTGGCGCTCGCCGCCTGTTGATAGGGCGGCTCGCCGGAGTGCGTGCAGGCTGCCCTCTTGCGACCCCGGTGCGCGACGGCATGCGGATAGCGGTCGACGCGCACGAATTTCCGATGAGAAACGCTATCGCATCGGCCGTCTCGCGGTTTGTGCTGAAGCGTCGTCGGTTGCACGCCGGCAGGATGTTATGATCGGAAACAACCGGTCGCGCGAAAAACCCGCAAGCGCGCACGCCGCGAACCGTCTTTCCGCTACGCCAGACCATGGATACCACGTCAGCCAAACCCGCCGAGTCAGCGACGACCGACCTCGGCCGGCGCGTGCGCGCTGCCCGGATCGCGCTCGAGCTGACGCTGGAAAATGCGAGCCGCCTGTGCGGCGTGTCGCGCTCGACGCTGTCGAAAGTGGAAAACGGCCTGATGTCGCCGACTTTCGACGTGTTGCAAAAAATCGTGCTCGGGCTGCAGATCGACCTCGCCGACCTGTTCGGCGCGACCACGAAGCTGACCGCGGGCGGCCGACGCGCGCTCACGCGCAAGGATGCCGGCGAACGTCACGCGTATCGCGGCTACCAGATGGAACTGCTCGCGACCGACCTCGCGCACAAGGCCATGCTGCCGTTCCGGATCCGCATTTCCGCCCATACGCTCGATGCATTCGACGACTGGGGCCGCCACGCGGGCGAAGAGTTTCTGTACGTGATCAGCGGCAGTGTGTGCCTGTATTCCGAGCTGTACGCGCCGACCCATCTGAATGCCGGCGACAGCCTCTACTTCGATAGCCGCACGGGCCACGCGGCCGTATCGACGAGCGAAGAAGACGCCGAAGTGCTGTGGATGGCGACCGGCGCCGATCTCGTGCAGCCGCCCGCCGAGACGCCGGCTAAAAAGTAGACCTGCGGCGCCCCGCTATACCGCGGTTCAGTGAGACACAGCGGCAGAACCGGCCTCGCGCCGTGCGCCACCCGTGCCCGCTTCGTTCGTGCCTGCTTCGCCGGCGCCGGCGGCGCCCCGCACAGCACCGTCGCGCGACGCCCCCACCAGCGCCCGCTGCGCGAGTTGCGCGATATGCAGCGCCTGCCGGCCGGTGCCGTGCTCGATCTGCTCGCGGCAGCTAAAGCCGTTGGTCAGCACGATGGTCTGTTCAGACGCGGCGCGCACTGCCGGAAACAGCTTGTCTTCGCCGATTTTCTCCGACATCGCATAGTGCGCTTCGTTGAAGCCGAACGATCCGGCCATCCCGCAACAGCCGGTATCGAGCAGCTTCCACTGCACGCCGAGGCGCTCGAGCAGCGCGGTATCGCCTTGCATACCGAATAGCGCCTTCTGATGACAGTGGCCGTGCACGATCACCTGTGCATCCAGGGCCGGCCAATCGAACGGCTGACGCGCGACAAAATCCGAAAACAGGAAGGTCTGCGCGGACAGGCGCCGCGCCGCGTCGCTGTCGGGCAACTGCTTGAGCAACTCATCCTTGAATACCGACAGGCAACCCGGTTCGAGGCCGACGAGCGGCACCCCCGCGGCGATCTCGCCGGCGAGATCGTCGAGCACATTCACGAGCAGTTCGCGCGCGCGATCGAGCAGGCCGTAGTCATAGAGCGGCCGGCCGCAGCACAGACGCTTTTTCGGCAGGACGACCTGAAAGCCCAGGCGCGTCAGTACGTCGGCGGCAGCCGACGCAATGTCCGGAGAGAAATGATCGTTGAACGTATCGACCCACAGAATCACCTTCTTTGCCGATGCATCGCGCGCATCACGCGCGCCGCGCGATGTCGCAGACTGCTGTTGTTGCCGCGCAATCTGCCGGTACGTGCGGCGTGCGAACGCAGGCAGCCTGCGCGCCTGCGCAATGCCCGCCACCCATTTTCCGAGCGGCCCGACGAGCGGCGCGGAAGTCATCAGGTTCGCGAGCGGCGCGAAGCGTGCGGCAAGCGGCGCCCATTCGCCGATGCGCCCCATGAACAGCGCCTGTCGCGGACGGCGATGCGTCTCGTAGTAGTGCGACAGGAACTCGGCCTTATATGACGCCATATCGGTGTGCGTCGGACAATCGGATTTGCAGCCCTTGCAGGCAAGGCAGGTATCGAGCGCATCGCGAATTTCCTCGCTTTGCCAGCCGCCCTTGATCGTCTCGCCTTGCAGCATCTCCCAGAACAGATGGGCGCGCCCGCGCGTCGAATATGCCTCTTCGCGCGACGCGCGATAGCTCGGGCACATCGTGCCGCCTTCGAGCGAACGGCATTTGCCCATGCCGATGCAGCGTTCGACTGCACGCTGAAAGCCATCGCCTTCGCGGCTCGTGAAAGTCAGCTTCGTTTGCAGCGTGACAGGCCGATAGGCCGGTCCCATCCGCAAGTTCTCATCGACGCGGTACGGATGGACCACCTTGCCCGGATTCATCCGTTGAGCCGGATCCCAGATCGCCTTGAATCGTTCCATCGCCTGCATCAGTTCCGCGCCGTACATGACCGGCAGGAATTCGGCCTTGGCCTGGCCGTCGCCGTGCTCGCCGGACAGCGAGCCGCCGAACTCGACCACCAGATGCGCCGCTTCGCGCAGGAACTGGCGCCATGTGCCGATGCTTTCGGGTGTGCGCAGATCGAAGGTAATGCGGGCGTGCACGCAGCCGTCGCCGAAGTGGCCATACAGCGAGGTCTGGTAACCGTAACGGTCGACGAGCGCCTGGAACGCGCGCAGATAATCGCCAAGGCGCATCGGATCGACCGCTGCGTCCTCCCAGCCGACCACCGGGTCGGGACTGCCGGGCTCGATCGTCAACGCGACCGCGGACGCACCGGTCTCGCGAATCGACCACACCTTGTTCTGCAACGCGCGCGTGTCGACACGCTTCGTCGACACATTCGGACCGGCCTCGCCTGCTTCGAAATAACGCGCCGCCGCCTGCGCGGCCTCGATCGCCGCTTCCTGCGTATCGGCGCCGAATTCGAGCACCACCCATGCGTCGCCTGGCGGCAGCAGCGCGATTTCCTCCGCCTTCAGCCCGCGCGCCTGCAAGCCGCGAATCATCACGCGGTCGAGGCCTTCGATCGCGATCGGCCTGAAGCGCATGAAATGCGGCACGGCGTCTGCGGCAACGTAAATATTGTCGAAGCCGACGACCAGCAGCACGCGCTGCGCCGGGCTATGCACGAGACGGACCTTTGCCTGCAGCGTCACCGCGCAGGTGCCTTCGGTGCCGACCAGCGCGCGCGCCACGTTGAAGCCGTTTTCAGGCAGCAGTTGATCGAGATTGAAGCCGGACACGCGGCGTTTGATCTGCGGGAATTTTGCGCGAATCAAATCCGCGTACCGGTCGCGCAATGTCTTGAGCGCTGCATAGATTTCCCCCTGGCGGCCGCCCGCCGCGATGATGCGCGCGAGTTCCTCTTCGGAAGTCGGGCCGACCCAGAAGCGCGCGCCATCGTAGGTCAGCACTTCGAGCGCCTCGATGTTCTCGACCGTCTTGCCGGCCATCACCGAGTGCGCGCCGCACGAGTTGTTGCCGATCATGCCACCGAGCGTGCAGCGGCTATGGGTGGCAGGGTCCGGCGCGAACGTGAGGCCGTGCTGCTCGGCCGCGTCGCGCAACGTGTCGCAGACCACCCCGGGTTCGACGATCGCCGTGCGTTGCGCCGGGTCGACCGACACAATACGGTTGACGAATTTGCTTGCGTCCGCAACCACCGCGACGTTCACGCACTGCCCGCTTTGCGAGGTGCCGCCGCCGCGCGGCAGGAACGGCACGTCGTTGCGTTGGCACGCGCCAAGCGTCGCGATCAGATCGTCGATATCGCGCGGCACGACGACCGCGATCGGCACTTGCCGATAGTTCGACGCGTCGGCGGCATAGAGCGCTTTCGAGCCCTGATCGAAACGCACTTCGCCGCGCACATGCTGCCGCAGATCGGCTTCGAGCCGCTGCAGCACGGCCGCGCTGCTGTTGAACGGCGAGGTTGCCGGGCGCGCGCCGCGCGCGCGTGATGCTTCATCCGTAAGCTGTTCTTCGATTGAATTCACTCTGTCCTCGCTGATGCGGGCTGCCGAGGAGCCGCCCAGCCTTCATCGTGACGATGCCCCGTCATGCGCGGCCCGGTCATGCCGGGCCGGTCGAACGGGTAGCGTCCGGCGATGCGAAACCCCAATGGACAAAGGATACGCGCAAATGCCGCCGTGCCTGAAGGCAATGCGTCGTTACGCGGCCTGCGGCAAGCCGGTGTGGCCCCGGTACGTCGGCCGTTTTTCTGTTCCTCGAAGCGGGGACGGCTCTTTACGCGGGGAGGTCCGCGTGTGCCATTTCCTCGAACACCTTTGTCGCCATGTCCAGCCCATGCCGTGTCGCAAACACGCCGGCGTGAGGCAATGCTCTCAGGATAGCTTCGACGATTTCCCGCTTTGATGCGCCTGAAGACAGCGCGTCTTTCACATGTTCGGACAACATTTCTGCATCGGCCTGTCTTGCAACGCATGCCAGACAGGCTATGTCGGTCAACCGCCGGGCCTTCGTCTCTTCAGCCGACTCGTAAACGTACCCGACTAATCCGAGGTCTTCAAGATAGCGAGCGACAACGGGGGATATTTGCGCAAGTCCCTCCGGTAAGCTCAACGCAAACTGTCCGCTGACCGATAAGCGCGAAACGGCCAGCCCTTCAATCGCTTCCTCGGTGTTCCCTTCGGTTTTCTCTTCCGTCGGCTCATCCGCTGACCGGGCTTGGGACAAGCCCTCTTTTGCGGTTCTCTCGAATACGTCCAGTGCCATGCGGGTGATCGGCAAAATCAGCGGCCAGCCGATATAGCCGGTAAGCTGAATCAGGACCTCCGTCAGCTCGCTGCGCGTCCAGCCGATCCGCAAGCATGCGTCAAGATGCAGCCGGACGGCATCAGGCTGATTTTCCTGCGCAATCGCAACCGCCAACGTAGCGAGCTGGCGATCCTTGAGGCTCAATGCGGATCTGCTCCAGGCCGCTGCATACACGCGCTTCGTGAAGTCGTCGTGCACTTGCGCGGACAATGCACCTGACCGCTCGCTTTCACGCGTGACCAGCCATGCGACATGCGGGTCGCAACGTTCAGCGCGTCGCGGCGCCGGGCGCATCTCATGCCCGATCTCGATGCCACGCTCAGAAAAGACCTTCGACACAATCCGGACGGCGGCCACGGTGGTTGGGACACCTGCGTACACAAGTGTATGCAACACCGTTTCGAGCAACTCGTCAGCGCTCCACCCGGTGTTCAACATACCGGCAGCGTGATACTTGAGCGCAGATTCGGCATTGCCCATCGTGGTCAGCACGGCAACGGTAATGAGTTCGCGGTGCTTCAGGGCGAGGTTAGGCCTCGCGATAATTCCCGCGTACGCACCTTCGACAAGCAGACGCCTGAAGCCTGGATCGAGGCCATCCAATGCCGAACTGAGGCTGTCGAAACCGGCATCTCCAATTGCATGGATAACGGCCATTCCCACGTCGTGTAGCGATTTGTCATGTTCGATCATGTCGGCTCTGCCCGAGGTTAGTTCCGTAGTGGTCCGCATAGCGACGATGTGGTATGGAAATTAAATGTAAATTACCAAAAAACACTTTCAGTAATGCACATTCCGCTTCGACAATTTTTCCTGTTAAAAAAATCCTATACGTCGATCAAATAGAATTGATCGGATTCAGTGGGCGACTCAGTGTTTTTTACGCCGGCGCACAATGACTTTGCCAGCGGTGTCGCGCAACATCGGTTGCTTCTGGTGCTCACGCCCTTGCCGGGCGTCATCCCGAAAAGCGCCTGCCCAAGGAACTCAAAGGCATCCTACCCGATCGCCAGAAGTCAAAACTGAACTTTTGTCACACGACAGCATGGCGCCTCGATGGTCAACGAGACTTCACGCCAGTCAGGCACGCGCTCCCGCATAACGTGATTATTCAATATCGGAATCCTGGACATTTCACACAACCAGGATAAGCATCTCGCACACAAATTCAATTATGAATTTTTGTGAACTGCGATTGTTAAAAATACGGCAGCCAATACAATCGGCGTAACTCATTTCAGCCAGTGCCGGGCACAAAGCGGTCAAGCCCCATCTTCACTAGCGAGGCTGGATTCAGTCGAACATCGTTGTCACTATAAACGGGAGAGCAATTTTGTTAAGGCTTCGGGAAAAGGTGGCCCTTGTCACCGGGGGCAACGCTGGAATCGGCGAAACCACGGCTTTGCTATTTGCAGCGGAAGGCGCGAAGGTCGCCGTTGCGGCCCGGCGGCAAGATGCTGGGCAGCGTGTCGTCGAACAGATCCGTCAGGCGGGCGGAGAGGCAATCTTCATCAAGACAGACGTCTCGAAGGCCGATGACTGTGCGAACGCGGTCGCGCGAACCGTGGATGCGTTCGGGAAGCTCGACGTGGCGTTCAACAATGCAGGCGTCGAGGTGTTCGGCAAACCGGTTGCCGAGACCGACGAGTCGACGTGGAACTTCGTGAACGACGTCAACCTGAAGGGAATGTTCCTGTCGATGAAACATGAGATTCCCGAGATGCTCAAGGCGGGCGGAGGGGCAATCGTGAACATGTCGTCGACATACGGCGTCATCGCGTCCGCGTTCGGCGGATGCGCGTATCACGCGTCCAAAGCGGGAATCATCGGGCTCACGAAAGCGGCCGCACTCGAATACGCGAAGCTGCACATCAGGGTCAATGCGATCTGCCCTGCTTTCGTTGCCACGGCGATGGTCGAAAACTTTCTCGAAGAAACGCGCCAGACCGACCAGATCAAGGCGCTTCATCCGGTGGGCAGGCTGGGCACGCTGGATGAGATCGCGCAAGCCGTGCTGTTTCTTGCGAGCGATGCATCGTCCTTTATTACGGCTACCGCGCTATCCGTGGACGGCGGGATGGCGGCCATCTGACGCGTGACGTGTGAAACAGCACCCGGCACTGCCGCCACGCAGGTCCGGTGAAACAGCGCTATCGGGCGCTCATTCGGTTGCCGGCGAAGATCGCGCGACGCAACCGGCTCAAACAGGAACGTTATGGATACCGATCTGTTGGAACCTCGCATTGATGCACGAGGCGGCCGCCCGGACATTTTTGAAATCGGCGCCCCGATCCCCTTGGGCGTGGTGCCGGACAGGATGCATGCGTGGACGATTCGCCGCGAAAACCACGGCGAGCCGCAAACGGCGCTGACGCGGGAAATCGTCAGTGTGCCGGCCATCGGTCCCAATGAGGTGCTGATTCTCGTCATGGCAGCCGGCGTCAACTACAACGGCGTGTGGGCCGCATTGGGCCAACCGTTCTCGGTCCTCGACCTGCATCAGGATCCGTACCATATCGCCGGCTCGGACGCATCGGGCATCGTCTGGGCGGTCGGGAGCCATGTCAGGCAGTGGAAGGTCGGCGACGAGGTGATCGCGCATTGCTCGCAGGTCGACGGCCAGGACGAAGAGTGCAACGGAGGCGATCCGATGCTCTCGCCTTCGCAACGCATCTGGGGCTACGAGACCTCATACGGGTCGTTCGCGCAATTTGCGCGAATCCAGGCAACGCAATTGATGCCGCGTCCGAAACACCTGAGCTGGTCGGCCAGCGCCTGCTACACACTGACGCTTGCCACCGCTTATCGCATGCTGTTCGGCCACGAGCCGCATGGGTTGAGACCGGGGCAATCGGTGCTCGTCTGGGGCGCGGCAGGCGGCCTCGGCTCGATGGCCATCCAGCTCGCGGCATTGGCCGGCGCGCGTCCGGTGGCCGTGGTGTCGGACGATTCGAAAACGGAATTCGTCAAGCGACTCGGCGCGGTAGGGGTGATCAACCGCTCGCAGTTTTCCTGCTGGGGTGCGCCGCCGCCGGTCGACTCGGGCGCCGGATACGCCGCATACATCGATAGCGTGAAGACATTCGGCAAGGCCATCTGGCAAGCGCTCGGCGAAAAGCGCGACGTCGACATGGTGTTCGAACATCCGGGCCGCAATACGTTCGCTGCCTCCTGCTATGTCGTGAAGCGCGGCGGCATGGTGGTCTTCTGTGCGGCGACGAGCGGTTACGACCTCACATGTGACGCGCGCTACATCTGGATGCGTCAGAAGCGCATCCAGGGCAGCCATTTCGCCAATCTGAAGCAAGCTGCGGAAGCAAACCGCCTTGTGATCGACGGTCGCATCGATCCGTGTCTGTCGGAAGTGTTTCCGTGGAGCCAGTTGCCGCAGGCGCACGCCAAGATGCGCACGAATCAGCATCTGCCGGGCAATATGGCCGTGCTGGTGCAGGCGAACAGCAGTGAAGATCGCGACGCCGCGCAGCGGCGCTGAATGAGGTTGACACTGATATGAGCCAAGCGAATGCAGCTGCCGGACAACTCGCCATCATCGGCATGTCGTTCCGGTTTCCCGGTGGAAGTTCCACTGCGGCGGCGTACTGGTCGTTTCTCAATTCGGGGCGTTCGGCGATTTGCGACACGCCTTCCGATCGTTTCGATATCGCGGCCTTCTATTCGCCGGACCCGGATGAACCCGGCAAAACGTATTCGCGTGTCGCGGGCTACGTCGACGATCCCTTTTTCTTCGACCATCAATTCTTTCGCACGTCCGCGGCCGAAGCGCTGGAAATGGACCCGCAGCAGCGGTGGATGCTCGAACTGACGTGGACCGCGCTCGAGAACGCAGGTCTGGTGCCGAGCCAGCTGCGCGGCAAGCAGGTCGGACTTTTCATGACCACCGGCGAGGCCGATTACGGACGCAGAACGATCTGGTCCGGCGACCCGCACGGCATCACCACCTACTCGAAGCTCGGCAATCTGCGGGCCATGGCGCCCGGGCGGGTGGCGCACGTGATGGGCTTCAGCGGGCCCGCGATATTCGTCGACACCACCTGCTCGTCGTCACTGGTGGCCGTGCATCTTGCGGCGCAGAGCTTGCGCGCCGGCGACTGCGACATCGCGATCGCCGGCGGCGTAAACCTGATTCTCGGACCGGAGGAAACCATCGGCGTGGCGCGCCTTCAGGCCATGTCGCCCACCGGACACTGCCGGCCATTCGACGCTGCAGCCGACGGTTACATCCGCGGCGAAGGAGGCGGTGCGATCGTCATCAAACGGCTCGATGACGCACTCGAGCAAGGCGACCGCATCGACGCCGTGCTGGCCGGGTCGGCCATCAACAGCGACGGCGCCAGCAACGGTCTGACCGCACCGAACGGCGCGGCGCAGGAATCGGTCATCAGGCGGGCAATCGCACGGGCCGGCGTGCATCCCGAAGCCGTGTCGTATGTCGAGGCGCATGGCACGGGAACCTCGCTAGGCGACCCGATCGAGCTGTCGGCGCTTCGTAACGTCTATACCCGCCCGGTCGAGCGGCAGCGTCCGATGCTTGTCGGGTCTGTCAAATCGCAGGTCGGACACCTCGAGGGCGCCGCGGGAATGGCCAGCCTGATCAAGGCGATCCTGATACTGCGTCACCGCCATGTGCCGCCCCAGGTGAACTTTGCGAACCCGAATCCGCGGTTTCGCTGGGAAGGCGCCCAGCTCGAGATTCCGCGGCATGGCACGGCGCTCGAGGGCGAGCGCCCGATGGTCGGCGTCAGCGGCTTTGGCATTACCGGCACGAATGTGCATCTGGTCCTGGCCGCTCATGAGAACGAGCCGCCCCCCGCCCCGGGCATGATGCGTGAACGTGTTCTGACGCTGTCGGCGCGATCGCCGAATGCGGTACGGCGACTCGCAGGCGCGTACGCGGCCATGCTGCGCAACCACGCAATGCCGTTGCGCGACATCTGCTACACGGCAAGCGTCAAACGCGATCATTTCGATCATCGGCTCGCGCTGGTCGGCGCAAGCAACGACGATTTCGTAGCCGCCATCGACGACTTTCTGGCCTCCGAAGCTTCCGGAAAATGGCACGCGGGCGACATGCCGAAGAAGCGGCGGCTGGCATTTCTCTTTCCAGGCCAGGGCGCCTGGCAGCCGGGTATCGGCGCGCAACTGTACGCCGGCAATTCGGTGTTCCGCAGCTTCGCCGACTCGTGCTTCCGGGAACTCGATGAGAGCACGGCGCGTGACGTGCTGGATGCGGTCAACGGACGCGACCCGTCGTCCGTTCGCCACCATCCTGGCCAGCTCGCGCACTTCATCGTCTGCTTTTCGCTGGCCCGCACCTGGATCGAGTTGGGCCAGATGCCTGACCTTCTGATCGGTCATTCGCTCGGCGAGCATGTGGCGGCGGTCATCGGTGGCGTGATGACGCTCGCCGACGGTCTGAAGGCCGTCGAGGCGCGCGGCAGACTGTTCGATTCGCACACGCCTGCAGGCGCGATGCTGGCCGTTTCCGCCAGCGTCGACGAGCTGTCCGCACAGTTCGAATTCGGTACGAACCTGTTTATCGCGGGTATCAACGGACCCGAGCAGACCGTCGTGAGCGGAACGCGCGACGCGGTGGCCAAGGTTGAAAATGCGATGGTGGCGCTGGGCAAGCGCGTCTCTTTGCTGAAGACCTACGATACGCCCGGGCATTCGCCGATGCTCAAAACGATGCGCGACGCGTTTCGAAGCGCGTTGCAGCCGTTGAGGTTCGCGCCTGCGCGAATTCCGATCATATCGACGCTGACCGGGCAACTCGCAACGGGCAGCATCGCGAGCGCGGAGCACTGGTTGGATCTCGTCGAGCAACCGGTGAGATTCCATCACGCGTTACATGCCGCGGCTGACGGCAATACCACGTTTCTGGAAGCCGGACCCGGAGCGGCGCTTTCGAAACTCGCGCGCGCCGCGGAGGGCGACTGGCAGTGTGCGGTGTCGTCGCTGGCCGACGGGCCGGACGACGACGAAGAGCCCGAATTGACCGGCTTCGCGCATGCGTGTGCCCGCCTTTATAGCGTGGGACGCACCATCGATTGGGGAAAGCTCTACGGCAATGCGCCCACGCCCGCGGACCTCCCCACTTATCCGTTCGATCGCGAGAGGTTTGAACTGCCGTTCCCGGATCGCAAGCCGGTTACGCACGGCCGCAACACCGCAGCGCTTCAGCAGGCGATAGCCGACATCGACAGTGCCGTCACGCACGCATCGACGCGTATCGATCCGGCTGAACGCGGAGAAGCGAATTTCTCCGCGGCCGAAGACAGGCAAGCGCTGCTCGAACAGATCCGCGCTATCGCTGCGTCGGTCGCGACGAACAACGTCTCGCTCGCAAACGCGTTGCCCCTCGTGCAGCAAGGCATGGACTCGCTCGCGTTGACGGAATTGCGCGTGCGTCTACATCAAGCGTTCGGAAAAATGCCGCCGATGTCGATGCTCGCGAGAGGCGCGTCGTTAGCGTCGCTGGCTGGCTATTTCGCGTCGCCGGGATGGCGTTCGACGAGCGAAACGGGTGTCGCTGCGGCACCTTCCGTGCTCCATCGATCCGCTCAAGCCGAGCCACCCGCCGGCGCGCACACGGAGATCGACGAACGCCCGCTTGTGGTGTCGTTGCGCGACGGAGATGGACCTGTCATCGCACTCGTGCATCCGGTCGGCGGGGATGTTCTCTGTTATCAGGACCTGGCCGCGATCTGGCCCGGCGATCCTGCCGTCGTCGCGATCCGTCATCCGTACGCGGATCAGGATCGGGAAGTGGCGTACCTGTCGATCGCGCAACTGGCTTCGCTCTACCGACGTGCATTGGTCAACGCGGTCGGCCGGGTTCCGGATCTGCTCGGCGGATGGTCGTTCGGCGGCCTGCTTGCACATGAAATGGCGGCGCAGTGGGAGTCGGACGGCATCGTTGCGCCGCCGCTGCTGATGATCGACAGCCCGTCTGCCGCAAGCGGCTTCGCTGTGCGGCTCAGGCAGATTGTCGGCGAACTCGATGGCGACGACGGTCCGCGCCTCGTCGACAGGCTGCTGGCGGATGCTCGCTTCGACGCCCTTCTCGATCAGGACTTTTACCTCGCCGACGTGCGCCGTCGTGCGGATGCCGGCGTATTCGCGCATATCGCGCGACTCCATGCGTCAAGTGCGGCCGCCGCGTCGATGCACCGGCCGCAGCAGGTGCGTACGCGCATTACCTATGCACTGGCTGCGCGAAATCATGCCGGGGCGTCCAGCGAGCAGGTCACTGAGCATCTGCGCCTGCTGACCCAAGGGAAGATTACCGTGAACGTCTTCGATGACGACCATAACTCGATCGTTCGCAGCCCGTCTGTTCTGCGCGTCGCGCACTTCTTGAATGGCGAAACAAACGACGATCAGCATCTGCTGCGTGTGACGCAAGCATAGGAACCAGAATGAACGAGTTCGGCGGTTACCACATCGAAGATCTGTTTGTCGGGATGAGCGCAACGTATTGCAAGACGCTTGTGGAGCGCGACGTGCTGCTGTTTGCCCACGCGTGCGGCGACAGGAACCCGGTTCACCTCGACGAGCAGTATGCACGTGCAACGCAGTTCGGCGGCCGGATCGTGCACGGCATGCTGAGCGCGAGCGTCATCTCCGCGGCCATCGCCAGCCGGCTTCCCGGGCCGGGTTCGATCTATCTGTCGCAAGACCTGAAGTTCGTCAGACCGGTCAGACTGGGGGAAACCGTGGTCGCCGCGGTCAGCGTGTCGGAAATCGACCCGGCGAAGCGCCGGGTGGTATTGAGCACGGTCTGCAAGGTGGCCGGGCAGATTGTCATATCGGGTCGCGCGCTGGTGATGGCGACGACATCCAGGATCGACGATAAGGCATCGTTGCCGATTGTCGAAACGTGAAGATCGTTCACTTTTAGCCGTTTGTGGTTCGCTACGTTGGCTTCACCTTTACTTCAACTTATCTCAACCCCTCGGAGTGCGCTATGAGCAGCGAACTTGAAACTTCATCCGCGAACGGCGTCAGCGTGACTGCCGAAAAAATCATGTCATGGATCGGCGAGTGGACCGAGTCGCGCGATCTGAAAGTACCGGCGGATCTCAACCAGACGTTCTCCGATGCAGGATTCGACTCGCTGCACTCCGTGGAACTGGCCTTTTTCCTCGAAGAGAAACTGGGCATCAAGGTCGACGAGACGGTTTTATACGACTATCCGACTTTCGCTTCGCTTGCCGACTATCTTGTCGGTCGGCTCGGGCCCGTTGTGGAAACCAGGTCCGGCAACGGCGTGACGCAGCAGCAACCCGCTGCCAACGCTACCGACTGGTAGTCATCTCATCGAGCTCGACTGGGGTACTCAAAAATGACGGATGCGATCGGTCTTCACGACCAACGGCCTGCACGGCATTTCAACCGAACGGCGGCCGCCGGATGGATCTCGCGTGTGGTCGGCTACGGTTCGGCGCTTCCCGATCGCAGAATGACGAACCATGAACTGGCGGCGATGGTCGACACGTCGGACGAGTGGATCGTCCAGCGTACCGGCATCAGGGAGCGACGCATCGCTGCGGCCGGCGAAAACACGTCCGATCTCGCCATTCGCGCAGCGGGTTCCGCGTTGGAACGCGCCGGCCTGACGGGCGCCGACGTCGATCTGATTGTGCTGGCCACGTGCACGCCGGACCGCACGCTGCCCTCGACCGCCACCCGCGTGCAGGCTGAACTCGGCATGACCCGCGGCATCGCATTCGATGTGCAGGCCGTCTGTTCCGGGTTCGTATACGCACTTGCGGTCGCCGACAACATGCTGCGCCTCGGGCAGGCACGCACCGCACTGGTGATCGGCGCCGAGACGATGTCGCGCATCATCGACTGGAACGACCGTAATAGCTGCGTGCTCTTTGGCGACGGCGCCGGCGCGGTGGTGTTGCGTGCAGAGCACGCCGAAGCCGGCGAACCGGGCGGCATCCTGTCGACTCATCTGTATTCGGATGGCCGGCATCAGGACAAGATCTACACCGACGGCGGAACGTCGTCGACGCAAAGCGCGGGAAAGATGCACCTGGCCGGGCGTGAAGTTTTTCTGCACGCAGTGGTAAACCTGGCGCAAGCGTCGCAGGACGCGCTAGCCGCAAACGGCTTCACGCAGGACGACGTGGACTGGGTCGTTCCTCACCAGGCCAACCAGCGCATTGTCGAGACATTGGGGGAGAAGCTGCATCTGCCGAAAGAAAAAATCGTGCTGACCGTCGACCACCATGGCAATACCTCGGCGGCGTCCATTCCGCTGGCGCTGGCCGAAGCGGTCGATGACGGCCGCATCAAGGCAGGCGATCTCGTGCTCGCGGCGGCAATGGGATCCGGCTTTACCTGGGGATCGGCGTTGATCCGGTGGTAGCGATGCGCAAGCCGAAAGCGCGAGTCAACTGTGCTCTTTTCGCGTGCGCCCTTTCTCCGCCTCGCCCGTGTCACGCTGCACAAATGGGGCACAGGAATGCAAGGGGACGGAAGCGTCACCCAGCCCGGTTGCGGCCGACAGCCCGCGCGCATGCCTTGCGCGCGTCGCCGCCGTTCACCCCAACGGGATTCACGCAGCTTTCATATTGCGGATGTACAGTCTCGCTGCGAGTTATCTCGCAACGAAACTCCTAGCAGTTTTTAAGGCCCGCATAAGCGGGCTTTTTTTTCGTGCATGCGGTTCTGCACGCATGCACAACGATCGCGCGAAACGTCTCGCTCAGCAGCGGAAATGCTCGATATCCTGACCTGCGTTGATAGCGCGCGTGAGCCAGTCGGGGCGCTCGCCCTTGCCGTCCCATGTGTTGCCGTAGGCGTCGCGGTATTTGGGGGTGGCCGCATCTTCAGTCAGCGCGGCCGCCAGATCTTCGATCGAAATGCCGTACTCGTCCATGCGGCGCCTGATCCAGACGATCAGCCGCTCGCGCGCCTCACCGTCGGCGTCGAACAATCGATGTTCCTCTCGCTGTTTCATAAAGTATCGATATCGCGGCCGGACTTATTCGGCCGGAATTGAATTCCGCGCGCGTTATAAAACATAAAGGCTTCGCCCATTCAGCGAAGCCCTTATACGAATCTGATGGACACGGCTAGCGGCCCTGACGATGCAGGAATACACGCCATGCCCAACACGTTTGACTGACAGCGAACGCGCGCCCGTGATCGCCCTTTCGCGTCAGATGAGTCGTGTGTGTGAGTCATGTGCCGCATGGCTGGTGCGAGCGTTCGCTGATGGAACCCTGGTGCGTCGCGGGTTGCTTCTCTGATTTGCCTGCGATTCTACACTCATTTTACGGCGCGCCAGATATGCCGCAATCGTGCGGCGCAACGGCGAGAGCCGCACCGGCTCGACGTCTGCGGGCAGCGCGCCGGTTTCGCCCAGTGCTTCTTCGCACGCCCAAACGGAATTTCACGTTCGCGCACAGAGTTGGGGCGACTGTCATTTCGGCTCGTGCTATCGTGCAAGTCCCGATACGTATCTTCAGGAGAACCTCGCCATGACAGCCCAGGCCGCCATCGCCGCCATTCTCGGCGCGCTCTTGATCGGTGCCATGAGTCCCGGCCCCAGCTTTCTCGTCGTTGCACGCAATGCAATCGGCCTGTCGCGCCGCGATGGTCTGGCCACCGCGCTCGGCATGGGTTTCGGCGGCGTGTTCTTTAGCGGCATCGCGCTTTTGGGCCTCTACACGGTGCTCGCGGCGGTCGAGTGGCTCTATG
Source organism: Paraburkholderia solisilvae (assembly GCF_902859875.1). Taxonomy (GTDB): domain Bacteria; phylum Pseudomonadota; class Gammaproteobacteria; order Burkholderiales; family Burkholderiaceae; genus Paraburkholderia; species Paraburkholderia solisilvae. The sequence continues at coordinate 275,944 of NZ_CADIKF010000001.1, read as the reverse complement.
TGAGCCTCAAGATTGCGGGAGGTTTGTACCTGATCTACATCGCGTCGAAAATCTGGCGAGGCGCGGCCGCGCCGCTGTCGTTCGACGGCATCAAGACCAGTGCTCGTGCCGACGCGCGGCGCTCGTTCTGGGTCGGCTTGTCCACTCAACTGAGTAACCCGAAAACGGCAATTTTCTACGGCAGTATCTTCGCCGCGCTGCTGCCGCAGCATCCGCCGGCATGGTGTTATGCGGTGTTGCCGCCCGCGGTGTTCGCGATCGAAGCCGGCTGGTACACCGTCGTCGCCGTGTTTTTCTCGAGCCGCCATGCGCGCGAGTTTTACGTGAAGGCAAAGAAGGCGATCGACCGGCTCGCCGCCACGGCAATCGCCGCACTCGGCTTGCGGCTGATTTTCACCGCGCACCGCGCGGGGCTTTGACGAGTTCCGCGGTATCGATTGCGTGCGCCGACTTGACGCGCGCACGCAGTTCGAATTTCTGGATCTTGCCGGTCGAGGTTTTCGGCAACTCACCGAAGAACACGGCTTTGGGCACCTTGTAACCCGCGAGCAATATGCGGCAATGCGCGACGATTTCGTCCGCCGATACCTGCGCGCCCTCTTTCAGCTCGACAAACGCGCACGGCACTTCGCCCCACTTCGGGTCCGGCATGGCGACCACCGCCGCAACCGACACTGCCGGGTGCCGGTACAGCGCATCTTCCACCTCGATACTCGAAATATTCTCGCCGCCCGAGATAATGATGTCTTTGCTTCTGTCTGTGATGCGGAAGTAGCCGTCCGGCATCAGCACACCGATATCGCCGGTATGAAACCAGCCGCCGCGAAATGCCTCGTCCGTCGCGCGCTCGTTTTTCAAATAGCCCTTCATGCAGATATTGCCGCGAAACATCACTTCGCCGAGCGTCTGCCCATCGCGAGGAACCGGCTCGAGCGTCGACGGATCGAGCACCGCCGCGGCGGCCTGCAGGTGATACCGCACGCCCTGCCGCGCATTCATCCGGGCGCGGTCGTCTTCGCAGAGCGCGTCCCAGCCCTGCTGTTTCGCGCACACCGACGCCGGCCCATACACTTCGGTCAAGCCATACACGTGCGTGAGATCGAAACCGATCTCCTTCATCCGCGCGATCACCGCGGGCGACGGCGGCGCGCCGGCCACCATCGTCGACACCTGATGCCTGATTCCTTCGCGCCACTGCGCGGGTGCATTCGCGAGCGCGCTCTGCACGATGGGCGCGCCGCAGTAATGCGTCACGCGTTCGTCGCGGATCAGATCGAACACTGTCTTCGCATCGAACTTGCGCAGGCACACATTGACGCCCGCGCGCGCCGCGATGGTCCACGGAAAACACCAGCCGTTGCAATGAAAAAGCGGTAGCGTCCACAGATACACCGGATGCTTCGGCATATCCCATTCGAGGATGTTGCTCAGCGCATTCAGGTACGCGCCGCGATGGTGATAAACCACACCCTTCGGGTCTCCGGTCGTGCCCGACGTGTAATTCAGCGCGATCGCATCCCATTCATCAACGGGCGGCATCCACGCGAACCTCGGATCGCCGTCGCGCAGGAATGCTTCGTAATCGGTCGCACGTGCGAACGCTTGAGGGTCGGCGGGCAGCGCATCGCTGACACTGACGATACGCAGCGCCGGCAACTCCAGCGCGACACGCTGCGCGAGCGCGGCAAATTCGGTGTCGACGATCAGCAGCTTCGCTTCGCCATGGCGCAGCATAAACAGAATCGATGCGATGTCGAGGCGCGTGTTGATCGTATTGAGCACGGCGCCGGCCATCGGTACGCCGAAGTGCGCTTCGAGCATCGGCGGAATATTCGGCAGCAGCGCGGCCACCGTGTCGCCGCGACCGATGCCCGCCTGTTGGAGCGCGCTTGCAAGACGGCACGCGCGTTCGTAGGTTTCTCGCCAGGTGCGCCGCACATCGCCATGAACCATCGCGGGACGTTCGCCGTATATGTCCGCGGTCCGCGCGATGAAATCGATCGGCGTAAGCGGCACATAGTTCGCGTCGCGGCGGCCGAGACCTTCGTCGAACATGTGCGTCATCGCGTCTCTCCTCGAACGCTCGCACCGTTGTGCCGCCTCTTTTTTGCCTGGCTGTGCGACGCAATGCGCGTGCTTTGCAAACGGCGCCGGTTTCCGCGTGTGTGGCGAACGCTTCGTTGCGCGCCACGATAATACGGGCAAGCGGAGAATCAGACCCTTGGCAGGTCATCCATGAATTTTTCGACGTGGCCGTCGGGAATGTCGGTATCGATACCGTCGCGGCCGTCGGTGTGGGAAACCGTTTTGATCTTCGGTCCGAGCAGCTTCATGCCGCCCAGCGTGAACAGCGACCAGACGGCATTTCCCGCGTGGATGGCATGCACGACGTCCGCGACTTCCACGATCTCGTGCGGCGACAACCATTCGTTCGTTTTCGGGTTGACGAGCGCCCAGCGAACATGGGTGACACGGTCGGTCGTGGGGTTAATGCGTACGGCATCGATAGCATAGGTCGCCATTTCCACCTCCATCATCGTCGTCAGGGCATCGTAGCACTTCTGCGATGCGGAACGAACACCCCTGCGGCCGGGCGGCGAATGCCGCGCGCAGCGCAGATTTATAAGGAGGACGGAAATTTCGATGCTCACGGCGCGCCGGCGCGCCAGTGCATCAGGCCCATGAGGCCTTGCCGGCGAATACCGTTCAGAAGAACGGCGCGGGCCGTGCCGAAGCGACACGCGTGCCGGTATCGGCTATCGCCGCCAGCTGCTCGTGCGCGGTGCTGACAGCCTGGGTAAGCGCAAAACGCTGCGCCGGCGTGAGCGGCGGCGCAAAATCGCGTTCGGTCAACGTCAGCGGATCGACCGGCCGATCCGCCACCCGCACCTCGTAATGCAGGTGCGGCCCGGTCGCGACGCCGCTACGGCCGACGGAGCCGATGCGCTCCCCTTGCGCGACCTGCATGCCCGCATGAAGGCCGCGCGCGAATGCGGAAAGATGCGCGTAACAGGTCGTATAGCCGTCGCCGTGATCGATCACGACATTGCGGCCATAACCGCTGCTCACGCCGACGAACGCGACCGTCCCGGCCGCCGCCGACAACACCGGCGTGCCGACGGGCGCGGTCAGATCGACTCCAGTATGAATTTGCTGCTCGCCCGACACCGGGTGCATCCGTGCGCCGAACGGCGAACTGATCCGGTCGTAATTCACCGGCATCGCGAACGGTTCGGCCGGCAGCAGACTGCCGTCGAACGTGTAGTACTCGCCATGCGCACTGCCGGGCGCGACGAACCAGAGCGCCGTGTACGTGCGGTCGGCAAACCGCACTTCGACGGCCGTCACGCGTGGATGGCGGGTCACCGCATCCGTTGGGTCGCCGCGTTCATACACGAGGCGAAAGCCGTCACCCGGCAACGCGGCCGCCTTCGCGCCGAACCGTCCGTCGAAGAGACGCTCGGCTTGTGCAACGATGTCGGCCGGCAAGTCGGCCTGCGTCAGCGCGTCGTGCAGCGTGCTCTCGATGCGGCCCGTGCGCGCGATAAAACGGGGGTCGTAGTCCGCCGAGTCGGCGCTCATCCACGGCGATGCGCCCGCGAGTGGGAAGCGATTGGCCTCGCCGTCGGCATGGCCATCTGCCGTGCCGTTCGTACTCGACGAATGCGAGCCGTCGCGCGCCGCTTCGAGATACTCGTCCGGCACGCACAGTGTGGGTGCCGCGCCGCACATCGATGCGAGAATCGGCGCGCCGTAGCGCAGCGTCGTGTCCGACGGGACGGGTACATTGCCGCGACTCGCCCACAGCAAATCGGCCATGTCGAACGGCGTCCGGGACGCGTCGGCGGACGCGTCGGCGGACGCGTCCGCATCGTGCTGGGGTGTCTCCGCAGGGTTGGAAGATTCAGTGAACGCCTCGATGCGCGGCGTGCCGCTCTCGATCGTATCGGACGTTGCGTGCAACGGGGCGCGATCCGCGGCAAGCGTCGGCGCACCCGATGCGGCGGGCAACCCGCAACTGGCCGCGATGCCGATCAGAAGCGCTGTACGCCCGGCGGCGGCGAATAGCGGATGAGGCTTAAAAGGCGCAGGACGCGCTGTCTTGCAAGACGTGCGCTGCCGATGCGCGAGAGAGAAACGTAGGCGTACCGTCACGTGGTTATCTCGCAGTCGAAACAGGAAGGCTGCGGGGCGTGAGCGGCTGTGCGAAAAACGCACGGCAGCGGCGCGACGTACGACGAACGAAGTGAATCGGCATTCAGCCAGCGAATATCATCATCTGAATCCACCTCTTCGCGCCGCGCAGCCCGGCAAAGGAAACGGACAGTTTAGGGGTGCAGGAGTGCCGCGGAAATAGGACAAATCCTGAGATGTATGAGCTATTGCATACATTCATACCATTGCAGCACAGACGAAAGCGACGAGAAAACGCCTACGCTGCCGCTACAATTCGGAACGCCTGTGCAATCCGGCGCGCACACCGCGCCATGGCGCGCAAGGCGGTTTTTCACTCGTCAATCGACGCGCACACTCATCATGTCCTTTACCGCCTGGCTCTTTTTCCTGCCCGCATGCTTTGCCATCAACATGGCGCCGGGTCCGAACAATCTGTTGTCGATCAACGTTGCCGCGCGACATGGATTTATGACGGCGTTCGTCGCCGGCACGGGCCGCCTCGTCGCATTCGCGCTGATGCTGACGCTGGCGGCTACCGGTCTCGCCGTCGTGCTGCACGCGTCAGAAATGTTTTTTCTTGCGATCAAGCTTGCCGGCGCCGCCTATCTGATCTGGCTCGCCATTCAGCTGTGGCGCAGCGATGGCGCGCCGCTCGATACACGCAGTGAAGGACAGGATGCGTCGTTGCTGCGTATCGCACGGCAGGAGTGCCTCGTCGCAGCGGGCAACCCGAAGGCGATTCTCGTGTTCACCGCGTTTTTGCCGCAGTTCGTCGATATCGCCAGGCCGATGCTGCCGCAGTTCGCTGTGCTCGGCGCAAGCTTTCTCGTCCTCGAGTGGCTCGCGATTGCGCTCTACTCCGGAGCCGGTATGTACCTCGGCAAATGGCTGACGCGTACCGCGGTGCGGCGCTGGTTCAACCGCTGTTGCGCGCTGTTCCTCGGCGCTATCGGCGTGAGCTTTCTGCTCGTGCGGCGCGCGCAAAGCTAACACGCCGGGCAGCACAGGGCTTGTGAAAGCCATGTTGCATCGCGATACATTCCCACGTTGCCAGGCATGCATAAGCAATGACTAATGAATTTCGCGAGAAACTTTAACTGTCCTCAATCGATGCCGCCCCCTATGCTCCCAATATCGCTCGTTACGGTTGCGTGACGCTGCATGCGCGCTTCGCGCACGCGGCACGCACCGCAGAGTGTCGGCATCGGCAGGAACATCAGACCGGCACGGCGGGCAAGCGGGTTTTCAATGTCATGGGACGAACATCATGAAGATCTGTGTATTCGGAGCAGGGGCAATTGGAGGGTTGATGGGCGTGCAGTTGGCGCGCGCCGGAGCGGACGTCAGCTTCGTCGCACGCGGCCCGCATCTTGCCGCCATGCGCGAACACGGCGTGCGTGTGTTGATGGACGGCGAAGAGGTGTCGGCCCGCGTGCGCTGCACCTCCGACCCGAGCGAACTGGGCGTGCAGGACTACGTGCTCATTACGCTCAAGGCGCACTCGGTGCCCGCTGTCGTCGACGCGATGCAACCGCTGCTCGGCAAACATACTGCTGTGATTACCGGCGTGAACGGCATCCCGTACTGGTACTTTCATCAGCATGGCGGCAAGTTCGCGGGAACGCGTCTGTCGAGCGTCGATCCGGACGGCACGCAATGGACCAAACTCGGGCCGGAGCGTGCGATCGGTTGTGTGCTCTATCCGGCCGCGGAAATTATCGAGCCCGGCGTAATCAAGCACGTATACGGCAAGAAATTCCCGATCGGCGAGCCGAGCGGCGAGCGTACGCCGCGCATTCAGGCGCTTCACGACATGATGCAGGCAGCGGGCTTCGATGCGCCGGTTCGCGACAACATCCGCGATGAAATCTGGTTGAAGCTGTGGGGCAACCTGTGTTTCAACCCGATCAGCGCCGTCACGCACGCCACGCTCGATCTGCTCGCGAGCGACCCCGGCACGCGCCATGTGTGCCGCACGATGATGGCCGAAGCCCAACGCATTGCCGAGCCGCTCGGCGTGCGCTTTCGTGTCGATATCGAGCGACGCATCGACGGCGCCGGCGCGGTCGGCGCGCACAAGACGTCGACGCTCGTCGATCTCGAGAACCGCCGGCCGATGGAAATCGATCCGCTGCTGACTGTCGTGCAGGAAATGGGCCGCCTCGTCGGCGAGCCGACGCCGACCATCGATGTCGTGCTCGCGCTCGTCAAGATGCGCGAGCGGATGGCGCTGCGCAACGATTGACCGGTTGCCCGGCGGCGTGCCCCGCCGCCGCGCCAGAAAAGGATCGAACGCGCGTTGAAGTGCCCCCCAGGAGTTGGACATGAATCCAACCGTTGGGGGTCACTTCAGCGCCGCGTTCGATCCTTTTTCTTTTCAGCCGTCCATCGCGGTCAATGACCGATGGCGAGCCAGATCGATTTAGGCTCGGTGAAGTTCTCGATCGCGACATCGCCATGTTCGCGCCCGAACCCTGAATCGCCCGAGCCGCCCCACGGCAGGCGCACATCGGTATAGCCGTACGTATTGATCCACACGGTACCCGCTTTCAGCGCGTGTGCGACGCGATGCACGCGGCCGATATCGGCGCTCCATACGCCGGCCGCGAGGCTAAACAGCGTGCCGTTGGCCATGCGAATGGCGTCTGCCTCGTCGTCGAAGCGGATCACGCTCGCAACCGGTCCGAAGATCTCTTCCTGCGAGATGCGCATTTCGTGCTCGACATTCGCGAACACGGTCGGCTCGACGAAGAAGCCACGCTCGCCGATCCGCGCGCCGCCCGTCACGAGCGATGCGCCTTCGCTCTTGCCGGTGTCGACATAACCGAGCACGGTCTTCATCTGCGCGGCAGAAATAAGCGGCCCCATCGTTGTTTCGCGCTGTGCCGGGTCACCAACCTTGATCGATTTCGCACGCGCGGCAAGCCGTTCGACGACGTCGTCGTAGACGTCGCGATGCGCGAGAATCCGCGAGCCCGCCGAACATACCTGGCCCGTGTTGAAGAACACGCCCGATGCCGCCGCGCGCACTGCGTTATCGAGGTTCGCGTCCGGAAAGATCACGTTGGCCGACTTGCCGCCGAGCTCGAGTGTGACGCGCTTGAAGTTGCTCGCCGCGCCCTGCAGAATTCCGCGGCCGACCGAAGGCGACCCTGTGAACGTCACCTTGTCGACGCCCGGATGCGCAACGAGCGCATCGCCCACCACACTGCCCTTGCCCGTCACAACATTGAACACGCCAGGCGGCACGCCCGCTTCGAGCGCGAGTTCGGCGATGCGCAGCGCCGACAGCGGCGTGATCTCAGCGGGCTTTACGATCAACGTGCAGCCGCATGCGAGCGCCGGCGCGATTTTCCACATGCCGATCATCAGCGGGAAATTCCACGGCACGATGGCGGCAACCACGCCGACCGGCTCACGTACCGTGTACGTCAACGCATCGGGCCGCACCGGCACCACCTGGCCGTTGATCTTGTCGCACCAGCCCGCGTAGTACGCGAGCGTGTCGATCGCCGCAGGCATATCCTGGCGCAGAACGCCCGCAATCGGCTTGCCGCCGTCAAGGCTTTCGATGCCGGCAATTTCCTGCTGGTTCGCGCGCAGCAGATCCGCGAAGCGCGTGAGAATCCGCCCGCGTTCGGCCGCGCGTATGCCGTTCCATACCGGTAGCGCGGCGCGCGCCGCACGCACCGCGGCGTCGACGTCCGCAGCGTTGCCGCGTGCAACCTGTGCAATCGGCTGCTCGGTGGCCGGGTCGATATCGATCGAGTATTCGCCGCTCGCCGGCGGCACACGTTCTCCATTGATCAGCAGATCATGGCGTGGAAGGTCGGATTCAGTGCCCATGGTGGTACTCCTTGCAAAGAGAGGTCCCCGAGTCTGCCAGGAGCGTGAAGCGCGAACGTTCTCTTGTGCGCGACAGGACGAGTGTCAGGCCCGGCGGGACGTGCGCAGCGGCGCCGCGCCGCCGGGCGTGGCCGGCGTAGACCCGGACGGCGAGTACCCGTCAGCAAGCGCCGCCCCGGAGGCACGGCCGGATGCGCGGCCGCGGTCGCAGAAGAGCGACCACGCGGCCTCGGCATTGGGCCGCAACGTCCGGTTGCGGTGCCGCACGAGCATCGTCGTGAACGATACCTCAGGGAGCAAAGGACGCGCCACGAGGCGGGCAGTCGGTGCTGGCCAGTGCGCGCCAATCGGCAATACGCCGATCGCCAGCCCGAGTTCGATGATACGCATCGCCGCTGCAACATGCCCGCATTCCTGCATGCGGCGTGCGTGTACCCGGTGCGAGCTCATCGCGCGCTCGACCGCGGCGCGGCTGCCGGCGTCGGCATTGAGCGTCACCAGCGCGTTATCGGCGAGCGCGCTCCACATCAGCGTGGTGCCGCGCGCGAGCGGGTGCGTGTCCGGCAGAACCGCGTAGAGCGGTGTGGAGAAAAGAGGTTGCGCGAGCAACGTGTCAGCGTCCTGCATGTCGAGGTCCGAGACGATGCCGAAATCGGCGTCGCCCTGCTCGATGCTTGCGAGGACCTCATCTTGCGGCTGATCCTTCACCTCGACCGTCAGCCCCGGAAAGAGCGCCGCGCAGCGCGCGATGCATTCCGGCACCCAGCGCGACGACAGAACCGGGTTGCTCGCGATCGTCACCACGCCGGTGTGGCCGTGATGCGCGGCGCGCTCTTCGCGCAGCGTCAGATCGATTTCATCGAGCAGTTGCCCGATGCGGCGCGCGAGGCTCGCGCCGGCCAGCGTCAGTTCGACCTGGCGTGTGGTCCGGTCGAACAGTCTCAGCGAGATCGCTTCTTCGAGTTCGCGCACGCAACGGCTTACGGCCGACTGCGTCAGATCGAACTCGCGCGCCGCGCGCGTGAAGCTGCGCTGACGCGCCACGGCGACGAACACCTTAAGCTGCTGCAAGGAAACATTCATGTGTCCGCCGCCTGGCCCTGTCGAACTACTCGCCGGTTTGCTCCGGCCACGTGCTCAATCGCGACGGTGCGCCGCTTTTGCCGGCGTCGTTCAGCAGCGGCTCGCTCGCTTCGATCCAGCGTGCGCGCATCGGCGCAAGCACGAATTTCGCCGAGACGCCTGCCGCTATCGTGATCACTGCCGACACGATGAACACCAGGTTCCAGCCGCCCGTCGCGGCGAGCACCGACGCGATCGGCACCAGCAGCGACGCCGTGCCCTTCGCGGTGTACAGCGTGCCCGCGTTGGCTGCCGCGAACTTGCTGCCGAACGTGTCCGCACAGATTGCCGGGAAGATCGAGAAAATCTCGCCCCAGAACAGGAAGATCAATGCAGCGAACGTCATGAACGCATACGGATTCGTGCCGTATTCCATCAGCCCGAGCAGCGCGAGGCCCTCACCGATGAAAATCGCGAACATGGTGTTTTCACGGCCGATCTTGTCCGAAATGAAGCCGCACAGCGGACGCGTAAAGCCGTTGCAGATGTTGTCGATCGACAGCGTCATCGTGAGCAGCGGCAGCGTCGCGCCGAACACGGTCATCGGAATCTTCGCGATGCCGAAATCCTTCGCGATCGGACCGATTTGCGCGGTCGCCATCAGACCGCCGGCCGCTACCGCGACGAAGCACAAATAGATGACCCAGAACACCGGCGCCTTGATCATCTGGCCAGGCGTGTAGTCGGTCTTGGCTACCGCGAACTTGCGCTTGATTGCCGGGCCCTTATGGGCTTGGGGCTTCATCAGCAGCAACGCGAGGATGAAGATCGACACGCCTTGCAAGATGCCGAAGAACAGGAACGTGTGCTCGTAGCCCTGCGCGGTAATCATATTCGCGATCGGCACCACGGTGACGGCCGCACCAGCGCCAAAGCCCGCCGCCGTCAGACCCGCAGCGAGACCGCGGCGATCCGGAAACAGCTTCAGCGCATTGCCGACGCAGGTTCCGTACACGCCGCCCGCACCGATACCGGCGATCACCGATGCGATGTACAACTCGGGAAGCGTAGTCGCAAAAGAATTCATCACCCATGCAAGACCCGCGCAGATCGCGCCGACCGCCACGACCGGACGCGGACCGAACCGGTCGACGAGATAGCCTTCGAGCGGTACGAGCCAGGTTTCAGTCAGGATGAAGATGGAGAACGCAAGCTGAATCGACGCCTGGCCCCAGTGATGCCGCGCATTCATCGGCGCGACGAACAGCGTCCACGCATATTGCAGGTTCGCAACCAGCGCCATGCACAAGATGCCGATGAAAAGCTGGCACCAGCGATTCCGCCAGATCGCGGGGGCCGGAGCCTGCCGAGAGATGTCTTCCATTGCTTTGTCTCCGATATGTTTCTGCAACCGGCCGGATTGCCGGATTACATACATGCCAACTTATAGTTGTGTCCCGACCGGACCTGCATCAGGTTTGGGAAACGGTAATTTCCGATTCCTTTAGTACGAAACGGTGTGCGACGTCACTTCATTCCCGCCTGATTCATTTTTACCTGACGTCTGATTCCGTTAGTCCAACAAATCACCAGCCAGAAATGTTCAAACGAGCTGTCCGTTTGCTTGCTCTCTTTGCTGCGATGCATGACGTCTACGCGTAAACCCTCAAGCACGACGCGCAATGCATAGGGCCACGCACCGGCAAAAAGTGCCTTTTATGACGATGCTAGGGTGATTGCTGAATTACTGATAATTAAAGTTTGTTACCATGTGGATTCACTCCTGCTTATACATCGGCCATGACGATGAGAAACGCGACACTCCGCCAATTGAAGGTGTTCGAGACTGTCGCCCGGCATCTCAGCTTCTCGCGCGCTGCGGAAGAATTGCATCTGACGCAACCCGCGGTTTCCACACAAGTCAGGCAGCTTGAAGAGCACGCCGGCTTGCCACTGTTCGAACAACTGGGCAAAAAAATCTATCTGACGACGGCCGGCAACGAGATGCTTCACTACAGCCGCGCGATCATCCAGCAGTTCCACGAAGTGGATGAAGCGATGAGCCAGCTCAAGGGTGTGTCCGGTGGCAAGCTGAACGTCGCCGTGATCAGCGCAGGCGATTACTTCTTTCCGCGTCTGCTTGCCGAATTCACGCACCGCTACACGGGCGTCGAGCTCAACCTTTCGGTGCACAACCGCGAAGAGCTGCTGCATCAGCTTGCGACGAATCAAACAGACCTCGCGGTAATGGTTCGCCCGCCGCACGAAACGGACGCCATCAATGAAGCGTTCGCGCCGCACCCGTACGTGATCGTCGCGGCGCCGAACCATCCGCTCGCGGGCCAACGCCATATCAAGCTCGTGCAGCTCGCCGAAGAGGCGTTCATCGTGCGCGAGCGCGGCTCCGACACATGGAATTCGATGGAGGAAGGCTTCGCCGGACGCCTGACCAACCTCAAGATCGCGATGGAGATCAAAAGCACCGAGACGATCAAGCAGGCGGTGATCGCCGGCATGGGCATCGCGTTCCTCTCCGCCCATACGATCAGCCTCGAACTGCAGGTCGGCAACCTGGTCGTGCTCGACGTCGAGGGTTTTCCCGTCATGCTCAGCTGGTACGTCGTGCATCGCAAGAACAAGCGCCTGCCGCCGGTCGCGCTTGCGTTCAAACAATTCCTGATGGAAGAAGGCGCGAACCAGATCGAAGACATTACGCGCGTCACGCGGCTGATTACCTATAAGTGATTCTTTATGGAATCCAAATAAAACTTTAACTATTGCAAATCCATCAGGGCTTCTATGCTTGAGGCGAGTCTTATCACTCGTCAGCTCAGGAGTCCTGTCATGGATCACACTTCGGTTGCCACGCTCACCGCTTCGCCCGCTGCTCGCGTCGCCGCGAACAACGCCGAAGACGCCAATCTCTGCGCCTACAACAGCGCCTTCAGCGACCTCGGCCTGCGGTTTCGCTGGGACAGCGATACGCTCGACGTGCTGAGGCAGGAGTTCAATAGCGAAATCGCACGCATCACCGCGTATATCGAGCGCTTTCACGCGCATTTGCTGAAGGCGTACGACGCCGACTTTCTCGCTCAACTGATCTTCCAGAAGAAGACCGAGTACTACCGCGGAGTGACGGCCGATTGATGCGGCGCGCGGCGCGTGCGCCGCGCGAGCATACGGGACGGGTCGCATCATCGCAGGCGCCCGTCCGTCATCAGCCGATTCAGGCAAGCGTCGCTTCATCGTGCAGCGCTCCGCTCGCTTCGTGCGCGATGCCTGCAAGCGCGGCCGCGCTTGCGGGTCGCACCGGTTCCGCGGGTTTCGCCCGCTCTGGCGTGCTTCGATGCGACAGTCAGCGTCCAGCGCTGCGTGAAGTCGTCGGCGGGACGCAGGTTCATTGCATCGGCGCGCCATTCGACATGGAACAACGTCGCTCGCCGCCACGGCAATCCGCATCGCGGGCTCGCCGCACGATGGCTCGAGCGTGTGCGGCGTCCATTCGCGACGACATTCAGCAAGCCGTAACGATCATCGACGGTCGCCGCCAGATGCACGCCCAGCGCCGCGGCCAGCCCGCCGGACGCGAGCAGAACAGAAAACCCGAGGACCGGCGAAGCCTCCGTGACGAATCCATAGCCAAGCCAGACACACAGCAGCAACGCGGCCAGATCGACGATCGCGCAACCCGGGCACGCGCTGACATGCGCGCGCACCGCGTCGCGCATCGTGTTACGTAGCCTGAGGAATGCGAGCGCCGATGCCGCCAGCAACAGCGCGCCGGAAAATACCGTCACGTACAGGCCGATCCGCTCGGTGCTATTCCTCGCCAGACTCGACGCCGAGCTGAAATACCGTGTGAACGCGCCAGCCAGCGCAAAAAGCCCGACGCCGCAGCAACCGATGGTTGCGAGCGCAACCAGCGACTGACGCCGCCGGCCACCTGCCCCGTCAATACCGCGCTGGCCCGAGCCAGCTACTACATTCGGCATGCTTGCTCCTCGATCCGGGTTGCCGGTCTTGTGTTCATGCCGTACTCAGACTGCGCTCGCGGCGGCCGGTACGGCCTGCCGCGCCGTATCGCCCGCTGCCGTCAGCCTGTTCGTCAATGTGCCGATGCCGTCGATCGTGATCGACACCGACCCGCCATCCTTGATCGAGCCGACGCCCAGCGACGTGCCGCACGCAATCACGTCGCCGGGCTCGAGCGTCATATCCTGGGAGATCATGCTGACCTGCTCCGCTGGGGTAAACACCATGTCCGAGAGCGGATAGTTCTGACGCTCGACACCGTCGAGTGTGGTGACGACGCGCGCCGATCGCCAGTCGAAATCCGTCGCGATCGCGGGCCCGATACAACAGAACGTATCGAAGCCTTTCGCTCGGCACCATTGAGGAAAGTGCGGATTTTCGTTGAGCAGTTCCGCCGCTGTCACGTCGTTGACGATCGTGTAGCCGAAGATCGACTCCGCCGCTTCGTCCACGCTGGCATCGCGGCAACGTTTGCCGATCACGATGCCGAGCTCGCCCTCATACGCGATCTTCCCCGCATAGTGCGCGGGCCGCAGAATCGGCTCAGCGGCGCCGATCACCGATTCGGCCGGCTTGATCAGAAACAGCGGATGCGCCGGCACGGGCTTCTCGAGCTTCGCGGCCAACGCATGAAAATTGTTCCATAGCGCCACCACCTTGCGCGGCGCGCAAGGCGCAAGCGCCTTAAGCGCGCTCACCGGCAACACCGCACCTGTAGGCACCGGGTGCTCGAGGCTCAGGTGCTCATGCAGATATCCGTCTTCCACCTTACCGAAGACGATCCGATCGTCATTCGACAAGAAACGCATCCAGGTTTCCATACCGACTCCGTTGCGAGACAGCAGGACATTCGTTGGAAATGCCGCGCTGTTGCTTGTTGCAGACACAACCATCGGCACGCGTCAGATTTTCCCTGCGCCACGCGCCCACTTGTATTTCGCACCGCGTACCGCCACCGGAACTTGAGTCGAATACGCATAGGCCGGTACGCGGTGCGCGCCGCCGCGATCCTGTAGTGAAAGGGAGTCTTCGTAGGCCATATCGCGTCGTCTCCGATGCTGGTTATGAAGCCACCCGGCCTGCTATCTGCCGGTTAAAGCGTCGGCGGACAACGCGCGAGACCCACTGCGCGCTGCCGGCATGGACAGGCAAAACCATCGCCGAAACCACCGGCGCTCAGATCGCACCCGCGGTACGCAACGCGTCGATCTGTCCCATCGAATAACCGATCTCGGTCAGCACTTCGTCGGTATGCTCGCCAAGCAGCGGTGAGCGCGTCACGTCCGTCGGGCTATCCGACAGCTTGATAGGATTGCCAACGGTCAGATACTTGCCGCGTACCGGATGATCGACCTCGACGATCGTGCCGGTCTTGCGCAACGACTCGTCTTCCGCGATCTCCTTCATCGACAGAATCGGGCCGCACGGAATGTCGTACTTGTTGAGGATTTCCATCGCCTCGAACTTGGTCTTCGTCATCGTCCAGCGTTCGATTTCCGCGAAAATGTCCTTCAGGTGCGGCAGGCGCGCAGCCGGCGTCGCATAGTCCGGATCGGTCGCCCACTCTTCCTTGCCGATCACGTTGCAGATCTTTGCCCACACCGGCGCCTGCGTAATGAAGTAGATGTACGCATTCGGGTCCGCTTCCCAGCCCTTGCACTTCAGGATCCAGCCCGGCTGTCCTCCGCCCGATGCGTTGCCCGCGCGCGGCACCGCCTCGCCGAACGTGCCGTTCGGATACTGCGGGTACTCCTTCATCACACCCGTGCGTTCGAGGCGTTGCTGGTCGCGCAGCTTCACGCGGCACAGGTTCAGCACACCGTCCTGCATCGCAGCCAGCACTTTCTGGCCACGGCCGGTCATCGTGCGCTGGTACAGCGCGGTGACGATGCCGAGCGCGAGATGCAAGCCCGTGCCGCTGTCGCCGATCTGCGCACCGGAGACAACCGGCGGGCCATCGTCGAAGCCGGTCGTCGACGCGGCGCCGCCCGCGCATTGCGCGACGTTCTCATAAACCTTGCAGTCCTGATAAGGACCGGGGCCGAAGCCCTTCACCGATGCAACGATCATCCGCGGATTCAGTTCCTGAATGTGCTCCCACGAGAAGCCCATCCGGTCGAGCGCGCCTGGCGCGAAGTTTTCGACCAGCACATCGCAACTCTTGATCAGCGTTTCGAGAACCTTCTTGCCTTCCGGGTTCTTCGTATCGATGGTCACCGACCGCTTGTTATGGTTGAGCATCGTGAAGTAAAGGCTATCCGCTTCGGGGATGTCGCGCAGTTGCTCGCGCGTGATGTCCCCGGTGCCGGCCTTCTCCACCTTGATCACATCGGCGCCGAACCATGCCAGCAGTTGCGTGCAGGTCGGACCCGACTGCACATGCGTGAAATCGAGGATGCGCACACCGTCAAGTGCCTTGCCCATGATCTGTCTCCCTCCTTCGCTTCACTTGTTCATGGTGGGGTGAATCGCGCGGCGTGCACGACCGCGCGCGTCGAACTGCGCGCGAACGCGCGCCCCAATGCCGGTGTTGGCGGGTAAAACGGGTGCGGACATAGCCGTCTCCTGGTCGATCGTTATCTGAATTCAGCGATGGACGTAGCCGGTCTTCATGGCCTGTACGCGGCGAGCGATTTCACATGCTCCGATCAATACGGTATGTGATATATCACCATGCATCAAGCGTATTTTGATGCTGCGTCGCGCCATCGTCATTTGCGGTAAACCCTTGGCCAGCTTGACTCTGCAGCTGATCGACAGCCACCCGAAAGCCTCGACCGAGGGAAAATACCGACCACTCCCATCCCTTGAACCATTCTGATATATCACATACCATATTTCACAGCCCGTCAAGATCGTCTTTTCCCCACGCCCCGATCTCGAAACGAACCCAGTGAGGAGTCTGTGAACATTCACGAATATCAGGCGAAGGAACTGCTGAAAGGCTATGGCGTCGCCGTACCGAACGGCCGCGTCGCGTTTACGCCGGACGATGCCGCGGCGGCTGCGCGCGAACTCGGTGGCACGGTGTGGGTCGTCAAATCGCAAATTCATGCGGGCGGCCGCGGCGCGGGCCGCTTTACGAACGACCGCCACGGCCCAGGTGGCGTGCGGGTCGTGAAGTCGGTCGACGACGTCGCGAAGAACGCCGCCCAGATGCTGTCGTCCGTGCTGGTGACGAAGCAGACCGGCCCCGCCGGCCGCGAAGTGAAGCGCGTCTATATCGAGGAAGGCTGCGCGATTGCGCGCGAGTTGTATCTCGGCATGCTGATCGACCGCGCCACGTCGCGCATCACGGTGATGGCGTCGACCGAAGGCGGGATGGAAATCGAGGAAGTCGCGGCGCGCACGCCCGACAAGATCCTGAAAGTCGCCATCGACCCGGCGACCGGCCTGCAAGCGTTCCACGCACGGCAGATTGCATTCGGGCTCGGCCTGAGCGGCAATCAGATCAAATCGGCGACGCTGTTCATCGTCAACGCGTACCGCGCGTTCGTCGAACTCGATGCGTCGATCGTCGAGATCAATCCGCTAGTCGTCACCGAGTCGGGCGATGTCGTCGCGCTCGATGCGAAGATCAACTTCGACGACAACGCGCTGTTCCGTCATCCGTCGATCGAAGCGCTGCGCGACGAAGCCGAAGAAGATCCGGCCGAGCTCGAAGCCGCGAAACACGGGCTCAACTACGTGACGCTCGACGGCAATATCGGTTGCATGGTCAACGGCGCCGGCCTTGCGATGGCAACCATGGACATCATCAAGCTGTACGGCGGCGAGCCGGCGAACTTTCTCGACGTCGGCGGCGGCGCGACGAAGGAACGCGTCGCGACCGCGTTCCGGCTGATTCTCGGCGATCCGAAAGTCGAAGGCATTCTGGTCAACATCTTCGGCGGCATCATGCGCTGCGACGTGATTGCGCAAGGCGTCGTCAGTGCCGCGCGCGAAGTGGATCTGCACGTACCGCTCGTGGTGCGGCTCGAGGGCACGAACGTCGAACTCGGCAAGCAGATTCTGCGCGACTCCGGGCTGCCCATTCTGTCGGCCGACCATCTCGCGGACGCCGCGAGCAAGGTCGTCGCGGCCGTCCGCGAAAAAGGGAACACGCAAACCGCCGCCGCTCAACTCGCCGCCCAACACTCGGGAGCACACTGATATGGCCGTTCTGATCGACCGCAACACGAAAGTGATCTGCCAGGGCTTCACCGGGTCGCAAGGCAGCTTCCATTCCGAGCAGGCGCTCGCGTACGGCACACACATGATGGGCGGCGTGACGCCGGGTAAAGGCGGCTCGATGCATCTCGGCCTGCCCGTGTTCGACACGGTCGCCGACGCAATCGATGCAACCGGCGCCAATGCGTCGGTGATCTACGTGCCGCCGCCGGTCGCCGCCGATGCGATTCTCGAAGCCGTCGACGCCGAAGTGCCGCTCGTCGTCTGCATCACAGAAGGCATTCCGGTGATCGACATGGTGCGCGTGAAGCGCGCGCTCGCCGGCTCGAAAACGCGTCTGATCGGGCCGAACTGCCCGGGCGTGATCACGCCGGGCCAGTGCAAGATCGGCATCATGCCCGGCCATATTCATCGGCCGGGAAAGATCGGCGTCGTGTCGCGCTCGGGCACGCTGACCTATGAAGCGGTCGCGCAAACGACCGCCGCGGGCCTCGGCCAGACGACCTGCATCGGCATCGGCGGCGACCCGGTGAACGGCACGAATTTCATCGACTGCCTCGAGATGTTTCTCGCCGACGACGACACGCACGGCATCATCATGATCGGCGAAATCGGCGGCTCGGCCGAGGAAGACGCCGCGCAGTTCCTGAAGGACGCGCGCACGAAGAAGCCAGTGGTCGGCTTTATCGCGGGCACGAGCGCGCCGCCCGGCCGGCGCATGGGTCATGCGGGCGCGATCATCTCGGGCGGCAAGGGAACGGCCGGTGCGAAGATCGACGCGATGCGTTCGGCCGGCATCCACGTGTCGCAGTCGCCGGCGGCACTGGGCGAAACGATGTTGCAGGCGCTACGCGCGCTTTGAGAATCGCGCGACGGCAGCACCTATAAAACAGACAGGCGCACCGCAGATCGCGGTCGCGCCCACATAAGACAAAGACAAGCGGGTTCGCAGATGCAAAAAAGCCAGCGGGTCATCGACCCGCTGGCTTTTCCTTTTCCTGCTCCGCCCGGAGCGGCGGCCCTAAAGCAGAACGAACGACACGCCGGCGCCAGCCACGCAAAGCGCCCTCACCCAGCGACGCCGATCAATCAAGAAAATCGCAATTCGCGTCGACGAAATCCGCCAGATCGAGCGAATGCTGCCGCACGAGCCGCTCCGCGAGTTCGGTATCGCGCTGCTCGAGCGCCTCGATGATGCGCAGATGATCGACGATCGAACGCGACGCGCGATCGCTTTGTGAAATTGTCAGGCGGCGAATCGCCCGCACGTGAATAAAAATGTTCTTGATCGTCTCGAGGATGATCTGCGACTTCGACAACTCGACGATCGACTGATGAAACGCGATGTTCGCGTCCGAGTATTCCTCGATATGTTCGGCGGGCGTCGCATCGCGAAAGCTGTCGAACATATGCCGCAGCCGCGCGATTTCCGCGTCGGTGGCATGCAGCGTGGCAAGACGCGCGGCCATGCTTTCGAGCGCTGCCCACATCTGGATCATCTCGACGATTTCACGCTTGCTCTTGCGCACGATATAAATGCCGCGCCGCGGCACCATGCGCAGAAAACCTTCCTGCTCGAGCAGCGTCATCGCTTCGCGCACCGGCGTACGGCTCACGCCGAGCGTCTCGCTCAGCAACCGCTCGTCCAACCGGATTTCTTCCTTCGACTGATAGATGTCCGCGTCGGCGATCGCCTGACGGAGCATCGCATACGCCTGGTCCCGCAGACTGGCGCTGGCGTTGATCGGCTGCAACGCCAGCGTCAACGGCGCGCCCACTGCATTTTCAGTTAGTTCCGACGACATTCATCGCCTCTTTCTTGACAGATGCACGGTACGGCGCCGGCACAACTCCATCACCGTTACCGCCCGCAAGGCCGGCGTACCGGCCGTGCTTCGCAGCAATCGATGCAACGTGCTGCGGCACGAGATTTGACAGCAGAACGGTCGCGGCTGCGCCGAGACCCACGAAACCAATGGCAAGCAACGCCAGCGAGACGAAATCCATTTCGAGCTCCATACGATTGAGTGATCGGAATGACTCAATCATATGCTGCACCGCCACATACGTCAATAACTTTGTATGTAGTATATCAGTTCGTGTTGTTTTCCGAACTCGGTGAAAAACCTAACATGCCGTCGACCAACGCGCACGCAAACCATGCAAACAGCATCGACATAAAAGGGCACGTTGCTGCCCCGCCGCACCGGCAATCGCCCCGCTACACGCGGCCCTGGCCCGCCCGGGTAGTGTGACGTTTGCATTGCATCATGAGGACAGCACATATCTTATATGTTCCCGCTCCTCATATTGCCAAGCTTGATCTAGCGCAATATTGTCTCGCAAAACGCCACGTTGGCGCTTTGCGTCGTGCCGTCATATGCGGTCAATCAGCATATAAGACTTATGAGTTTTTCACCCCGCTAACGGACGGGTTACAACGAAAGCTCAAGTTAAAGCATCTGAAGACCGATAACGTACAAGACGTACCCCACCGGAGACCGACCATATGAGCAGTATTGCAAAACCGGGCGATAAAGCCGGTTCGCCCCCGTTCTTTTCCAAGCAGGCTACCGTCGCCCGCCCGGGCTTCTCGCGCTGGATGGTGCCGCCCGCCGCCCTTGCCGTGCATCTGTGTATCGGCCAGGCGTATGCGTTTTCCGTGTTCAACGGACCCCTCACCAAGGTGATCGGCATCACGCAATCGGCACCGGACGACTGGTCGCTGACCACGCTCGGCTGGATCTTCTCGCTCGCGATCGTGTTCCTCGGCCTGTCGGCCGCGTTCGCCGGCAAATGGCTCGAACACGTCGGCCCGCGCCGCACGATGTTTACCGCCGCATGCTGCTTCGGCGGCGGCTTCATCGTCTCCGCGATCGGCGTGTGGACCCATCAGATCTGGCTGCTGTATCTCGGCTATGGCGTGATCGGCGGGATCGGTCTCGGCCTCGGCTACGTGTCGCCGGTGTCGACGCTGATCCGCTGGTTCCCGGACCGCCGCGGCATGGCGACCGGCATGGCCATTATGGGCTTCGGCGGCGGCGCGATGATCGCAGCGCCCTTGTCGGTCGCGCTGATGAATCACTTCAAGAGCGCCACCAGCATCGGCGTCGCTGAAACGTTCGTCGTACTCGGCATCGCCTACTTCATCTCGATGACGATCGGCTCGCTCGCGATCCGCGTGCCGGCGCCGGACTGGAAGCCGGCCGGCTGGACGCCGCCCGC
The DNA here is from genome assembly GCF_902859875.1 of Paraburkholderia solisilvae. GTDB lineage: Bacteria > Pseudomonadota > Gammaproteobacteria > Burkholderiales > Burkholderiaceae > Paraburkholderia > Paraburkholderia solisilvae. The sequence continues at coordinate 255,433 of NZ_CADIKF010000001.1, read as the reverse complement.
GACGAGCACGACCAGGATGATCACGCGCAATCACGTGCACATCGATCAGGCGCTGAAGACGCCGCAGTTCTATCTGATCTGGCTCGTGCTGTTCCTGAACGTGACGGCCGGCATCGGCATTCTCGGCCAGGCGTCGGTGATGATTCAGGAGAGCTTCAAGAGCACGGTGACGGCCTCGGCCGCGGCCGGCTTCGTCGGCCTGCTGTCGCTGTTCAACATGGGCGGCCGCTTCATCTGGGCGTCGGGCTCGGACTGGCTCGGCCGCAAGAATACGTACTTCGTGTTCTTCGTGCTGGGCTCGGTGCTGTACTACTTCGTGCCGACCTTCGCGGACGCGGGCAATATCGCCCTCTTCGTGCTGTCGTACTGCGTCATCCTGTCGATGTACGGCGGCGGCTTCTCGACAGTGCCCGCCTATCTCGCCGACATGTTCGGCACCGCGTTCGTCGGCGGCATCCACGGCCGTCTGCTGACCGCGTGGGCCGCCGCAGGCGTCGCGGGCCCGGTGCTCGTCAACTACATCCGTGCGTATGAAGTCGCGCACGGCGTCGCGAAGGCGGACGCCTACACGCTGACCGTGCACCTGATGGCCGTGCTGCTGGTAGTCGGCTTCATCTGCAACCTGCTCGTCAAGCGCGTCGACGACAAACACTACATGACCGAAGCGGAACTGGCCGCTGAGAAATAAGAGGACATCGCTATGAACAACCCGACTCAGGAGCATCCGTCCAGCAAGGGCCTGCTCGTCATCTTCTGGCTCTACGTGCTGATTCCGCTCACATGGGGCGTGATCAACACGCTGCTGCAGGCGGTCAAGCTGTTCGGCTGATCGCGTCAAGGTCAAGCAGGCAGTTGAACGAACGAGGCCGGGCGTGATGCCCGGCCTCTTCTTTTTGCCCTAACGCCAATGCCCGGCCGCTTGCGCGGGCGCGCTCATCGAAGCATCAGCTGTCGTGATCGAGATGCAGCGGAAAGGTGATCTCGAACGTCGTGCCCGCGCCTTCGTGCGAGGCAAAACGCAGTTCGCCGTGCAGTACGCGGCACAGTTCGCGCACGATCGCAAGGCCAAGCCCGGCGCCGGGCACATCGTCCTGATTCGCGCGCTCGAACTCCCTGAACACGCGCTCCTGATCCGCCGCGCCAATGCCGACGCCGGTATCGGACACAAGCAGACACCAATGCGCATCGCCCCGCGCGCGCATCTGGAACTCAACCTCGCCCGCCTTCGTATACTTCGCCGCGTTGGTCAGCAGATTGAGCGCAATCTGCTTGAGCTTGAGCCGGTTCGACGTGACCATGGTCAGACCCGGATCGAAACCATGCACGAGGCGCAGGCCTTTCGCGTCGATTGCCGGCTGACACGCGGCGACCAGTTCGTCGAACAGCGCCCGCAGGTCGAAGGCCTGCACGGCAAGCGCACTGGTATCGCCAAGCACCACCGAATATTCGACCAGCTCGTCGACCAGCGTTTTCATATCCGCCGCCTGCCGGTTCGCGAGCGCAAGCGCGGCTTCGGTCTTCGCCGGCGCGCGCGCGATCATCTGCAGCGCCATCGAGAACACGTTCAGGAAATTGCGCAGATCGTGCACCACGCTGCGCGTGATCTGCATCCGCGATTCATACAATTCGCCGACGAGCTTCTGCTTGAGCATCAGTTCATGATTCGCGCGCTCGAGCCGGCCGGTGTATTCGTCGATCTTGCGATCGCGTTCGGTCATCACCTCGCGGATCGACGTGAACGTGACAAAGCTGATCGCCTCGTCGACGAAATGCCGCGCGCGTTCCTCATGGCGCCGCGTAAACACCGGATGCCCTTCCGCAAACCCGACGATCGCCCCCATCAACATCTGACGCAGCAGATCGAGCTCGCGCACCAGTTCGTCGATCCGGTAACCCTGCTTGAAGCGCAGCTTGCCGTGCTGCTTCGCATTGCGCTCGATCGACGGTTCGACCTGGTCGAGGTCCTGCTCCTCGAGCGCACTGCAGATTTCCTCGAGGATGGCGGGAACGTGGTCGGACAGTTGCTCGTACGTGAGCCGATCGGACTCCGACAGCTCGGCATCATCGAACACCGCCTTCATCCACCGTTCAGTCAGATTGACGCGCTCCCGACGAAGCGCGTCGGCAAACAGGCGCATCGGCCCGTACGGTTTGGCCATAACAAAACCTCGCGATGAAGCACAGCGAAGGCGAAGGGACCGGCGGCGCATGCCGCGGCCCCATCAAGATCGACCATCGTACTACGACTTGAGCCGGTATCCGGTTTTGAAGATCCACGCGATCACGGCCAGAAAAATCGCAAGGAACAGCGCCGTCATGCCGAGGCTGATGCCGACGCTCACGTCCGCGAGCCCATAGAAGCTCCAGCGAAAACCGCTGATCAGATAAACGATCGGGTTGAAAAGCGCGACCACGCGCCAGCCGGGCGGCAGCATCGCGACCGAATAGAAGCTGCCGCCAAGAAACGTGAGCGGCGTGACGATCAGCAGCGGGACGATCTGCAGCTTCTCGAAGTTATCGGCCCAGATGCCGATAATGAAACCGAGCAGGCTGAACGTCACCGACGTCAGCACGAGAAATAGCGCCATCCAGAGCGGATGCTGGATCTGCAGCGGCACGAACAGCCCCGCGGTCGCGAGAATGATCAGGCCGAGCACGAGCGACTTCGTCGCCGCCGCGCCGACGTAACTGACCACGATCTCCAGATACGACACCGGCGCAGAAAGCAGTTCGTAAATGGTCCCGGTGAAGCGCGGAAAGTAAATGCCGAACGACGCGTTTGAAATACTCTGCGACAGCAGGGACAGCATGATCAGTCCCGGCACGATAAACGAGCCGTAGCTGACGCCTTCGACTTCGCGGATGCGCGAGCCGATCGCCGCGCCGAACACGACGAAGTACAGCGACGTGGAGATGACCGGTGCGACGATGCTCTGCATCAACGTACGGCCGGTGCGCGCCATTTCGAAACGGTAGATCGCGCGGATCGCGTGAAGATTCATGATTGCCCTCGCACCAGGCTCACGAAGATGTCTTCGAGCGAGCTTTGCGTCGTCTGCAGGTCCTTGAAGCGGATGCCCGCATGGTTCAGATCGTTGAGCAACGCGACGATGTCCGCACGTTCGCGCTCCGAGTCGTAGGTGTAGATCAGTTCGGCGCCGCCGTTCGCGAGTTCGAGCCCATAGTGCGCGAGCGCCGCGGGCACGGCCGTCAAAGGCGCCTCGAGATGCAGCAGCAACTGTTTCTTGCCGAGCTTGCGCATCAGTTCCGCCTTCTCCTCGACAATCACGATCTCGCCGGCATTGATCACGCCGATCCGGTCGGCCATCTCCTCCGCTTCCTCGATGTAGTGTGTGGTCAGCACAACGGTCACACCGCTTGTGGTGAGCGAGCGCACGAGGCGCCACATATCGCGCCGCAGTTCGACGTCGACGCCGGCGGTCGGCTCGTCGAGAAACAGCACGCGCGGTTCGTGCGACAGCGCCTTGGCGATCAGCACGCGCCGCTTCATGCCGCCGGACAGCGTCATGATGCGGTTATTGCGCTTCTCCCATAACGACAGGTCGCGCAGAACCCTTTCGATGTACGCAGGATTTTTCGGCTTACCGAAGAGGCCGCGGCTAAACGATACGGTCCCCCACACGGTTTCGAACGCGTCGGTGGTGAGTTCCTGCGGCACGAGGCCGATCAGCTCGCGCGCGGCGCGGAAGTCATTCTGGATGTCGTGCCCATCGACCTTGACGGACCCTTCGGATGCCCTGACGATCCCGCAGACGATGCTGATCAGCGTCGTCTTGCCCGCGCCGTTCGGCCCGAGCAGCGCGAAGATTTCCCCGCGCCGGATCGACAGGTCGATCCCGTTGAGCGCGCGGAAACCGGATGCGTAGGTTTTGGATAGATTGGATATCGATATGATTGGCGGCATGCCCGCGAAGATAGCAGATATGGCCCCGCCTTGCGCGACGTCGTCATCGAAGCGTCACTGAAAGTGCACGTCGCGCACGCGGCATCGGTGCGCGATGTTTCGACTACCCCGCGTGCATCGCCGCGCAGAGTGCGCGATGCGCGCACCATGCGCAAATAGGCACGGCCGATCGACGTCGCGCTGTGCCGGCCGAACTAGGCCGGCACCGATTCGGCGATCGACCGTCGCGACCACACGCGGTGCTGACCCGCGGCATCGATGAATTTTTCGAGCACCGCGTCGAGGTCGGCGTCCGCACCCGTTGCGACACCATCCGCATGGTCCGGCAAGTGCGCGGCGTTCAGCACGTCGCGTCCCGCGCCGAGCGCCGCGATCGCCTTCAGATGCTTGAACGCCTCGAGCACGAAGTGCCGCGCATCCCCCGATTGCGCGAGCACCTTTGCACTCGCGTCGCCGCCGCATACGATCACCGCGTCGATCATGATCGACGGCATCCCGGCAATCGTCGCGTCGGGATGCATGCCGTCGATCGGCGCAAGTGTCGGCGCGATCAATACCGGCACAGCGCCTTGATCTTCGAGTGCCTTGCGAATCGCCTTGACGGACGCCTCGTCCGCGCCTGGCGCCGCGAGCAGCGCAACCTTGCGCGTTTTGATGCCCGGCTTCACGCGATTGAGCAGGCTCAACGCCGGCGACGGCTGCTGTTTGCCGACGGCTTTCGAACCCCTCGACGGCGCGGGAAGACCGAGTCCTTCGGCGACCTGCTTCGCGAGTTCCAGGTCGTAGTTCGAGAGAATCTCATTGACGACGCGCGCCCGGATTTCCGGCCGCGTCACCTTGCCGAGTTCGAACTGATACGCGGCGGCAATATGTTCTTTTTCGACCTCGCTCATGCTTTGATAAAACAACGCCGCCTGCGAGAAGTGATCGGCAAACGACTCACTGCGCACGCGAATTTTCGTGCCCTCCATCGGCTCCGGATAACTCTCGAACCCGCCATCGTGCGGCGCGGGATCCGTCTCCTTCGGCCACGCATCGCTTAGCGAATTCGGCTCATACGACGCCTGCCCGACGTTGATCGTCTGCCGGTGCATGCCGTCGCGCTGATTGTTCACGTTCGGCGCGAGCGGCCGGTTGATCGGAATCTCATGGAAATTCGCGCCGCCGAGGCGGCTTATCTGCGTATCCGTGTATGAGAACAGACGGCCCTGCAGCAACGGATCGTTCGAGAAATCGATGCCCGGCACGACGTGCCCCGGGTGAAACGCGACCTGTTCGGTTTCGGCGAAAAAATTGTCCGGATTGCGATTCAGCGTCATCTTGCCGATGATCCGCACCGGCACGATCTCTTCCGGAATCAGCTTGGTCGGGTCGATCAGATCGAAGCCGAGCGTATGCTGGTCTTTCTCCTCGATCAGTTGCACGCCGAGTTCGAACTCGGGAAAATTGCCGCGCTCGATCGCTTCCCACAGATCGCGTCGATGAAAGTCCGGATCCTTGCCCGCGATCTTCTGCGCCTCGTCCCACAGCAACGAATACGACCCCAGCACCGGGCGCCAGTGAAACTTCACGAAACGCGACCGCCCCTGCGCATTCACGAAGCGAAACGTATGAACGCCAAACCCTTCCATTGTGCGCAGGCTGCGCGGAATCGCGCGGTCCGACATGGTCCACAGCACCATGTGCGTGGATTCGGGCACGAGCGACACAAAGTCCCAGAACGTGTCGTGCGCGGAGCCGCCGGTCGGCATTTCGTTTGGCGCTTCGGGCTTTACCGCATGAACGAAGTCGGGAAATTTGATCGCATCCTGAATGAAAAACACCGGCATATTGTTGCCGACCAGGTCGTAAATGCCCTCGCTCGTGTAGAACTTCACCGCAAAGCCGCGTACGTCGCGCACCGTATCGGCTGAGCCGCGCGGTCCCTGCACCGTCGAGAAACGCACGTAAACCGGTGTTTGCACCGACGGGTCCTGCAGAAATGCCGCCTTCGTAAATTCGGCCATCGACTCATAGGGCTGAAACACACCGTGCGCGGCCGAACCGCGCGCATGAACGATGCGCTCGGGAATCCGTTCGTGGTCGAAGTGCGTGATTTTTTCACGCATGATGAAGTCTTCGAGCAACGACGGGCCGCGCGGGCCCGCGCGCAACGAGTTCTGGTTATCGGCGATTTTCACGCCCTGGTTGGTACGCAGTGCCTCGTTCTCAGGGCGTGCGCGCGACGCTTCGAGCGCGTCGGATTTCGCGTCTTTCGCAGACGAACCGGATTGACGATTGCGGGGTTTGCTTGCCATCGAGGGACTCCTGGTTTCTTTATCGGGTCGTAGTAATTCGCGTCACAACGCATCGGCGGGTTGGCTGCGGCGCTGCATCCGCTGACACTGCTGCAATGGGCGTTCCAGCGTGCGGACGAGGCCCGGTCGGTGCATCCGCTCATAATCCGGCAACGGCACACTGCCGCATCTCCTGCAGCCGCGATGCGTCTGTACGATCACGCGCGCGCGGCCTCCTCCAGCATCGGTTCGCTTACGACCGGCCGAGTCGGCCAGATGGGCGACTGAAGTCGACGATGCAAAGCGTCGCGACAATGCGTGTTCGAGTTCAGTCAAACGCTGTTGCATATCGATCGATGGATCCATATCGACTCTCCCGGCTCAATCGTGCAAAGCAGCGCGCCCGCGACGACGCATCACTTCCGTTTCATGCCCGCGCATCGCGGCCACGCGCGCCGTGCGGCGGCGACAAGAAGAACGCGATTCCAACACAACCCGCAACCGCCGTTCCCGCCGCCCTCGCATACAGGATTCAATACGCGGCACACCGCTTGCACGGTAGAAACCGAGGCGAGCTACAACCGCTCGCATTTCATGAACACTTCTCGGAGGATCCGACGATGAAAAGCACTGTGAAGAAGCTTCTTGCATCAGCGCTGGTGATGGCACTATCCGGCGGCGTTTTTGCTCAAGGCGGCGCCGGTGGTGCGGGCGGAGGCGGGGGCGGGATGGGTGGCGGCGGCGCAGGCGGGATGGGCGGAGGCGCAGCGGGTAACGGCGCCGGCGTCGGAGCGGGCGGCGGGAATACCGGCGGCGCAGGCGGCATGGCCGCGCCCGGCACGGGCGCCAACCGCGGGATGAACCGGCCGGGTATGAATAACTCGGACAGCGGCTACGGCGCACCCGGTTCGACCGGCACCGGAGGCGGCGTCGGCACAGGCACCGGTGCAACGCCGCAGCAGGCGCCAATGAATCGCGGCACGGCGCCAGGCGGCAGCCAATGACGCATGCATGACGCGGGCGCCGATAGCCCGCGTTACTCGCGACTGACAATCGCGACTGACATCAGGCAACGTTCGCGGACTGAATATGCAACGCACTGCTGCATGAACGCACCCATGCCTGATGCCACGCCAAGGGCGGCGCGCCGGTTCCCATGCTGGCGCGCCGCTTTGCGATTGCATCAGTGCGTTTGCGTAAATTGGATGACGCGACGCGCGTTTGCGCGTCTTCAACGATACGCAAAAAGAACCCTCGCGCCGAATAACCACCCGCACCGGCCGACCATCGCATCCCGGTCTCGCCACCGCCAGCACACAGTTAAACTGACCGCACGCGCGCGATGATCGCGCACAGCACGGAGAACGCGATTGACGAATTCAACCGATCTGATCGTCGCGCGCCCTGAAGGTCTCTATTGCCCCGCGGGCGATTTCTACATCGACCCATGGCAACCGGTCGAACGGGCGGTCATCACGCACGCGCATTCAGACCACGCGCGCTTCGGCCACCGCCATTACCTGACGTCGACGCCGGGCGCGGGCGTCCTGCAGTCGCGCCTGCCCGGCATCAGCCTGCAGGCCGTCGAATACGGCGAACGCATCGCGATCAACGGCGTCGACGTGTCGCTCCATCCGGCCGGCCATGTGCTCGGTTCCGCGCAGGTGCGCGTTGCATACCGCGGCGACGTGTGGGTCGCATCCGGCGACTACAAGCTCGACGCCGACCCGACCTGCGCGGCATTCGAACCGGTGCGCTGCGATACATTCATTACCGAATCGACCTTCGGCCTGCCGGTCTATCGATGGGATCCGCCGCAAACGGTGTTCGCCGGCATCGACGCGTGGTGGCGTCACAACGCCGCCAACGGCCGCGCGTCGGTGCTCTTCTGCTATGCGTTCGGCAAAGCGCAGCGCATCCTCGCCGGCGTCGACGCGGCGCTCGGCCCGATCTTCTGCCACGGCGCGATGGAGCCGCTCAACCGCGCCTACCGCGCAGCCGGTGTCGTATTGCCGGAGGTGCGCAGTCCATCCAGCGTGCCCGCCAAAGACAAGGCCGCCTTTAACGAAGCGCTGGTCATCGCGCCCCCTTCCGCGCAAGGCAGCCCCTGGCTGCGCCGCTTCGGCGACTACAGCGACGCGTTCGCATCGGGCTGGATGCGCCTGCGCGGCACACGCAGGCGGCGCGGCGTCGACCGCGGCTTCGTGCTGTCGGACCATGCCGACTGGCCGGCGCTGCAGACCGCGATCGAGGCCACCGGCGCCGGGCGCGTCATCGTCACGCATGGCCAAGTGGAACCGATGGTGCGCTGGCTGCGCGAGCGGGGACTCGACGCGAGCGCGTTCGCAACCGAATACGGCGGCGACAACGTCGAGGCCGACGCGCAAGGCTCGACCGACGATGCGACCCCGCCCTCGGCGGCCTCATCACCCGCGACGCGCTTCACCGACCCGGAGGCGCCCGCCCGATGAAGCGCTTTGCCGCGCTCTACGCAGCGCTCGACGCGACGACGTCCACGCGCGACAAACTCGATGCGCTGACCACCTATTTCTCCGTCGCGCCGCCGGAAGATGCCGCGTGGGCGTCGTACTTCCTCGCCGGCGGCAAGCCGCGGCAAACGGTGCCCACGCGCCTGCTGACCGAGATCGCACGCGAGCGCGCCGGCCTGCCGGAATGGCTCTTCGACGAGTCGTACCAGGCAGTCGGCGATCTCGCCGAAACCATCGCGCATGTCCTGCCGCCCGCCGCACGCACATCCGGGCTCGGCCTCACACAATGGATCGAGGAGCGCGTGCTGACTTTGCGCGGCGCCACGCCCGACACCTTGCGTACGCGCCTTGTCGCATACTGGGACGAACTCGACTGGAGCGGCCGCTTCCTGTTGACGAAACTGATCGGCGGCGGCTTTCGCGTCGGCGTCGCGCGGCAGCTCGTGGTGCGCGCGCTCGCCGATGTCGCGGGTGTCGACCACAAGTTGATCGCGCAACGAATGGTCGGCTGGACCGATGCGCGGCAGCCGCCCGACGCAGCCCGTTATCTGCGGCTGATCGCGCCCGCCGGGACCTCCGGCCAGAAGAGCCGCGGCGACACGGACAGTGCTCACGCGGCCGGCGCCACAGGAACGCCGCAGTCCGCGCAGGACCCGCACGAAGCCGAACGCGCGCTGCCGTATCCGTTCTTTCTTGCGCATCCGCTGCAGAGCGCACCCGAGACGCTAGGCGATCCTACGCATTGGCTTGTCGAATGGAAGTGGGACGGCATACGCGCGCAGGTCGTAAAGCGCGATGGCCGCGTATGGATCTGGTCACGCGGCGAGGACCTGATCACCGAGCGTTTTCCCGAAGTCGTCGCGCTCGGCGATGCGCTTCCCGATGGCTTCGTGCTCGACGGCGAAATCCTCGCCTGGCAACCCGGCGCGCAAGCGCCGCTGCCGTTCGCGCGCCTGCAGCCCCGCATCACGCGCAAATCGCTGACAAAAAAGGTGCTGGCCGATTCGCCCGCCGCGTTTCTCGCGTACGACCTGCTCGAAGCGCACGGCGCCGATCAGCGGATGACGCCGCTCATCGGCCGGCGCGCGCAGCTCGACGCGCTGGCCACGTCGCTAGCCGATACGCTTGCGCGCGATCTGCTGCGCGTATCGCCACGCGTCGACGCGAGCAGCTGGTCGATGCTCGCCGCATTGCGCGCGCAAAGCCGCGCCCGCGGCGTCGAAGGATTGATGCTGAAGGAACAGCAATCGCTGTACGGCGTCGGTCGCACCAAAGCGGCCGGCACATGGTGGAAATGGAAAATCGACCCCTATGCGGTCGATGCGGTGCTCGTTTATGCGCAACGTGGTCATGGCCGCCGTGCGAGCCTTTATACGGATTTCACCTTCGCCGTGTGGGACGAAGCGAACGGCGTGCGCACGCTCGTGCCGTTCGCGAAGGCGTACTCGGGTCTGACCGACGACGAAATGCGCGAGGTCGACGCGATCGTGCGCAGAACGACCGTCGAAAAATTCGGACCGGTGCGCAGCGTCACGCCGACGCTCGTCTTCGAAATCGGCTTTGAAGGCATCCAGGCGAGCACGCGGCATAAATCCGGCGTCGCTGTCAGATTCCCACGCATGCTGCGCTGGCGCACCGACAAACACATCGAGGACGCCGATACATTGGCTATGCTCAAAGGTTTCATCGACCCGGCCACTGCATAAGCTTTGCTATCGTTGGCGCCGATGCCGGGCATCAAATCGCACGAAAGGGTTCGCATCGCTTCAATGAAAATTGAGCTTTGCGCATTTTCGGCAACGATGTCAAAATAGCCGCGTACCGGTTCGTCAGAAGAGGAAAACCATGGCAGGAGTCCGACAGTTCGATGAAGACAGCGCGTTTACCGACGCGCTCGAGGTTTTCTGGCGCAAGGGTTTCCGCTCGACGTCGATGCTCGACCTCGCCGAGGCGACCGGCGTGCAGCGCGGTTCGCTGTACAACGCATACGGCGACAAGGAAGAAATCTTTATCCGCGTGTTCGAGCGCTACACCGGGCGCTTTATCGCGGACGCACGCAAGGCGCTCGACAAGCCAGACCTGCGCGACGCGCTGGTTTCGTTTTTCACGTTTGCAATCCGTTCGATCTCGCATGGCACACCCACGCGCGGGTGCCTGTCGACCAAGACCGCGGTCGAGATCGACCCTGATTCACCGCGCGTGCGCGATGCGGTGCAAAGCATGCTGAACGAACTCGAAGCCACGGTGCTCGCGGTGCTGAATACGAAGGAAGCACGTGCGCAACTCGCGGTGCCGCCGCAGCAGGCCGCCTCGATCATCATCACGATGACGCGCGGAATCGCGGTAATGGAACGGGTCTACGAAGATCCGAAGCGCTTGCGGCAAACCGCGACCGCGCTGGTCGATGCACTCGTGCCGCGCGGCTAGCCGGAAAGCGGCACACACGGCCGGCACGGGCACGCCGGCCGTGCGGCCGCACAGCATGATCCGTTCAGATAAAAAAAGGCCCACCAGATAGCGGGCCCGAAAAGCGCCTGGACGCGGGGATCGCGCCCGGGTTACTACACGGTCATCGAAGCTTGATCGTCGAATCCTCATCGCTTGCCGCGCGCAGCTTGCCGCGGGCAGCGGGCGGTTCAGCCGCACTGCCGCGCGACGCACGCCAACCTGTCTGCCGCGTTACGTCGCTCGCCGTCGCCGCGCCGTTACTTCCTGCCGGCCGCGGCATGCGGCGTCGCCGACTGCGCGCGCTTCGCCGTGTTTGCCACGACATTCATATTGGATTCCGCCGTTTCCACCGCCTGACGCGCGGTCTTGAACAAACTGTCATACCACGAGTTGGTTGCGTGGATCATCGAGTTCAACGCGGCTACCGCCGCCTCGGACCCAACCGGCCCGCTCTTCGCCGCTTCGTCGATGCCCGTCTGGACCTTGCGCGCCTCGCGCTGGTATTGAGCGCCGGCTTGCTCCGCGAGCGCGGCTTGCGCACTCGCCAGGATCTCGAACACCTGACGGTTGTACGCGGCTATCCGCTCGGCGAGCGGCTCTGTGCCGGGCGGGACCTCGAAGAACGCCTGCATCCCGTTGCCCGACAGCGCGCTCTGCCAGCGCGCGGCTTGCACATCGAGCGACGTCCTGATCGTTTTCAAGTTCAGCGACACGAGTTTTTCGAAGCCGTTGAAGGCTTCGTTTGCGAACCGGTAGGTCGCGTCGATGTTCGCCTTTTGCGCGTCGGCGAATTGTTCGGGGGAAAGATAAGTCATTTCACAGCCCTCATTGAGGCGGGCGCCGGTGACGCAAGCGCGGCGCCGCTATATCGGTTTAACGAAGCGCGTGAAAGCGCGCGAGCAACGCATGGCCGCGGTCGGTAATACGCGGCTGTTCGGCTATGGAGGCGCCGCTCTCGAACTCGACGAGCTTGCGTTCGACGAGTGTATGAAGGTCAGCCAGATCGAAATTCACAGATTGTTCGGCGTGCTTGACGAGCATGAGCGTTGCAAACTCATGGGGGCTTAGCATGCGAGTCTCCTGATCGACGGGTGAGCCGTCTGCCGGATGGCTGCGACGGCAACGTTTAAATCTGACGATACCCGTTGTCCTGCAAGGCGCTCAGCAAGAACAGGTCCTCGTCCGGGGACCCCATCCTAATGCGGCAAATCGGTTATTTCAATCCGTACGCATCCCGCCTCGTACTTCTTTTTGATATGCGTCCAGCTGTCGGAAACTTCTGCCCCAGCAGGCGACGGTGCCCGGCAATTCCTGCCGTCATACCGCACCAACTTAAGCGCACGCTGTCACTGGCATGTCATAACAATGCACATCCGAAATTGAACGGAATCCTTATCGTCTAAGGTTAATGAACTCGCTATCCTCAATATGGAGGCCGCATGGAAACGTTCCCATACACACCTTCGCAACAGCCGCTGTATGACGGCGGGTGCGCGTGCGGCGCGCTGCGCTTTCGCGCGAAGGGCGAACCGAAGCGCGTCGGGATCTGTCATTGCATGACGTGCCGCCGCATCCACGGTTCGGCGTTCGGCTCATACGCGATATACGAGCGCGACGATATCGAATGGTCGGGCGACACGCGGGCGTGGAAGAGTTCGCCGTTGGGCCGCCGGCATTTCTGTCCGGCGTGCGGGTCGGTTGCCTACATGGAATACGGCGACGGGTCGGAGCTCGACATACCGCTCGGCTCGTTCGATCGCACCGGCATCTTCGAACCGACGTACGAACTCTGGTGCTGCCATCGCGAGCCGTGGCTGCCGGCCGGCGTGCGCACCGAGTTCGACAAGGACCGCACCTGAACCGGAAAATAACGCAGCACCGAATCCATCATACGAAGCGCGCGCAGCACGGCTATCGAACGGCCGGGCCGTGCCTTGCGCCTGTCACTTCTCGCTCTTCTTCGGAATCTTCGCGCCCGACTTGCGCGCCTGATTCAGCGCAATCGCGACCGCCTGCTTCTGCGATTTGCCCTGCTTCTTTTCGGTCTTGATGTTCTGGCCGACGGTTTCCTTCGACGTCCCTCTCTTCAGCGGCATGATGCTCTCCCTGTTGCGCGCACGCGGCGCTTGATCGATATCGCATCAAGCAAGCGCTATTCCCACGCAGCACGCTTGCTTTATCCTTGCGATTGCCCGCACGGATTGCCCGCACATCGAGGAGACGGAAGTGTTCGAACAATGCGAATGGCTGAACGAACCCGCGAGCTGGTCGCTTGAAAGCGAGCGGCTGCACGTGACGACCGACCGCGCAACGGACTTCTGGCGCGAGACCCACTATGGCTTCACGCGCGATACCGGTCATTGCTTCGGCACGCGCACCATGGGCGGATTCACCGCGCAGGTCCGCGTGCGCGGCCGGTTCGAAACGCTTTATGACCAGGCCGGCCTGATGGTGCGCATCGATGCGGCGCAATGGGTCAAGGCCGGTGTCGAATTCACCGATGGCGCGCTGATGCTCAGCAGTGTGTTGACCGTCGATCAGTCCGATTGGGCAACCGGCACGCGCATCGATCCCGTCGATGGCTTCTGGCTGCGCGCAACCGTCGCCGAACGCGTGCTGCGTCTGCAGTACTCGACCGACGGCGCGCACTGGCCGCTGCTGCGGCTTGCGCCCTTCCCGCATGCCGCCAGTTATTTCGTCGGGCCCATGTGCTGTACGCCGGAGCGCGACGGCCTTAACGTCGAATTCGACCAGTTCCGCGTCGGCGCACCGACTGACAAGCCGCTTCACGATTTGACGTAGGCCCGCGGCGGCCGCGGAATTTTTGCACGCGACCGGTTGTTATCGGTATTGGGAGAGCCGGCGCCGCGCGTCAGCCCCTTCAATTCACCACTCATCCGCTTCCAGCATGCCAATCATCCGCGCGAACGGTATCGACCTGAACGTATCGATCGAAGGAAACGGGCCGCCGCTGCTGCTGCTTCATGGCCTTGGCGACCGTTTGCAGATCTGGGAAGAAGAGGTCCGCCATTTCAGCCCGTTCTTCACGACCGTCGCGTTCGACGCGCGCGGTCATGGCGCCTCGACGAAGCCCGCGCACTACACGCTGCAAGATCACATCGACGACGTGTTCGCGCTCGCCGACACGCTCGGCTACGGCGAAATCAACCTGATCGGCGCGTCGATGGGCAGCTACACCGCGCAAGGCGTCGCGACCGCCCAACCGGAGCGCGTGCACAGCGTCGCGCTGATCGTACCGAAGAGCCACGGCACAACGTCGTCGTCGGCGCGCTTGCTCGCCGAGCATGCCGATGAACTGGCGAACCGCTCATTCGAAGAAAAGCAGCGCTTTCTGATGGATCGGGCGTTCGGCCCTTACGCGAGTGCGGAACTCAAGGCCGCATGCGCGCAGCGGGTATTCAGCATGCCACTCGACGAGACCGGCATGGCGGCTGCGAGCGGCGCGCTGACCGGTTTCGATTTCCGTCCGATGCTGCCGGCCATCAAGGCGCATACGCTCGTGATGTCCGGCAAGTACGACGTGCTCAACTCCGTGCAGGACGGACGCGACTGCGCCGAGCGGATTCCGCATGCGGAATTCATCGAAATGAAGCGCTCGGGCCATTTTCCGAACATCGAGGAGCCCGAGCTTTATCTGACTGTGCTGGGCGAGTTCCTGTCGGCCTGGTAACCGATTTCGTGGCGCGTGCCTTTGCGACTGGCCCTGGCAGTTAGCTTTCGCAGTTAGCTTTCGCAGCCGCCCCTCGCAGTTCGCTTACCAGCCCCCGTCGCGGCAGCAACGGCCATAGCCCCAGCAACCGGCCGCGCAGGCCCGCACATACAAGTCCGCTTGTTTCGCCAGATCGCGAGGCGTAATCTGCGTTGAGCACCGCGACCGCGGCAACGCGCATACCGCCTGCGCGGCCGATGCATCCGTTCGGGTCTTACCGGAGAGCCTTCCATGAAAGGCAGCCAGCTGACGGTGTACGCGGACAGCCGCTGCGTCCGCACGAACCACATGACAGTCGTCCAATGGGTGCTGGACGAAACCGCGAAGGCCGGCATTCAGGGCGCCACCGTGATCGAGGCGAGCGAGAGCATCGACCGGCACGGCAAATACCATGCGGCCCGCTTCTTCGAACTGGTCGATCAGCCGGTCGCCATCACCGTCGCTGCCGATGAATCCCGCATCGATACGTTGCTCGAGCGTCTGCGGCAGTGCGAAATCACGCTCTTCTACACCCGTAGCCCGGTCGAGTTCGCGCTGCCAGGCGACGAACCCGGCGGCACGGCATCCGAAACGACGCAATACCGCTAGAGACCGCGAGCGTCGCAAAGCGTTGCGCACATGGCCCTTCGCGCATCGCATCGCATCGCGCCGCACGCAACACGCACCCGCGGGCTCCAGCAGAAAAGGAGACAGACATGAAAGACGCGCCTCGACTGTTGCACGATCTGGGCCTCTTCGACGC
The DNA here is from genome assembly GCF_902859875.1 of Paraburkholderia solisilvae. Lineage (GTDB taxonomy): Bacteria > Pseudomonadota > Gammaproteobacteria > Burkholderiales > Burkholderiaceae > Paraburkholderia > Paraburkholderia solisilvae. Next base: position 239,823 of record NZ_CADIKF010000001.1, on the reverse strand, counting down.
GGTGTTCGCGCGCGTCCGGCATCTCGATCCCGCTGTGCGCGAAGGCACGATGTTCGGCTGCCCGGCCGCTTTTGTCGGTACGCATCTCGCCTTTTGCGTGTACGGCAGCGGCATCGGGATCAAGCTGCCGGCCGACAAGGCCGCGCGCCTGGTCGAAGCGGGCCGCGCATTCGCGTTTCAACCGTACGGGCGAGCGCCGATGCGCGAATGGGTCGAAGTGCGCATCACGCGCGAGCGCGTCGCCGAGCTCACGCCGGTGCTCGTCGATGCGATCGAATACGCGCGTGGCAGCACGCGTGACGAGCCAATTGGCCACGCACCGTATGCAAGCGGAAAAAACACCGCAAAAACCAGTGCAAAAAGCGGCGCACAAAACAGCGAACCCCGCGGCGTCGAACCCGCATGGAGCGGGATATCGCACGGCGCGCACGCCCGCGCAAAGAGGTAGCAATGCATGGCTATCAACTGACCTTTTACACCGGCCAGGATCGCCGCCACGGCCATCTGAGCGTCTGCGAATGGCTGCTCGGGCAGGTGCACAAGCTCGGCATTCGCGGCGTGACGGTCATCAACTGCGCGCAAGGGGTCGGCCATGCGGGCGCGCATCACGCGGCGCATGCGCTGCGGCTTGCCGATCAGCCGCTGCAGATCGTGATGGCCGTCACCGAAGACGAAGCCGAGCGTGTGCTCGAGATCGTGCGGGCCGCGAACGTGCATGTGTTCTACGTGCGCGCACCGGTCGAATTCGGGCTGATCGGCGGCCGTCCGCCGCATGCGGCGCCTGACAACCCGTCGAGCCATGCGCCGGTTACTCCGGCGCGTAAGGCCTGATCAGTTCCGCGAAGCGGTCCGCCAGCGTCGGTCTTGCGCGGGCCGGCCAGATCGCGCTCAGTTCGAAACGCGGCAATGCATCGCCATCGGCAATTTCGCATAAGCGCACGCCGCTAAACTGCAGTGTGCGCACCGAGCGCGGCAGCAGCGAGATGCCGCAGCCCGCGGCGACGCACGCGAGCACGGTCAGCGAGCGGTTCGCGTTCTGCACGGTCCCGATCTCGCAACCGGCCTGGCGAAACGCGCTGAGAATGCCCGCGCGAATCACCGGCAACTGATCTTGCGGAAACCAGACAAACCCGTGCGCGGCGAGGTCGCGCAGGAACACCGGCGCATCGCCGTTGCGGGGAAACGAATCGGGCAGCACCGCCAGCAGCTTCTCGCGCGCAATCAGCTTTTCCTTCATCCTGCCGTTCACGGCGACCGGCGTGTGCAGCAGGCCAAGGTCGATTTCGCCTTTCTCCAGCGCGTTGACCTGCTCCGCGTTGCTCATCTCGCGCAACACCAGTTCGACGCCAGGCACCGCTTCGCGCAGCAACCCGATGGTGCGCGGCAGCACATCGAAAAGCGCCGCCGACGCGAAGCCGATCGTCAGGCGCCCCGCTCGGTCCGCGCCGATCGCACGCGCGCGCAGCGACGCCGCATCGATGCGCGCGACCGAGAGGCGAATATCGTCGACGATGGCGAGGCCCGCGGGCGTCAGCGCGGCGCCGCGCCGGCTGCGCTCGAAGAGCTTCACGCCCCACTCCTTCTCCATACGCGTCAACGCCTGGCTCAATGCCGGCTGCGCCACGCCGAGCAGATCCGCGGCACGCGTCACGCTGCCCGCATCCGCAATCGCCAGAAAGTATTTGAGGCTGCGCGTTTCCATATCGCCGCAATATGAATATTGATTGATTCCATAATACAACGATATCCATTGAGTCCATAGAATGCGTCGCATGGGCGTCCGTCACGCGGCGGCCGCCTCCGATACGCTTCCAACAACCCGCCAGCCAGGCCGCATCGGCGGCCGGCACGGGACGGAGACACGATGAACTGGTACCGGGAAATCTCGCCAACGGAAAAGCGCACGTTATGGACATGCTTCGGCGGCTGGGCGCTCGACGCGCTGGACACCCAGGCATTCAGCCTCGTGATTCCCGCGCTGATCGCCACCTGGGGGATCGGCAAGGGCCAGGCGGGCCTGATCGGCGGTGCGACGCTCGTCGCGGGTGCGCTCGGCGGTTTGTTGGCCGGCGTGCTGTCGGACCGCTACGGCCGCGTGCGCGCGCTGCAGATCACCGTGCTGTGGTTTTCGCTGTTCACGCTGCTTTCCGCGTGCGCGCAGAACTACGAGCAGTTGCTCGTATTGAAGTCGCTGCAAGGTCTCGGATTCGGCGGCGAATGGACGGCCGGCTCGGTGCTGCTGAGCGAAACGATACGCGCGCAGCATCGCGGCAAAACGATGGGCATCGTGCAAAGCGCCTGGGGGTTCGGCTGGGCCGCCGCGGTGCTGCTCTACGCGATCGTGTTTTCCTGGGCCTCGCCGCAATGGGCGTGGCGCGTGCTGTTCGCGCTCGGCGCGCTGCCCGCGCTGCTGTTGCTGTACGTGCGCCGCAACGTGCCGGAACCGCCGCGCGACACGTCGAGCGCCACCGCCCGCAAGCTCGACGCGAAGCTGCCGGTGCTCGGCATCTTCGACCGCTCGGTGATCCGCACGACCATCGTCGGCGGTCTGATCGGCCTCGGCGCGCATGGCGGCTATCACGCGATCACCACATGGCTGCCGACCTATCTGAAAACGGAGCGGCATCTGTCGGTGCTCGGCACCGGCGGTTATCTGGCGGTTGTGATCGTCGCGTTCATTTGCGGGTGTTTCGTGAGCGCGTGGCTGCAGGATCGGATCGGCCGGCGCATGAACCTGATCCTGTTCGCGCTGTGCTGCGCGGTAACGGTCAACCTGTATGTGTTCCTGCCGATCGGCGACACCGCGATGCTGATGCTGAGCTTTCCGCTCGGCTTCTTCTCCGCGGGCATTCCGGCGACGCTCGGCGCGCTCTTCAACGAGCTCTATCCGCAAGGCGTGCGCGGCACGGGCGTCGGCTTCTGCTACAACTTCGGCCGCATCGTATCGGCGGGCTTTCCGGTGCTGGTCGGCCATATGGGCAATTCGATGCCGATCGGCTCGGCGCTCGGCATCGATGCGGGCGCGGCTTACGGGCTCGTCGTGATCGCCGCGCTGCTGCTGCCCGAAACCCGTGGACGCACGATCGCCCCAGTCCATGCGCGCGGCGAACCCGGCCTCTCGAGCGCCCCCGCGCCGTCCGAACAGAAGCCGGCCGCGCAAGCCCATCGCGCCTGACCGGTGCGCGACGTATCTGACTCCACGATCTTCATGAACAGCAAAGTCACAGAATGGCCGACTCCCCTCTCGCAGGCCGTACCTGCCACTGCGCCGGCGCCGGCCGGCGTCCCGCCCGGCTGGCTTGGCGCGACGCACCCGCCGCTTGCGGCGGTCGATTCGCACGCGCACGTGTTCATCCGCGGCTTGCCGCTTGCCCCGCAACGCCGGCATGCGCCCGAATACGACGCAACGCTCGAAGCGTATGCGAGCTACTTGCAGCCGAACGGCGTGTCGCATGCCGTACTCGTGCAGCCGAGCTTTCTCGGCACCGACAACCGCTTCTTCGTCGAGGTGCTGAAACGCTATCCGGCGCGCTTTCGCGGCGTGGCGGTCGTCGCCCCGTCGGCCGGCGACGCTGAACTCGACGCGCTCGCGCAGGCAGGCGTAGTGGGTATCCGGCTGAATCTGGTCGGCCTGCCGATTCCGGACCTGTCGCGGCCCGCGTGGCGCAATCTGCTGTCGCACGTGAACGCGCTCGGCTGGCATGTCCAGGTGCATCGCGCCGCGGCGGACCTGCCCGCGATCATCGGCCCGCTGCTCGAGCATCGCTGCACGGTCGTGGTCGACCATTTCGGGCGGCCGTCACCGGATGCGGGCGAGCGGGACCCGGGCTTCCGCTATCTGCTGTCGGTCGCCTCGACCGGGCGCGTGTGGGTGAAGCTCTCCGGCGCATACCGCAGCGTGCCCGCCGACAGCGTGCATGATGCCGACGGCGCCGAACTCGGCGCGCGCCTTGCCGCGCCGCTCATCGCCGCGTTCACACCCGCGCGGCTCGTGTGGGGCAGCGACTGGCCGCACACCGAGCATCGGCAGCAGGTCGACTACGACGCGACGCGCATGGCGCTCGAGCGCTGGGTGCCGGATGCCGCGCAGCGCGAGACGATCCTCACGCGTTCGCCGCAAACGCTCTACCGCTTCGACGCGTCCGCGCGCTAAGCGTCTCGCCGTTTTTTGCGCGGCCTCGCATTGCGCGGCGTTCTGCATGACGTAGCGCGTGAGACAGCGCGCGATACGTCGCACCACGTACCGCCCCACGCACTAGAATGAATTTTGCGTCGGCAGATGGCTGACCTCGGTCATGCGCTGCGCACTGTACGCACGCTGTAGCCGCCGCGCGTGGGCGCAGACACCGCACACGTCGCAGACACCGCGTGTATCGCGCGTCTTTTCCGCGTCGCACCGCATCGCTTCCAGGAGGGTTGTCATGCCGACCTACGAATACCGCTGCGAATCGTGCGGCGAAAAGTTCGAGCACGCCGAACACGTCAGCGAGCACACGAGCGCGCGTCCCGCCTGTCCCAAATGCGGCAGCGAGAAAGTTCAGCACCTGCCTACACCATTCGTCGCGAAGACCTCGCGCAAGAGCTGAGTCGAATCCGCTGGGAAGGCCGACCAGCAACGGCCGCGAGCCGGTGACATGGCACGACATAACTGATGCGTGGCGCTAACGGAGCGCGTCGACCATACTCGCTTCCGCGTGCCGGCCATGAGAAAGCGTAAGCGCTGAACCCGATCAGGCAAGTCACGCAACCGGTGACATCGCCGAAAACATCGGACGATACGTTCAAGCCCTTTACGCCCAGCCCACAAGGTCAGCCATGTTCACGACGCTCCCATCCCTCAGCCTGAAAAGCGCGCGCCGCGCATCCTCCGCCCTGCTGTTCAGCACGATCCTGCTGACCGGTTGCGCAAGCGGCATCACCAACGTCGCGAACGCGGGCGAGTATGTCGCTACGCAGCAGATCCGCCCCGATACCGTCTACGTGTATCCGTTCGCCAGTTCAGCCGGGCAGGTGAAACTCGACAGCGGCGGCCTTGCGCACAAGCTGGTCTCGCATGTGTCGGGCAGCTCCGACGATGCGCAGCAAGCGTCCGACGCGGTTCAGGTCCGCGAACAGGTCGCCGATGAAATCGTGCACAAACTGCAGTCGATGGGCGTGCACGCGGTTCGCGCCGACGTGCCGCCGCCCGCCGATCAGAACGTGCTGCTCGTGCAAGGCAGCTTCGACAAGATCGACGCGGGCAATCGCCGCCGCCGCACGATGATCGGTTTCGGCGCCGGCGAGAGCGATGTGGGCAGCACCGTGCAGATTCTCTACAAGCCGGCCGGCGGTATGCCGGCGCTCGTGCAGAGCTTCGCTGCGAACGCGGATAGCGGCAAGGCGCCGGGCGTCGTCGAAACAGCGGGTGTCGGCACAGCGGCCGGGCATATCGCGACCTCGGCGGCGCTGGGCGGCGGTATGCATGCGGTGTCCGAAACGAAGCATGACACCGTTGTACAAGATGCGAAGCGGCTCGGCGACAAGATTGCCAAGCAGATCGCGCAGATCGGCGTCAGCGAAGGCTGGCTGTCGACGGATAGCGTCCGGTAATGCGGCGCAGTGCGGTGCGGTGCGATTTTATGCGGCACGGCGCGGCATGATCCACCCACCGCGCCGCTTAGCCGTTTCATCAAGCCGCGTTCTTCAACGCCACACGGCATCAATCCTGCGCGGCGCCATTCAGATCCGGGTGTTGCTGCGCGAGCTCGCTCACCCAGCCGGTAAACGCGCGCAGCCGCGAACTCAGATTGCGACGATGCGGATAGACGATCGACAGCGGCGTCGACGGGCTCGCGAAACCGGTGAGAATTTCCGTCAGCGCGCCCTTGTCGATCAGTTCGGCCACCATAAAACGCGACGGCTGGATGATGCCGTGACCCAGCGCGGCGGCGCCGATATAAACGCTGCCGTCGTTGACCGCCAGCACGCTTTTCATCTGCACCTTGACGGTCTCGCCGCCCACTTCATACTCGAACGGAAAGGTCTTGCCGCTGCGCGCCGACACATAATTGACCGCCCGATGTTCGGCGAGATCGTCGAGCGTGGTCGGCGTACCGAACTTCTCCAGATAGGCGGGCGCCGCGCAGGTGACGATGCGCGCATTGCCGATGCGGCGCGCGACGAGGCTCGACTCTTCGAGCCGGCCCATACGGATCACGCAGTCGGCGCCATCCTGGATCAGATCGATATTGCGGTCCGCAAGCCCGAGGCGCACGTCGATTTGCGGAAACTTCTGGTAGAAATCGTCGAGCGCCGGCAACAGCAACGCGCGCGCAAGCGTGCCCGACGTATCGACGCGAATCGTTCCCGCCGGCGTCTCGCGCTTGTTCGAAAGCGACGATTCCGCATCCGCGACATCGGCGAGAATGCGCACGCAGCGATCGTAAAAGAGCGCACCGTCTTCCGTCACATTGACCTGACGTGTCGAGCGGTTCAGGAGCCGCACGCCGACGTGCTCCTCGAGCGCCTGAATGGTTCGGCTGACCTTGGCTCGCGGCAATTCGAGCGATTCCGACACCTTCGAAAAGCTGTTGGCTTCCACCACCCGCGTAAATATCTCCATTGCCTCCAAGCGGTCCATTTATCTGCCCTATCGTTGATTCGCGTTGTACGCGTATTAGCCGGAAAACCCGGACGCTCGATAAAACGCGCAATCGCCCGACCCGGCGATCGAAGCGGTTTCATCCCTTATTACGCAAGATCTTACGCCAGCGTGACCGAAAACTCATGGCCCGCGCGGCAAGCCGTGCCGGATAGCGTTCCCGACAAGTGGGACGCGTCGCGCAAGCGCCCCAATGCAGTGCGCCCCATTTCGATACACATGCACACGAAACGCGTCGGCTCAATTCCCGTTTCGCACAAGCCCGGTGCAATTCGCAACGACTGAAATTTATAAAGCCGAATTATTCAGGGAAGCTTAAGTATTCAGTCAGGCATGCCGTAAACGCCGATTAATCAATCGAAGACGTCACCCGTCTGCACGTTGCGCGAACGGATCCATACCATGGCCACTCTGTTGGAAAAGCGTCGTCAATCTTCACAAGGTTCGGTCATTGCCGAATTGACCCGAGAAGTCCGCAAGATCTCCCGAGACAAGATCTCCGACATCGATCTGATCAACCGCGAAGCCACCTATCTCGCGATCAACGCGCTGATCGAAGCGGCGCGCGCCGGCGAAGCCGGCCGCGGCTTCGCGGTCGTCGCCAACCAGGTGAAGAGCGTGTCGGGCCGCATCGGTCAGCTCACCGGCGAGCTCGGCAAGGAACTGAACGGCCTGAGCGAACGGATGGTGACCGAACTCGAGCGCCAGCAAGGTCAGCGTCTCACCGATCTCGCGCTGAACATGATCGACGTGATCGACCGCAACCTTTATGAACGCTCGTGCGACGTACGCTGGTGGGCCACCGACGCGGCGCTCGTCGACTGCATGATGAGCGCGCCGGAAGCGGCGGAACATGCCGCCGCCTATGCGTCGCAGCGCCTGTCGGTGATTCTCGACAGCTACACCGTTTATCTCGACATCTGGGTGCTCGATCTGCAAGGACGGGTCGTCGCCAACGGTCGGCCCGCGCAATTTCCCGTCACCGGCGCAGTGAACGCCGCGCAGTACGAATGGTTCGCGGCCGCGCTGCGCACGCGCTCCGGCGACGAATACGCAACCGCGAACGTCGACGCGCTCGACCATCTGGGCAACGCACAGGTAGCCACTTACGCGACCGCCATCCGCGAACACGGCGCAAGCGACGGCCGGATAGTCGGCGTACTCGCGGTATTTTTCGATTGGGCGAAGCAGGCGTCCGCGGTCGTGAAAAGCGTGCGGCTCACCGATGACGAACGCGCGCGCACGCGCTGCATGATTATCGATGCGGACGGCCGCGTGATCGCGGATTCTCAGGAAGCGGGCCGCGACACGGCGCGCTTCGAACTGCCGGCCGGCACGCAGAACACAGGCAACTACCGCACCGGCGGCGGATCGCTGGTCGGCTACGCGCTGACACCGGGTTATGAGACCTATCGCGGGATGGGCTGGTACGGCGTCATCGAACAGCAGGCTGCCGGCGCCGCGTAAGCGCGACGCGCCGAACACGTCATGAGCGCTGCCAGCGGCCCCACAGCGAAACGCCGTCGTCGCGCCACGCGAGCACGACGATCGCGAACGCCTTCAGCGCGCATTCGACGGCGGACAGCACGAATGCGATCCGGTCGTAGCGGAATTCACCCGGCAGCGCAGGCACGATCGCCAGCACACTCGCGCCACAACCGAACAGCGCAATCAGCCGCGCGAACGGCGCGAGCGCCGCGCGGCTGCATGCGCAGGCGATCAGAACGACGAGCAGCAGCTTCGAGAAGATCAGCGCCGCGCTCTCGGTCGCCGATGCCGAGGCCGCCAGCTCGAACGGCATTTCGATCAGCGACCAGCACAGCACGGCGCCGAGCGTGGCGTACTGCAGCGCGGTCAGACCGCGACGGTGTCGGTCATTCAACGACAGGAACATGACAGCCCCTCCAGATTGCTCCGCGCCCGCCGGAAGCGGCGCGATGAATCCCCTACCCATCACAGTAGACGACAAAGCTCAGGGTGATTTTTTATAGTTGAGGCAACTTCACAATTCGCACGACGGCCTTTCCCGCTCGACCAGCGCAGAGCATACGAGGCCGCCGCGCGCCGCAAAGAGCACACATCAGCGGCGCGCGGACCAGCACAGCGAACACCGCTCGCGCATGACAAGGCATTCACGAAATGCAGATTTCATTTGCGTAACGGCACAGCGGCGATCTGCCTCACGATGAATCCGTCGACAATGCCGGCCCGCTTCTTGCGTGTGTACCGGCAATATTTCGGAGAGGTACATGGATATCCTGAAACTGGCACGGCAATCCGGCATGCAGGTCGTGCTGGACGCACGCATCGGCAATGCCGAATATCACAGCGTGCACGGTTCTGTGTCGTCGCTGGTCAACTTCGCGCGTGCGCTGATCGAACAGCATGTGCGCTGCGAGGATCTTCCGGCACCGCCCGGCAGCCGTGCCGTGAAAGACTGCGCACCGGCCGAGGATGCGGTTTCGTAAGTGACGCGCGCCGGCTCCGCGGCCGGCGTTGATGCACACTCGATCAGAGCCAGCATCCGGCAGGCGGCGGGGGCATCGCGGCATTCACCGCGCTCGCGAGCATCATCGCTTGCGAGTTGGTCGGCATCAGCTTCGCGGCACGCGGGCGAAAGATCGGGTCGCCGTACGAAATCGGCCGGCCCGTCAACGCGCATACGCCGTCGCGCCGCGCAATCGCCACCACCCACGGTTGATCGGGGTAGCAGCATGAGGTCGGATCGCTCCAGCTGACGGTGAGCAGACGCTCGCCGACCCGCTCGACGAGCCGCGCGGTGCCGGTGCACGAAGCATCGGTTGCCGCGCGCGCCGCGCCGCATCGCACACGATGCGCACGCGGCAAGCCGGCCGCGCCGTGCGACAGCGCCGACAACAGGTTCAAGGTTTGCAACCACGGATCACAACGGGCAACGTCCGACATTTTCCAGGCTCCTGGCAGCGGCCGCTTCGAAGCGGCGCCGCCGTGTCACATATCAGCACAGCAACGGCCAGCCGCGGCGATGCGGTTGGCGTCCGGGCGCCGGCGGCCAGGCGGGCCGCATCGGCATCGAGCGCGCCTGCTTTCGTCGAGCGGGCGAACAGGACAGGATTCCCGACGATGCGTGCACGCGCGCGCGGCGTGCATCGACGGCACAAGTAATCCGCAGCGCGCGCGGCGCAACCCGCGCAACATGTCATGCGCCGGCATATTGCGTGTCCCGCCAGCGTTTCGGCGTCGCGCCGACGATCCGCTTGAACACCGTCGTGAAGTGGGCTTGCGAGCGAAAGCCCGCGAGTTGCGCGGCGTCGAGCAGCGAGTACTCTTCGTCGACGAGCAGTTGCTGCGCGCATTCGATACGCCGCCGCAGCAGATACTCATGCGGGCGCAAACCGGTGGCCGCGCGGAACTGCGCGGCGAAGTGCATGCGCGTGAGACCCGCCGCGCCCGCTACATCTTCGAGACCGATCGCTTCGGCGAGGTGGGCGTCGATATAGTCGACTGCGCGCTTGAGCCGCCATTTGGGCAACGCGGACTTGCGCATCGCAGGATGACCGCCGGCTTGCCGTGCGCGCGAACGCAGTTCGAGCAAACGGCTCACGAGCGCGAGATTGATACTGTCCACATACATCTGCCCGAACGCGGTGAACGCTTCATCGGCGAGCAGCAACGCCTGGCCGAGCCGCTCGATGCACGGATCGTGCGTGATGAGCGGGTCGTCGATCAGCACACCCGAATCATGGTCGTTGCCGGACACTTCACGATGGCACGCATCGAGCACCGCTTGCGGCACGAACAGATGCAGCACGTCGCACGCCGCGTGAAACACCGCGCGCGCCGAATGGCCGGGGCCGGTCACCTGGAACATGCCGGGCATCACGCGACCTTCGAACATCAGGCGGCCGTCGTGCAGAAACGTGATGTCGGTCGAACGCAGATTCACGCCGAGCGTGTAGCTGTCCTCCGGGGTGGTCGCCGACAGCTCTTTCGAACCAGCGCCAGCGCCGGCGCCGATGCCGGCAAGGCTCCAGCGCGATAGCGACAGACGTGCGGCCGACGCCGCGCTCGCGTCCCGTGCGAGCCTGCCGCCCCGCCCGGCCGGGGCCGCCGACGGCGCCCCGGACACAGACACCGGCAGCCGCCACGCGTCCTCGTTACGTATGTAGGATTGCAGTGAATCCGCCAGCGCATTGCCGGCGGATAGAGAGGGTGCTTCCATGCTCCACGCTCCTTGAATCTCCACGATCGAATGCCGAGGCGCACGCGCCGCCGTATGGATTCAAAGGTAGTGGAGAAAAGCGTGGCGCTCTATCGTACAAAGGTTCCCTGCATCGGTGTATACGTGTCATCGACCTATACTTTGGTGCCATCCATCGCAACTGAAAGGCGCAGGGCAGTCAGGGGTCGCACTGAGGCGACCGGTCGTTCGCGTTGAACCTGTACGTGCGGATGACCTCCGGCAAGACGCGCTCACCCCCGCGCGCGCTCCGTCATCACCGCGGCCGCCGTTTCTTCCTGAGCGGAAATTGGCAGCACGAAACTCATCGTCGCACCGCAGCCCGGCTGCGCCGCAGCGCGTATCCTGCCGCGATGCGACTCGACGATCGAGCGGCAGATCGACAGCCCCATGCCCATGCCTTCGGCGCGCGTCGTAAAGAACGGCTGAAAGAGCTGCTGCAGGTCGGCCTCGGCAATGCCGGGCCCGCTGTCTTCGACGTCGACCCGCACCTCGTGGTCCGCCGTGCGCGACGAACGCAGCGCAAGCCGGCGCGGCCGGCCGGCTACCGCCACCATCGACGCCATCGCCTGGATCGCGTTCATCATCAGATTGATCAGGACCTGCTGCAATTGCACACGGTCGCCGACGATCATCAGTTCACCTTGCGCGAGTTGCAGGTCGAGCTCGACCGCGTGGACGCCGATTTCGCGCTGGATCAGCATGACCGATTCTTCGATCAACGCATTGAGTTCGAACGGCGCGCGATTCGGCGCGCTCTTCCTGGCGAGCGTGCGGATGCGCTGCACGATGCCGCCCGCGCGCCGCGCATCGCGCAGCATATTGCCGAGCGCCTCGCGCACTTCATGCAATTGCGGCTCGTCGCGTTCGAGCCAACGCATGCCCGCATCGCCGTTGGTCATGATCGCGGCGATCGGCTGACTCACTTCGTGCGCGATCGACGCGCTCAGTTCGCCGAGCGTGGTAATGCGCGTCACATGCGCGAGTTCCGCCAGCGAGCGATGCAATGCGTCCTGCACATTGCGTGCTTCGGTCACGTCCATCAACGCGCCGCGATATTCGCTCGCGTCACGGCCAGCGTGGATTGCATGCGCAACAAGATGCACCCGTTTGACTGCGCCATCCTGCATCAGCAAACGGAATTCGGCGTCGATCTCGCGCCTGTCCGCGGCCGCCGCCGCAAGCAGCGCCGACACCCGCGCAAGATCGTCGGGATGCACGCGCGCGAGCATCCCGGCAACGGACGGCTCGGCCGTATCGGGAAAGTCGAAGATACGGTACGCCTGCTTCGACCAGAACATCTCGAAGTGCGGCACCGAGAAGCCGATACTGCCGGTCTGGCTCAGCGTCTCCGCTTCGGCAAGAAACGATTCGCTGCGCGCAAGCGCCTCAGCCGCGCGCTTGTGCTCCTCCATATCCGCGTTCACGCCATACCAGCGCACGATGCGGCCGTCGTCGCCGACAAGCGGCGTCGCGCGCAACAGCAACCAGCGGTATGTGCCGTCGCCGCGCCGCACGCGCGACTCGTTTTCGAACGACGTGCCGGTCGCGAGCGCGTGACGCCAGGCACGCTGCATCTGCGGCAGATCGTCGGGGTGCACGAGCGTGTGCCAGTTGTCGCCGATCCGCTCGAGCGGCAGACCGAGTTCCGACCAGCGCTCATTGACGAAGACCGGCCGCCCGTCAGGCGCCGACACCCACACCATCGCCGGAATCGCATCGATCGCCGCGCGAATCTCCTGCTGTTGCTGCTGGATCTCGATCTCCATCCGCTTGCGCTGCGTGATGTCGTTGTTCGTGACGAGCACCGCGAGCGGCCGGCCGTGCGCGTCGCGCTGCAGCGTCCAGCGGCTCGCGACGATCAGTTCGCGGCCGTCGTGGCAGGTCTGCGTGAGTTCGCCCTCCCAGCGGCCGGTGCGCAGCAGTTCCGCGAGCATGTCCGCGAGCGGACGCGCAAACGCCGTCCGCACGACTTCATGCGGCGCGCGGCCGAGCGCCGCTTCGGCCGGCACGCCGTACAGCGCGTGCGCACCGCGATTCCAGAAGCGGATGCGGCGCTTCATGTCGTACACGACCAGCGCATCGCTCGTCAGATCGAGCAGCGTCACCTGCTCGCGCAGCACGTCGGTCGCGGCGATGTTCTTCAGCGTGATGAAGCCCGTGATCGCGATCGCCGCGAGACTCACGACGCAGCGCCCGACCGGCGCCGCAAGATATGCACTGCCGTGCGACATCACGAACGCGACCACCGTCATCGACATCAGCGCGCAGCAGACGGCGAGCATCGTGCGCCGCGAACAGACCGGCGCGACGATCAGTACCACGACCACATACAACACCGCGACCGCGATATCGAGCGGCGTCATGGCATCGAGCACGAAGATCGCGACAGCGATCGCCGCCGCGGTTGCAATGCGCGACACTGACTTGCGTGGTGAATCAGGGGTTGAACCCGGGGGCGCACAACGTGGACGGCGCAGGTGCGCGCCAACCGACGCGAGGCGCGGCGTAGATGTCTGACGCGGCGCATGATGCGGCGCCTGATGCGCCTGCGTCATCGAAGCGCCGCCGCTGGCGCGGTTCGCCCGCGCGGCCGTCGCGGTAATCGAAGCAGGCGCCGGATCCGCCGCCGATGGCGATGGTGACGGCGATGACGACGCGGCGCGCATAGGGTGCGCATTCGGGTGCGCATTCGCGGGGCGGCCGTTTAGATCAGACATATTTCGGCGTCTCCAGAATGGTCGGCCGCATCGAACGCGCAATGCTTACAGTCTGGATGCGCGCAACGGTCAGACATGCGAAGATAGTGCGGCAGGCTGATTTCGCCATGTTCTTTCCGGCAACTTCTTTCCGGCAACGTGCGGCCAGCCGCAGCCGGGCTTCCCACCGCATCGCGGCACCGGGGCGCCCCGGCGGCGGCCGCGACTCGCGAAACTCATTATGGCCCAACTTCCGCATGCACCCGCCAGGCCCGGCGCGTCTCGCGACGGCAACGGCAACCCGGTCGAGCGCGACCCCGTGGTCTTTATCGTCGACGACGACGATTCCTTTCGCGGCGCATTAACAAACCTGTTGCGCTCAGTCGGCATGCATGTCGAAGCATTCGCGTCCGCGCACAGTCTGCTCACCGCGAACTGGCCCGATGCGCCCGCGTGCATCGTGCTCGATGTGCGGCTCAAAGCGGATAGCGGGCTCACGGTGCAAAACGACCTCGCCCGCGCCGGCGTCGAGTTGCCGATTATCTTCATGACCGGCTACGGCGACATCCCGATGACTGTGCAGGCGATGAAAGCCGGCGCGGTCGACTTCCTCACCAAACCTTTTCGCGACCAGGACCTGCTCGACGCGGTGACGCGCGCGATCGGCAACGACCGCGCGCGGCGCGAATCGCAGAAGTCGCTCGCGCAACTGAAGGAGCGCTTCCAGTCGCTGTCGGCGCGCGAACAGCAGGTGATGACGATGGTCGCAAAGGGTCTCCTCAACAAACAGATCGCAGCCGAACTCGGCTTGAGCGAAATCACCGTCAAAGTTCATCGCAGCCAGGCGATGAAAAAAATGGGCGCGCGTACACTCGCCGACTTGCTGCATCAGGCAGTCGTGTTGAAAATTCGCGAAGCACACGTGTGATGCGCGGCGCGCGGCGCAGCATGCATCGTCGCGCGGTTATACCTACATATAGTTGTGAAGCGGAACGCGTCCGGTAACCTGTGATGGTCCGTTGCGGCAGCAACGGTATTATTTTGTAATCCAGGTTCGCAATGTCGAGTTTGCTTCCCTCTCAGGTGGTGTCAATTGTCGACGACGACGAATCGGTCCGTCTTGCCACCGCCAATCTGCTCCGTTCCTTCGGCGTGCAAAGCCGCACGTTTATCTCAGTGGAAGCGTTTCTCGCGTCGGAATGCGTGGACCACACCGCCTGCGTGATCTCCGATATGCAGATGCCGGGCATGAGCGGCATCGACCTGCAGACCGCGTTGCGCGAAAGGCAGTTGCGGATTCCGATGGTGTTCATCACCGCGTTTCCCGATCACGCGTTGCGCAGTATCGCCGAAGCCAATGGCGCCACGTGCTTTCTGACCAAGCCGGTCGACGGCGAAACCATCCTCGCGTGCATCGACCACGCGATCAATCGCAAAGCCTGCGGCGGACACTGACGCAATGCGTGCGGCGATGCGGCCCGGCCGCCTCGCCGCGAGCGCGCGAACTATACATTGGTATAGACGCATCGTATTCGCAGCGCGGCAAGCATTCTTGTCACGCCGCGCAAACATGCGCGGCCGCGCGATCATATGCCGCCGTGATGTGCGTGACGAGTCGTTATGGGCCGCTATACACAACGCGAAGGCTTCAATGCGGCGAGGTACATGATGGCCTGCTGACGATCGAAATGCTCGAATGTGATGCCGAGCCCCGCAAGCAGCAGCATGCCGACCGCGACGCCCTGCCAGGTCGGCGCCAACGTCAGGAGCAGCAGCATCACCGCCGTGCAGGCGACGCCCGCGAGCGCGACATGGTAGTAGCGGTAACGGTTGATCACGCGCTCCATGCGCGCCGCTTCCTGCGCAATCGAGAAGCCGTCGCGCACGCGCATCATCGCATCGGCACGCGGTGCGCCGCGCATCGCAAGGGTCGCGCAACAACCGCCACCGGCCAGCGCGACGACCATCAGCACGACCGACAGGCCGCGCACGAATGCGTCGCCACGCCAGAACAGCGCCGCCGCGGCGATAAACATCAGGACTGCGACAATCGCACCGATCGCGCCGGCCCAGCGTTGCGCGTAGCAATAGGCGCGAATCGCGGACTCGAGCGTTTCATGGGTCATCATCGGCATGCTCCAACGACGACGCCCATCCACGCAGGACAGGTACCGCACATGCATTGTTTCGGCCAACGGCTGATTCGACATGCCGATCGTTTCATGCAATCTCCGTTTGATTGTGGTTTTCTGCGCATCATCGGCGCGCCGCTTGCCGTCGCGGCGCACGCATACGAACAGGCTTCCAGGTGGCCGAACGATTGACATCGCTTCGCTTGCGAAGCAGCCTCGCGAAGGCCGCGTACGAGTCTTGCCGCGCAGGCGGATCGAGTAGACTGGCAGGCATTTCAAACTCAGCGGCGCATACGCAGTGGACCGAACCCGTGCCTTGACGCTCTTTCTCGCGGTCGCGCGCGCAGGCAGCTTCAGCCGCGCGGCAATCGAAGCCGGCCTCACGCCGCAAGCGATGAGCAAGGCGGTGCGCCAGCTCGAGGAGCATCTGAATGTGCGCCTGCTGCATCGAACCACACGCAAGCTCAGCATGACCGATGAAGGCTCGCGCCTCTTCGAGCTGGCCGACCCGGGCATGCGCATGCTCGATGAGGCGATCGACCAGGTGCATGCGAGCCGCGAAGCGGCGGGCGGCGTCGTGCGCGTCGCCGCCGCTGCGTCACTCGGCGGCAAGCTGCTGGTGCCGTTGATTCGCGACTATCAGCAACGGCATCCGTCCGTACGTTTCGACGTCCTGCTCGACGACCACTTTACCGATCTCGTCGAAGCGCGGGTCGACGTCGGCTTCCGGGTCGGCGTATCGGCGGAACGCAACGTGGTCGCGCGCAAGCTGCGCGACGTGCGGCTCGTGATCTGCGCATCGCCCGCGTATATCGGCGAGAACGGCAAGCCCGCATCGCTCGCGCAATTGCTCAAGCACCGCTGCACGGGCTTCCGTCATCCGAACACCGGCAAGACCTTGCCGTGGGAACTGCAGAAAGGCGGCGAGATTGTCTACCAGGCCGTGCCCGCGGTCGCGACTTTCAACGACGTCGCAACTGAAGTCGAGGCGGTGCGCAGCGGCATCGGCATCGGCCAGCTGGCCACCTACATGGTCCAGCAGGATCTCGACGACGGCACGCTGGTGCCCCTGTTGCCGCAACTGTCGAGCGCGCGGCTCTCGGTGTTCATGTACTACCCGCAGCGCACGCAGATGCCGTCGCGGGTGCGGCGCTTCGTCGATTTCGTGATCGAGGCCAACCGCCGGTAAACGCCGGCTGCACTTGCGGGCCGCGCACCACTCACGTTATTATTGAGTCTTCACTCATTCATTTTTCACTACCGGTCAGCATGGCCCGTCCGAGAAGCGAAGACAAACGCAACGCCATTCTTGCCGCCGCGATCGACGTGATCGCCGGGCAGGGGCTGGGCGCGCCGACCTCGCGCATCGCGAAGCTGGCCGGCGTCGCGGAAGGCACGCTATTCACCTACTTCGACACGAAGGACGACCTGCTCAACCAGATCTACCTTGAACTCAAGGCTGAAATGCGCGAGGTGATGATGGCGCAGTATCCGAAGGCAGGCACGCTGCAAACGCGCGCGCGCCATGTGTGGCAGCGGTTTGTCGAATGGGGCGTCGCGCATCCCGCGAAGCGGCGCGCGCTTGCGCAACTGTCGGTGTCGGAGCGCGTCTCCGCCCAGGCAAAGGCAACCGGCATGCAGGCGTTCGCGGACGTCAATCTGCTCGTGCAGGAAAGCATCGCGAAAGGCGTGCTGCGCGACCATCCGCCCGCCTTCATCTCGGCCATCATGAGCGCGCTCGCCGAAACCACCATGGACTTCATGACACGCGACCCGGATCATGCGGACCGCTATCGCAATGCCGGCTTCGAGGCGTTCTGGAATGCGATTTCGAAGTGATTTTTTGCGGTTTTAATTGAGTGAGTACACATTCATATGGATGGACAACCACACCTGATGCGTCGACCGAATGCGCCGCGGACGGCTCCGAAGCCGCATTGCCGGCGCACGCGCAACGCGTTCCAATGAACCGTGTCACAAGGCCTGGAGGCCTGTTATGAGAATCCTGATTTTCGGCGCGACCGGTATGGTCGGCCACGGCGTACTGCGCGAATGTCTGCGCGCGCCGGACGTGCAGTATGTGCAAACGGTCGGCCGCACGCCGACCGGCCAGCTCGATCCGCGCCTGTACGAACTCGTGCACCGCGACTTCACCGATTACCGGTCGATCGAAGGGTCGCTGCGCGGCTTCGACGCATGCTTCTTCTGTCTGGGCATATCGTCGGTGGGCATGAGCGAAGCGGACTATACGCGCATCACTTACGACTA
The DNA here is from genome assembly GCF_902859875.1 of Paraburkholderia solisilvae. Taxonomy (GTDB): domain Bacteria; phylum Pseudomonadota; class Gammaproteobacteria; order Burkholderiales; family Burkholderiaceae; genus Paraburkholderia; species Paraburkholderia solisilvae. The sequence goes on along the minus strand of NZ_CADIKF010000001.1, from coordinate 221,865 downwards.
CACGATGGCCGCCGCGCAGACGCTCGCGCGCCTGAATCCGCGCATGACATTCGTGTTCGTGTCAGGCGCAAGCACCGACAGCACCGAGCTGGGCCGCACGATGTGGGCGCGCGTCAAAGGCCGCGCGGAAAATGCGTTGCAGCGCCTGCCGTTCAAGGCCGTCTACCTGATGCGTCCGGGTGTGATTCAGCCTTTGCACGGCATCCGCTCGAAAACATGGATTTATCGCGCGGCCTATGCGCTGCTCACGCCCTTGCTGACGCCGCTACGCATGCTGCTGCCGAATTACGTGCTGTCGACGCAGGACATCGGGCTGGCGATGCTCACGCTCGCGCGTGAAGGCGCACCGCATGCGGTGCTCGAGACACGCGATATTCGCGCGCTGAGCCGGCATGCTGCACAACCCGCGGTTGCCTGACGATTGCTGCCTGACGATCGTTGTCGGGCGATGGTGTGTGGCACGTGGTGTTCAGGACGCACGATAGCGGCCATGTGATGCGGCAAGCGCAGCGGGGCAGCGGCTCGCTGACGACTTGCCTGGCAACGGTGCGCGACATGTGATGTTCAAGACACGCGATAGCGGCCACATAATCCGGCAAGCGGAGCAAGCCGGCACCGCTTGACGCCTGCCGCGCATCGATAAGCATCACGTCGCCGCAAGCACGCGCCGTCACGCAATAAAACGCGGTGATAACATCGATGCACGTCGAGCACCGCGCATCGATGCCGCGAACGTCGCCACGTGCACACGGTTTCGCCGTACGCCGCAATGCTCCGCGCGACGTCGCGACATCCGCCCGCATCCCAAGCCTCGGGTTCGACGCTCCCCCAACCGCTCCGCCCCGAATCAACACGCCGATGCCCGCCCAAGCAGACGAAGACGACCGCACCCACGAATCACCATCCAGCGGCTCCGGCGAGCCGATCGAGCAGCGCGTGTTCCGCGCGGGCCATCTTTCGATCGGCCTGACATTGCCGCTGCTGCCGGCCGGGCAGATCGTCGCCGACTTCAACGAGCAGATCGCGCTCGCGCGACGCGCCGATGCCCTCGGCTTTCGCGCGCTGTGGATTCGCGACGTGCCGCTGAACAGCGCCGACTATCCGGACCCGGTCGGTCATCTGGACCCATGGGTACTGCTCGGCGCACTCGCATCGAACACCACGCGTATCGCGCTGATGAGCGGCGCGATCGTACTGACGCTGCGTCATCCGCTGCATATCGCGAAGGCCGCGATCTCGGTACAGACCTTGTCGCGCGGCCGTTTCATTCTCGGCCTCGGCTCCGGCGACCGGCCGCCCGAATATGCGGCCTTCGGCGCGGACGGCGACGCACGCCGCGAACTGTACCGCCGTCATTGGGAGACGCTCGCAGCCGCACTGGCGCCGACTTCGCGCGTGATTCCAGACGAAGCGCCGCAAGACGCGCCGGCGTTCTTTCTGTTGCCGCAACCGCCGCGCGCGGTGCCGTTGCTCGCGGTCGGCTCGGGCGGTCAGAGCGTCGACTGGATCGCGCGTCATGCGATCGGCTGGATGACCTACCATCGCGAACCCGACGCGCAGCAGGCGCGGCGCAGCATGTGGCGCGCGGCCGTCGCACGCAGCGCGCCGGGCGCGTTCCGCGCATTCGGCGCCGCGTTGCGACTCGAACTGAGCAGCGATCCGGATGAACCCGCGACGCCAGTCGCGCTCGGTTACCGCACCGGCCGGCGTGCGCTCGCCGCGCTGCTACGCGCGATGCGCGAACAGGGCACGCATCACGTGTCGCTCAATCTGCCTGCCTCGCCGCGCGCGCCGCTCGAAGTCATCGAAGAACTGGCTGAAACCGTGTTGCCTGAATTTCATCGCGAAAGCTGATAACGGCGGGCACACTGATGCGTGCAGCCGACCGCCCTGCCGCATCGCGATCGCTGGCCCGCGTCAGCCGAAAGGTCCGCTGCGGCGATCCGGTCAAGCCGCGCGCCACAATTTCGCAAGCGGACCGTCACGGCCGGTCAGTGGATCCGACGCCGGAAACAGAACCTGCTGCATCGCGTGCAACTGCGCAGCGGACAAGCCGACGCGACTGATACCGATATCCTCATCCGGCGGATACGCGCCGACCACGAGAAAATCCGCGCTCGCTTCGAGCTTGCAATGACCGGTGCCCGCCGGCAGCACGACGACGTCGCCCGCCTTGACCCGCACCTCGCGCCCGATCGGCGCGGGGCCGCCGAGCACGAGCCGCGCGCTGCCGCCCGCGAAACCGAGCACCTCGTGCGTGGCCGGATGGAAATGATGGAAGTCGTAGATACCGTTGCGCCATTGCGGCGGCCAGCCGTTGCGCGCGAAAGCCTGTTCGAACAACGCGGCGGGGTCGCCACCCGACAACGGCACGGCCGACCGGTACACGAGCACCGGCAACCGCTGGTTATTCGGAATCCAGCCGTTGGGGTCGAAGCTGAGCGTCTGCGGCTGTACCGGATGCGCGGGGGCTGCGCTACCGGCGAAGGCATCGCCGGCCGCCTCGCTGAGCGCCGCGGGCAGCAGACCACCGGCGGCAAGTGCGGCGCTGATGCGCCGGCGCTTCGTGTTCGTCATCGACGCGCTCCATGGTTGGATCAGGGTGATTCAGCTTAGACGAAAATTATCGGGGCCATCTTTGACAACGGCGGCGACGATGATGATAGAGCGATGCGGCGATGGCGGCCAGGCCGATGCTGCGACGCGAACAACGAACACCGACCGGTGACCAGCGCATCCGCTCACATCCGTGGTGCACCACGCGTGCTCGCAGTCACGAACGCGGTGCATCAAACGCGTCCCCCGACCGACACGCGCCCGACACAAAGCGTGACACACGGCTCATCACAAAGCTCACCACCATCGCGCCGCCTCGCGCCAACGCCGCTTCAGATCAGATGTTCCAAACCCGGCATGCATCATGCTTCGACCATCGTCTCGTCTATTTCTGCACCATTCGTGTCCCCTTCACTATGCTTGAATCGGCATCGGACTTGCCATCGACCGACACCATGCGTGAAGCGCACACCCACGGAATCGTCGAACAGCGGATCGAACCCAGCACGCGCCGCACGCGCACGGACAACCGATGAACATGACCTCCTCCTATGACAAGACCCACGCATTGCATGCAGCCGAACACGTCGACCCCGCGCGCCTGATCGGCGCGATCGATGCACTCGCAACGATCGGTGCACGCAGCGACGGCGGCGTCGATCGCCCCGCGCTATCGGCACTCGACATCGAAGCACGCCGAACGTTGATCGAGCGCGCGCAAACGCTCGGCTGCACCGTCACCACCGACGCATGCGCGAACCTGTTTTTCCGCCGCGCCGGCGATGAAGATCTACCACCCGTGATGACCGGCAGCCATATCGACACGCAGCCCACCGGCGGCCGGCTCGACGGCGCGTACGGCGTGCTGGCCGGCTTCGAGTGTCTCGCGGCGCTCGCCGACGCGGGCGTGCGCACACGCCGCCCGCTTGAAGTCGCGATCTGGACCAACGAGGAAGGCTCGCGCTTCCAGCCCGGCGCGATGGGCTCGAGCACGTTCGTCGATCCGGCACGGCTCGACGGCTTTCGCACGGTGCGCGACGCCGCGGGCGTCACGTTCGGCGCCACACTCGACGCGCATCGCACCGCCTTCCCCGCGCTCGATACGCGCGCGCCGCAACACGCGCATGCGTTTATCGAATTGCATATCGAACAGGGGCCGCTGCTCGAACTGGCCGATACACCGCTCGGCGTGGTGACCGGTATTCAGGGCGTGCGCTGGCATTCGGTGCGCTGCATGGGCGCAGCCGCGCACGCCGGCACGACGCCGATGGCGGTGCGGCGCGACGCGATGACGCTCGCGGTCCGCGTGCGCGGCGCAATCGAAGCATGCGCGCTCGCGCTCGGCGGCGACGCCGCGCGCATCACGTTCGGCAGCTGGAACATCGAGCCGAACTCGATCAACACGATTCCGTCGACGGTGACCTTCACCGTCGACTTCCGTCATCCCGACCCCGCGGTGCTCGCGCGCTTCGATGCGGCGCTCAAGAATTGCCTCGCGCCGCACGGCGCCGATGTGCGTCTGGAACCGCTGTTCGAGCACGCCCCCGTGCATTTCGCCGATACCGCGATCGCAAGGGTGCACGAGGCCTGCGATGCGCTCGGCGCGCGCTCCCAGCCAATCGTCTCCGGCGCGTTTCACGACGCGCTGCATCTCGCGAAGGTTTGCGCGACCGCGATGATCTTCGTGCCCAGCCGCGGCGGCATCAGCCACAACCCGCTCGAAGCGACCGACGACGCCGACCTCGTGCTCGGCACGCGCGCGCTGGCGCACTGCCTCGTCGAGCTATGCAACGAAGCGCGCTGAGCCACTCGCTGCCAGTCGACCACCCATATGAGCGAGCCCGCTTTTCCGCCCCGCTACCCGACCCCAAGGACCCCGCGATGACCGCCACCCCCCATTCCCACACCGAAGCCGCGATCCACGCGCACGACGACAACGGCAGTGCGCTCGGCGAAAACGCCACGCTGCACGAGCCGATTTCGGCCGACGGCACACCCGAACCCGGCCGCACGTATACGGTTCCGGCGCGCTGCGGCCGCGCGGTGCGTGTGAAAACCGGCCAGACGATCCGCGTCACGAACACCCATGGCACGCAGGTTTGCGATACGTGGATCTTCAACGCCGCGCATCTGAACGAGTTCCTGTCGTTCGAGCACACGCGCGCGTATATCGACAAGCTGATTCCGCAGCCCGGCGATCCGCTCGTGACAAACCAGCGCCGCCCGATCGCCGAACTCATCGCGGACACGTCGCCGGGCGTGCACGACACGCTGATCGCCGCATGCGACCTGCACCGCTACAAGAATTTCGGCGTGACCGGCTATCACGACAACTGCGCGGACAACATGCGGCTCGCGCTGAAGGCGATCGGCCTGCGTGCCCGCGAAGTGCCGCAGCCGTTCAATCTGTGGATGAACATTCCGGTGAAGTCCGACTATTCGATCGAGTGGCTGCCGCCGGTATCGAAGGCCGGCGACTATGTGGACATCAAGGCGGTAATGGATTGCGTGGTCGTGTTCTCGGCGTGCCCGCAGGATATCGTGCCGATCAATGCACTGAACCCGGTCGAAGTGGAGTTCAAGGTACTCGCGTAACGGGAAGTACGGTCAGCCACCGCGCGGATACCGCAATGGCGGCACGCGGCCCGCGCACGGCACGCGCGCGACACACGTCAGCATGGCGGGCACCACGGCCGTGCCGGGCCGCCCCGCCCCGTCCGCGCACGCAATCCATGCGCACCATCGCCGCTCAATCTTGAGGCAAGCGGAACGGCACCACGCTGTTGTCATTGGTCGCTTCGACGAGCCGGATCAGTTGCAGCATAAACAGATCGCGCTCGGCGGGCGGCAGATGTTCGATCGTGCGGTCATGCGCGCGCTGCACCGCGGGCGCCATCTTCGCGACGAGGCGCTTGCCCTGCCGCGTCAGCTTGACGAGCTTCACGCGCCGGTCATAGTCCGCCTGGCGGCGCTCGATCAGCCCGCGTCCCTGCAAACGCGGCATCACTTCCGCCACGCTCGACCGCTCGAGCCCGATTTCGACCGCAAGCGAGTTCTGATCGATTTCGCCGAGCGCATCGAGCGCGGTCAGCAAGCTGTATTGCACCGGCGTGACGTCGAAGTCAGCCGTTTCTTCGGCGAACAGAAAACCGTGAATCTGATGCATGCGGCGAATCAGAAAGCCCGGCCGGCTAAAGAGCGGCGAGCGCGCCTGCCATGCACGCAGTTCTTCGCGCACCGAGCGCGTGGCGGTTTCATCGTTGATGGTGGTCGACATAGGTTGCTTTCCCTCGCGAACGCGCGGCCGCATGGCCACGTCGTGCGAATCGCTGCATGACTGGACGGACTGCATTCTAACGAAAGCACAGCGCGGAAAATAATCGGGGTACACCACGCTATTCACCACAATCATGCGCCACGCGTTGATCCGGTGCACGCGCGCACCGCACACGCATGACCGCTGTGCATACGCGCGCGCCAACCCGAACGCATGCAATTGCCGTGCAACCTGCGCGCGGCCCGCGCCGGCACCGTCAACGGCGCACCAGGTGCAATCTGCTCATCGACCGGCACGGTATTTGCGGTACACCACGCATTTTCCCAGACCCCCTACCGACCCCGTTACCTATGATGACCCAGGTTCTCCTGAAAGGCGGCCGTGTGATCGATCCCGCAGCCGGCGTCGACGCGATCCTCGACATCCTCGTCGACGGCCCGCGCATTGCCGCGATCGGCCCGGATCTCGCCGCCACCGCACCGATCACCGAGATCGTCGACTGCGAGGACAAGCTCGTGCTGCCGGGCCTGATCGATACGCATGCGCACGTTTATCAGTATGTGACCGGCCGTTTCGGACTGAACCCGGATATGTGCGGCGTGCGCTCCGGCGTCACGACGCTGGTCGATCAGGGCGGCCCGAGCTGCATCACGGTTCCGGGGTTCCGGCATTTCATCGCGCAGCCGTCGAAGACGCGCGTGCTCGCGTTTATTTCCGCGTATATCGTCGGCGGCCTCGAAGGGCACTATTACCCGGAGCTTTATCGGCCTGAATGCCTCGATGCCGCGGCGACCGTCAAGGCCGCGCACGCGAATACCGACCTCGTGAAGGGCGTGAAGGCGCATGCCGAGATCGGCGGCTTCGCGCGCTGGGGGCTCGACGTGATGAAGATCGCCGCGCAGATCGGCCGCGACGCGCAACTGCCGGTCTACATCCACTTCGGGCAACTGTGGCCGAAGCCGCAACGCGGCGGCCTGCCGGTCAATCCGGACTCGATCTTCAACCAGGTCGTCGACACGCTGAAGCCCGGCGATATTCTCGCGCACCCGTTCAGCCGCCATCCGGGCGGCTTCGTCGAAGAAAACGGCAAGCTGCATCCGCTCGTGCCGGAAGCGATTGCGCGCGGCCTGAAGGTCGACGTCGGCCATGGTTCGCACTTCAGCTTCAAGACCGCGCGCGTCGTGCTCGACGCGGGCGTCGTGCCCGATACGCTCGGCGCGGACATGCACGGCTACAACACGCATCTGCCCGCGCCGGCCGGCACGCCGGACAGTCACCCGGACGAAGAGCACTCGTTCCTCGGCCGCACGCAGTTCAGCCTCGTCAGCGCGATGACCAGCATGCTCGCGCTCGGCCTGCCGCTCGACCACGTGGTGCGAATGGTCACGTCGAACGCGGCAAAGATGATCGGCATGGCAGGCGAACTCGGCACGCTGAAAGTGGGCGGCGTCGCGGACATCAGCGTGCTCGACGACCGGCGCGGCCGCTGGGTGCTGGAAGACAACGAAGGCACGCAAATCGTCACCGACCGCATGCTCTCGCCGGTGCTGTGCGTACGCGACGGCGTGCGCTACGACGCGAACTCGCCGAGCCTGCCGCTCGCGCGGGCCGCTTGAGCGGCGCTCCGGCGAAGTGTTCACGCCACGCCATGCCACGCCGCGAGGAATTCCGCAAATGATCAAACGCCCCTCACCGCAGCCGCCCGACCGCCCGCAAGGCATCGGCGCGTCGCTCACACGCAAGGAAGACGCGCGCTTCATGCACGGGCGCGGCGAATACGTCGGCAATATCCGCATGGTCGGCATGCTCGACGTCGCGTTCGTGCGCAGCCCGATCGCACACGGCCATATCGTCGGCATCGAAAAGCCGGCGGGACTTGAACACGCGGTCTACACGCACGGCGATCTCGACGGCGTGCAGCCGATCGTCGCGAACTCGGCGCTGCCGGGGTTCAAGTCGTCGGAACAGCCGGTGCTCGCGCGCGGCAAGGTCCGTCAGGTCGGCGAGATGATCGCGATGTGTGTCGCCGCGACGCGCGCCGAAGCGGAAGATATCGCCGCGCAGGTATTCGTCGACTTCGAGGAGCTGCCGGCCGTCGTCGATATGCTGGACGCGCGTCGCGAAGGCGCCACGCTCGTGCACGACCATTGGGGCGACAACGTCTTTCTCGAAACCTTCGTCGATGTCGCGGCGGCCACGGCAAGCGAGACCGACCTCGACGAAATCCGCAAAAACGCGCCGATTCGCGTACAGCGCACGCTGCGCACATCGCGCCAGAGCATGGCGCCGATGGAAGGCCGCGGCGTCGTCGCGCATTGGGACAAGCGCCTCGCGCAGTTAGTCGTGTACACGTCCGCGCAGATGCCGCATATCAACCGCACGGGCCTCGCACAGTGCCTCGGCCTCGACGAAGGGCAACTGCGCGTGATCGCGCCGGACGTCGGCGGCGGCTTCGGCTACAAGGGCATTCTGCTGCCCGAGGAAGTGTGCTGCGGCTGGCTGGCGATGCGGCTCGAGCGGCCGGTCCGCTGGCTCGAAGACCGCCGCGAGCAATTGACCGCGAACGCCAACTGCCGCGAGCACGACTACGACATCACCGCCTATGCGGCGCGCGACGGGCGTCTGATCGCCGTCGAATGCGAAGCGACCGTCGATTCCGGCGCGTATTCGTCGTATCCGTTTTCCGCGTGCCTCGAAGCGGCGCAGGTCGGCAGCATTCTGCCCGGGCCGTACAAGATGGACCGTTACCGCTGCCGCACCTGGTCGGTCGCGACCAACAAGCCGCCGATCCTGCCGTATCGCGGCGTCGCGCGCACCGGCGTCTGCTACGCGATCGAAACGATGATGGACGCGATCGCGGTGGCCGCCGGCCTCGAACCGCATGAAGTGCGGCTGCGCAATCTCGTCGAGCCGCATGAAATGCCGTTCGACAACATCACGAACAAGCACTTCGACAGCGGCAATTATCCGGAAGCGGTGCGCCGCGCGGTCGCGGCCATCGATCTGCCCGCGGTGCGCGCGCGACAGCGACGCGGCGAACCCGATGGACGCCGCATCGGCTTCGGCATCGCGGTGTTCTGCGAACAGGGGGCGCACGGCACCTCCGTCTATCACGGCTGGGGCATTCCGATGGTGCCGGGCCGCGAGCCCGCGGTGCTGCGCCTCACGCCCGACGGCGTGCTCGAAGTGCGCGCGGGCGTTCACTCGCACGGCCAGAGCATGGAGACGACGCTCGCGCAGATCGCGCACGACGTGCTCGGCATCGACACGGACCGCGTGCGCGTCGTGCTCGGCGATACCGGCGTCACGCCGTACTCGACCGGCACCTGGGGTTCGCGCTCGATCGTGATGGCCGGCGGCGCGGTTGGGCAGGCAGCGAAGGAACTGAAGGAACGCCTGCTGAAAATCGGTGCGTGGCTGCTCAAAGCGCCGGTCGATAACGTGACGTGGCAGCAAGGCGCGGCCGTCGGCCCCGATGGCGCACGCTGCACGCTCGGGCAGATCGCGCACACGTGGTACCTGAAACCGCAGCTGCTGCCGCCCGACGTCGATCCGCGCGGCCTCGAGGTCGCGACCAGCTATCAGGCGAAGCGCGACACCGGCACGTTCAGCTACGCGTGCCATGCGGTCGTCGTCGCCGTCGATACCGCGCTTGGGCTGACCGAGATTCTCGATTACGTGATTGTCGAAGACGGCGGCGTGCTGATCAATCCGATGGTGGTCGACGGCCAGGTGTATGGCGGCGCGGCGCAAGGCATCGGCACCGCGCTCTACGAAGCGATGCCGTACAGCGAAGACGGCCAGCCGCTGGCCTCGACGCTCGCCGACTATCTGCTGCCCGGCGCGACCGAAGTGCCGCCGATCCGTATCGAGCATATGGAAACGCCGGCTCCCTATACCGAGTTCGGCCAGAAAGGCATCGGCGAATCCGGCGCGATCGGCTCGACCGCGGCGCTCGCGAACGCGGTCAACGATGCGCTGCGCCCGCTCGGCGCCGAAGTCACGCGCCTGCCGATCTCGCCGCGCGCGGTGCTCGAAGCGATTGCGCAGGCCGCCGCCGCGCGTGCGGATGTTGCGAAAGGAGTGCCCGCATGAAAGCCGCCGCATTCGACTATGAAAAGCCGGCCGGTTGCGACGAAGCGGTGCGCGTCGTCGCAGCGAGCGCGGGCGCCGGCAAGTTCGTCGCCGGCAGCCAGTCGCTCGGGCCGATGATGAACCTGCGCTTCGCGCAGCCCGAACTGCTGGTCGACGTGCGCGGCATCGCGGCGCTGCGCGCCTGCCGCGACGAAGGCGCGTACGGCGTGCTCGGCGCGGCGATCACGCATGCGCAGATCGAAGACCGCGCCGTCGACGACTACACGCAAGGGTTGATGGCCTATGTCGCACGCGGCATCGCGTATCGCGCGGTGCGCAATCGCGGGACGCTCGGCGGCAGCCTCGCGCACGCGGACCCGGCCGCCGACTGGATCAATGTGATGCGCGGCCTCGACGCGGACTTTCTGGTGGTGGGCGGAAGCGGTGAACGCGTCGTCAACAGTGAAGACTGGATGTCCGGTGCATTCACGACCGCACTCGAACCCGACGAGATCCTCACCGGCGTACGCATCAGAAAGCTCAGCGCCGGAGCCCGCTGGAGCTACTACAAGTTCAACCACAAGCCCGGCGAGTTCGCCGAAGCGATCGCGCTTTTCATCGACGATGCCGCCGCCGGTGTATGCCGCGCGGTGATCGGCGCGCTCGACGGCCCGCCGCATCTGATTGCCGACGCGCGCGCGCTGCTCGACGACCCCACGTCCGCGGCCCTTGAACCGCCGCTGCGCGACGCGGGCCTCGAACCCGGCAGCTACGAATACCAGGTGCATCACGTCGCGCTCGAACGCGCGGCCGCGACGCTCCGCACTGACGGCAGGAATACGCCATGACCGACGCGCGCAAAAAGCCGCTGCAACTCACCGTGAACGACGCGCCCGTCGCCGCGTTCGTCGAACCGCGCACGCATCTCGCCGATTTCCTGCGCGAGGCGCAACTGCTGACCGGCACCAATATCGGCTGCGAACAGGGCGTGTGCGGCGCGTGCACGGTGCAGATCGACGGCGCGCCGGCCCGCTCGTGCATCACGCCGGCAATCGCGTGCGCGGGTGCGCACGTGCGCACCATCGAAGGCTTCGACGACGACGCGCTGATGAACGAACTGCGCGCCGCATTCTCGGCCGAGCATGCGCTGCAATGCGGCTATTGCACGCCGGGGATGATCGTCACCGCGCGCGACATCGTGACCCGCCTGCCCGACGCCGACGACGCGCGCGTGCGCTACGAACTCGCGGGCAATCTATGCCGCTGCACCGGCTATGTCGGCATTGTCCGCGCGATTCGCCGCGTGCTCGATGCGCGTCGCGCGGCGAGCACCCGGCCGCTCGCCGCCGCTGCCGCCGTCACTGCCACGGCCGCCTGACACTTTCGCTCGCGAGGCTCAATGGAAATCGAACAAAGCTTTACCGTCGCCTATCCGCTCGACGACGTATGGGCATCGTTTCACGATACGTCCGGCATCGTCGCGTGCCTGCCCGGCGCATCGCTCACCGCGCCGCCCGATAACGGCGCGCTCAAACTGGCGATGACCGTCAAGCTCGGCCCGATCGTCGCGAGCTTCGCCGGCGACGGCGCGATCACGCTCGACGAAAACAGCAGATGTGGCAGCGTCAGCGGCGGCGGCGTCGACCGCAAGAGCGCATCGCGCGTGAAAGGCGTCGCCGGGTTTGCATTGCATGCCACTGCGCCTGACGAAACGCGCGTCGACGTGAAGGTTGACTACACCATCGCCGGCAGTCTCGCGCAGTTTTCGCGCGGCGGCATCGTGAAGGAACTCGCGACGCGTCTGACCGAAGCGTTCGCGCAGAATCTCAAAACGAAGCTCGATACGCAAAGCGCGAACGCTGCATCCGCGCTGGCGCCTACGCCGGCGCCAACCGCGGAGCGGCAGACATCGGTTCCCGAGGCGCGCACCGAAGCACAGCAGATCGCACCCGCCAATGCCGACGCAGCGCCCACGTCGGCCGCGGCGCCGGCGATCGCATCCGTGGACACGCCGCACACGCTGAACACGCCCGCGCCTGCCGCGACGCGCGCGACGAACGACGCGACACCGCACACGCAGCCTGCCGTCGCCGCCTCGTCGCCCCCAACCGCGCCACCCGCTGCTCGCGTCGCGCAGCCGGCCAACGCACCGCTCGACCTCGGCAATCTGTTCTGGAAAATGCTGTGGTCGCGCATCCGCGGCTGGCTGCGCGTCCGCGCGAGTTCGCGGTAACCCGAAATGAACATACCCGTGACAACCGACGCCAACCACCCGGCACTCGAACGTCTGTACGCCGTCCGTCCGCACTGGCAACGCGTGGCGCGCGCCCGCGACGCGCTCGGACTGCCCGACTTCACGCTGCTGCACGCGGGCCCGCCGTATGCGGACCCCTGCGATCCGGCCGCACCGGTGTTGTCGTCGGCGGTGTTGTGCTGCCTGTACGAAAACTGGGCAACGACCGAAGCGCAGGCCGAGCAGCTGATCGCGAGCGGTCAGGTCCGGCTGGTCGCCGCGCAATCGTTCGGCGTGGTCACACCGCTTGCCGCGGTCATCTCGCCGTCGACGACGCTTGTTGAAGTCGCGGACCCGCAAGCCCCATCGCGCCGCGCATGGTCGCTTCTCGGCAGCGGCACGGGCGCGCAGATCCGCTTCGGCAGCCGCAACCCCGCGGTGCTGCCGCGACTTGCATGGCGCGACACGCTGCTCGCGTCCGCGCTCACCGCTGCGCTCGAGCGCAGCGGCCCGATCGACCTGTTCACGCATGCGGCGGCCGGCCTCGCCGGCGGTGACGATCTGCATGCGCGCACCACGGCGGCCACTGCTTCATTGCGCGCGCAACTATCGCCGCATATCGCCGAGTTGCCGGTCGATGCAATGCTGGCCGATACGCCGCTGTTCTTTCTGACACTGTGGATGGCCGCGTGTCACCTGATGATGTCCGCGGCGGCGGACGGCGCCGACCCGGCGGCCAGCCTGGTTATCGCGCTGGCCGGCAATGGCCGCGATGTCGGCGTACGGGTCGCGGGCGACCCGCACGCATGGACCACACAGCCGGCCGCCGCGCCGGCGGGACCGCGCCTCGCTCATACCGCGGATGCGATCGCCGCGCCGCTGACCGGCGACAGCGGCGTGATCGACGCCGCCGGCTTCGGCGCACACGCGTTCGCGCTCGCACCCGAACCCGCGCACGCATTTGCGACGTGGCTGCCGGCCGGCTGGCAGGATGCGCAACCTACCCTTTTCCCAGGCGCGCATCCGGCATTCCCAATGTTGCGTTGCGCCCTCGACGCAGCCGCCGTTGCCGACAGAAGCCTCGCACCGCTCGCCGCCATCGCGATGATCGGCGCGGACGGCCGCACCGGTCTCGTGGGCCGCGGCGTCTACGCAGCGCCGGTTGCGCTGTTCGAAGCCGCTTTGCGAAACCACTAACTCCGCGCATTGCCTGGTTTGCACGCCGGCCGCTTTTTCTGCGAGACTGAACGCAGATTCGCCCGCAACCGCTTCATTGCCTTGAACATGCTGATCAACGACCCCGCCACGCACGCCGCCGTCAGCGCCGCATTCGACGCTTATGAGACCGCGCTCACAACCAACGATGTCGCGATGCTCGACGCGCTGTTCTGGAACAGTCCGCATACGTTGCGCTACGGCGCAACGGAGAACCTGGTTGGATATGACGAAATCCGTGCGTTTCGTGCACAGCGGCCAGGCGGCGACCTGATGCGCACCGTGGTCGAGCGCTCGATCACGACTTTCGGTCACGACTATGCGGTCGCGAACATCACGTTCACACGCGACGGCGAAGCGCGCATCGGCCGCCAGTCGCAGACCTGGGTGAAGATTGGCGAACACTGGCGCGTGGTCGCCGCACACGTTAGCTGGATGGAAAAATGACACAGGACATGCTGCTTGAACCGGGCCTGAACGGCGCCTTCGTTCGCGACGGCTTCGGCGCCCTGCCGGTCGCGCTGGCCGCGAAACTCGCGCCGCCGCTTGCCGCTGTGCCCGCGCCTGCTCCGCATCATGCCGCGCAAGCCGCGTCGCAACACGCGGCGCGCGCGCCGCTCGCCGGCCAGCGCCTCGCGGTCAAGGACGTATTCGACGTCGAAGGGCTGCGCACCGGCGGCGGCAACCCGACGTGGGCCGCGCAACAACCGCTCGCGAAATCCACCGCGCTCGTCGTGGAAAGGCTGCTCGAGCAGGGCGCACAGTGGGTCGGCAAAACCGTCACCGACGAGCTGACCTACAGCCTCGCCGGCGTCAATGTCCATTACGGCATGCCGCGCAATCCGGCCAATCCGCGCCGGATACCCGGCGGTTCGTCGTCGGGTTCGGCGGTCGCGGTCGCCGCCGGCCACGCGGACATCGGCCTTGGCACCGACTGCGGCGGCTCGGTGCGGCTGCCTGCGAGTTACTGCGGCATCTGGGGCATCCGGCCGACGCACGGCCGCATCGCCGCCAACGGCTGCTTCACGCTCGCGCACAGCTTCGATACGATCGGCTGGCTCACCCGCGATGGCGCGCTGCTCACCGACGTGTTCAACGTGCTCGCGCACAGCACGACGCAGGCATTGCCCGCACGCGTGATGCTGTGCCTGCCCGACGACCTCGTGACCTTGCTGCATGTGCGCGTGCGGGCCGCGTTCGCGACCGCATTCGATACGCTGTCCGGGCGCTTCGAAACCAGCCTGCTGACATCGGCCAGCCTCGCGCCCGAAGCGTGGTCGCAATGTTTCCGCGTGCTGCAGGCGGCCGAAATCGCGCAACAGCATGGCGCGTGGGCGATGCGGCATCTCGATAGTTTCGGCGACGACGTCCGCGCGCGCCTGAAGGCCGCGGTCACGATCAGCGACGCGCAAGTGCATGCCGCGAACCGCATGCGCAGCGATGCGATCCGTACGCTCGCGCGCATCTTCGACGAACCGGACACCTATATCGTGATGCCGACGCTGCCGTGGATCGCGCCGCTGATCGGCACCTCCGGCGCGGAAATCGACGAAGTGCGGGTGCGCTCGCAGCAGATGCTGTCCCTCGCCGGGCTGGCCGGCTTGCCGCAGGTCAGCCTGCCGTGGGCATCGTTCGACGGTGCGCCGCTCGGGCTGTCGGTGATCGGCACGCGCGGCGACGACGAAGGCGTGCTTGCGGTGGCGCGCGCGGTGCACGACATGCTGGCAAGCGCGCAGACGGACGGCTGATGATGTGTCCGACTGCGCTGCGATTGCGCGTCTGATTGCGCGTGCAACTACGCATCAGACTGCGCGTCGCTCCGCTTGCGTTCGCGTCTGATCGGTGTGCGGCTCAATTCGTTGTTCGTATCGACGAGCCGCACCAGGTACGCCATAAACTGCTTGCGGTCTTTTTCCGGCAACGCGGCGAGCGTACGTTCGTGCGCGCGCTCGACGCCGGTTTCGAGCCGCGCCAGCAGCGCGCGCCCGATATCGGTCAATTCCGCAACCTTCTTGCGTTTATCCGTGCGCGACCCGCGCCGCTGAATAAAGCGCCGCTCGGCAAGCCGTGCGATCACGTCCGCGGTATTCGCACGATCGAGCCCGACTGCATTCGACAGCGCGATCTGCTCGGACGGTCCCATCTGATCGAGCGCGGTCAGGATGCTGTATTGCACCGGCGTGATGCCTTCCGGCGCGCACTCCTCGATAAACAGCGCGACGTGAATCTGATGCAGACGGCGAATCAGAAAGCCGGGCCGCGCGTCGAGCGAGGTATGCCGCCATTCGGACGCGTCGGCCGCATGCGCCGGCGCGGCGGCGGCATGTGCGGCCGTTCGCTTGCTGGAGGCGCGGACGGTCATGGCGCGGCGGTGTTCGCCGGAACACGCCAGGCGATGGTTTCAGTCATGGTCAACGCTCCTCTCGTTCGCGATTTCGTCAGTACACATCGTATCAGGAAGATGCGCTGCGGCGGCGCATCTCGCGACATATCTCGCAGCGCGTTTTCCACGAGTTCGCCGGACGGCGCGCCACGCTCGCAGCGAGCGTTCAAAACAGCGCCGCCGCACCGTCCAAACAAGTGCAAAACGCGCAGCGCAGCGTGCATTGCCGCGACGCTTTGGTGCGCTGTGCGCGCGCCCCGCCGGTTCTCCTGACGCACGTCACGCGCGCGCATCGCGCCGCCCGCGTGAGACCGGTCACTGGCATGTCATTTGCATCGTCGCGACACGAACTCGTCAGTGTGCAAACAAAAATCGCTGCTCGCAGCGATGCTTGATCGACCGCCGCATCCAACCGCAAAGGGGAAACACATGCCGTCCCGTATTTATCGAGTGAACGCCCTTCCGGCGAAACCGCGCGCCGCCGCGCGTCGTGCCGTCGTGCTTACGCTGTTCGCGGCGCTCGCCGCAGCCGGCCTCGGCCTCGGCTTCACGCAACCCGCGCACGCGGCAAGCGCCGACGAGATCAAGGCGCGCGGCTATCTGACGGTGGCGACCGAAGACGACTTCAAGCCGTTCGAATTCGTCGACGACGGCAAGCCGACCGGCTACGACAACGAAATGCTCGCGCTCGTGAAGAAGAAGCTGCCGGTCGAGGTGCGCCAGCAGATCATGCCGTGGCCGGGCATTCTGCCGGGCGTAACGACCGGCAAGTACGACATGGCGGTGACCGCGGTGCTGGTCACGCCGGAGCGCAAGAACACGTTCGACTTCACGACGCCGCTCGTCGAATCGACGACTTACTACGCGACGAAGAAAGGCTCGAGCATCAAGTCGGGCGACGATCTGGTCGGCAAGGTGGTCGGCGCGCAAACCGGCAGCGCGATGCTCGCGGACCTGAAAGCGTATGACGAGGAACTGAAGAAGAAGCACGGCGGCCAGGGCATCAAGCAGATCGTCGAATATCAGTCGTATCCGGAGGCGTATCAGGATCTCGGCGTCGGGCGCCTCGACGCGGTTGCGAATACGCAGATCAATCTGAACTCGCTGATCAAGACGCGCCCCGACACGTTCGTGCTCGGCCAGAAACTCGGCCAGCCGGTGTATATCGCGTGGGCGGTGAAAAAAGGCAACAGCGCCGCGCTGCAGATGATCAACGCGGTGCTGTTCGATCTGCGCAAGAGCGGCGAGATGTACCAGATGCAGAAGAAGTGGTTCGGCGCGAGCTTCGAATCGATGCCGCAGTCGATCAACTGATTCTGTAGACGAGCCTGCCCGATGACCGCATTCGACTACTGGAGCATTACCCGCGGCGCGCTCGCGACGATCTCGCTGTCGCTCGCGAGCATCGTGCTCGGCGTGCCGCTCGGCCTCGCGCTCGCGCTGATCCGCTGGGCGCGCGTGCCGGTGCTCGACCGCGCGGTGTACTCGTACGTGAGCATCGTGCGCTCGTGTCCGACGGTCACGCTGACGCTGCTGATCTTCTTCGCGCTGCCGCAATTCGGCCTCTCGCTCGACCCCGTGCCCGCCGCGATCGTCGCGCTGACGATCAGCACCGCCGCGTTCAATTGCGAGGTGTGGCGCAGCGCGCTGGTCGCGTTTCCGCGCGATCAGTACGACGCGGCGCTGTCGTTCGCGATGCCGCGCTTCACGCGCATGCGCCGCATCGTGCTGCCGCAGGTCTGGCGCGCGAGCCTGCCGGGCCTCGTCAACGAGATGACGCTGCAGATCAAGTCGACGCCGGCGGTGGCGGTCATCGGCATTGTCGAAATCACGCGCGCGGCGCTGCGCGTCGGCTCGAACACGTATGAACCGCTGCCGCCGTTCGTGTTCGC
This sequence comes from Paraburkholderia solisilvae, assembly GCF_902859875.1. Lineage (GTDB taxonomy): Bacteria > Pseudomonadota > Gammaproteobacteria > Burkholderiales > Burkholderiaceae > Paraburkholderia > Paraburkholderia solisilvae. The sequence continues at coordinate 204,235 of NZ_CADIKF010000001.1, read as the reverse complement.
ACTGGTGCTGTATGGCGTGATCGTGTATGCGCTGCTGCGCGTGCAGCGCGTGATCGAATCGCGCACGCGGCAAGGAGAAGCCGCATGATTCACGACTTCGCGACCATCTGGTCGCAGCGCGCCGACGTGCTGTCCGGCTTGCTCAACACGGTGATTCTGCTGACCTGCTCCGCACTCGCATCGCTCGTGCTCGGCGCGCTGCTCACGCCGCTCCTGATGTCCAAACGCAAGGCGATCGCGCGCGCGGCCACCGCCTATGTCGATGCGATGCGCTGCGCGCCGTTCCTGCTGTTCGTCTACCTGATCTATTTCGGCCTGCCGACACTCGGCATCAGCCTGTCGAACTGGTGGGCCGGTGCGATTGCGCTGATCCTGTACAACACCGCGTATATGGCGGAGTTGCTGCGCGGCGCGTGGCGCGAACTGCCCGTTGCGTTGATCGAATCGGGCAAGGCGTTCGGCTTTTCCGGCTTCACGCTGCTGCGCCGGATCATCCTGCCGCCAATCTTTCTGCGCGCGATGCCGATGATCGGCAACCAGATTATCCAGATCGTGAAGGACAGTGCGTTCCTCACTGTGATCGCCGTCAACGAGCTCACGCATGAAATGACCGGCATCCAGTCCACCTACTTCATTCCGTTCGCGGCCTTCGTCACGGCCGTGCTGCTCTACTGGTGCGTGTGCCTCGCGATCGAGGCCGGCACCGGCATGCTGAACCAACTCGCTGAGGAACGCCGCGCGTGAACTCCCCTTCTGCTTCGTGGGCCGCTGAAAAAACCACGCAGGCCCTGCACCAGGCCGCACTCGCCGCACAGGACGATGCGCGCCCCGTCGTGATGCTGAACGGTGTCTCGAAGTCGTTCGGCGACAATACGGTGCTGCGCGATGTCTCGCTCAACGTCGCGCAAGGCGAAACGATCTGCCTGCTCGGACCGTCCGGCTGCGGCAAGTCGACGCTGCTTCGCTGCGTCAACTGGCTCGAGACGCCCGATGCGGGCAGCGTGCATATCTCCGGCAAACGGATGGGCGTGCGCGACAACACGCGCATCAAGATGAGCGATGCGGACCTCGCGCAGATGCGCGCGAAGATCGGCATGGTGTTCCAGCACTTCGCGCTGTGGCCGCATATGACGGTCATCGAAAACGTGATGGAAGCGCCGCTGCATGTCTTGAAACGCGACCGCGCGACGGTGCGTTCGGAAGCGGAAGCGCTGCTTGCGCGCGTGGGCCTGGCCGACAAGCGCGACCAGTTTCCGTCGCGCCTCTCGGGCGGCCAGAAGCAGCGCGTCGGCATCGCCCGCGCGCTCGCGATGAAGCCCGACGTGCTGCTGTTCGACGAGCCGACCAGCGCGCTCGATCCGGAACTGGTCGGCGAAGTGCTCGCGGTGATGAAGTCGCTCGCCGCGGAGGGCGCGACGATGATCATCGTCACGCATGAGATGGAATTTGCACGCCAGGTCGCGACGCGCGTGGTGTTTATGGATGGCGGACAGATTGTGGAGAGCGCGCCGCCGGATCAGTTCTTCAGCGCGCCAGCGTCGCTGCGGGCGCAGCAGTTTCTGGCGCGGTTCAACAAGGGGTAGAAAAACGCTTCACGGATGGTCGGCGCAGGCGGGTTTGTTCTCGAATGTGCGTTCCCGAATGTGTGTTCTCGCGCCTGCTCCCGAATCGAATATCAGGTGTGCTCATGCATCGCGGCATGTTCGTCCGCGGCCTTCCTTGCCTGCTCTTTCGCCATGTGATGCCCCACCGCGCAACCGACGATCGCCCCGGCAACCGCATGGTGCCCTGCCACGTGCCCCGCGACGGCGCCAACGGCAGCCCCTTTGAGACAGCCCGCCGCCATCACCTGACCGGCGCCGAGGTTCAGTGCCACTGCAACCGCTATATAAATCGCTTTCTTCATTGCTGCTCTTCTTCCTTGTGGATCGTTCCCAACGGGATGCGAAACATCGACTTAAAGTTTGTACGGTACACGCACGCCAGGTTCATCTGCAGGAAAGTCCTTCGTGTTGCGCGAAACCAGCAACAGCGAATTGACCTGGGCTGACGCCCAGACAATCGCATCGGGCAGGCGAATCCGCTTGTGCTTGCGGATCTCGACCGCACGATTCGCAATCGCGGTGTCCAGTGCGATTACGTCGAATGATCCAAGCCATGCACGAATTGCTGCCTCGTCATCCGGCGTTGTCCCAACGAGAACCTCCATCCAGGTAATCGTGCTGATCGCTTTGTACTCGTATCGTGCAAGCTCTTTTTTCGCTGCGCTGACGCCACCAAGATAGTCGATCAGAATGTTGGTGTCGAAAAGAGCCTTTACCATTCCGCGCGCAGTTCCTGCTGGTACTCGAGGCCATCGACCTTTTTGCGCTTCCACAGACCGAAAACGTCGGCCCCAAGCGCCGCCTTGTGCTGCGAGATATACGCCTCGATCGCATCACGGATGACGGCGGCACGCGGGCGTTGCTCAGCCGCCACGAGTACCGCCAACTCTTCGACCTGCGAGTCGGGCAAATCAACCAGGATTCGACTCATTGGCATCTCCATTTCATGATATACATATCGTATATCATTCGATGCCTCTCTGCAAGCTGATCGCGGATAGCGCCAAGGCACGCGGAAAGCGCGGCGCGCAACGGCCGCCGCGCACTGTGGCCTTGCGGCTGACTTCCCCGCTACTTCCGGTCGACAATAATCCGGTCAAACGTGCCGCCATCCGCGAAATGCACCTGTTGCGCGTTCTGCCAGTTGCCGAACACCTGTTCGACCGTAAACGTCCTGATCGGCTTGAACTCGCTCGCGTGCTTCGCCAGCACCGCCGGATCCGTCGGCCGCAGATGATGCTTCGCGATAATCTCCTGCCCGGCCGGCGAATACAGGAAGTCGACAAACGCCTGCGCTTCCTTGCGGGTGCCGCGCTTGTCGACCACCTTATCGACCACCGCGACCGGCGGCGCCGCAAGAATGCTCATCGACGGATACACGACATCGAAACCGCCGCCGCCCACGCCGCTGTCGATCAGCGCCACCTCGTTCTCGAACGTCACCAGCACGTCGCCGATGCCGCGCTGCGTAAACGTGGTGGTCGCGCCGCGTCCGCCGGTATCGAGCACCGGCACATTGCGGAAAATCGCTTTCTCGAAGTCGAGCGCCTGCGCATCGGTGCCGCCGTGCAGCTTTCGATAGCCCCACGCCGCCAGATACGAATAGCGGCCGTTGCCCGCCGTCTTCGGATTCGGAATCACAACCTGCACACCGGGTTTCGCGAGATCGTCCCAGTCCTGGATGTGTTTCGGGTTGCCCTTGCGCACGAGAAACACCATCGTCGTCGTGTACGGCGCGCTATCGTGCGGCAGCCGCGTGCGCCAGTTCTCCGGCAGCAGGTGCCCTTGCTGCGCGAGCAGATCGATATCGTTCTGCTGGTTCATCGTCACGACGTCGGCCGGCAGGCCTTGCAGCACCGACAGCGCCTGTGCGCTCGATGCGCCGTGCGACTGGCGCACGGTGACGGTCTCGCCGGTCTTCTGCCTGTATTCGGCGGTGAAGGCCGGATCGATGTCCTTGTAGAGCTCGCGCGCCACGTCATACGACACGTTGAGCAGCGTGGTGTCCGCGTGCGCCGCTTGCGGCGCGCCGTGCCATAACGCCAGTACTGCTGCCGCAGCGAACGCAGCGCGCCCGGCCGTCATTCGACGTGCTTGAGCCGTCTTACCAGTCATGTGTTCTCCGTTGAAGGTCGCGAAACAGGCGTCATTCTCGCTGACGGCTGCGCATTGCGCAGCCGGTCGCCCGCTATTATTCGCGAAGCCGCTTCACGGATGTTGGGAAAGCGGCATGCCGTCGGCGCCCGCATAGAAGACGATCAGCGTGACCGGGCTGTCGCCGGTCATGCCGCGATGCACGCTGCCGACCGTTTCGGGCAGCACCTGCCCGGCTTTGACGGTCTGCTTCTCGCCGTTTTGCTTTTCAACGGTAAGCTCGCCGCTTTCCACATAGCCGGCATTCGGCATCGGATGCGTATGCCACGGCAGCACCGAATGCGCGGGAACCTCGATCTTCAACACCGACAGTTGCGGTTGCCCCGACGGGTAGGCCTTGTAGCGCGAGCCGTCCCATGCGTTGTCCGTTTTCAGCAAGGTTTCGACCTTGATCCCGGCGGCAGGCTGCTGCTGCGCGAAGGCGCCGCTCGCGAACGTGATGCCGATGCTGGCGATCAGTGCGGCAAGCGCACCGGCAAGCGTTGCGCGCACCAACGGGCGACGGGCATCCGGAGAACGGCGGGACAGACAGGACAAGCGGGACAGGTGTGACAGGCGGGAAGAAGCGCGGTCGTCGAAACGGTACGAGGCAGAAGAAAAGCGGACACGGGAAGCAACAACGGTTTGCATGATTTCGTTCACTCCATGAAGGCGGACAAGGCGGTTCGAGCGGAGCCGGGTTCGAGCGAACCGGCGTCATCGAAGCCGCACATCGAATGAAACGTCCGGCATGGATCGTTCATTCCCTTCAATGTGTGCCGAAGCGGGCGGCGGCGGCCCGAACCTGCCGGCCGCGCGCCGTCCCGCGTGTTACTCCCGATGGTGGCGCGTCAGCGCAGCGACACCCACGCGTCGCCAAGACCTTCGGTAATCGACGCCGCGTCGAACCGGTACGCCATCAGCGCCGCCAGGCCGCGCCGGCCGTCGATCGACGCCGGCGCGCTGGTGAAGCCGTGCTTGGCCATCAGCGCCGCCTCGATCGCATCGGCGGCCGCCTTGCCGACCTCGAGCGCCGCGAGCGGCTCCCCGGCATTGTGCGCGAGCCCGGCCGCCTGGGTCGCCGCAATGCCGAGCGCGTGGCGCACGCGCGTCTCGTCGAGCTTCAGCAGCCGTGCGACCGCCAGCGCCGCGCCGAGCACGCCGAGCGCCGACGCGACATTCCAGCGCGCGCGAAACTCGTCGCTGTCCACGGCGTTGCGAATGCGCAGCGCGGCTTCGATCCCGATCGCGGCAGCCGCGGCCAGCTCTTCGGCATCCGCCGACAGCAGCTCGCCGACCGCGACCACCGCCGCCAGCACCGGCGTCGCCGTCGATGCCGGCTGCTCGTTGGCGAGCGTCGCGCCAAGCGCCCACGCCTGCACGCGCGTGTCTTTCGGGCCGCTGCCCTGCGACCGCAGCAACGCGGCGGTCTGCCGGCCCGCGTGACTCAGCGACCCGAGCTTCGATTGCGCATGCGCGACGGCACGCGCAGCGGCGGCAACAGCCGGCGCGCCCTGTTCGGCGAGCGGCGCCGACGCGAACTTGACGAGTGCGTCGGAAACGGCGGAATGAGCGGCGGGGTTATGCATGATTCGATTCCTTCGTCGGTGTGCAAAGCGCGAAAAGCGCATCGAGATTCTGCGCGTCGGCGAGACCGTCGACCACCGCGGTCAGCTTCAACGCCGTACCGTCGCCGAGCAGCGGATCCACCAGCAAACGCACCTTGTTGAACAGTTCGTCTTCGGTGAGCGGACGCGCCAGACTGCCGCGCGCATGCTCGACATGATGTTTGACAGCCGTGCCATCCTTCAGGCGCGCTTCGATAAATACCTCGTCGCGGTTCACCGACGTATCGGGCGCGAGCGTCGTCTTCGCGCGCACCGCTCTCACGTCGTCCTGCACGACGCGTGCGTCTTCATACTGCGCGATGCCGACCACCTTGTCGCACAACGCCGCGGCCACGCCGTGAATCGCGCTGAAGCGCGCCTGCAAGCCGTCCTTCGGCTGCGGGTTGCCCATCAGTTCGGGCACGAGCGGATGGCAGCGCAGCGTGATCGTTTCGATATCCGCCGGGTTCGCGATCTTCTCCGACAGCGCCAGCCCGCCGTCGATCGCCGGATGCGCGACGATCCCGCACGGATACGGCTTGTAAGTGTTGAAAAGCAGTTCCCAGCGCTCGCCGAAGCCGCCGTTCATCAGCTCGAAATCGACCTTGGTCGACATCGAATGCGAATAGCCGCCCTGCGCTTCGAAGATATCCGCTTGCGCCTTCTGCCCTTGCTGCGCAAGACGCGCGGCCGCGATGCCGTTGGCGGCCGCCTTGCCCGGATGAAACGGCTTGGTCATCGTGCCGAACGCTTCGCGATGGCCGACGAACATCGACGCGGCAATGCCCACCGCGTGCTCGAGCTGCTGCGCATCGAGGCCGAGCAGCAGGCTCGCGGTGACCGCGCAGCCGATCACGCCGCAGGTGCCGGTGATATGCCAGCCGCGGTCATAGTGTTCAGGCGAAATCGACACGCCGACGCGCAACTGCGACTCGCAGCCGAGCGCGAACGCGGTGAGCGCCTGCGCACCGGCCGGCTTCGTTTCCGGCGCGAGCGCGCTCAGCACCGCGAGAATCGACGCGGCCGGGTGAATCACCGTCGCGAGATGCGTGTCGTCGAAATCGTCGAGATGGCCGGCGAAACCCGTGGCGAGCGCCGAAAAATGGACATCGACGCGCTCGGTGCGGCCCGGCACTGGCGCCAGCGCCGCGACGCGCAGGTCGCGCGCGGCGCCGAGAATCGCGTCCACACCCGGATGGCGCGACGCGCCAATCGACGTTCCGACCACATTGATAAACGAACGCTGGGCCTCCCGTTGAACCGCGGAAGGTAGCGGACGCTGCGCGAGCGCATGCAGGCCCTGCGCAAATGCGGCGGCGGCAAAACTCATTGAGACAACTCCTCGAGACGAACGCCGTTGGTCTTCGGGCCGAGCACGCTGACCATCACGACGATCACTAACATGGCTGACGAAATCAGCACGAACACGGCGGTCACGCCCGACTGCTTGAGCAGCGCCGCCACCCAGAAACCGACGAAAATCGAACTGACCCGGCTCCAGCTGAACACGAAGCCGACCGCGCGGGCGCGGATGCGGGTCGGATACAGCTCGGCCTGGTACGTATGGAAAATGCCGATCAGCCAGTTGTTCGCGATCGTCACCGCGCAGCCGCACAGCAGGATCATCGCGGGCTCGCGCGCCTGGCCGAACAGCACGCCGGCGACCGCGACGACCAGCGCGCAACCGACCAGTTGCCACTTGCGCTCGAGCCGCTCCGCGCAGGTCATCGCGCCGAGCGCGCCGAGCGGCGTCGCGAACGCAATCACCATCGTGTAGAGCAGCGAGTGCGTGAGCGTGATGCCCTTCGAGAACAGCAGCACCGGCACCCATGAGCCGAAGCCGTACACGCCGAAGGTCTGACAGAAATTGAAGAGCGACAGCATGATCGTGCGCGGCAGATAGCGGCCCTTCCACATCTCGCCCCACGAGCCTTTCTGCCGGTTGGCCGCGGGTGCGTGCGCATCCGCGTCGGCCTGCGGCGCCGAAAGCGGCCGGCCGGTTTCCCCGACCACGCGGGCTTCGATCGCATCGACGATCGCGTGGGCTTCGGCGTGCCGTCCCTTGCTTTCGAGCCAGCGCGGCGACTCGGGCAGGCCGCGCCGCACGAACCAGATCGCGATCGCGCCGGCCGAGCCGATGATCATCACCCAGCGCCAGCCCTCGAGGCCGAGCACCGTTTGCGGCACGAGCGCATAAGCCAGCACCGCGACCACCGGCACCGACGTCAGGATCACGAGAATGCTGAACGCCATGTAGCGGCCGCGCGTCTTGTACGGCGTGAGTTCGGAGATGTACGTATCGACCGTCAGCAGTTGCACGCCGATGCCCGCGCCGGCGATAAAGCGCCACCCGTCGAGCGCCTCCGGCGAAGTCTGGAAAGCCGCGATGAAGGTCGCGATCGAGTAGATCACCATCGCCGCGGTGAACACCGCGCGGCGGCCGTAGCGGTCCGTGATGCCGCCGAGCGCCACCGTGCCGATGAACATGCCGGCGAAGAACGAGCCGAGAAAGCTCGCGAAACCGTTGATGTCGAACAGCCCCGCGGTGGTCGCGCGATACAGGCCGCTGTGAATCAGTCCGAGCGACACATACGCTGCCATAAAAAGTTCATAGAACTCGAACCAGCCGCCGACTGCGATGCGCGCGACCAGCCCCCTGAAATAACGCGTGGGCGGCAGCCGGTCGAGGCGGGCCGAGACGCTCGCATTGCCATACCCGGACCTCGCGAGCTCTTTGTCCATATACATCGACGTCTCCTGTCAATGAAATGCGTGTGTTTTGATTTGCTTTTAGTGTCGACACTTGAAGTGAGTATGGTGGTACTTTTCAGTTAACTCAAGTTAAATGTTATTGAAGTGTGCACACTTTAAGTTCCGGAACGCGCGGGCCATCAGCCGGATCGCGTACCGGCGGCCGGCGCCCGGTTTGCTAGAATCGGGCGCCGTGCAACGCACCGGCAGCAGTTGAGCGAGGAAACAAATCATGATCAGAGATGGGGAGAGGAGCCCGGCGGGCAGCGCGGGGGCGGCTGCGGCGTCGCTGGAGGAAGCCGATTCGCCGCGTGTCGCGGAGATCGTCGATTGGGTCGCGCGCGGCATCATCGAGGGGCGCCTGCGGCCGGGCGACGACCTGAACTCGGTCGACCTCGCGAAACGCTTCAGCGTGAGCCGCACGCCGGTGCGCGAGGCGCTCTTCGTGCTGAGCCGCGAGGGGCTGGTCGACTGGTCGCCGCGCCGCCGGCCGCGCGTGTCGACACTGAACATCAAGGACGTGCGCGAGATTTACCAGTTGCGCGCGGTGCTGTATGCGCAGGTGTCGTACGCGATCGTCGAGCAGGCCACCGACGACGACATCGACGCGCTGTGGCGCGTGCACAAGCGTCTTGCCGATGTCGCGGAACGCGACGACGTGGATGGCTATTTCTGGGCGAACGTCGCGTTTCGCGATGAAGAACTGCGTGTGAGCCGCAACAACATCTTCAAGGAAGTGCTCGATACGCTGAAGATGCGCACCAACCGGCTGCGGCATCTGAGCACGTCGCTGCCCGGCCGTCTGCAGCGCTCGTGCGCCGATCACCAGCGCTTATGCGAAGCCTACGAGGAACGCGACGGCACGCTGGCGGCCGCGCTGAACCGCTCGATCGTGCTCGGCGCGCTGCATGCGATCGAGCTTGCGTGGGAAAAGGAGCCGGCGAAGTTCGAGTAGGCGAACGCGAGCGGCGGCCCTGGCGCGGTGACGCTGTCGATTGCCTATAACACGACCTCGGCACTACCTCGCCACTACCTCGCCGCGGCGCACTTCTGGGTTAATCGCTCTGAAGCGATGCGGTTGCTCGCGCTCGACACGCGGGCGTGCAGCCGGATCGCATGGGCCGCCGTTGCATTGCTGCATGGCCCATTGCCCGGAGCGTTCCGCGATGATCCGACTCCCCGCCTTGCACGAAGACGCGCATGTCACTCCCGATATAACCGGCGCGCCGGAAACCGGTGTCCCGCCGTTTCAGCGCCAGTCGCCGCCGCAGGATCGCAATACACGGCAGAGCACCGGGCGCCCGCTGCCGCAGCGACTGCGCGGCGCCGGATTCAGCGCGCCCGCACGGCAAACGCGTCTTGCGACCGGCACCGCGGTCAATCTGCGCGGACCGCTGCCCGACGCCTATATCGGCACACCGAAGGGCGACTTGCGCTCCGATCCGCGTCACGCGGGCGTGGTTCTCGATGAATCAGGCCAGCCCTATGTGCCGCTCGGCGGCCACTACTACGCAATACGAAACGACCCGGCAAACGGAACGTGGCGTGCGGTGCAGTTGCAGGATCCGGCCAAGCCAGGCATTCCGGTCCGGCGCGATCCGGCCGGCGCCTGGCAAGTGCACGCCGACGTGGGTGCGCCGGGCGGACGGCCTGTCCCGACACGCGCGCAAATCGATCAGGATCTGCAAGCGACGCGAGCCTCGCTGGACGATCTGATTGAACGGCACGTTGACCTGCGGCAGGAGGTCGAGGCGTCGCGCGACGTATTGCATCGGCACGAAGCTTTTCAGCAGGAAACGCTCGCCGATTTGCAAAGCGTGCGCGACCACCTCGATCTGTCGCAAGGCATGGCCGACTATTTCGCGAGGCAAGTCGCGCGCGGCGACGCTGACCCCTCTTTCCGGACCGCACTGGAACAGGCCGAAGGTCGCGTACAACACGCAAGAAGCGCATTGACAGGTCTCCTGCACCTGATCGACGAGTCGGAGATGCATATCGACGCACTCCAGTCACGCATCGCAACGTCCAATGCGGAGCTCAGGCAAATCGTCGAGTCGATCGTGTATGCCAGACAGCGCCTCGATCAGCTTCGGCATCAACTGGACGATTTCGAGTAACGGCGCGCACCGCCGCGCGATTGCTGTTGCGCAGCCATCGTGCTTGCCGATCGCGCGACATCGCAGCGCAAACCCCTGTCCCACTCGTCGTCGCGCGTTTCGCCCGGATCCATCGCACGAAGCTGGCGCCTGCATGCGGATCGCGCGTCGCGCTTTTCATGGAGAGTTCCGTCATGATCGCCCTCCCCGTCGCAGCCGACCGGATTCATCCCGAGCCTTGCCAATCGGGCTCCCTCGAAACACAACCCGCTGCGCCGCACGCTGCCGCCGACAGCCGCGCGCGCAGCTGCCAGACACCCGCGCAACGCGAACCCGAGCCGCGCGGCGGCAGCGCGATGTCGTCCGGCCGCCCGCCGGACGGGCCTCGTTCAGCGGGACGGCGCGCGCAGATCGCCACACGAGGCATCGCCGGTACGCCGGGTGGTATCTCCGGCGCCTATATCGGTACACCGAGCGGCGACCTGCGATCGGACCCGCGGCACGCGGGTCTCGTCATCGATGCATCGGGCCAGCGTTACGTATCGATCGGCAGGCACTACTACGCGGTACGCAACGATCCCGCGAACGAAACGTGGCGCGCCGTTCAATTGCAGGATCCGGCAAAACCCGGTATCCCGCTCGTGCGCGATCGCACCGGCAACTGGAAACCACACAACGACACCGGCTTGCCGGGCGGCAGTCCGAACGATCCTCGTATCGAAGCAGAGCGACGGTCCCTCGAGAGTTCACGTAACTGGTATCTGGACTATGTGCAAATGCTCACCACGCAGGAGCGCGCCGCACTTTTGCTGATCGATATGACCGACGGCGAACGGCAACGCGCCGAAGATCGCTTGCGCGAAATACAGGACCGCGCAGAGGACGCGGCAGAGCAGGAAAGAGAACTGCATCAGATAGAACAGCGCTTGTTGCACGCGGAACGATCGCTGCGCGGGGTACTTGACGCACTCTATGCCATACGCAACATGGTCCGCGACATCGAGCAGAACCTGGCGTTGCTGCCACCGCGCTCGCCGTAAGCACGCGCCACGCGCGCGGCGAAGCGGCCCACGTATGCCGCGCCAGATGCCTGCGTCGGCGTCGCGGCCGCCGTATGGCTTATCGCATTACATCGCGGCGCCAATCTCTGACTTAATCAACGTTACGTGATTCGATGAATGACGCAGCATGCGACGGCATGCTGCGCACGAATCGCGCGTTCAATTTTCACGGAGATTGCCCGATGCCCCCAATTCATGCGACCGGCGGTCGCGTTCATATCGAAACCCAATCACCGCACCCGGTCGAGCCGCAGGTTCCACCGCCCGAAACGCGTCCATCGAGCGCGGATCGCTTCAATGCTGGGAAACCGGTAAGCCCGCAACAAGGAACGACAGCGGGAAGCAGATCTCAGATACGTGGACGAGGCGCGTCCGGCGCGCATCAAACTGGCTCGACGCCGCCGCTGCCCGATGCGTACATCGGCCAGCCGCAAGGCGACCTGCGCGCGGACCCGCGCCACGCGGGCATCGTCATCGATGCATCAGGGCAGCCGTACGTGGCGCTCGACAACCGCTACTACGCGGTGCGCAACGATCCAACCAACGGCACATGGCGCGCGGTGCAGTTGCAGGACCCGGCCAAACCGGGCATTCCGATCCGGCAGGATCGATCGGGCAACTGGCAGCCCGATGCAGGCGTCGGTTTGCCCGGCGGCAGCCCGAACGATTCTCACGTGATGATGATGCGGCAGGATCTGGAGCGGCGCCGCGATGAATTGAACCGCGAACTGGTGTCGCTGACCCACGCTGAACGCGACGCGCTTATGCTCGTTGAACGATTTGACTCAGTCGCGCGTTTTTTCGACGGCCAGTTGAATGCGCTACGGGCGCACGGCAGCGACGACCGGAACGCGATGGCGCAAGTAGCACAGGTTCATGCCGACGTCGCCCAGGCTCAAAATACGCTGCGGCAAGTGAGAAATGAGCAGTATGCGAAGGTCGGCGTGCTGCGCGATGTCGAGCAACAACTGAGCCGGTTGCCACGCACGGCCATGTAACGCACGTGCGGCGCCAATGCGCCGCTACTGCCCCGCCACCGCGCGCAGCAAGCCCGGCACCGGCTGCAACGGCGCGAGCAGCGGCGCATCGACGCCATATGCCGCGAGCGTCTTCGTCACATCCTGATAGTCGATATGCACGTGCCGGCCGGCCTCTTCCCACACCACCGCGCGCAGCGGCAATTCCAGCGCCGCATGCGGATACGCGGCCATGACCGGCGTGCCCGACTTCGGGTTGCCGAACAGGAACAGCCGCGTCGGCCGCAACGGCATGCCGACGGTCGCGGCGGCTTCACTCTGGTCGATATCGGCAAACAGCGTCAGGCCGCGCGCGGCCAGCGTGTCGCGCAGACGCGTGACAGTCGTCGCAAAGTCGTACCGACTCTGCACGGTGACGAACGATGCGGGAACGGCATTCGGTGTTTCGGCTTGTGCAGTCATGACAGGCTCCATCCAACCGGTAAAGAAAACCACCAGTGCGACAACGATAAAACGAAGCACGCGACAACCCGTATCGCGCAGCCGTAGCCTCGCATCCGCGCCAGGGCCGCTCACCGCGCGCCCCTGTTTTTGCGCAGCACGCGCGCCACGATCGCGCCGGCGGCAAGCACCCGCGGTCCCGTGGGCACTGAAACAAACCCGCGATTCATCGATCGGCATATCCGTTTTATCAAGCACGAAGGCGCGCTACGAGTGTAGCCGCGCGCGCGGCGCCGCGGCATGCCCGAACGGCTCATCCGGATGCTCGTGCGGCTCAGAACCGGCGGCGCCGCGTGTCGCGCCGTCCATTGTTCTCGCAACGAGAAAAATGCTTTGGGCCCGCCGCGTCTTCAGAACCGCGCTGTGCGCTCCTACACTTCGATCAGTACCACCCGGCTGGGTCCGGGCTTTCAACTGACAAGAGACTCGCACCATGAAACTGTATTACCACCCGTTGTCCGGCCATTCGCACCGCGCCCACCTGGGTCTGTCGCTGCTCGGCATTCCGCACGAACTGGTCGAGGTGAATCTGGCGACGGCCGAACACAAGTCGCCCGAGTTCCTGAAGCTGAACCCGTTCGGACAGGTTCCGGTGCTGGTCGACGGCGACACGGTGATTGCCGATTCGAACGCGATTCTGGTGTACGTGGCGCGCAAGTTCGACAAGACCGGGTGGCTGCCGCAGACCGCAACCGGCGAAGCGGCGGTGCAGCGCTGGCTGTCGGTAGCCGCCGGCGAGATCGCATACGGACCGTGCGCCGCACGCCTCGTGACCGTGTTCGGCCGCCAGTTCAACACGGCCGAAGTGATTGCCCGTGCGCACCGCATTCTCGGGCTGATCGACGCGGCCTTGAACGGTCGCGACCATATCACCGGCGCGACGCCGACGATTGCCGACGTGGCGCTCTATAGCTACATCTCGAGCGCGCCCGAAGGCAACGTCGACCTGTCCGGCTACCCGCAGGTGCTCGCGTGGCTGCGCCGCATCGAAGCCTTGCCGGGCTTCGTCGACTTCACAAAGACCGCGGCCGGACTCGCAGTCAACCAGTAAGTGAACCAGCGGAGCACGCGCGAAGCGAGCGGCCGGCAATGCGCAAGCGCCGCGTGCCGGATCAGCGAGTGCCGCACCGGTTCGAAAGGAGTGCAATCGTGGACATGACCCGACCTGACCTGTTCGATGACGCCGCTTCGCCGTGGCACGCGGGCGAACTCGCGCTGCAGCGCAAGGTCGGTGTCGCCGACCAGATGAAGGACCTCGGGCGGCGCGTGTTGCGCGACCATATGCCGGACCAGCATCGCGCGTTTTTCGCACAGCTGCCGTTTGTTGCGCTCGGCTCAGTCGACCGCGATGGCGACGTGTGGGCCACCGTCATCGCCGGCAAGCCGGGCTTCATGCAGGCGCCGGACGCGCACCGCCTGAACGTCGGCGCATCGCCGGACCCGCGTGACCCGGCCGCGGCCGGCGTGCATGACGGCGCGGCCGTCGGCCTGCTCGGCATCGAACTGCATACGCGCCGGCGCAACCGGATGAACGGCGTCGTGCGCGAGCGCAGCGCGGGCGGATTCGCGGTCGATGTCGGGCAAAGCTTCGGCAATTGCCCGCAGTACATTCAGATCCGCAATTTCACCTTCTCGCGCGACCCGGCCGTACATGCGGATGCGCAGCCGATTGTCAGCAGTGAGCTGTCCGGGCGCGCGCGCGAGATCATTGCGGGCGCCGATACGTTTTTCGTCGCGTCGTATGCGGACCGCGGCAGTGCCAGTGTTAGCGGCAATGCTGGCGGCGACGGCGCCGAAGTGACTGCCGGTGTGCGCCGCGAAGTCGACGTGTCGCATCGCGGCGGCAACACGGGCTTCGTGCGCGTCGGCGCGGACGGCACGCTGACCATTCCCGACTTCGCGGGCAACCTGTTCTTCGCGACGCTCGGCAACATCCTCATGAACGGGCACGCGGGGCTCGCATTCGTCGACTTCGCGACCGGCGACCTGCTGCAGATCACCGGCGATGCAACGGTCGATCTCGATTCGCCGGAAATTGCCGCGTTTCAGGGCGCCGAGCGTGTGTGGCGCGTCAAGCCGCGCCGCGTCGTATATCGCGCGGGCGCGCTGCCGCTACGCTGGATATTCAATCAGGAAGGCTGGTCGCTGAATTCGCTGATGACCGGCAACTGGCAGGAAGCGGAGAGCCGTGTGAAGGCGGCTGCGCTCGCGCACGCATGGCGGCCGTTCCGGGTCGCGCAGATCGTCGACGAAAGCACGACGATCCGGTCGTTTCATCTGCAGCCGCTCGATGGCGCCGGCCTGATTCCGCATGCCGCGGGTCAGCATCTGCCGATTCGCGTCGCGCTGCCGGACACGGCGGCGAACGCCTCGGCTGCCACGACGAGCGTGAAGAGCGTAATCAGAACCTACACGATTTCGTCGGGACCCGCGGATGGCGCTTACCGGATCAGCGTCAAACGCGACGGAGCCGTCTCGCAGTATCTGCACGACTCATTGCGAGTGGGCAGCGTGATCGAAGCGCGCGCGCCCGCGGGCAGCTTCACGATCGATGCGCATGAAGCGCGGCCGGCGGTGCTGCTTGCCGCGGGCGTCGGCATCACGCCGATGATCGCGATGCTGCGGCATATCGTCTATGAAGGGCTGCGCAAGCGGCGCATGCGTCCGACGTGGCTGTTCCAGTCGGCGCGCACGTTGCGCGAACGCGCGTTGAGCGACGAGATCGACTATCTCGCGAGTCTCTCCGGCGGTGCGATACAGGTGGTGCGCACGCTTTCGGACCCGCAAGGCGCCCGCGAGGGCAAGGACTTCGATCACGCGGGGCGGCTCGACGTCGCGCTGCTGCGCGACACGCTGCCGTTCAACGACTACGATTTTTATCTATGCGGACCCGCGGGGTTCATGCAATCGCTGTATGACGGCTTGCGCAAGCTGAATATCGCCGACGCGCGGATTCATGCGGAAGCGTTCGGGCCTTCAGGACTCGTCCGCACGCGCGACGCACAGCGCGCGCGCATGGACACGGCCATGACCGATGCCACTGCGGATGCCACCGCAGACGCGACACCAGCCGTCGCGCCACGCGCGCCAGCGAGCAAGCCGACGCCGGTGGTGTTCGCGAAGTCGGGCAAGGAAGCGCGCTGGAACCCGTCGAGCGGCTCGCTGCTGGAGTTGGCCGAAGCGCGCGGGCTGTCACCGGAATTCAGCTGCCGCGCAGGCCAATGCGGAAGCTGCCGCACGCGGATAGTCGACGGCGCAGTCGCCTATGCGAACCCGCCGGACTATCCGGTCCGCGCAGACGAAGCGCTGATCTGCTGCGCGGTGCCGGCGAGTCCGGAAGCCGGCGGCGACGGCCGGCTGATACTCGATCTGTAACGCCGCGTTTAAAGCGCGCATTGCACGTCGCGTGATGGCGGGACGCGACGTTATGAACGAGCAAGACTGTTCGGCACACGACAATAGAACCGCGCAGTCGGGGCCGACTTCAGGACGCGCAGCGTTGGAAGCGCGGTCCCCGACGGCGAGCGTTCGAGCAACAGGATCGCTGCCAATCGCGCCGCGCTATCGGGGATTAGCGCATCATTCAGCCGCATCGATCAACCATACTCACGAAGAAATACATACTTCAAGAGCTTTTCGAGCGGATATTGCACGCCTGGCTGGACCTTCGCAGGCAGGTCAAGCGGCTTTAGCACCATCTTCACGCACATCTCGGCTGACACATTCCGGCGCAGGCGCCTGTTGATCTGCTCGGCGAGCTTCCTGTTGTAGGCCGAGTCGCCGGTCCGCTCCGGATAGCGCATCGCAAACACATGCCGCAGCGCAATCTTCAGGTCTTCGCTCTTGATCTCGATCACACGGCGCAGCAGCGCCATGAGCACGGCAAGCCGTCCGTTGCGTTCGATCCTGTTGTACTTCTTGAAGTACGACAAAAAATGCTTGTAATGCCGCACCTCGTCCGAACTGATGTTGTCGGCAATCTGCTTCAGCACGGGTTCGTTTGCGCATTTGCCAATCGCACGGTAGAGCGATGCCGTGCCGGTCTCGATCACACAGCGCGCGACCATCTCGAGCCCACGCGTTTTCTCAAACGCTTCGGTATTGCAATACGTCGAATACTCGTCGAAGAAGCGTCGAAATGCCGTGTCCCAGTCGAAATCGGGCCACACGTGCTCGATGTACGCTTTCAGCGCCCGGCCATGCTGCAGTTCCTCAGGCTTCCATTCGTTGTTGAGCCACGCGAGCACTTCCGGATCGCCGTCGAAGAAGGTGCTCAGGTCGCTTGCGTATAGTTCGGTACCGGTCTCCATAAAGGAAGCCGCACATAGCACCAGCAACAGGTCCTCGGCGGCGGTGGCGCGTTCGCGGTCGATACGGGTAAGGTCGATATCTTCGATACGCCACGGCAAACCATGGCCAGTCTCTCTATGCATGTGCGGAGTTTCCTGAAAAATGTCGGCTCATCCACGATGAAAGCCCAAGGTCGCGAGCACCGCCGGGCGCCCCTGACACTTTCAAGCCAAAAAATGGAGAGCGCCAGATGTGGACGCTCGCCAACCAGCGCTCGCTGTACAGTTCGCTGATTGGCATGCCGTCTTCGCTCGCTTGTCCGTATAACGCCACCTGACGTTCGTCTTTCTTTCCAATGACAGGTCAAACGAAATTCCCGACCGTGTTTGACGAGCTCGCGCCTGTGATGTGAAGACACCGCCCTGGAGTAAAAATTCCATTGGGGCACCAATTTCCGCGTGACTTGCAAACCCTTTTCAACAGGCTTCGAATGACGCAGATAGCCGCGATGCGACTTGCCCTGAATCCGTTGATCATTGAAAGGCCGCCTTGCCCCCCAAGGTCTCCTCTGCGGTGAGGTAATGGCATCCCTCCCTGGCGCTATCATGCTCATCGCGGTCGCAGCGCATGAGTCGGATTTAAGAAGGAGGATTGTTTCCTGATCAAAAAAATTGTCGTGAAAGTCATCATCGATCATTCAAATGACTAACATCATTTAACCGGTCGCCATTTCCAAAATTACATGAACCGATAGAATATTCAAAGCCGCAATTGAAGAAAAAAACAGAATCTGTTTTTTTGCAGCCCCGACCGGAAGGACTTCACTTAAGCTACAGGCGATGCGTAACAGCGCGTAGCACCACGCGATAAAATAATCAAATCCATTGCCGCGGTGCGTTGTGACGAGCGCCAATGAAAAAACATAGAAAATTATCGGGGCGTGCAGCAATCCCGATCGATCGGCAGCAATCCATGTCCCATCGCTGCGCGCGCCAAACACCGTTACACGAGTTCGGGTCCAACTGGCGCTTCTCCTCGCAGGGATTCCGATAATCGTCAAAAACAGGAATTCAGCCAGGCTAATTCCCCATAGCCAGATACATGTCCATGTTGCCAGCACCAGAGCGGGAAAAATAATACTATGCCAGTGGGTCACAGGTATGTCGCCAAAGAATCGGGTCCACGCATATAACAGCGGAACTTCAAATATATTCCATGGCAAATGTCGATCGCCCATGCCGTGATCATTGCATTGACCGTTCGACGAGAGCAATGGCCATATCGCTTCACCCAACATTTTCCGAAACTTTCTATTCCGTTTCACGAAATGATGAATGCTTTCGCTCGCCGGATCGGCAGCTTCCGAAACAGGGCTTGCCTCGGAGCGGTTCGGCGAGGCGAATGCTCATTGTCCAATACGTGTTGACGCGCGTTGCGCGATCTGCTGAACGTCCTCAGAGCGCGTGCGCGGCGACGAGTTCCGGGCACATTTGTCGTATGCGCGAAGTGAGCATGCCGGTCGGGTCGGCTACCGGGCTGTCGCCGCGGCGGCGGTCCGCAGGCGCAGGATCGAAGAATTGCTGGATTTGCCGTGCGTGTTGATGCACGCTCCAGCAGGCGGCAATCCGGACGAGTTGCAGATCGCAACCGGCGAGGTGATAGGCGGTCGGGATATCGCGCGCCGCGGCATACATCGCTTGCGCGCTGTCGTAATGCACATGGCAATCGGGCGTATTGATTTGCAAGCCGACGTTCAGATCATCTGGCTTCAGACTGATGACGTCAAGCCGCGTGACCGCGCCGTCCGCACGCTTTAACGTCTGCGCCGCGTAGGTGGTGACATTCCACAAGTCCCGACGGTACGTCGACGCACGCTCCTCCTGAATATCGGACAGGCGCGTGGGGTCATCGATAAACGTGGAAAGCGGCGATTGATCGCCAGAGATGGTCGTGCCGTATCCGTTGAACGGCAACGACGCGTCAAGCGACACGATCAGGTCGCGATGCGACCGGTTCTTCAGCAAATCGCGCAGGAACAGCTGCTGAATCGATTCGACACCGCTGTTGTCAGTCACGCCTCCGTCGACCAGGTGCAATAGTTCATGATTGCCAGTCAGCCTGTAGGCAATCGGCCCTATGATCAACGGAAACGCCCCCGACGCCGCGACCGCGTGCGACAGCGGCACCTGGGCGCTCTGAACCGACTGCTCGTCGGGGTTCCAGAAGTTGTCGAAACCCTCAGGGGTCAACGCGTCATGAAGGTCGCACCGGTCCAGCTTCGCCTCCTGTGCATTGTCGACGCGTTGCTCCTCTGCCGCGGGCGTATAGATGACGTTGAGCGCCAATTGCTCGGTGTTCAGGCAGAACGCGCGGTTGGGAATCGTCGTCATCACGAAGCGGCGGCCGGTATCGTAGTGCGTTGCATTCAGAATCAGAAACGGGCTTGCACCGGAAGCCTCACGTTTGTCGAGGTCCGCGAATGTGGCGCCCTGCAACAACTGCCTGTCGATCGCTTCGGTCCAGCCATGCGCATTTGAGCTGAACGTAAGAAGCTTGTTTTTGAATAGCGCGAGCTTCCAGTTGAAATTCATCCGCCGCTTGAATTCCGAAAAGAACTGCGCATACCGCACAGGCACCGTTTGTCCGGTTAGCATCGCGCTGTAGCCGCCGATGCCGTGCATGCTGAAGTACGATGCGGCAAAGCTGCCGCTCGATACGCTCGATATATGGTCGATCGTGTCGAGGAAACTGATCGGTCGACCCGGCGTAGGAGTGCCCGCCGGCGCGGCGACAGGCAGACTGCCAAACAGCTCGAGCACATAGGCCGCAAACAACGCCGATCGGTTGCCGCCGCCTGAAATTGCCACGCCGACGAGCGGCCGTGACGCGGGCCGGCTTTCCAGCAGCGCATTGCTCGTGTATGTGCTAGCCGGTCCTGACGCGAACGTGTAACTGCCGCAGGCGGCAAGCAGCGCAGCCCCGGCGATCATTAGCAGCACCGACGCGCACCTGCGTATATGCCGGCGCGCGCCGCGACGCGAGCGCTGCGCAAGTGTGCGAAGTGTGCGAAGTGTGTAGGAAAGATGTATGCAATTCGATCCCTGATCTGCCATAGCGCGAGTTCTGTCTTCAACCAATCGGACAGGGCGCCAAGCAAGTCTCAGATAGATTGCCCCCGGCTCCGGTCACTTGTCGAGAACACGCGTAAAACCGTGCTTATTCCTCTCGTATATCATTCACGGCCAATGCGCGTATTGCGTCAGAACAGTTCGGATAGCGAATCGAATGAAACCGTTAGAATCCGGCAGCGGCTAACGCAAGCCAGCAGCGGCCAAGCCAACATCGCGCTTAAAACGTGAGATCGTGCAGCTTGCGCATGCCGTCGAGCAGCCACTGGAACACACCCTGCTCGGTATGCTCGGCCGGCGCCGCCGACGATGAAATCCGGCTCAGCGTGTCTTGCCGCCGCGACAGCAACTCGCACATCTGCTTCGCGACTTCGGGGTTGCGCTTGAGCAGCGGCGTCAGATCATCCTTCTTCAACCGGTAGACGATCACCCGGCTCGACGCGGTGACCTTCACGCGCACCGGCAGCCCCGCGAGCAAACCCTGCTCGCCCATTGTATCGCCGGGACCGAGCCGCGACACTTCGATGGTTCCGCCCGCCTCGTCCATGGTCACGCTCAGAATGCCGGACTCGATGATCGTCAGATGCTCGGGCACCGTCTCCTTCGTCACCAGCACGTCGCCTTCTTCGTATTCCTTGCGCTGCAGCAGCGGCGCGAGATCGCGCAGTTCTTCGCGGGTCAGCGTCGAGAACAGGTCGACGCGCCGCAGCAACGCCTCGCGCGGATCGTCGACCATCGACGGCGCGGCCGGCACGCTGAGCGGCCGCAGTTCGACGCCCGCGGCCGCCAGATGCCGGTAGCACAGATCGAACAGCTCGTTGGTGACCGACGTCTTCTTGCCCATGTCATCGACATAGCCGATCACCTCGTACAGCACCGAATTCACCGTGCTGTGCTTCGCGCTCACATACGGCGCGGGGTCCGCCATCAGCGCGGTGACGCTTGCCACGGCGCGCTCGAGCGCGCCGATCACGGTCGCCGGGCGTTCCTGCGGCGAGATTTCGAGGCTGACCTTCACGCCGTGCAGCGCGCCCGGGCGGCTGTTATTGGTGATTTTCGTCTTGGCGGCCACCGCGTTCGGCACGATCACGACATTGCCCTGCGACGTCAGCAAGTGCGTTGCGCGCCAGTTCATCTCGACGACCCGGCCTTCGACGTCGTCCACTGACACCCAGTCGCCGATCTGATACGGCTCGGTCGTATTGAGCACGATGCCCGCGAACACATCGCTCAGCGTGCTTTGAATCGCGAGGCCGAGCACGATGGCGAGGGCGCCGGAAGTCGCGACCAGACCGCGGATCGGCAGTTCGAGCACGAAACCGAGCGACGCGACCACCGCGGCGAGAAACACCAGCGCGCCGAAGACGTCCTGAAAGAGCCGCTGACGGCGCCACGCGCGCGGCAGCAGCAGCGTGTCCAGCGCCTGACCGAGCAAGCGCGCGCCGAACAGCCACCAGATGATTTCGAGCACCTGGCCGGCCACGTGCTGCGGCATCGACCCGTAGTCGGGCGCTTGCGAAAACGGACTCAGCCCGGAACTGAACAGCACGTAGCTGAGCGCCGCGAACAGCACGAGGCGTGCAACCAGACGCGGTACTTCCTGTTGCGGCAGACGGAAACGCCATACCGCGAGGTCGGCCACGCAGATCACATAGCCGATGATCAAAGGATGGTCCAAGGCGCCTCCATGCGAAGTCGTGAGGATGACGCCGGCCGCGGCTCTCAGGCCGGCTGGGCGGCAGGCTGCCGCGCCGGCGCGCGACCGCTCACAGTATCACGCAATGGGCCTTTTTTGCCGCATGCCCCGGCGCACGCCGGGTGGCTCGACAGGCAACGCAGGCGGCCGTCCCGCGCCGGATCAGCCGCATGCGCGTCGCGTTGCACGGCGCGCATGCGGCTGGGGTACGGGACGACGGATAGGGAGCGGGAAAAAAAGAGAAGCGTGAGAAAAGCGGAACGGAAAACCGCCGCTTATTTGACGATGCCGAGCAGTTCGACTTCGAACACCAGGTCGCTGTTCGCCGGAATCATACCGACGGCGCGCGGACCATACGCGGTCGCGGCCGGGCACGTGAGCTTCGCCTTCTCGCCGACTTTCATCGTCGCGACGCCCTGCGTCCAGCACGGAATCACGCGGCCGAGCGGGAATTCCGCCGGACCGCCATGTTTGGCGGAACTGTCGAACTCGGTGCCGTCCTTCAGCGTGCCGCGGTAATTGACGCGCACGACGTCGGCCGCGGTCGGCTGCGCGCCGGTGCCCGGCGACACATGTTCGACGACCACGCCCGACGGCAGCTTCTCGGTCGCCGGCGCAGCGCACGCGCTGCCGGCAGCGGTGGCGAAAATGGCGGCGGTCAATGCAAACGATGCAAATTTCATCTGATTCTCCTCGTGATTGGCCGGCGTATTGTATCGAATCGGGTCCGGCCGGTTAATTGCACGCGGAGCTTGCCTGCGCTGGATGAAGCGCTGATGAACAAAGTTGGGTACAACTGGCGCGACGGCTGCCGGCCGCATTCCGGTCGGCAGCGCCGTCACCCTGTGACGGGTCAGGCGCGCGCCGGCACGTTGCCGAGCAGCGCCCCGAGCCCTTCCGCGTAGGTCAGATGCGTGATCACCGCGTCGCGCAGCTTCGGATACGGCAGTTGCGCGAGCATCGCCGTCTGCATGGCCGTCATCACCTCGCCCGACTCGGCGCCAAGCATCGTGAAGCCGACGATCCGGTCGTCGTTCGCGTTGACCAGCACTTTCATGAAGCCGAGCGTCTCGTCGGTCGCTTCGCCGCGCAGCACGTTGTTCATCGGCAGCTTCGCGACCCGCACCGGAATCTGCAGGCGCCGCGCTTCCCGTTCGTTCAGGCCCACGTGTGCGAGCGGCGGATCGGTGAACATGCAGTACGGCACGAGCCGGTCCTGCGTGCTGCGCTCGCCGCCCGTCATGTTGTCGCGCACAATCCGGAAGTCGTCGACCGACACGTGCGTGAAGTGAGGGCTGCCCGCGCATTCGCCGATCGCCCAGATGTCCGGCGCGCCCGTTTGCAACCGCTCGTTGACGCGCACGTAGCCGCGCTCGTCCAGTTCGACGCCGGTATGCTCGAGACCGATGCCCGCGGTATTCGGAATGCGGCCGGTTGCGACCAGCAGATGACTGCCGTCAACCGTCTGCTCCTTGCCGTCGATGCGCACCGTCACGCGCACCTCTTTGCCGGACCGCCCCGCCACCTTCGAGGTTTGCGCGCCGAGCAGCAAGTCGATGCCTTCGCCGCGCAGCACGCTCTGCACGGCTTCGGCCATGTCCGGATCTTCGCGATGCATCAGGTGCGGGTTGTGATCGACGATGCTCACGCGGCTGCCGAAACGCCGCAACGCCTGCGCCATTTCGACGCCGATATAACCGCCGCCGAGCACGATCAGATGGTCCGGCGCCGCATCCAGTTCGAGTGCTTCGATATGCGTAAGCGGCTGCGCGTGCGCGAGTCCGGCGATGTCCGGTATCGCCGCATGCGAGCCGACGTTGATCACCACCCGGCCGCCGCTGAGCGTGCGCGTGCCGCCATCATTGAGCGCGACGTCGATCGTCTTCGGCGCGACGAACCGGCCGGTGCCCATGATCAGCTCCGCGCCGCTCGATCGATACGCGTGCAGATGCGCGGCGACTTCCCGCGCGACCATGTCGCGCTTGCGCTGCCGAACCTTCGCGAGGTCCGTTCTCACCGCGCCCGTGATCGTGCCGAAGTCCGCCGCATGATGCGCGAGATGCGCCACCCGCGCGCTCCATATTTCGTTCTTGCTCGGCAGGCATGCGACCGCGGGGCACGCACCGCCGACCCATTGACGCTCGACCACCGCCACACGCTGCCCCGTGCGGCCGAGATGCCACGCGAGCAGCTTGCCACCCTGACCGCTGCCGAGAATCAGCGTGTCGAATCGTTCCGGT
The DNA here is from genome assembly GCF_902859875.1 of Paraburkholderia solisilvae. GTDB lineage: Bacteria > Pseudomonadota > Gammaproteobacteria > Burkholderiales > Burkholderiaceae > Paraburkholderia > Paraburkholderia solisilvae. Next base: position 180,151 of record NZ_CADIKF010000001.1, on the reverse strand, counting down.
TTGGACATTCCCTCATCTCCGTCGTGACTGGATGAAATAGCCCGTGCGAATTCACAACGGGCAACTCATTGTCATGACCGGATCGCGCGCGCGTTCCGCAAAACGCGCGAGTTTTGCCGGATTGCACCTTTCGGGTTCCTGCATTGGGCATCGCGTCCCCTCACTCTGCCCTCATTGAGCGGCACTACGCTAGTCAGTATCCGGGGTCGGCGCCGTGCTGCGCCGGACCGATGATTCGGACGCATCGACGTCGCATTCAGGAGTGGAAAATGAGCTTTACCCCTTCTCTTTCATTGTTCATTGGACTCGGAGTCATGGCCGGCGCCGTATCGACCCTGATCGCAATCGCGTTCCACCGGATCGATACATGGCTTGCACAACGCTCGTGCGACAAGGCGCTCGCCGCACGTCGCGCGCGTCAGGCAGGCGAAGCACAGCACGCATGGGAGAAGCGCAACGACCGCTATCGCGCGATGGCGATGGGACTCGCCGCGACGAAGATCGCGGACTGACGTGAACGTCATTCCGGTGAACGCGCGATCCGTGCGCGGTTTTTCACGCATTTCCCGCGTCGACGCGTCATGCGTTCGTCGCGTTGCCGCGGCGTTTCGGTACGCTCGATAATCTGCTGCTGCAGTGCGGACCATCGCGTGCGTTGCCCGGTCATCCATGCCGGCCGGCGCATCGTGCCGCTGCATCTTGCTCAGGCCGACCCGCGCGGCGCGTCATTCGCGAGCGACGCATCCACGCGCACGCCCGGAAAACGCGCGAGCTGCGGCACCGCGGCGCGCACGTACTCGAGCATCGCCTGCGCGGCCGGCGATAGCGATTTGCCCTGGCGGCGCAGCACCCCGACCGTACGCGTCACCACCGGCCGCGACAGCAGGCGCAGCCGCAACCGGTCGAGCGGCGCGCGCTGCGCCGCGAGCGCGGACATGATCGACACGCCGACGCCGCGCGCGACGAGCGTTTCGATCGTCGACGTATTCGACACGCGATAACGCGGCTCGCGCACTTCGACGCTCAGGCCCGCGGTGCGGCTCAACTGGTGCTGCATGCCGAGGTCGGAACTGAAGCCGATGATCCGGTAGCCCGCCACGTCCTGCCACGACAGCTCGCCGTCGCTTCGCGCGAGCGCATGGTGAGACGCGAATACGACGCCGAAACTGTCCTCGAACAGCGGCTCGAATACGAGCTCGGGGTCGTGCTCCCACGGGCTGCAAATGCCGAAGTCGACATCGCCGCTGATAATGCGCTGCTGCACCGCTTCCGAATTGTCTTCGCGCAGATAGACGTCGATGTTCGGGTACGCATCGATATAAACCGCGACCGCCTCCGGCAACAGCAACGCCATCACCGACGGCACCGCCGCCACGCCGACTTTGCCGCGCTCGCGCTTGCCGAGCGCGCGCATCGTGCGGATCGACGAATCGAAATCCTGCAATAGCCTTTCAGCGGACGGCAAAAATTCGTGGCCGGCCTGCGTCAGATCGAGACGCCGCGTCGAGCGGTCGAACAGCGTGACGCCGAGATCGTCCTCGAGATGCTGGATCGTGAGGCTCAGCGCCGATTGCGTGACGAACAGCGATTCCGCCGCGCGCGTCAGGCTTCGATGCAGCGCGACCGCGACGAATGCACGGATATGCCGGATCGAAAGGCGTTTGGAAGGAAAATTGAGGTTTTTGTCATTCATCGATTCTGCTCGTGAATCAAGCGATTTTAATCGATTGTATTACCCCTTCGGGCACCACTAGACTCGCCGCATGATTGATGAAAGGAGACACGGATGTTGGTGGATTTGCGCCGCTACACGATCGTACCGGGCCAATTGAAGGCCTATCTGGGCCTGTACGAGAAGTACGGCTTGCCGGTGCAGCGCCGGCACGTGGGCGACCCGCTCGGCTACTTCATCTCCGAAGTGGGCACCTTGAACCAGGTCGTGCACCTGTGGGGCTATGAAAGCTTCGAAGACCGCCAGCGCCGCCGCGCGGCGATGGAAGCGGACCCCGACTGGACCGAATACAAGAAGATGACCGCGCAAGGCTTTATCGAGCGCCAGGAAAACCAGCTGGTGATGTCGGCGCCGTGGTCGAAGATCTGAGCCGGCCGACAGGAGACCCAACCCGATCATGAAAGTCATTATTTCCGACGACTACCAGGACTGCGTGCGCACGCTCGATTGCTATGCGAAGCTCGCAGGCCAGTTCGACGTCGAGATTCATCACGACACGCTGCAATCGGTCGATGCGCTGACGTCGCGCTTTGCCGATGCCGACGCATTGCTGCTGATTCGCGAACGCACGCCGGTCACGGCCGAACTGCTCGCGCGCCTGCCGAAGCTCAGGTTCATCAGCCAGACCGGCCGCGCGGCGAATCACGTGGATCTGGCCGCCTGCACCGCGCGCGGCATACCGGTGTCCGCGGAAGGGTCGGCCACGACCGCCGCCGCCGAGTTGACCTGGGCGCTCGTGATGGCCTCGATGCGCAAGGTGCATGTCGAAGCGAACCGGCTGAAAGCGGGCCTATGGCAGGGACATCTCGGCATCGGGCTCAAGGGCCGCACGCTCGGCATCGCCGGATACGGCAAGATCGGCAGCGTGGTCGGCGGCTACGGTCGCGCATTCGGCATGCGCGTGGTCGCACTCGACGACCATGAAAGCTCGCGCGCGGCGGCGCTTGCCGACGGCGTTGAAAGCGAAAGCGACCGTCAGAAGTTTTTCGCGCAGGCCGATGTGGTGTGCTGCCATCTGCGGCTGCTGCCGGCCACGCGCGGCTCGATCACGCTGCAGGACCTGTCGGCGATGAAACCCACTGCGCTCTTCGTGAACACGAGCCGCAGCGAAGTGATCGCGCCGGGCGCGCTAGAAACGGCCCTCAGCGCACGCCGGCCGGGCTTCGCCGCCGTGGACGTCTATGATCACGAGCCGATTTACCGTGCGGACCATCCGCTGCTGGCGCTCGACAACGTGCTCGCGACGCCGCATATCGGCTATGTCGAGAAGGACACGTACGAGCACTACTTCGGCATTGCGATCGACCAGTTGCTCGCATGGCGCGCGGGAACGCCGATCAACGTGCTCAATCCGCAAGCGGTGAGCGGCGCGGCGGCGCGTTAAAGGGACATAAGCGGCCCGTCACGGCGCAGGTTGTGCGTCGCGATGGCCTCGCTTGCGCACCGCTCGCTGCACGCATTGCCTGATTGCGCTACAAACCCGGAATCGCGCGGCCCGCAGAGAGGCCGCGTATACACAGCATCGAACCGGCGTCGCGGCTCAAGCTCCGCTCCGGTCAACTCGCTGCATATATAGGAGACGACGTTGGACCACACTCTCGAAGCATCGACGATCAGCCGCGTCTACCGGCGCCTCGTGCCCCTGCTGTTCGTGCTGCTCATCATCAACTACATGGACCGCGTGAATGTCGGCTTCGCCGCGTTGCGCATGAACCATGAACTCGGCTTTAGCGCGTCGGTGTTCGGCCTTGGCGCCGGCATCTTCTTTATCGGCTATGCGCTGTTCGAAGTGCCAAGCAATATCGCGCTGCATAAATTCGGCGCACGGATGTGGATTTCGCGAATCATGATCACATGGGGGCTCGTCTCTGCCGGGCTGGCATTCGTGCATTCGCAAACTTCGTTCTACGTGCTGCGCTTTCTGCTCGGCGTGGCCGAAGCGGGGTTCATTCCGGGCGTCGTCGCGTATCTCGCGTTCTGGTTTCCGGTGCGCTACCGGTCGCGCGCGAACGCCGGCGTGATCATGGCCACCGCGGTCGCATCGGCGATCGGCTCGCCGCTCTCCGGCATCCTGATGCATGCGCTCGACGGCGTGCACGGCTACTCCGGCTGGCGCTGGATGCTGCTGCTCGAAGCCGCGCCCGCGGTCGTTCTCGGCTTTTTCGTGCTGTTCTGGCTGACCGACCGTCCGCAACGCGCGACGTGGCTGCGCGACGATCAACGCGCGTGGCTCATCGGCGAACTGGAAGCCGAGGCCTCGAAGCTCACGAAGACCGCGAGCCTGCCGTTCATCAAGATTGCCGTGATGCCGCGCGTATGGAGCCTGTCGGCGCTGTTCGTCTGCTTCCTCACCGCGTTCTACGGCGTGCTGTTGTGGCTGCCGCAAATCGTAAAGAACATGGGCTCGCTGTCGGACCTGCAGGTCGGCTTTGTGAGCGCGCTGCCGTTCTGCTGCGCGGCCGTGTCGATGTACCTCGTCGCGCGCCATTCGGACCGCGTCGGCGAACGGCGCATGCATATCGCGATCTGCATGACGATCGGCGGTCTCGCGCTGCTCGCCTGCGCGTTCGTGTCGCAACCGCTGATCGGGCTCGTGCTGCTGTGCGTGGCGGCAGCCGGCATCTGGGGCTGCCTCGCGGTATTCTGGACGCTCACCGGCGAATTCCTGACCGGCGCGGCCGCTGCGATCGGCATTGCGCTGATCAACACGATCGGGCAATTCGGCGGGCTGCTCGGACCGTGGCTGGTCGGCATCATCAAGGACTTCACCGGGCACTTCGGCGCGGCGCTGATCGCGCTCGCGGTGGCCGCGTTCCTGGCGGCGCTGATCGCATTCCTGCTGCCTGAGCGCAAGGTGGTGAGGGAACGCAAGGCGCTGCCGGAATCAAGCGCGTTGCAGTAACGCGAGGAGCGCCGTGCGCGAAACGATTTTCGTGCGCGCCCTTGCGCAGTGTGCCGCCGCCCGCGTTGGACGACGGGATCAGGCGGCGCACGAATGCGTCGCGCCTCGCGGGCAGCGCGCAAACGATGCTGGAATATGCGAAGCTTGCGGCTGTTCGACGCGGCGCGCGGCAAGTTAGCCTGCTACGCTTCGCCGCGCTGTTGCACTGCTCGCACGCAAGCCCTTTACCCTCCGATGACCGCACCTACCCTGCTCGATTTCGCCGCGCTGACCGAACTCGCGACGCGCTCCGAAGCCGTATCCGTCGACTGCGCATGCCACGCGACGCCCACCGACGGCTGGCAAACGCTGCCGCTGTCGATGCCCGAAGCGCAATTGCGCGACGCCGGCACGCTGGCCGAGCACTCGCCCGACGACGCGACGTTTGCTGAATATCATCCGCACGGCACGCGCTACTGGTCGGCCGATGCGCCGATCGCACCGCGCTATTTTCCGTATAACCGCTGCACCGTGGTCGAATGCACGGTGTGCGGTCGATGCTATTTGCGCTACGTTGAAGGCGGCGGGTATTTTGTCGATCAGCGGATACGTCAGTTGAAGGCGTCTTCGCTGATGGATGCGCCATTGTGAGCGGGGACGCGCGCGTCCGCGTGTCTCGTCGACCCACCGGCCAGCCGGCCCGGATCACACAGCGACTACGCTGAACTTCTCCATATTCCGCTCCACCTCCAGCGCGCTGCGCTCCATCCAGTTGTGCTGCAGCAACCCGTCTTCCCGCACCTGAAACACCGCGGTGCCGGTCATATCGATCGGCGCGCCGTCCGGCTCGAAACCAATCAAACCGCGGTTCTTGCCGGTCACTCGCCAGCGCGTGATCACACGGTCGCCGGACGCGCTCTGAAACATCTCGATCACGTGAAACTCGAAGTCGTCGATACTCTCGAGAAAGGCCGAGACCCACGCCATTAATGCATCGCGCGAGCCGATCGTCACACCGCCGGTCGTGATCGAAAAATCTTCGGCGACCAGCTGGTCGATCGCATCCGGATGGCGAGCCTGCCACAACCGCTGCCAGAAGTGCTCGACAATCCGGACGGAATTGCGCGTGTTCATGTGTCTCCTCCACTACGGCAAATGGGCGAAACCCTGGCTTACTTCGCGCCGCTGCTGGCCCCCGCACCGGCCGCCGTCGATCCCCCCACGCCCGGCCCATACGAGCTGGCCGCTGCCGTTTGGCCCTGCCGCGCCGCTACCCGCGCCTCAGCAGCCTGAATCTGAACCGGGTATGAAGTTTCGCTATCGCCGTGATAACCCACAGCACGCAGTTGCGCCAGTTCCGCGCGCACTTGCGCACGCGTGAGCGCCGAATGTTGCTGGGCAAACGTCACAGCCGGTACAGCCAGCGCGGAAGCAACCACGGATGCCGTCAAAACTTGTCGCATGTTCATGATGATTTCCTCTCATAGAGTTTGCTCGACGATCAATGCGCCTTCGCATTTCGTCGTTGGACTGAGTGTAGTCATCGCGCACCCGCCGTTTAAGGGTAAATACCGGCAAGGACTCTTTACACACATTGCAGTAATCGCCGTCATCCATGGTCTGTGTTCGCCCCATTCTTGACAATAGTGTCCAACTATGTCAGCATGCGTTCGACGTGGCAAAAGCAGGTCACGGGTGGAGTCTGCGATGGTTGACATGATTCACAGCATGCGCACATTCGTGCGTGTCGTCGAAGCGGGCACGTTTACGGCCGTCGCAAAAGAAACCGGCGTGACCACCGCGCAGGTATCGCGTGCGGTTTCGCTGCTCGAAGATGAGCTGCAGACGCTGTTGCTTCATCGCACCACGCGCCATCTGTCGGTAACCGAGGCAGGCGCGAAATACTTCGAACGCGCCAAACTGATTCTCGCGGAGCTGGACAACGCGAACGTCGAAGCCCGCAATGCGATGTCGCATGCGCAAGGGCGCATTCGCGTGCATGCATCGCCGGAGCTCGCACGCGGTGCGGTCACGGCGGCGCTGCTCGCCTATCAGGCCGCGCATCCAGACGTGTCGATCGATCTCGACATCGAACAGCGCATGCCGAACCTCGTTGAAGACGGCTACGACATGGCGCTCGTCAGCTCGTGGCAATTGTCCGACTCGGCTTATATCGCGCAAACGCTCGGCACCAGTCACGGGTTGCTGGTCGCGTCGCCTGAATACCTCGACACGCACGGCATGCCCGCCAGCGCCGCAGACCTCGCGCAGCATACGTTGCTGCGTCTGTCGAGCCCGATCGCACCGGCTGACGAATGGCACCTCGAAGGCGCCGGCGGCTCGACACTCGTCACCGTCAAATATTCGCCGTTCCAGACGAGTTCGCCGGACGCATTGCGCGTCGCGCTGTTGTCCGGCGCCGGCATCGGCATGATGTGCGCGTATAACGTACTCGACGATTTGCGCAGCGGCGCGCTCGTGCGCGTGCTGCCGCAACAGCGGCTGCGGCCGTTCAACATCTATGCGCTTTATGTGTCGCGCCGCTATCTGGATGCGAAAACGCGTACGCTCGTGGACTTTCTGCGTCAGCGGCTGACGCCCGCGCTTGCGCAATTCGAACAGGACGTCGAATCGCTCGCGCAGCACGATATTGCGCAATCCGGCCGCCGCTACGCGGCGCTGGCCGACGGATCGGCAGATCTGCCGGCGCCGCAACCATCGGCTGCGTCCGTACAGACCGTTCACTGATTCGTTCACAGAGCGTTCGAACCGGTTCATCGGCGGCCGGGTCCATCGGCCCGGCGCACGACTGCCCCGACCGCCCGGCTTGCGCGGCAGCCACTCCGCGCTTTCCTCTGCGCCCTTTCCTCACACGTGTCGGCCGCAATTGACCGGATTCCGGTTACTGGCTACAGTTCCCCGTGAAAAATGACCGCGCTTTCGCTGTTTCCGCGCGCGCGGTCGATCAATCGTCGCCGGCGTACGCTGCCTTCATGGGCCCCGGGGCCCGAAGGCCCGCTGCCGCGCCGGCACATAAACCGCATGCACCGAGGGAGCACCTTGCCGATGTCCTACTCGCCAATCGTTCCGCCACCACGCTTTCGGCTCTCCGACGCGGTCTGCGACCAGCTCGAGCAGTTGATCGTCGACGGAACGCTGCGGGCGGGCGAATCGCTGCCGTCCGAGCGCGATCTGGCACAGAAGCTCAATGTCTCGCGGCCGTCGCTGCGCGAAGCGCTCTTGCGTCTGGAGGGCAGCAAGCTGATTCAGGCGAAGTCAGGTGGCGGCTATGTCGTCGCGAATTCCACCGCGCCGCTGATCGCGGACCCGCTCGCGCATTTGATGGCGCGCCATCGCAAGGCGGCCGGCGATATTCTCGAAATGCGCGAAGGGCTCGAAGCGGTCGCCGTCGAACTCGCGGCGGTGCGCGCCACCAAGACCGACATCCAGAACATCAAGGAAGCGCTCGCCGAACTGGAAGCGGCGTTCAGCAAGGATCATCCGTACGACATCGCCGATGGCGGCACCACGCTGCCGCAGCTCGATGCGGCATTCCATCTGCGGATTGCGGATGCGACGCACAATCTCGTGCTCGTGCATGTGATGCACGGCATCCACAACCTCGTGCAGAAGTCGATCGAAGAGACCTACGCGACCTTCAAGAAACGCAACGCGGACCTGTTCTATCTGGTGCAGCAACACCGCACGATCTACGAAGCGATCCGCAAGCACGACCCCGCTGCGGCGCGCAGCGCGTTAGGCACGCACCTCGAATTCATTCGCGAAAACGCGTCGCGGTAGACGAACAGGCGTGAACAGGCGCGAATACATCTGAAGACAAACGGATACGCGCACGCCGGCGCACACCGCCGCTCGCGCATCCCACCGCGTACTCACGCTGGCGCCAACGCCTCTTCGACGAGTTCGATCCAGTGGCGCACCGGCGTCCTGCCCGCACCGCCCAGATGCGTCTGACACCCGATATTCGCGGTCGCGATCATGTCCGGCTTGCCGCTTTCGAGCGCATCGAGCTTGTTGTCGCGCAACTGCTTCGACAATTCCGGCTGGGTAAACGAATACGTGCCCGCGGAGCCGCAGCACAGATGCGCATCGGGCACCGCGGTCAGTTCGAAGCCAAGGCGCTGCAGCACCCCCTCCACCGCGCCGCCGAGCTTCTGCGCATGCTGCAGCGTGCACGGGCAGTGAAACGCGAGACGGCGCTGGGCCTCGGTGGTGCGCAACGTGTCGAGGTTTTCGGCGGCCAGCACTTCGACCAGATCGCGCGTGAGCTCGCTGACGCGCGCCGCCTTCCGCGCGTAGTGCGGGTCGTCGCGCAGCAGATGTCCGTACTCCTTGACGAATGCGCCGCACCCGCTCGCAGTCTGGATGATCGCCTCGGCGCCCGCTTCGATCGCCGGCCACCAGGCGTCGATATTGCGGCGCGCGCGGGCAAGGCCCGCCTGCTGCGCGTTCAGGTGGTAGTCGGTCGCCCCGCAACACTCCGCCCGCGGCGCATGGTCGATGCTGATACCGAGCTTGTCGAGCACCCGCGCGGTCGCGGCATTGGTGTTCGGCGACAGCGACGGCTGCACGCAGCCTTCGAGCATCAGCATGCGGCGCGCATGGCGCCGCGTCGGCCGCGCCTTTGCGGCAATCTGCTGCGTCGGAATCTTTTCGCCGAGCGCTTTCGGCAGCATCGGCCGCACCGCGCGGCCCGCCTTCAGCAGCGTATTGAACACACCAGGACGCGGAATCACGTGGCGCAGGCCCGCGCGCAGCGCGCGCTCGCGCAGCGGCCGCTCGATGCGGCTTTCGAGCTCCGCGCGGCCGATGTCGAGCAGCGAGTGATAGCGCACGCCCGACGGGCAGGTCGTTTCGCAGTTGCGGCACGTGAGGCACCGGTCGAGATGCTGCTGCGTTTTCTCCGTCGCGGCTTCGCCTTCGAGCAATTGCTTGATCAGATAGATGCGTCCGCGCGGTCCGTCCAGTTCGTTGCCGAGAATCTGATAAGTCGGACACGTCGCGTTACAGAAGCCGCAATGCACGCATGAGCGCAGGATTTCATCGGCTTCCTCGGCACGCGGCAAGCTGCGTGCGCGATCGGAAAGGTTCGTCTGCATGCTGTCCCTCGAATGGGCTCACAGTTCGGCGTACATCCGCCCCGGGTTGAAAATGCCGTGCGGATCCAGCTTCTGCTTCAGCTGTTTGTGAAAGCGCAGCAGCGGTGCGGGCAGCGGATGAAACGGTTCGACGCCCGCCGCGGGCGTAAAGCACGTCGCATGTCCGCCGGCCGATTCGGCGATGCGCCGGATGCTCGACGCGGGCGCATTGCTTTTCAACCAGCGCTGCGCGCCGCCCCAGTCGAGCGCCACGTCGCCGGGCAACGCTTCGACGCCCACGCCGTTCGGCACGGAAAGACGCCACAGGCATTCGGGACCGTTGAAAAACGGCAGGCGCCGCTCACGCAGCGCGATCCAGAACGCCGGATCGATCTCGTCGCCGCCGATGCGCTGCGCCGCGGACTGCACCGACGCCGTGCCGCCTTCGAGCCGCACATGCAGCGCGTCGCCGAGATGACACGCGCCGCTCACCGGCAACCCCGCGCGGCGCCATTCGACGATGCGCTCAAGCGCATCCGCCGCGCTCATGCCGATGCGCAGACTGTGATGCGCGCGCGGTTTGGGCAGCACCTTCAGCGACACTTCGGCAAGCACGCCGAGACAGCCGAAACTGCCGGCCATCAGACGCGACAGATCGTAACCGGCGACGTTCTTCATGACCTCGCCGCCGAAACGCACATACTTGCCTTCGCTTGTGATCAGCCGGCAGCCGAGCACGAAGTCGCGCAGCGCGCCGACCCACGGACGGCGCGGCCCGGACAGGCCGCTCGCGACCGCGCCGCCGACCGTCGCGGCGCCGCCGAAGTCGGGCGGCTCGCAAGGCAGCATCTGGCCGGCTTCGTCGAGCACCGCGTTCAGCTGCGCGACCGGCGTACCCGCGCGCACCGTGATGACGAGTTCGGTCGGGTCATAGGTCACCACACCGCTATGACTGCGCATATCGAGCGCTTCGCCTTCGACGGGCCGGCCGAGCGACGCCTTGCTGTCGCCGCCGTGAATGCGCAGCGGCACGCGCCGCTCAGCGGCTGCGCGCACCGCGTCGATCAGCCGGATGCTGTCGTCGATGGATTCGGAATCGCGGCGCATCAGAAACGCTCCAGTTCGGGAAAGGGCAATGCGCCCTGATGCACGTGCATTGCGCCGAACTCCGCACAGCGATGCAGCGTCGGAACGCCCTTGCCCGGGTTCAGCAGTCCCTTTTCGTCGAACGCGGCCTTCACCGCGTGAAACACCGTCAGTTCATCGCTGCTGAATTGCGAGCACATCTGGTTAATCTTTTCGCGGCCGACGCCATGCTCGCCGGTAATGCTGCCGCCCACTTCGACGCACAACTCGAGAATGCGCCCGCCGAGCGCTTCGGCCCGGTCCATTTCGCCGGGCACGTTCGCATCGAAGAGGATCAGCGGGTGCATATTGCCGTCGCCCGCATGAAACACGTTCGCGACCCGCAAGCCATATTCGACCGACAGATCGCCGATGCCTTTGAGCACGCGCGGCAGCTCGCGGCGCGGAATCGTGCCGTCCATGCAGTAGTAGTCCGGAGAGATGCGGCCGACCGCCGGAAACGCGTTCTTGCGGCCCGCCCAGAAACGCTGGCGCTGCGCTTCGTTCTGCGCGAGGCGTACGTCGGTGGCGCCGGATTCGCGCAGAATCGCATCGACGCAGGCAATCTCCTCGTCGACGTCGGACTCCGCGCCATCGAGCTCGCACAGCAGGATCGCTTCCGCGTCCACCGGGTAGCCGGCCTTGATAAAGTCTTCGGCCGCGCGAATCGACAGGTTGTCCATCATTTCGAGGCCACCCGGAATCACGCCCGCGCCGATGATCTTCGCCACCGCGCCGCCTGCCCGCTCGACGTCGTCGAAGCTCGCGAGCAGGACTTTCGCGCTCTGCGGCTTCGTGAGCAGCTTGACCGTCACTTCGGTGACGACGCCCAGCATGCCTTCCGATCCGGTGAAGAGCGCGAGCAGATCGAAGCCCGGGCTGTCGAGCGCTTCGGAGCCGAGCGTGAGCCGTTCGCCGTCGATCGTGACGATGTCGATGCGCAGGATGTTGTGCACGGTCAGGCCGTACTTCAGACAATGCACGCCGCCCGAGTTTTCCGCGACGTTGCCGCCGATCGAGCAGGCGATCTGCGACGACGGGTCCGGTGCGTAGTACAGGCCGTAAGGCGCCGCGGCATGCGAGATCGCCAGATTGCGCACGCCCGGTTGCACACGCGCGATACCGGCATCCGCGTCGATTTCGACAATCTTGTTGAAGCGGGCCATCACGAGCAGGATGCCCTTTTCGAGCGGCATCGCGCCGCCGGAGAGCCCGGTGCCCGCGCCGCGCGCGACCACCGGAATACGCCGCGCGTGCGCGAACTTCAGCAGCGCCTGCACCTGCTCGACACGCTCGGGCAGCACAACCAGCATCGGCGCCGTGCGATACGCGGACAGCCCATCGCATTCGAATGGGCGCACTTCCTCGCGCGAGTGCAGCAATTGCAGGTCCGGCAGCAGTTGCTGCAGTTCCGCCACGACCGCGTCGCGGTCATGCGACGCGAGCACGCCGTCGAGCTGCTCGTCGTACTGATAACTCATCACCTCTCCTTCGGCCCGGCAGGCGAACCGCCGTGCGCCGCGGACGCGCCGCATCGGCTGCGCTTTTCTTTCATGCGCAATACACCCGCGCCCGCTACCGCACGGACCGCGCCGTTTGGTCTACTGGTCGACCACCCGACCGATTGCCTATGCTAGAGGTGCGTCATTCCCCCGCATACCAGTAGAAACCCTGGCATCGCCCGGCCCGCTCGCCCTCCGCGCTGCCCGCCGGCGGCGTTACACGACTGTCAAGATTCCGTTACACAGCTGTCAAGATTCGGCGGTTCGAGGCCGTTATATAGCGTTGGTCGGGTATGCGGCCCAATGTCGCCGTCGGCGACATGAACGGCGGCGGCGCGCACGGCGGCTGCCCGTTTACCCGTCATCCCCGGTCTCGCGCCCCGCGCGGACCGATCCAGTCATCGATTTCTGGAATAAAAACAATGAGCTTGAAGAATTTCCCGGTACGCACCGGGTTTATCGGCGTACTCGCGCTGTTCGGCGCATTGATCCTGATCATCGGCGCGCTCGGCGTCGTTTCGCTGCAGCAGAACAATGCCGCTTCCGCAAAGATCAGCGTGCAGGACACCGAGGTAAAAGGCCTGAAAGACGTGTACCTCGACACGCTGCAGGCGCGCAGCGCGACCGCGCGCGCATATATCGCGCTGCTGTCCAACGGCGACGACGAAAGCAAGGAAGAACAGGAGGCGCTCGCTGCGGGGGCCGGCTTTTTCGACCTCGCGAAGAAAGACTACGCGGCGTTCGCCGCGGTGCCGAAGTGGAGCGACGCGAGCAGCGCGGCGGCCGACCGTGTCGGCGACACCTTCAAGGCGCATGCGGCCGCGCTCGACAAGCTGTTTGCCGCACTGCGCGCCGGCGACCTGAAAGGATACGCAACCGTCAACGAGCATGAGATGACCGACACGAGCGCCGCGTTCGGCCGCGCCACCGACGATTTCTTCAAACTGGTCCAGGCGGACTCGGCGGCGATCCGCGCGGCCAAGGCGCGCGGCTACCAGACCATGGTGTACACGGTGAGCGGCGCGCTGGTTGCCGCCGCCGCACTGATCGTGCTCGTCTATCACCTGCTGAACCGCGCACTGGTGCAGCCGCTCACGGTCGCCGTCGACGAATTGACGCGCGTTGCGCAAGGCGATCTGACCGGGCCGATCTCGCACGAGTCGCGCAATGAAATCGGCCGCCTGTTCGCCGCGATGAAGACGATGCAGACGAACCTCACCGGCATCGTCAGCGCGGTGCGCCAGGGCACGCATTCGATCGAAACCGGCGTGCACGAACTCGCGAGCGGCCATACCGACCTGTCGTCGCGCACGGAAGAACAGGCGGCGTCGCTGCAAACCACCGCGTCGAGCATGGAGCAGCTGACCGCCGCCGTGCGTCACAACACCGACAATGCGCAGCAGGCGAGCCGGCTGGCGATCGGCGCATCCGACACGGCGACGCGCGGCGGCGAAGCGGTGAGCCAGGTCACCGAGACGATGCAGAAGATTGCGCAGAGCTCGGACAAGATCGTCGACATCATCTCGGTGATCGAAGGCATTGCGTTCCAGACGAATATTCTCGCGTTGAACGCGGCCGTCGAAGCCGCACGGGCCGGCGAAAACGGCCGCGGCTTCGCGGTGGTCGCATCGGAAGTGCGCAGCCTCGCGCAGCGCAGCGCGACCGCCGCGAAGGAAATCAAGGCGCTGATTCACGGCGCGGCGCAGGACGTGAGCGCCGGCAATACCGAGGTCGAACGCGCGGCGACCACGATGGCCGACGTGGTGCGCTCGGTCAAGCAGGTCACCGATATCATCAGCGAGATCGCCGCCGCGTCGCAGGAGCAGAGCGCGGGCATCGGCCAGGTCGGCCAGAGCGTGTCGCAGATGGATCTCGTCACGCAGCAGAATGCGGCGCTCGTCGAACAGGCCGCCGCCGCCACCGCGTCGCTGGAAGGCCAGACGCAGCGGTTGTCGGAGGCGGTGTCGGTGTTTCGCGTGCGTGGTTGAATGGGTGGAATCGCATACGCCGGCGCGCGTCGATACAGGATTGGACAAGCGGAATAACGAGGCCGCCGCACACTCACGCCAGTTGCGCGGTCGCGCGCATCGTCAGATAGCCTTCGTGGTCTTTCGCCCAGAGCGCGACCGTCTGGCCGTCGGCGGACGGCATGCCGCATACGGTAAACGGCCGGTTCGCGAAGGTCGGACGCTGCGCGCGAAATTCGAAGCGCCGCACGACCGCTTGCGGCGCTTCGCGATGCACGAGGTCGATCAGAAATGTCGCGATCAGCGGCCCATGCACGATCAGGTCCGGATACCCCTCCACCTGCGTCACGTACGGGTAATCGTAGTGGATCCGATGGCCGTTGAAGGTCAGTGCCGAGTAGCGGAACAGCATCACCGGGTCCGGATGAATCTCGCGGCGCCAGCGTTCGCCGGACGGCGCCCGCTGCGTGGCCGGTGCGCGTCGCCACTGTCACGTCAACGTGAGACGACCGTGCGCGCGTCGCGTTCCCGGCGGAAAAGGTTTTCTATCGCAGCCGCTGACTTCTTCTCGTTTGCGACTATCGCTCGCAAAACCGATAGTGCTCTCCATCGAAAGCGCATTTGACTTTCTCTTCTCCCCTCAACTGATGGAGCAGCAAAATGAAGCTCAAGGACAAAGTCGTTCTGATCACCGGCGGCACGTCGGGTATCGGGCTGGAAGCCGCGAAGCTGTTCAAGGCTGAAGGCGCGCATGTGGTGGTGGTCGGTACGAATCTCGCGCGGCTCGACAACGCGGCGCACGAACTCGGCCGCGGCGCGCTCACGGTTCGCGCGGACTTGCGCAACCCGCAGGATATCGACGCGGCGATCGCGCAGGCCGTCGCGCGGCACGGGCGTATCGATATCGTCTATGCGAACGCGGGCGCCGCGACAGTGACGCCGTTCGACGCGGTCAGCGACGCACAGATCGACGCGGAGTTCGCGCTGAATTTCAAGGGCCTTTTCTTCACTGTGCAGAAGGCCGCGCCATATCTGGGCGCGGGCAGCGCAATCGTGGTCACCACGTCGTTTCTCAACGAGGTCGGCGCGCCCGGGCTATCGATTCTGTCCGCCACCAAGGCCGCGGTGCGATCGCTGGTCCGCTCGCTGGCGGCGGAACTTGCGCCGCGCGGCATCCGCGTGAATGCGGTGAGCCCAGGGCCGATCGCGACGCCGTTTCACGGCAAGCTCGGCCTGTCCGACGAGCAATTGTCGCAAAGCGCTGCGGCGTTGCAGGAGCGCGTGCCGCTCAAGCGGCTCGGCAATGCGTCGGAAGTCGCGAAAGCGGCGCTGTTCCTCGCTAGCGACGACGCGTCGTATGTGACCGGCGCCGAGCTGGTTGTCGATGGCGGGTTGACGCAGATTTAGCACGCCGTTGCAGATGCAACGAAGCGGGGCGCGACTGAACGCGGCCCGTGTATTGGATGCGACGCACTGCAGCGCGACACCGCTGCTGTTGCTGGTGACGCTGCCACTGCTGTTGCCACTGCTGTTGCCGCCGTCGCGCCTTGCGCGCGGCGGCGGCGTTTTGCGTAAAATCGTCATGCTGATCAATATCGATCGACCGGTAGTCATTTAACCCGAATCGCCCGCAAATGCTCATGCCGCGCCCGTCCGCATCCGCTTCCCCTGTTTCGATCACGCAAACCGAAGCACGGCATCTCTGGCTGCGCGCGCAGCGGCTCGATACGCCCGAGCCGTTCGGCGCCGACGCGAGCGCGACGCTCGCCGCGATCGAGCATCTCGGGTATGTGCAGATCGACACGATCAACGTGATCGAACGCTGCCATCATCATATTCTGTGGAGCCGCATTCCCGCGTACCGGCGCGAGCATCTGCACCATGCGCAAAGCGTCGACAAGACCGTCTTCGAGTACTGGACACACGCGCTCTCCTACGTGCCGACCCGCGATTTGAAGTACTACCTCGCCGACATGAAGCTGCATCAGACCGCGCCGAAAGCCTGGTACGATTCGGTCACGCCGGCCGATCTGCGCAAGATCGTCACGCGTATCCGCAAGCACGGCGCGCTGTCGATCCGCGATATCGACGACGATATCCCGGTCGAAAAAGATCATCCGTGGGCGAGCCGCAAGCCTTCGAAGCGCGCGTTGCAACTGGCGTTCTATATCGGCAAGCTGACCATCAGCGAGCGCTCGGGCATGCTGAAAACGTACGAGCTGATGGAACGGCATTTCAACTGGGAACGGCCGCCGCGGCGCGCAACCGAAAAAGAGACCACCGACTATCTGCTCGACCGCGCGTTGCGTTCGCAAGGCGTGGTCAGCCTCGACTCCGCGTGTCATCTGAACGCGAAACGCAAACCGCTGGTGCGCGCCGCCATCGACATGCGCGTGAAGAAAGGGCTGCTGGTGCCCGTCACGATTGAAGGCGCGGGGAAAGCCGCGCATTGGGCCGAACCGCAAACCCTGGCCGAGCGGCCCGTGCAGGCGCAAGGCGTGCATATCCTGTCGCCGTTCGATCCGCTGATCATCCAGCGCAAGCGGCTGCATCTGCTGTTCGGCTACGAGCATCGCTTCGAAGCGTATGTGCCGAAGGAAAAGCGCGTGTACGGCTACTTTGCGTTGCCGGTGCTCGTCGATGGCGAGATTGTCGCGGCAATCGACCTGAAGGCGGACCGCGAGCGCCGCGCACTGCACATCCAGCAATGGAACTGGATCGGCACGCGCAAGCGCCAGGGCCTGA
This sequence comes from Paraburkholderia solisilvae, assembly GCF_902859875.1. Lineage (GTDB taxonomy): Bacteria > Pseudomonadota > Gammaproteobacteria > Burkholderiales > Burkholderiaceae > Paraburkholderia > Paraburkholderia solisilvae. Next base: position 163,100 of record NZ_CADIKF010000001.1, on the reverse strand, counting down.
AGGCCGCCATCGAAAGCCGGCTGCACGACTTCGAGCAGTTCCAGTTCGCGTCGTGACGCGCCCGCTGTGCGCTCGCGGCTAACGCGTGCACTGTTCGCATTCCCCGATATCGTCGACGCGGTGCTTTACCTGACCGATGCGCAATTCACGACCGGCGCGGTGTTGACCGTGGATGGCGGCGCCGCCGCGGGCAAGTGGTAAGCTCGGCTACCTGCTGTACGCGTCGGCTTAGCCCCTGGCCTCTTCCATGCAACGACAATTCGACGACCTTCTGCTGGGCAGTATCGAACTCTTTTGCCTCGCCGCGGAACTGGGCAGTTTCACGCTCGCCGCGACCGCCGCGAGCGTCACGCCCGCGGCCGTCAGCCGCTCGATCGCGCGGCTCGAGGAACGGCTCGGCGTGCGGCTTTTCGTGCGCACGACGCGCCAGATCCGCCTGACCGACGCAGGCCGCATCTATTTCGAGCAATGCCGCGCGGCACTGAGCCAGCTGGTGGACGCCGAGCGCGAAGTGACCGGCCAGCAGACCACGCCGAGCGGCCTGTTGCGCATCAGCATGCCGACGCCGTATGGGCATTGCCGCGTGCTGCCGGTGCTCGCCGAGTTTCGCGAGCGCTACCCGAACGTGCAGATCCAGGCGCATCTGAGCAACCGCAATATCGACTTCGCGGACGAAGCGTTCGACCTCGCGATTCGCGGCCGGGCGCCGGTCGACTCGAACCTGATTGCACGCAAGCTCGAAGATGCCGAACTCGTGATCGTCGCGTCGCCCGCATATCTGAAACGCGCGGGCACCCCGCGATCGATCGAAGAACTGCAGATGCACGACTGCATCCAGTTCGAACTGCCAAGCAGCGGCCGGCCGGTACCGTGGATTTTCAACGACAACGGCGAAGAACTCGAACTGGTGCCGCACGGCGGTTGCAGCGCGTCGGGCGACGTGCTTGCCGGCGCGACCCTCGCGCGCCATCATGCCGGCCTCTTTCAGACGTACCGGTTCGTCGTCGAGGACGATCTGCGCGAAGGACGGCTCGTCGAAGTGATGAAGGACAAGGGCGGCCGCTCGCGGCCGTTCATTCTGCTGTATCCGCACGCGCGGCACCTGTCGTCGCGGGTGCGCGCGTTTGTCGACTTTCTGGTGGAAAAGTTTGCGGGACGCCCGGCGCAAGGCGCTTCGTCGTGATCGTGCGACGGGGGCGTCAGCCGGACTGCGAGTCGCGAGCCGGCCCCGGCTGAACGAGCGGCTAAACACGCGGCTGAATGTGCGGCTAATGGAGAGGCTGACCGCGCGGCTAACTGCGCAGTTGCACCAATAGCGCAGCGTTACTTCGACAACCGCAGCTTCGTCGACAACACGGTACCGTCGCTCATATCGACCAGCCACACTTCGTCGACCTCCGCGTGCAACGTGGAGGTGCGCGTGGTGATGTCGGTCGGCTCCTCGTCGGTCGGTTCCTCATGAACACGGCGGTCGGACATATACGGCGGCACCAGGTGGCACACCAGCGCGATCGCGAAATCGCCATTTGCCGCCGCGAACGCCTGCTGCGACAGCTTCAGCCGGCCGCGCGCGTTGGTCCGTTTGCCGGGCTCTTCAAGCTCGATCCGGTCGACATACTGCACATAGCCCTTCGCCTTCGCATCGGGCGCGATCACGAGACGCCGGCCGCTCGAGCCGGTGACCGATTTCTTCAGCACAATGTAGCCCGGGCGTTCGTCGTCCGCGAGCGGCACGTCGACTTTCAGCAGATGCGACTGTGCGCGATAAAGAATGCCGAGCGGCGCGTCGACGACGAACACGAAGTTGCGCGATTGCGGGTCGACACCGGACGCCGCCATACCGGTTGAAGCGCTATGCGACGCGCCGCGCGGAAGCCCGGCGACCAGCTCGCGCAGCCGGCTCGTGAGCGTCGGCTTGCCGGCTTCTTCCGGCTTGCCGGCAAGCGCCGCGCGCACGGCGACGGGGTCGTCGCTGTGAAATGCGGCGGCCGGCTTCTGCTGCGCGGCGACGCTGCTTGCGTAAAACAGCAGCGTGAGCGCGAGCGCCGCGACGCGAGTCCATGGCCGTACGATGATCATCCGCTGCACAACGCCCCCCGTCCGTATTCGTTTGTTATGACCCAAGACGCGCCACGCGGTCGCCAGATGCGGACCGCCGCGGCGGCGACCGGCGCGCAAGGCGCCCCCGCGGCCGTCGACCGATCCGACGGCGCCCGCGCGCAGCGCACAGTCTATTGGAAGCACGCCGCCTGCGCACGACAGACGCGGCAACCGCGCGCCGGCTAGCGGATGCCGGCCTCGTCGATCAGCCACTCCTTGAACGCGACGATCGGCGGCTCCCCCGCTGTTTCTTTCCGATGCACTACATAGTAGGCCAGCTCGCAGCTCTGCGCGTCGCCGAACGGCCGCACGAGACGTCCTTCGGCGAGATCCCGCTCGACCAGCGTGGTGCGGCCGAGCGCGACGCCCAGCCCCGAGATCGCCGTCTGCAGCGCCGCCGCCGAATCGTTGATCTGCAAGCCGCGATCGCAATCGACCAGCTCCGGCAGCCCCGACCATCGCAGCCACGACCGCCAGGTCGGAAACACCGGCGCGGCACGCATCGACGTGTCGTGAATCAGCGCGTGAAAACACAGGTCTTGCGGGGTGCGCAGCGGATGCTCGCCCGTGAGCAGCGCCGGGCTGCAAACCGGAAAGTATTCGTCGCGCAACAGGAAAGTCGCATCGAGATCCGGCCAATGGCCCGCGCCATAGCGAATGCCCGCGTCGACCCGCTCCGCCGCGAAATCGACCAGCTGACCGTTCGTGTCGATGCGCAGCTCGTAGTACGGGTGACGTTGCTGGAAGCGTTCGACGCGCTGCAGAAACCACTTGTGCGCAAACGCGGGCGGCACCGTCACCGTAATCGCAATGCGCGCCTTGCTCGCCTTCAACCGTTCGACCGCGGTCGACAACAGATCGAAGCCGGCCTGCAAGTCGGGAATCACCGCGCGCGCCGCATCGGTCAGCATCAGCCGCGACGGCCCGGACGGCGCACGATGGAACAGCTCGACGTCGAGCGTCTCTTCGAGCCCACGAATCAATTGCCCGACCGCCGCGGGCGTTACGTGCAATTCGTCCGCGGCGCCGACGTAGCTCAGGTGGCGCGCCACGGCTTCGAAGGCTCGCAGCGCATTCAGGTGTTGAGGTGCGCGCATGCGAAGGAGGAAGTCCTGTTGTGCAGAAGCGCTTCATGTTGGCAGTCCGCCCGCGCCGCGTCAATCACGCCCGGGCGGCACGCGACACGCGGCGCGCCCGGCAGCTTGCTTACTGGATGCAGATCTGGTCGAGCGCGACGGTGCGCCTGTACACGTTCTTGTTCAGCCACGGCACGAACGTGTACTCGTCGTAGGCGTTGGAGCCGATATAGATCCAGTGATGCAGCGCGTTCAACATGACAGCTCCCCACTTGCAGGTCCGGATATCAGGCCCGATGAGTCCAGCTTAGACATCGTCTGCGCGCCTAACCATTGTCGTTGAGTGTCATCCGATCGTTCATGTGCATAGCCAATGCATACGCGCGTATAGGCGGGTCATGCCATGGTTGCGCAATCTGCGGTGGCATGTCGCGAAGGAATAAACCTGTGGGTGCGCGTGTTCAACGAAGTCGACACCGCCGTATTCCACTTCTTTCGCTTTACCACTCACGAGGGCGTTCATGATGATCCGTCGACCGGCTGCACAACGAAACCCGAGTAACCGGCAATCCACTCCATTGCCCGCTTGCGCCCGCGCTGCGGGCATCGCGCTCGTCGCCGCGCTCGCGATCTTTGGGGAAACCGCGCACGCCGCCAGCGTCGACGGCGCGCTCGCTGACTACACGGCGCTTGAAAATGCGTTGTCGGACGGACGCACGGTCAGCGTGAGAATCGACATGAACCACTGTACCGCCGCCGACAGCGGCAAGCCGGGCCCGGCGTTTCGCGGCGGACTGCGCATCGACTCCTGGCTGATTCCGGACGGCCGCTATATCGCGTTTATCGACGTACACCGGACGCTGGACCCGAAGAACCGCCCGGTCACCGAATACGTCCGCTATCACGTGATGCCGGACAACACAGCGACCATCGACACCGCATTCGCACCCGACGGCGCCGATACCGCCACGCCGCGCGGCGCATATCGATGCGCAATCAACCAGGGGATTCGCTTCGTCGCGACTGCGGCGGCATCGGCATCGCGCTGAGTGCGATTGTCGCGCCGGGCGCGATTGCTTTAGCGAACTGACTTGCGTCGCCGCTTCGTTGCACGCGCAACGAAGCGGCGAGGGCGTGTAATGTTACTGACCGAACCCTTCGAGCACGATCTTTCCCTTCGCACGATGGCTTTCGAGCAGCTGATGCGCGCGCCGCAGATTCTCCGCGTTGATCTTGCCGAAATGCTCGCCGGTGGTGGCCTTCAGCATGCCGCTGTCGACCAGGTCCGCAACGTTGCAGAGAATGTCGTGTTGCCGGATCACGTCGGGCGTGTCGAAAATCGAGCGCGTGTACATCAGTTCCCAATGCAGCGAGGCGCTCTTGCGCTTGAGCAGCCGCACGTCGATCATCTCCGGGTCGTCGATCAGGCCGAGCCGGCCCTGCGGCGCGAGCGCCTCGACGATCTGCGCGAAATGCTGGTCGGTATGCGTGAGCGACGCGACATATTGCGCTTCGCGAATGCCGATGCGCGCCATTTCCGCGGCGAGCGGCTTCGCGTGGTCGATCACATGATGCGCGCCGAGATCCTTCACCCACTGCTGCGTGGCGGGACGCGACGCGGTGCCGATCACAGTCAGCCCCGTCAGCTTGCGCGCGAGCTGAACCATGATCGAACCGACGCCACCCGCCGCGCCGACGATCAGCAACGCGCCGCCGCGGGCCGTATCGCCGAGGGTCGGCACCTGCAGCCGGTCGAACAGCATTTCCCACGCGGTCACCGCGGTGAGCGGCAGCGACGCGGCCGAAGCGAAGTCGACACTCGCCGGCATGCGCCCGACGATGCGCTCATCGACCGCATGCAACTCGCTATTGGTGCCCGGGCGCATCAACGTGCCTGCATACCAGACGCGATCGCCCGGCTTGAACAGCGTGACCTTCGGCCCGACGCTGCGCACGACGCCCGCCGCATCCCAGCCGAGCACGACCGGCACATCGCCTTCGGCCTTGCGGCTCTTGCGCACTTTGGTATCGACCGGGTTCACGGACACCGCGCGGACCTCGACGATCAGGTCGCGCTCGGCGGGCTTCGGCTCCGGTAATTCGAGGTCGATCAGCGCATTGGGATCGGTAATGGCGAGGGGCTGGTGATAACCGACTGCTTTCATTGTGGTTCTCCGGAATTCAGGTTGTCTTTCGTTCGTGGCGCGCGGACGGTGCGGTCCGTGCGCGGGTGCGGAAGGCCGGCGCACGGGGTAGAACACCGTCGCGCAGGTTTCACATGCGGCAGTCCGCCATCCGCGCCGACCGACAGCCTGTCAGCGTGCGCGATGCCCGTCAAGGCAGACCCAGCGCCGATCAGGGTCAATTCCGGTCATCGTCGGATGCGGCCCCGGCCGCCGGTTGCAGTATGAACGACCGGGTGAGCGGACGTACCGGATGCGAAGCGGCTTCGCTTTGGCGCTAGCGTTTTCCTGCGTAATTCGCCGGATTGGTATCGACGCGCGAGATGCTGCGGATTTCGTCGTGATCGACGAGCTCAGCCAGTTCGGCCTCCAGCGGATCGGCAATCCGCCCTTCATAGACTGCTTCGTCTTCGACATACACGACAAAGGTTTCGAGGTATTTCGGCTTCTTTTCGGGGTTTCCGATCGAGTCGCGCGTCCACTCGTACAGCGGATATTGCTCCGGCCCGAGGCGCTCGGCCTCATCCACGTATTCGGCGAACACATCGTACTGACACAGCGCCGACGCGCGATGCCGGCGCAGCACGTCATGCAGCGCAACGTGCGCCGCGCAGGACGGGTCGCCGCGCAACATCGAACCCAGTTGCGCAGACACGATCACCCGCAATTGAAACTTCCAGTTACCTTCCATATTCGCCTCGTACGCCCCACCGTTCATCGGTGATATCCCGATGTAAGCAAACCATTCTATCCGACGTATCCGATCGACGTTGCGCGCGAACGTTCATTGCACGGCATTTCTTTCACATACATGACAATAAATAGGATGCCGTAGCACATCCGGCCGCGCGTGCACGCGGAATAACCCTGCGCGATGGGTGTTACAACCCTGAGCGGATCGGCCTCCATTTTGCTGATCGGCCCATTCTCCAGGGAGCCGGAATGAAACATCGTTTGAAGGATCAACGTGCGGTCGTCATCGGCGCGGGTATCGGCGGATTGTCCATGGCAGCGGCCCTCGCGCGCCATTTTGGGCAGGTCGTCGTGCTCGAGCGCGATCCGCTGCCGGCCGACGTGCGTCCAAGACCGGGCGTCCCGCAAGGCAGGCATCTTCACGGGCTGCTTGCCGGCGGTTCGGCTGCGCTCGCCGAACTGTTCCCCGGACTCCATACGCACCTTCTGGCGGCCGGTGCGCAGACGTCGGATGCCGGCGCAGATGCGCACTTCGAAGTGGGAGGCATGCCTGCGTTGCCTCGCCGCAAACTGGGCGTGCACACCTTCCTGCTTTCCAGACCCATGCTCGAAGCCGTGTTGCGCGAGCAACTGGCCAAGCGCGACAACATTCAGCTGCGCGATGCGAGCCGCGTGATCGAAATCGTTGCGGATGAGAACGGTCGCGCAATCGGTGCATGCCTTGAAACGCGCGAAGGCAGACACGAGACGGTCGACGCGAGCCTCGTGATCGACGCATCGGGACGCGGCATGCCCACGCTTTCGTTCCTGAAGGCCACCGGCCGCCCGATGCCCGAGGAAACCGTGATCGGCGCCGACGTCGCCTATGCGTCCACGCTTTATACGTTTCCACACGGCGCCGCACCCGGCTTCAAAATCGGGGTCACGATCGGCAAGGCGCCCGAGGACGGCCGCAGCGGCTACCTGACGATGCGCGAAAACGGTCTCTGGGACCTGGTGCTGGCCAGCCGCAACGGCGATATGCCGCCCGTCGACGAGCCGGCGTTTCTTGCATTCGCCGACAGTCTGCCGACCCGCACGCTGGCCGACGCGCTGCGTAAAGGCCAGCGGGAAACGCCGGTGATCCGCTTTGGCTACCCGGAAAGCCGCCGCCGGCACTTCGCGCGCCTCCCCGATTTTCCGGCCGGTTTGCTGCCGGTCGGCGACGCCGTTTGCAACATCAACCCGGTGTTCGGCCAGGGCATGACGATTGCGGCCAAAGAGGCCGTGCTGCTCGACGGCCTGCTCGCCGCATCGAACGGCGACGCGCAAGCGCTCGACGGACTTGGCCCGCAATTTCTGGAAGGCATCGAAAAATTGGCGAATTCGCCGTGGACGACCGCCGCCGCGCTCGACCTCGCTTATCCGAAAACGCGCGGCGAGCGCATTCCGGATATCCAGCAACGGCTCGATTATCAGGCCGCGATCACCCAGCTCGCGGTCGAGGACGCCGATGTGCATCGATTGATGGTCGAAGTCCGGCACATGCTCAAACCGGGCAATCTGCTGCACACGCCGGAGTTCCAGCAGCGTGTCGAGGCGCTGCAAAAGCAGACCGCCTCTTCGTAGTGTTGACAGGCCTCGCGGCGCGCAGGCGGAAGACCGCGCGCGCCGCGGCGCCTCGCTGCGCTGATGCGAAATGTATTTAGTTGAAAAAAACGGGAATAAAGAACGGTTTCGCCCTGTTCGTCACTACGTAGCACACAGCAGTCAGATGCTTGAAGTGCAGTCGGGAATAAATTCAGACGATACGGTGTTTTGCTCTTCGTAACGTCTTGCGCAAGTGCTACGGCGCAATCGGAATAGGTGGAATAAACCGCTAACCCGCCGTGTTCGCCTCGATGAAACGGCAAATCTTTTTCAAACTAATTAGGAATTCGAAATGAACACGAAAATGCTTATCGGCCTTTCACTGATCGCCTTCACGTCGTTCGGCATCGTCAACAGTGCGTCGGCTGCGGAAAAGACGCGCGCCGAAGTGCGCCAGGAACTGATCGAAGCGCAGAACAACGGCTCGCGCTTTGTTACCGACGCGTCTTACCCGCAGGTCAGCCCGATCTTCGCGCAGCAGGTCGCAAACATGCAGCAACGCAACGACAGCGGTGTCGGCGCCGGCATGAGCGGCACGAGCCAGTCGGGCCGGCGCGTCGCCAGCACGCCGGCGGCTGATGGAACGTGCGTCGGCCCGGTCAGCTTCTGCCAGACGTACTTCGGCAGCTAACCGGCCGCCCGTCTGAATCCGGCGGCGCCGCTGCGCGTCGCGCAATAACGGCTCACCCCATTTATAGGAACCTCATCATGAAAACGCTCGCCACCCTCCTCGTCGCCGCCGCTGCAGTTACCGTTCCTGTGCTCAGCTTCGCGCAAAGCGCGAATCAAGGCCTCACCCGTGCACAAGTGCGCGCCGAGCTGGTGCAGCTCGAACAGTCCGGCTCCAACCCTTACGCCGCCGGCGACGCGCAATATCCGGCGGCCTTTCAGGTTGCCGAAGCAAACGTCGCTGCTGAACAAGGTGCGGCGAATCCGGCAAGCGCGGCTAACGCTGCTCAGGCTGCCGACTCCGTTGGCGGCATGTCCGAATACGGCAGAACGGATTCCGGCAAGCCGGTCACGCATGCGAAGCCCGCGCAGCAATGTGTCGGACCGGTCAGCTTCTGCAATATCTACTTCGGCAGCTAACGTGCGTGGCCTCACAGCGAGGCTTTGCATCGACCCGAGAATGCACGGCCATTCATTGCGCGCCATGCCTGCAAGCCCGAGCGGCTGCAGGCATGATCGTTTGATGCAGGCGCGTCAGCGCGCGTAGCAGAAGGCGCGTCCGTTGCCCGTTTCCCGCCCCGTTCATGCAGGTTTCGCCTGGTGCGGCCTTTCAAGCACCAGTCGGGCTTCGAGCCCGCCGCCGGCGCGGTTCTTCAGTTCGAGCGTCGCATTCATTGCGAGCGCGAGCTGTTTCGCGATCGCCAGACCGAGTCCGCTGCCGCCCGTGCGCTGGCCCGCCGCGTCGAGCCGGAAAAACGGCTGAAACACCGCTTCGAGTTGATCCTGCGGAATGCCGGGGCCGCGATCGAGCACGCTGATCGAAATGCGATTGTCCTTCGACACTTCGGTCTGCAGTTCTCCGGCGCCGGAAAACTTGACAGCGTTGTCAAGCAGGTTCGCCAGAATGCGACGCAACGCAACCGGCCGCGTGACGATCGGCATACCGATCCAACCCGAGAACGTCACGTTCGCACCGGCATCTTCATAATCGGAAACGAGGCTTTCGAGCAACGCGTCCGGATCGATGCGGCGCGGCGCCTCCGCCGCGCCGTGCAGCGTGCGCCCGTACGCGACGCCTTCGCGCACCAGCGCTTCCATCTCGGTCAGATCCTGCTGGAACTTGATGCGCTCGCCTTCATCGTCGAGCAGGTCGGTGCGAATCCGCATGCGCGTGATCGGCGTTTGCAGGTCATGCGAAATGGCCGCGAGTATCTGGATGCGCTCTTTCATGTACTGACGGATGCGGTCCTGCATCGCGTTGAATGCCCTGGCGGCGTGCGCCACTTCAGCCGGCCCGCTTTCCGGCAGCCGTGTCGCGGTCATGTCCGGGCCGAGCGTGTCGGCGGCCTTCGCGAGCTGGTTCAGCGGCCGCGTGGCAAGGCGCACCGCAAACCATGCGCTGATCGCGATCACCACGAGCTGCACGCCGAGCACCACCGGCAGCCAGTACGACAGCGGCATCCGTGCGACCGGCTGGATATCGATGGTGAGCGGAGAACCGTCGCTCAAGCGCAGATGCGCCTGCAAATGTTCGCGCGTATCGGGCACTGCGTTGACCGACACCGGAAAACGCTCGCCGATGCTGCGCTCGATCGCGGCGCCGACCTCTTCGGACAGCTTCCTGTCCGGCGGCATACCGCCCACGCCCGGGCCGAGCAGAAAGCTGTAGTTGCGGCGCACCAGCCGCGGCAGCCACTGCGGGCGCTCCGCTGCCGGTAGCCGGTCGAGCAGCGCGACCGCCGTCGACACTTCACGTTCGAGGTTGCTGATCATGAACGTGTACTGCACGTCATTGCGCTCGGACATCGTCGCCCAGAACGCAAGAAACTGCGCAACGGCGAGGCCCGCGAAAAAGATCAGGGTCAGGCGCAGGAACAATGTGCGCGGACCTCTGAACAGGGTTGATACCTTCACTGGTTGCCTTCCTGCGGCACGACCGCAGCCGAGAACACGTAGCCTTCATTGCGCAGTGTCTTGATGTAGCGCGGGTCTTTCGCGCCGTCTTTGAGCCGCTGACGCAAGCGGCTGACGAGCAGGTCGATCGAGCGGTCGAACGGTTCGGTCTGCCGGCCTTGCGTGAGGTTCAACAACTGGTCGCGTGTCAGCACGCGCTGCGGATGATCGACGAACACACGCAGCAAGCGGTACTCGGCACCGCTCAATGCGACCATCGTCCCCTCGCTGTCGAGCAGATGGCGGCCTACCGTATCGAGCTTCCATTCGCCGAACACCAGAAACTGCGCCGATGCGGTGTGCTCGAAGCCCGGCGCGACCATCCGCGAGCGACGTAAGATCGCACGGATGCGCGCGAGCAGTTCGCGAACCGCAAACGGCTTGACGAGGTAATCGTCCGCGCCGACTTCGAGACCGACCACGCGGTCCGTTTCATCGCCAAGCGCCGTCAGCATCAGAATCGGAATCGTGCGCCATTGCCCGGCGCGCAGATCGCGGCACAGCGCGAGACCGTTTTCCCCCGGCAGCGTCACATCGAGCACGACGATGTCCGGCGGCTCGGAACCCAGCGCGGCCCACATCTCACGCCCGCCGGACGCCTTCGAAACCCGCACGCCATTTTTCTGCAGATAGGCGCCGATCAGTTCGCGAATCTCACGATCGTCATCGACGATCAGCACGTGCTCGACTTTTTCCATTTAGCCGCCCCGCCGCCTTTGCGCGGTTTCGTCTCCATTTCGGAGTACGCGCATGCGCAGTTCAACGGACGGACAAGTTCGGCCGCGGCCAGGCCGAAGATCAGGCAAAGCGCTGCAAAGATACGGTTCATGCGTCGTCAACCACGCTGAGGCTGGCACCGTCACTGACGGTCGCGTCGAGGGCATAGGGATCTACTCCGTGCAGACAGCCGATATTGGCGCGCCATCGACCCCGGTCCTTCCACGTTTGATGAAACGGATAAACACCGCAATGGCGGCAAAAGAAATGCCTCGCCACCCGTGTGTTGAACTGATAAACCGCGAGGTCGTCGCTACCGCTGATTATACGGAGATTGCTTCTGGCAAAAACTGGCGTCATCAGCGCGCCGCGGCGCCGGCACAGACTGCAATTGCAGCGCAGCGCGGGCGCGACGTCGGTATCGACCTCGAACCGGACCTTGCCGCAATGACATGATCCTTCATAGGTCGTGGTCGTCACGGGATGCTCCATCGGTTGGAATGCAGTGTCGCACGCGCGTCGCACCGCCCGATGTCGCAAGGTAGCGGATATGTATCTCAACGTACGGCGGGTGCGCGGCCGGGCCAATCTGTTTCCGCGGTACCCGGCATCGCCCGCTATTCACGCAAGCGTTGTCCGCGGGTAAGCAACCCCGTCCGCATGCGGGCATCGCACGCATCGCGTGCCGTCCGATTCGCGCCGCCGCATGATCGGTTCGCAAATGCGCACGCCGGCGCGTGCCGCGCGACTACATTCGCTGCAGTGCGCACCGGTTCGTGCGTTTTTTCTCAGGAGACGCGCGATGCGTAACCCGGTCCCCTTCTCCGTGCTCGACTTCTCGCTGATCCGTGCCGGCGAAACCGCCGCGCACGCGCTCAACCAGAGCGTCGAGATGGCCCGCGCGGCCGAAGCGCTCGGCTTCGCACGCTACTGGGTCGCCGAACATCACGGCGCGCAGACCGTCGCGAGCGCGGCGACGGCCGTCGTGATCGGTCATATAGCCGGACGCACGTCGACGATTCGCGTCGGCTCAGGCGGCGTGATGCTGCCGAATCACACGCCGCTCGTGATCGCGGAACAGTTCGGCACACTCGAATCGCTTTATCCTGGCCGTATCGATCTCGGCGTCGGCCGCGCGGCCGGCAGCGTCCATGACGATGTCGCCAAAGTGCTGCGTTCGACGCCGGAAGCACGCGAGCGCTTCCCGGATGATCTGCGCGAACTGCAGTCGCTGTTTCGCGAGCCCGAGCCCGGAAAACCGGTGTGCGCGGTGCCCGGCGCCGGGCTCGACGTGCCGATCTGGGTGCTCGCGTCATCGCCGTTTTCCGCGCAGCAAGGTGCGCAGCTCGGGCTGCCGCTTGCGTTTGCGACGCATATCGGCGCGGATGCGCGCGACACCGCGATCGCCGCGTATCGCGCGAATTTTCAGCCGTCGGCCGTGCTCGACAGGCCGTATGTGATGATTGCCGGCGTGGTAACCGCGGCGGATACCGAGGCAGACGCGCAGTTCCTGTTTTCGTCGCTGCAGCAACTGTCGCTTGGCCGTTTGCGCGGAACACCGATGATGCGCCTCGCACCGCCCGTCAGCCACTTCGACACGCTGACGAGCGACGACGAGCGCGCGCGTCTCGCCGTCGCCGTGCGCGCGGCAATTACCGGCTCCCCACAGCAAGTCGAGCAGAAGCTTGCGACGTTGATCGACGAAACCGATGCAGATGAAGTGATGGTGCTTTCGTTCATCCACGATCTCGACGCGCGGCGCCGTTCGCTTGAAATCATCGGCAAGGTTCGCGACAGCCTCAATGCGCGCCGCGCAGCCATCGCGCAATAGCAGCGTTTAACAGATCTATATGAAAGTTGTGCGAACAAGCATGCGTTTTCCCCGCAGTGCGCCGATCCCGTCGTGTGCCGCGCAACGCGCGCCGCGCATTCCCGACGCTTCACTTGACCCTGCACCCGCCTGCCCCTAGTATCGAGCGCTCGATCATCTCCGACAGCCAGTTGCATGGTGCGCGCCAAAGCCGTTGATAAACGTGAAGCGATTCTCGGTGCGGCCACCGTGGTATTTGCGGCCGGCGGCGTATGGTCCACTCCCACATCCGCTGTCTCGAAGGCAGCCGGCGTCGGCGAAGGCACGCTCTTCATCTACTTCGCAACCAAAGCCGATCTTGTCAATGCGCTCTATTGCGAACTGAAGGGCGAGCTTGCCAACGTCATACTGTCGTCATATCCGCGTGACGCCGACGACCGCCTGAAGATCCGCAGCATCTGGAACGAATACGTGAATTGGGGGGTCGACAATCCCGACAAGTTCAAGGTGCTCGCGCAGCTGAACGTATCGGATCATGTCACCGCGGAAAGCCGCTCTTTCGCGCAGCAGCAATACGTCGAGCTGGAACGGCTTGCGCAAGACTGCATCCGCCGCAAGGTCATCCGCAAGATGCCGGCGCAATTTCTCGGCACGATGCTCGCCACAATGGCCGAGACGACCATGCGCTTTGTCGCCTGTTTCGGCGTGAAGCCGGTCGACTACCGCTCGCTTGGCTTCGATATGTTCTGGAACAGCGTCGCCACGGCGAAGTAGCTGCTATCCCGCCTCAAGCAAAAAACAGATGAATTACCGCGTTCTCGCGCTAATAAATGACGACCAACATTTATTGAATAAATGTTGTCCGTCATCTAATATGCCAGACACACGCACGTCGTCCCTCTCGACTGCGCCCCGATACAAGGAGACTCACCATGCCGCTCGTACGCATCGATCTTGTCGAAGGACAATCCGCCGAATACCGCGGCGCCATCGCCGATGAAGTTTACAAGGCCATGACCAGCACGATGAACGTGCCCGCCAACGACCGCTTCATGGTGATCAGCGAATACAAGTCCAGTGATTTCATTGCCGATCCGACCTATCTCGGCATCAGCCGCTCGCGACAATGCGTGATGATCCAGATCACGCTCAATGCCGGGCGCGACGTTGACAAGAAGCGTGCGTTCTACCAGGCACTGGCGGACGGCTTGCATGCGCGCATCGGGTTGCGGCGCGAAGACCTGTTTGTCAATCTTGTCGAGGTTGCAAAAGAAAACTGGTCGTTCGGAAACGGCATCGCGCAATATACGTAGTCTCGCCCCCCGCACCGGCTGTCTGAGTTATGCTCATGGCATTCCTTCTGGAGAATTGTCATGCCGCGCGTTTCCCGCGAACAAGCCGATAAAAACCGTGCCGTGATCGAAGCCGCGTCCGCGCGCCTGTTCAAGGAGCATGGGCTCAACGGCATCTCGGTGGCCGACATCATGGCGACGGCCGGCCTCACGCATGGCGGCTTTTATGGCCATTTCGACTCGAAAGACGAACTGGCCGCAATTGCATGCGCGCAGGCGTTCGAGGAATCGGTCTCGCGGTGGCGTTCGCTGGTCAAGGACGGTGCAGACGAGCAGTCGCGCGTCGATGCGTTGGCGAAGCACTATTTGACTGCCGCGCAGCGTGACCGTCCGGGCCTGTCATGCGCGGCGGCGGGACTTGCGGTCGATGTCGGCCGCGAGCCCGCCGGCAAGCCGATTCGCGGCGTCTACGCACGCGGCATCCGCTCGATGCTCGACGTGCTGATGTCGTTCTCGAGTGCACGGCGTTCGAAGAAAGTGCGGCAACGCGCGATCGCGCGACTATCGATGCTGATCGGCGCGCTGACGCTCGCGCGCGCAGTGCGCGACGACCCGCTGTCCGACGAGATTCTGGCATCGGCTCGCGAAGCGCTGCACACCGATTTCGCGTGAGCGAAATCAGAACGCGCACGCTGCGCGAACCGCGCCGACCGGCGTCACATCGAACCGCGGCGGTTGGCGGCTCGCGCCCTGCTCACGAAGCCGACGATTCGCGTTTCGCGAAATGTTCGCGATCGGTCACAAAATAGACGAGCGCCATCAGCGGAAACACCAGCCCCACCAGCGACGCCAGCGGCCAGCCGCCCTGTGCGTAGGTCCAGCCGCCTAGCGCGGAACCGAGTGCGCTGCCGGCGAAGAACGTCGTCATATAGATGCCGTTCACACGCGACCTGAACTGCGCGCCGAGTGAAAAGATCGCGCGCTGACCCAGCGACATGTTCGACGACACGCCGAAGTCCAGCACGACGCCCGCAATGACCAGGAGCGTCAGCGAGAACGACGCACCCGGTTCGACCACGCGCGTGAGCAACAGCGCGCCGGCCACGGCCAGCATCGCCAACGCGGTGGCCGGCCGCGTCCAGCCGCGATCCGCAAGACTGCCGGACACCGTCGCGGCGACCGAACCCGACACCCCGATCAGTGCAAAAAGGGCAATGCCGCTTTGCGAAAGCCTGAACGCCGGCCCGGCAAGCAGCAGCGGCGTGGTCGTCCAGAAAAGACTGAACGCCGCGCCGAGGCAGCCGGAATAGAACGACCGGCGCCGCACCACGGGTTGCGTGAACACCAGATGCCGCATCGACGCCAGCAGCTCGAAATAACCGAGCTTCGATAACGGCCTGCGCGGCGGCAATGCAAGCGCAAGCAATATCATCAATGCGGCCATCAGCGCCGCCGACAGATAGAAGATGGTGTGCCATGACGACGAAAGCTGCGTAACGAAACTCGACGCCGGACGCGCAAGCATGATGCCGAGCAGCACGCCGCTCGTGACATTGCCGACCACCCGTCCGCGAATCCGCTCCGGCGCGAGATGCGCCGCGTACGGCACCAGCACGTGAATCGCGACGCTGCCGATGCCGAGCAGACAGGCCGCCACCATAAACGGCGCAACGTGCCGCGACAGGCCGGAGCCAAGCAGACCCAGGGTTGTCATGCAAAGCAGCGTCAGTACGAGACGCCGGCTTTCGATCAGGTCTCCGAGGGGAACCACGAACAGCATGCCCGCGCCGATGCCGATCTGCGTCACTGTCACGATAAAACCGGTGGCGCCCTCTGCGACGCCGAGCGATGAGCCGATCAGTCCGGCGAGCGGCTGCGCGTAGTAAACATTCGCGGCCATCAGGCCACATGCAAAGGCGAGCAGCAGCACAAGCCAGGCCGACACGCGCTCCTCCTCGACAGACGGCTGCGTCGTCGTATCCAAGTTCATTCTCCGATGAGGTATTCCATGATAGGGGGAAGCCATACTTCCAGAACTGAACACTCGAGCGCCGACCTCTATTCCCCAACCGCGCTCCGCACGAGCGGCGGGGAATCCCGGCCCGGCGCCCGTGCGCGTCGCGTGACGCGCGCGTGACACCACGGCGCTGGCCGCGTGTGAGGCAATCGCGTTAGACTAGTCCGCAGGATTCCGGACGACTGACCGCGGTTGCACTGTGAAATGGAGATTGAAGATGGATCACACGAAATTGACAGCTCACTTTCCGACGGTCGATGTGGAGCTTATCCGGCGTGATCTGCCGGAGCAGAACGGCGAGGTCGTGACGATTCATATCACCGCGACGCCGTCGTTCGATGCGGCGGCGCGTTGGCTGCTGCAGCCCGGCGTATTGGGGCTAGCCGCTCCGCTCGTGCTATGGGCGGACATGATGCGCGCATGGCAGCCGTGGTTGCCTGCCGCGTGGGTGCCGATGCTGTCGTTGCCGCGCGCGGAATAGCAGCGGGGTTCAGGCCGCGCGCTTCCCGACGCGCCGCGCGTGGCGCGGGGCGCCGTACGCTGTCGCGCCTTGCGCGCAGATTTCATTTGCGCAAGCGGATGGATATGCGGCCGGAAATGCCGCACGAAGATATACCGCACCCGGATATACCGCACCCGCCGGGCGCACACTTTCGTGGCGCCAGGTGGAATCAGTTCGGTTGGATCTGGATCGCGTCGACGCGGTCCCGATAGAACGCAAGATGCCCTTTGATCATGCTCACTGCGTCATACGGGTCTTCATACGTCCAGACCGCGTTGACCGCCTGCTCGCCGCCCGCGGGAATGCTGTAGTAACTGCAATCGCCTTTGTAGGGGCAATACGTTGCGTGCGCGGTGCGCTCGAGCTGCGACATATCGGCGTCTTCGCGCGGGATATAAAGCACTTCCGGATACGACGCTTCGCGCAAGACGAGCGCGTTCGTTGTATCGGCGA
Source organism: Paraburkholderia solisilvae (assembly GCF_902859875.1). Lineage (GTDB taxonomy): Bacteria > Pseudomonadota > Gammaproteobacteria > Burkholderiales > Burkholderiaceae > Paraburkholderia > Paraburkholderia solisilvae. The sequence goes on along the minus strand of NZ_CADIKF010000001.1, from coordinate 146,006 downwards.
TCACTTTGCCGGCCACGACCACCACGACGTGTTGCGGGCTTTTCGTCACCGCGATCGGATGGTCGGGCCCAGGAACCTTCACCGGTTTTTGCATATGCGGCCTCCCTCGAAGGAGCGAATCACCACGCGACGGGCCGGCCGTTTCCTGAACACGGCCCGATCGCGACAAGCGGACATCATAGGCCGATCTGAAAACCTGCGTACCTGTGAGGTCTTCCGGGCCGCCGCCACGCTCGTGAGCAGATCAGCCGTTTGTTTCGTCGCGCCCGGCAAACAGTGAGAGCGTGCCGCGCTCGGCGAGCAGTTGCACGAGCACCGACGCCGCTGCGAACCCCAGCCCGACCGCACACACGCCCGCCCAGCTCCAGATGCTCCATGCGAACGTGCCGACCGCGGTGCCGAGCGCGCCGCCCGCGAAACGAATCGTCATATAAAGCGTATTGATGCGATTCATCGCGCCCGCGCTTACCCCCATATTGCGCGACATGTTCGCGACGTGCCCGATCTGCGCACCGAAGTCGAGCACGATCACGCCGGCGATGAGGCCCGCGATCGAACCGCCGACCAGAGCGAACACGCCGTACGCCGCCAGCATCGTTATGCCGCCGGCGAGCACGATGCCGCGCGCATCGCCGCGATCGGTCCACTTGCCGGAGACCGTCGATGCACTCGCGCCGACCACGCCGACCAGTCCGAACAGCCCCGCGGTCGCGCTGCCATAGTGGGCGTTCATCGCGTGCAGGTGAAATGCAAGCGTCGTCCAGAACGCGCTGAATGCGGCGAATTGCAACGCGGCGATACACGACGTCTGGCGGATCAGCGGCGCATCGCGCAACAGCGTCCACAACGAGCCCATCAACTCGCGCCAGGTGCCCGAAAAAGCCGGCTCGGTGCGCGGCATCAGCGCGAGCAACATCACGACCACGCCCACCATCGCCACCGCAGCCATGCCATACACCGCGCGCCAGCCGAACGACGCGGCGAGCACGCCCGACACCGTGCGCGACAACAGGATGCCGCACAGCAGACCGAACATCACCGTGCCGACCGCCCTGCCGCGCTGCTGCGGGCCGGCGAGCTGCGCGGCCAGCGGCGTCAGCAATTGCGGCGCGACGCTCGTCAGGCTCGTCACGAAGCTCGCGACGATCAGCCATGCGAGCGTCGGCGCCAACGCGGTCGCAACCAGCGACGCGGCCGCCGCCAGCAGCGTGACGGTGAAAAGCGTGGTGCGTCTGACCATGTCGCCGAGCGGCACGAACAGCAGCAGGCCGAGTGCATAGCCGGTCTGCGCGGCCACCGATGCGGCACCGGCCGCGCGTTCGGTCACGTCGAAGGTATGCGCGAAATCGACGAGCAAGGGCTGGTTGTAGTAGTTGTTCGCGACGACGAGACCCGCGGCCAGCGCCATCACCCAATAAATCGACCGATTCATTCGTGGTTATCCTTTTTTAACGAAACGTGCATTGATCAGCCAGATCGCGCAATCACCCGTGCAAATTCCAAACCCGGCATGCGGCGCTGCCGGCAACCTTCGAGGATGCGGCGAACTAAGCCTCCCCACATGCTTGACGAGATGCACCCGGACGCTTGCCGGCCCTGCAGCTCGAAGCTCGAGCGGGAGCCGGCAGTATGAACAACTCTGTCATCGAACCGCAAATGTTCGACAACTTCGATATCGGTCAACGGCCTGCTGCCGGTCGTGCGAATCGGCGGCGACCTCGTGTCGTTCAGACTGCTGCTGAAAAGCGGCTTCCCGGCTTCGATGGCCGCGGCGAGCCTGATTGTCGACATGCAGCTCACGGTGATCGCGCAACTGCTGTTCGCGGCGGCGAGCATCGGCTACCTGTTCGTTCATGTGCAATGGGCGACGCTGCGCATCGTCAGCGATCTCGCATGGGGTATCGCGATCGTTGCGCCGGCGTTCGCCGTCTTCGCGCTAATCCATCACGCAAAGCCGTTCGAACGCATGATGCGCGTGCTCGACCGGATCGCAAGCGGCAAGCTCGCCGAGCTGGTCGGCAAATCGGCGGAAATCGACGCGGCGATCAAGCGGATCTGGCGTCACCGCGCGGTGATCCCGCGCTATCTGCTGATCTGGCAACCGCTGCAATCGCTCGGCACCTCGCTCGAGATCTGGCTAGCGCTCTACTTCTTTGGCAAGCCTGTCAACCTTGTCGACGCGATCGTCATCGATTCGCTCGTGCAGGCGGTGAGCAGCGCCGCGTTCTTCGTGCCGGCCGCGCTTGACGTACAGGAAGGCGGCTTTGTGCTGGTCGGCGGCCTGCCTGGCCTCGAGCCGGCAACCTGTCTCGCGCTTGCGGGTGCGCGCCGCGTACGTGATCTCGTGATCTTCGTGCCGGGCCTGCTCGCATGGCAGATCGCCGAATCGCGCATTGCCGCTTCTGTTCCCGCTTCCCTACCCCATGCAAGCTCATCGACAGAAAAAACGTTGCAAATGCAAGCACCGGCGCAAGCGCGAATGCCGGCGGCATAGAACATTAAGCAAGATCGCAAATAAAGGCTATGTTCTTCGCAGCCTGCTTAACTATCACCTATACTCATTCAGCCTCTTCATTCTGAGGCCTCCTCCGAACCCAATCCATGCTGCCGCTGGCGCGCGCCACGCGGCCGGGATACGCACGTCCGTGCGAACTCGCGGAGCGAAACATGAAGACCATCGCGGCCAACGCACCGGTGCGCACGACGCACACGCATCGCAATCGCTTGCCGCCATTTGAAGGAGATCGCTCAATGCGCGTCACGCATGCGTCATCTGCCCGTTCCGTCATGCGCTTCCTGCGACTGGCCGGCGCTGCCGGTCTTGCCGCGCTGGCGCTTGCACTCGCCGCACCCGATGTGCCGATCGCGCAAGCGGTGCACGCGGCCGAAAGCGTCGCGCAGACCTGCAATAACGAAGCAACCGGCATCACGCTGCCGCCCGGTTTTTGCGCGACGGTCTTTGCGGACAATATCGGCCACGCGCGGCAAATGGCGGTCGGCCCGGACGGCACGCTATACGTGAATACATGGAGCGGCAACTACTACAAGGTGAACACGCCGCCGCCGGGCGGCTTTCTGGTCGCGCTGAAAGACACCCGCGGCGACGGCCGGGCGGACGTCGTGCAGCGCTTTGGTGAAAGCGTCGCGGACGGCGCTCACGGCGGCACGGGCATCGCGTTCTACAACAACGCGATCTACGCGGAAAGCAACGACCGCATCATGCGCTATGCGCTGAAGTCCGGCGACGTCGCGCCGTCCGGCAAAGGCGACGTGATCGTATCGGGCCTGCCGACTACCGGCGACCATCCGATGCATCCGTTCGCGATCACGCCGAAAGGCGACCTGCTCGTCGACCTCGGTTCGGCGACCAACGCATGCGAGCAGCAGAACCGCACGCCGCATTCGAAGGGCAATCAACCCTGCACCGAAAAAGAAACGCGCGGCGGCATCTGGCGATACGACGCTAACCGGACCGGCCAGACATTCTCGCCCGCCGGGCGCTACGTCAGCGGCCTGCGCAACGGCGAAGGCATCGCGCTCGATGCGGCAGGCCGTATCTTTTCGACGCAACACGGCCGCGATCAGCTTCACGAAGACTGGCCGGAATACTTCAACGCAAAGCAAGGGCAGGAATTGCCCGCGGAAGAAATCGTCGAACTGAAACAGGGCGCCGATTACGGCTGGCCCGAATGCTATTTCGATCAGGCGCAGAAAAAGCTCGTGCTCGCACCCGAATATGGCGGTGACGGAAAGAAGGTCGGCCTGTGCAGCGGACGCACCGCGCCGGTCGCATGGTTCCCCGGCCACTGGGCGCCGAACGATATGGTGTTCTACAAGACCGGAAGCGGCGCGGGCAGCTTTCCGCATGCGTATGACGGCGGCGCGTTTATCGCATTCCATGGTTCATGGAATCGCGCGCCGGGTCCGCAAGGCGGCTACAACGTCGTGTTCCAGCCATTTCGCAATGGCAAGGGCGCAGGCGCCTTCACCGTCTTCGCGGATGGCTTCGCGGGCGCCGTGAAAGAGCCCGGCCAGGCCGCGTTTCGCCCATCGGGTGTGGTCGTCGCGCAAGACGGCGCGCTCTTTATTTCCGACGACATACACGGCCGCATCTGGCGCGTCACGTATCGCGGCGGCCATCCAGCTGCGCCGGTCGCGGCGGCCGCGACACCGCCCGGCGCGCAATCCGCGTCGCGCGCAGAACTCCCGCCCGAGGGCATTCATCCGGACGCGGGGCGGGCCGCGGCCGGCCTGCCCGTGCCGCCTGGCTCGTCGGCGCAGCAGGTTGCGCTCGGCGCGCGCGTGTTCGAAGGCAAAGTGGGCGGCGCGACCTGCTCAGGCTGCCACGGCTCGGATGGCAAAGGCTCCGGGATCGGCGCGGACCTGACGGCCGGCACGTGGCTATGGAGCGACGGCAGCCTGTCCGGCATCCAGCAGACCATCACCCAGGGCGTGCCGCATCCGAAACAGCACAACGGCGCGATGCCGCCGATGGGCGGCGTGCAACTGTCGCAGGACGATCTGAAGGCAGTGACCGCGTATGTATGGGCGCTCGGACATCAGTCGCATTGATGCCGCGCGCCGCGCGCAGGCCTTACGTGCACATCAATCAGCGCACATCAGCATGCGTCAGCGTGCGTAAGCCTGCGACAATGCCTTCGCCGAACGGATCAGATCGTCGAGCATCGCGGCGCGCTTCGATGGATCGGTATCGCGCCCGGTCATGAAACAGAGCGCCGCGACCGCATCGCCCGAGCGGTCGCGAATCGGCGCGGCCATGCAGCAGCGGAAGGTCTGCGACAGGCCTTCCGTGCAGCAGTAGCCAAGTTGCGCCGCGCGCTCGATATCGCACAGAAAGTCGTCGAGCCCGATGCGCGTGCCGTCGTCGAGCACGAAGTCTTCAGCGGGAATCAGCGCGCGGATCTCGTCCGCATTCAGATGGGCGAGCAGCAGCCGGCCGGTCGCGGTCCACGGAATCGGCACCTTCACGCCGATCTCCGAGCTGATGTTGAATGGCCGTGCGCTGTTCTCCGACAACACCACCGTGTACTTGTTGCCTTCCAGCATGCATAGCTGCGCGGTCTCGTCGTGCACCTTCACGAGCGCGAGCAGGGTTTGATGCGCGCGGCTGATCAGATCGTTGTGCACCGCGTAGTCCGCCCCGTAGTAATGCATCTCGCGGCCGAAAAACACGCCGCCGTCCGGACGCGTTTCGAGCCAGCCCGCGTCGGTCAGAATCGTCACCAGCTCGTAGACGCTCGAACGCGGCGCGCCGGACGCGTCGATCAGCTCGCGCATCGTCATCGGACGCCGCGCGTCGTGCAACTGCCTGAGCAGCGTGACGACCCGGTCGACGCCTCGCGCACGTATCGATGCCCCCGCAACGGAATCAGAAACGGCGGCCGGCGCCGCACCCGTGCTGCGATCGCGACCGCCGCCATGCCGTCCGCCACCACGCGCAGGCTTCGAATTCAGGTTCGCGCTCAATGGTCGAGCACCCGGTGCAGGAACTGGCGCGTGCGCTCGTTTCCCGGATTCACGAAAATCTGCTCGGGCGCCCCCTGCTCCGCTATCACGCCCTGGTCCATAAACACGACACGGTCCGCGGTCTTGCGCGCAAAACCCATCTCGTGCGTGACGACGACCATCGTCATGCCGTCGCGCGCGAGGCCGCGCATCACTTCGGTCACTTCGCCGACCAGTTCCGGATCGAGCGCGGACGTCGCCTCGTCGAAGAACATGATGCCGGGTTCGACCGCGAGCGCGCGCGCAATCGCGACGCGCTGCTGCTGACCGCCCGACAGCTGGCTCGGATAGTGTTCGCCGCGATCGGCAAGACCGACGCGATCGAGTGCTTCCAGCGCGCGCTTGCGTGCATCGGCGGGGCTCATCCTGCGCGCCTTGATCAGCGCGAGCGTCACATTGCCCAGTGCGCTCTTGTGCGGAAACAGATTGAACTGCTGGAACACCATGCCGACGTGGCCGCGAATGTCTCGCGCGCGCTTCGCGTCATGCAGCGGTACGCCGTTGACCCAGACCTCGCCCGAGTCCGCGGTTTCGAGTCCGCTCATAATGCGCAGCACCGTGCTTTTGCCCGAGCCCGACGCGCCGATCAGCACCAGCACCTCGCCGGCCCGCACGTCGAGGTTCACGTCGCGCAGCACCTGCGTCGCGCCGAATGACTTGCTGACGCCGGACAGACTGATGGCCGGCTTGCCCGTTACAACCGAGTTCATGACAGCACGCTCCTTCTTCGATCATGGCGGCGCACCCACTGCGACAGCGGAAAGCACACGATGAAATACAGCACGGCGACGAGCCCGTAGATTTCGACCGGCTTGCCGACCCGATCGACAATCGCCTGCCCGCCGTGCATCAGTTCCGACATGCCGATCATGCTGACGATCGACGTATCCTTGATCAGCGACAGGTACTGGCCGATCAGCGGCGGCAGCACGATCCTGCCGGTCTGCGGCAGGATCACCGAGAAGAAGGTTTGCCATCTGGAGAGGCCGAGAATCTGCGCGACTTCCCACTGCCCTTTCGGCACCGCTTCGATGCCGGAGCGGAACACTTCGGCGATATACGCGCCCTGATACACGGACAGGCCCACCACGCCGGCCGCGAACACATCGATCGCATAGCCGAAATACGACACGCCGAAATAGATGAAAAGCAGCGTGATCAGCACCGGCGAGCCGCGAAAGAGTTCGGTATAGAGTTTGGCCGCGTAGCGTGCGCCGGGTGGGCCGAACGATCGCAACACCGCGGCGAGAAGGCCGATCAGCGTGCCGCCCGCGATGGATGCGACGGATAGCAGCAAGGTCGCCAGCAAACCTTGCAGCAGAATCGACAGGCTCGTGAATAGCAGTTCGCTCGACATGTTCAGTCTCGTGCGCGGTATGCGCAGTGCACGCATAGTGCGCGGATATTCAGGTAATCAAACGCCTGCCTTGCTCAGGTGCGGTCCGCCCGGCGCGCAAAGAAAAACGCCCGGCGTGTGCGTTTCCTCATCTCGAGCGGCGGGTGGAAGATTCGCGCGCCGATTTGTGCGGCCATCCATGAAAGACCGTTGCTGAGCACCAGATAGATGACCAGCGTAATCGTGAAGGTCTGTATATAGAGCAGCGTGCGCGCGTTGATCACGGTCGCGGTGCCGCTCAGTTCCGGCAGCGCAATCGCGGAAAGCAACGACGTACCCAGCAGCAGCTGGATCAGGTTGTTCACGATCGCCGGGTAGACCGCACGCGCGGCCTGCGGCAGCACGACGTCGATAAAGATCTGCGAGCGCTCCATGCCGAGAATCGACGCGGCCTCCAGTTGGCCGCGCGGAACCGATTGAATGCCCGCGCGAAACACTTCGGCAAGGTAAGCACCGACATTTACGCCGAGCGCGATCACGCCTGCCGTATACGCATCGAGCGTGATACCGAGCGTCGGCAAGCCGAAGAACACGATAAAGATTTGCAGCAACACCGGCGTGTTGCGAATCGCCTCGATATAGACGCTCGCGATCCAGCGCAACAGCGCGACACGCGATGAACCGGCGAGCGCCGTCAGCAGGCCGAGCGTCATCGCCAATGCGAACGCGAGCAGCGTGACCTGCAGCGTCAGCCATGCCGCGCGAACGAAGTCGCTCAGGTAGCCGGCGAGGGTCATCCATTGGTAGCTCATCACTTCTCCGTACGCAAACCGGTGCGCAAAGCGATTCCGCGGCGGCCCCGATATCGCGACCGGCCGCCGGTTGCGGCCTAGAACTGCGGATTCAGCGGATAGCGCGGATCGACACCGAACCACTTCTTGTAAAGCTGCTGATTCAGCTTCGACGCGTTGATCTGGAACAGGAACAGGTTCAGATAGTCGAGCCACACCTGATCGCCCTGCTTCACGCCGAATCCGTTGTATTCGAGCGGCACCAGCGCTTCATCGGTGACGGTCAGCTCGGGGTCGAGCTTCGCCTGATACGCGAGGAAGTTGTTGTCCTCGATCATCGCGTCGGCCTGGCCCTGCTTGACCGCGAGAATTGCGGCCTGCGAGCTGTCGTACTCCTGGATCTTCACCTGCATGTTCAGCGAGCGCACTTCGTCGCCGTTGGTCGAGCCTTTGACGGTGGCGATCGTGCGGTTCGACATGTCCTTGATCGACTGGATGCCGCTGCTCTTCTTCACGAGCAGCGCCTCGCTCGCGACCACATACGGGTTCGTAAATGAAATTTCCTTCGCGCGCTCCAGATTGCGCGTGAAGTTGCAGAACACCACGTCGACCTTGCTGGTCTGCAGGTTCGGAATGCGGTTCGCGCTTGTCGTATTGACCATTTCGAGCTTCACGCCCATCTGTTTCGCGAGTTCTTTCGCGAGGTCGACGTCGTAGCCGTCGGGCGCGCCGGACTGATCGTAGAAGCCGAATGGCGCAAAGCTCAGGCAGTCGCCGACGCGCAGCGTGCCGCGCTGCAAAACCTGCTTGAGCGTCGAGTCGGCCGCGCTGCCCTGCGCGGGGGCATCGACCTTCGTGCACGCGGCAAGCGCGAGCAAACCGGCGAGAGCGGACAGGCAGAGGAGTTTTACGCTTGCGGTGGCGACCTTGGCGAGTCTCATTGTTGGCATCCCGATCTGGAGAAGGAAATGTTCACCGTTGCTGCCTGTCCGATATATCGGATTACGATCCGACACGGCAGATGGCAGCGAGTGTTTCATGGACAGAATTTCTCTGCAACGGGGAAAACGCGGAGACAGCCGGTCGCGCCGGCAGCAGGTCAATCTGGACGGCGAACCCGCTTAAAGCGGCAGGAAAAGAGACGAGGCACGCGCATCAAACGGGGTTTTTGCACCCGCACTTACGTCGAGTATCGGTGATGCGTGCGATGCATGACACGGGTGTCAAACACGTCCCGTCACCGGAATCAACGCGCCGGTAATGCACTGCGCGTCCTGCGACAGCAGAAACGCGATGACAGCGGCAATCTGCTCAGGTGTCACCCAGCGCGAGAAATCCGCATCGGGCATATCGGCGCGGTTCTGATGCGTGTCGATGATCGACGGCAGAATCGCATTGACGGTCACCCCTTTGTCCTTCAGCTCCTCCGCCAGCGTTTCGGTGAGGCGCATCACCGCGGATTTCGATGCGGCATAGGCGCCCATGCCGGTGCCCGCCTTCAGCGCGGCCATCGCGCCGAGATTGACGATGCGGCCGCCCGCACGCGCAGCGAGTTGCGCAAGCGCCGCTTTGGATGCGTTCAATGCCGTCTTCACGTTGACGTCGAACATCCGCTCCCAGCTGTCCGCACTGCCATCGGCAATGGTCTCCCAGCGGAATCCGCCGGCGATGTTGACGAGCGCGTCGAGCCCGCCGAAGCGGGCCGCGATGGTTGCGATCGCATGCTGTGCCGCTTGCGGATCGGTCAGATCCACGTGTTCGACGACACACGCCTGCGCAAGCTCCAGCGGTAGCGTTGCCGGCGCGGCGCCGCGGCCGATCAGCGCGACTTGCGCGCCGCGCTGCGCCAGCACTTGAGCGGTCACGAAACCGAGCGCGCCGAATGCGCCGGTCACGGCGACGATTTTTCCTTGCAGGTTATCCATCACGCTCACTCCTGTTGCAAAACCCGCGACCGGGTTGGGTGCGATAGCACTCGCATGGACGTGCAGTCGGCTGTGCAGCCGGTGTTCAGCCCGTCGTTCAACCCGCTCATCCGGCCCTCCATGATAACGCCGCATCTTGCCGGCCCGCGGCACAGCAGGCACGATACGAAACGGCACGGCCGATCGCGGCTCGAGACCGCCACCGGCCGCCGATAAAGGAGACAACGATGAACACCAGGACTTCATCTTCACGCACACACGCCGGTTCCGCGCACGGCCATACGTTCGTGCTGATTCACGGCGCATCGCACGGCGGCTGGTGCTGGCGGTTCGTCGTGGACACGTTGCGCGCACAAGGACATCGCGTGTTCGCGCCGACGTTGACCGGCCAGGGCGAACGGCATCATCTGCTCAGTGCGGCGACGTCGCTCGATGTGCCGATTGCCGATATAGAAAACCTGCTCGAAGCCGAAGAACTCGACGATGTGGTGCTGGTCGGTCACAGCTACGGCGGTCTCGTGGCCGCCGGCGTCGCCGACCGGTGTCCCGCCGCGCTGCGCTCACTGGTGTTTCTCGACAGCCCGCTCGTTGAAAACGGTGAATGCGCGATGGACATCTTGCCGCGAGAGATCGTCGAAGAGCGGATGAAAGCGATCGCCGCGAGCGGCCAACCGCTGGCCATGCCCGTACCGAGCGTCGGCGCGATGGGAATACCGGATGACCACCCGCACGCGGATTGGGTGCGCCGCCGACTGACGCCGCATCCGCTCGCCACGTATCGCACGCCGCTCACGCTGCGCCACCCGCTCGGCAATGGCCTGCCGCGCACATATGTGCACTGCACGCAACCCTCTTACGAAACGCTTGCGCGGGTTCGCGAGCGGATCCGCTCACTGCCCGGCTGGAACTGGGAAGAACTCGCATCGGGCCACGACGCCATGGTGCTGCACCCGGACCTGCTCGCCGATTTGCTGATACGTATCGCCGCGCGCGCCGCGTAAGCCCTTCTCACAGCCGGCGACCGCTGGTCTGCACGACGCGTCTCGACGCCATCGTTCGACGTGCAATGCGTCGAACGATGGCACGCACCACAGTAGTAGACGATTCCCGCCGCCTCCGTTCAATGCGAGGACCCGGCCATTGCAACGGATACCGAACTGTCCTCGCCGATTTCACACAGGATGTCTAAAATCGAATCGACCTATTCGACAATGTGAAAAGACAAGGAGCGTTCATATGGCTCAAACTTCTGCTCAAGCTGCAATCGTGACAGGCGCATCCGGCGGCATCGGCGGCGCGGTTGCGGCGCGCCTTGCGCGCGATGGCTTTGACATCGCGGTGACATACTCCGGCCACTCGGCCGCGGCGGACGCACTCGTTTCAGATGTGAAGAAACTGGGCCGCCGTGCGATTGCGATAAAAGCCGATATTGCGAATAAGGATGACGTTGCGCAACTCTTCGCGAGCACGCGAGAAACGTTCGAGCGCGTCGACGCGGTCGTCAATTGCGCCGGCATTATGCCGCTCGGACCAATCGCGGCCGGCGACGTCGAGACATTCGACCGCGTGATCGCCACCAACCTGCGCGGCACCTATCTGATTCTCTCGGCCGCCGCCAACGCGCTGGAGAGCGGCGGGCGCATCATCGCGTTTTCGAGCAGCGTGCTCGGCAAATCGTTTCCGAACTACGGCGCGTATATTGCATCGAAATCGGGTGTTGAAGGACTCGTGCGCGTGCTGGCCAACGAACTGCGCGGACGCGGCATCACGGTCAACTGCGTCGCGCCCGGCCCGGTCGGCACCGAGCTGTTCCTCAAGGGCAAGAGCGAACAGCAGATCAGGACGCTCGCCGAACTGGCGCCGCTCGAACGCCTCGGCACACCCGCCGACATCGCGAGTGTCGTCTCGTTCCTCGCCGGTCCGGACGGTGCATGGATAAACGGCCAGATTCTGCGAGCCAACGGCGGATTCGCGTAAACCAGGGCGCCCGCCGCCGCGCGATTCGCTCGCGCGCGCATCGTGCGATTCAGCCGTGGCTGCGCCACGGCAACCCATCGATGAACTGATCGATGGCATCGAACAGCACGGCCCGGCGCACGCCATCCACCGCTTCGACCGACAGGCCCGCGAACACCGTGATACACAGGCTCGCGAGCGCCTTCGGATCCGCTCGGGCGGCAAGCTCGCCGTTCGCCTTCGCGTACGCGAAGCGCTCGACGAGCGCCGCGGCTACCTTGCGCCTCAACCCGCGTAAAAACGCACGCAAATCCTCGTGCCCGGCGCCGACGTTCATGCCGCCGAGAAACACCATGCAGCCTTTTGCCGGACGCGTCCCGGCAAACAGCTCCGCACTGGTGCGCAACATCGCCCGCAAGCCGTCGCGCACCGATTCGTGGGCATGCAACTGCCTCAATGCGGCGCCGCCCTCCGCGTTCGCATAGAGTTCGACGGCTTCGCGAAACAACGCGTCCTTGCTGCCGAATGCGGCATAAAGACTCGGTGAATTGATGCCCATCGCGCCGCCCAGATCGCTGATCGAGCACGCATCGAAGCCCTTTTCCCAGAACAGTTCCATCGCGTGACGCAACGCAGCCGCGCGGTCGAATTCCCGCGGTCTGCCGCGCGGTCTCGCAATATGTTGCTGCTGGATGCCAGCCATGTCGCGCCTCCTGTTGCAGTTTCCGCAATTTAATTATGTATCGATCTTAACAGAAATAGCTGGACACCATTTGATTGTGATGGTCAAATCTGTATTAACCGATACACAAATAAGCGGCCAGCCTCAAATGCGTGTTTCTGCAGACGTTACAGTCTGCGCGCCGGCGCCGGCCGTTCAACCATTCAAGGAATCTCAAGATGAAAGCCACCCTGTCCGCACTCGCTGCCGCGCTGCTCGTCGCGAGCCCGCTTGTCTCACATGCCCAGACCACGGCGCCGGCCCCCGCTGTATTGCACGATTCGGCCGCGATGTATGCGGTGTTCGTCGATCAGCCGACCGGCTACACGTTTGTGAAGCTGCCCACCGGATGGAAATTTGCCGGCGCGGTATCGAAGCAGCAAGCCCAGCATCTGCCGTCGACCGTGCTGACCACGGTGCCGGAGGTCGACACGGTGTCGGCGAAGTAAGGAATGCCTGGCTAGGGCTGGAAGCCGTACAGCCGATGCGCGTTCGTCGTCAGAATCTGGCTACGCAACGTGGCGTCCGGCACCGATAGCGCCAGGGTATCGAGCAGCTGGCTGACGGTCGGCATCGTGCGCCACTGCGCAACGTGCGGCCAGTCCGAACCCCACACGCAACGCGTCGGCGCCGCATCGGCGAGCGCCTGCGCGTAGGCGATGGTGTCCCGATACGGCGGCTCCGCGCCGCTCAAGCGGTATGCGCCGGACAGCTTGACCCACGCGCCGTCGCGCACAAGCGCGATCAGGCGCTGGAAACCGTCGGACTGCACGCCCGCCGAAGCCGGCAGATGTCCCATATGGTCGACGACGATCGTCGATCTCAGCTTCGCGAGGCGCGGCCCCAGTTCCGGCAGATCGCGCGCATCCAGCAGAAACTGGATGTGCCAGCCCCAGTCGCGTGCAAGCGCGTCGTATTCTTCGAGTTGCGCAAAGGTGATGCCACCGCCGCCATACAGCACGTTGATCCGCATTCCGACCGCACCGGCATCGACCATCGCCTGGTACGCGGCATCCGCCAGCCCGAGCGTGGGCACAACCACGCCTCTTAGCCGTGCACGATTCGCGCGCAGCGTCTCGAGCATCAGTGTGTTGTCCTGCCCATGCACGCTGACCTGAATCAGCACGCCGTACGTCGAACCCGTATCGTCGAGCATGCGCAGATACGCTTCAGCAGGCGCCGCCGGCGGCGTATAAGCGCGATCCGGCATCCACGGATACCGCGGCGGCTCGCCGATCACATGGGCATGCGTATCCACCACGCCGGCCGGCATCGTAAAAGCGCTCGGGCCGCTCTGTTGCGTGGGCGGTGCGGGGCAACGCGGCGCATTGCTGTCAATATCGGTTGCAGTCACTCAGATATCCTCCAGGGCAATACCGCGGGTTTCAGGAAGTAACGCGACGCTGGCGAGCATCAGTGCATACGCGAATACGGCGAAGATCGCGATGGCGCTCGCGAGTCCGAGATGCTTCGCAAACAGGCCGACCAGCGTCGGAAACAACGCACCCATGCCGCGGCCGAAGTTGTAGCAGAAGCCCTGCCCCGAACCGCGCAAGCGGGTCGGATACAGCTCTGTCAAAAATGGACCGACGCCCGCGAGATACCCGCTGCCGAAGAAACCCAGCGGAAAGCCGAGCCATAGCATCACGTCATTGCCAATCGTCAACTGCGTGTACGCAAGCACCGCGACGATTGCGATAACCGAAAAGGACACGAACAGCGTCTTGCGCCCGAAGCGGTCGGAGATCCACGCGCCAGTCAGATAGCCGGCGATACTCCCCGCAATCAGAAAGCCCAGATACCCGGTCGAATTGATGACGCTCAGATGCCGCTCGGTCTTCAGGAACGTCGGAATCCATGTCGAGATCGCGTAGTAGCCGCCTTGACAGCCCATCACGAAGAGCGCGCCCAGCAGCGTCGTGCGCAAGCGCGGTCCGCTGAAAATTTCCCATAGCGACGGCGCCTGTGCATGATGGCTTCCGGCGCCGAGCGCGTGCTCGGCGATACGCGGCTCATGCACATAGCGGCGCGCGTAAATGAGCATCACCGCGGGCACCGCGCCGGCCGCGAACATCGCGCGCCACGCGAGATGCGGCGGCAGCAGCGAGAATGTGATTGCCTGCAACAGCACCGCCGCGCCCCAACCGACGCCCCACGCGGACTGCACCGACCCGACCGCGCGGCCGCGATACGCAGGCCTGACCGTTTCGCCGATCAGCACCGCGCCCGCGGCCCACTCGCCGCCGAAGCCGAAACCGAGCAGACCGCGCGCGATCATCAACTGATCGAAATTCCGGGTGACGGCGCAAACCAGGCTGAAAAGACAGAACCAGCCAACGGTGATCTGCAGCGTGCGAACCCGGCCGATGCGATCCGCCAGATAGCCGGCGAGCCACCCGCCGATCGCCGATGTCAGCAAGGTGACGGTTACCGCGAGACCCGCCATCCCGGGCTCGACCTGCCACATCACGGTGATCGTGCCGATCACGAGCGGGTAGATCATGAAGTCCAGCGCGTCGAGCCCCCAGCCCGAGAAGCAGGTCCAGAAGGTGCGCCGTTCGCGCGGCGCCATCTGCCGATAGAACGCCGCGAGACTGCTGTCGTTGTCGTCCGGCGCCGGCGCGTTCACTGCGTGGCCGTCACTGGCAGCCGTTCCTTGTCCTCTGCTGCGAAGATGCACCATCCGCTTGTCTCCTTCGTTTCTGATCGAGAAACGCCGCGCCGGAGCCGATGCAACAGGGTTGCAACGTTCGGGCGGTTCAGTTGCGCATGCTGAGTTGCTGTCTTATTGTGTGATGAATTGAGTCTGCGGATGTGTGTCGCGGTTGTCAATCATTTTGACCGCCGGCGCCGCCTGGGGTCCCGCACGAAATTTGCGCTGCTGCTATCGTGCTTCCTGTGCTGCGGCTTCACGCCGCGCAACGGCGTATGTCGGCTGTTCGAAAGGCACTTGCCCTGAATAAACTGGCACGCGCGAACCGACCGTGCCTGAAGCGGCCGTACCTGAACCGGCCGTACCCATCCCAACCCGAAGGAGACGCGATGACCCCTGCTTCGACCAGCATTGCCATACTCGACGACTACCAGCACACCGCGCCGACACTCGCTGACTGGGCGAGCCTGCAACCGCGCGCGACTACCGTGTTTTTCCATGATCACGTGGCGGACCGCGACGCGCTCGTCGCGCGACTCGCACCGTTCGACGCCGTCGTGCTGATGCGGGAACGTACACCCTTTGACGCGGATCTGATTGCGCGCCTGCCGAAACTGAAGCTGATCACCACGGTCGGCATGTGGAACGCGGCAATCGATCTGCACGCGGCCAAAGCGCGCGGCATCATCGTATCGGGCACCGATGCGAGCGAACCGGCCGCGACGCCCGCGCTGACGTGGGGCCTGATTCTCGCCATCACGCGCAATCTGCATCGTGAATCGGCGTCGGTGCGCGCGGGCGGCTGGCAAACCAGCGTCGGCGTCGATGTGAACGGCAAAACACTCGGCCTGCTCGGTCTCGGCAAGATCGGCCAGCAAGTCGCACGCTTCGGCACCGCATTCGGCATGAAGGTAATTGCGTGGAGCCCGAACCTGACGCCCGAGCGCGCGGCCGAAGCCGGAGCGCGGCAAGTGGACAAGGCAACGCTCTTTCGCGAAGCGGACGTCGTGTCGATTCATCTGAAACTCGGCGACCGCTCGCGCGGTCTCGTCGATGCGGCGGCACTCGCATCGATGAAGCCGACCGCGTATCTCGTCAATACGTCGCGCGGACCGATCGTCTCGGAGGCCGCGCTGATCGAAGCGCTGCAAGCGCAACGCATCGCAGGCGCCGCCCTCGATGTCTTCGATGAAGAGCCGCTGCCGCTCACGCATCCATACCGCTTTCTGCCGAACGTGCTGGCGACGCCGCATATCGGGTACGTGACGGAAAACACCTATCGCGGCGCCTATCCGCAAATCGTCGAAGACATTCATGCGTGGCTCGCGGGTGCGCCGATTCGCGAACTGCAGGTCTGAGGTCTGAGCATAGCGGCGTCTCTGCGCCCAACGCCAGGTCAAAACATTTGCCGTGAAGGCCGCATCGTCGATGCGGCCTTCGCGAGGCAACCGCCTGAGCTTGCGAAACGATATGCGCGAGCACCCTCCGCAGCCGCATGGCTATCGCTCGAACACACTCGCTCGCATCTTTATGCGGGCCAGTCCATTGCCGCCCCGTCAACGAAGCTTCAGGCAAACGTAATGCGCGCAAGCTCACCAAAGCACGCGCTTGCAGTACTTTCCGATTGCACGAACATTGCACGGATGCTTGCAATTAGACGAGTGCATCACCCCCGATCCCTCACCTGACTGGAAGAAATCTGCAGTAACCCGCAGGTAACATGAACGCGGCCATTCTCGCCTATGCTCCGTGACTGGCTTCGTCATGGAGTGAATGTATGGCCCCGCCCTCCGCCGTAGCAATCGATTCGTTCAAGGGGTTCGAACTGACAGCGGATGGTCAGTACCTGATATTGAACAGCAATCAGCCCGAGCGCATCGCATTGCATTGCTCGGTGATGCATGAGTTGCTGGCGGCGCTTTCAAATGCGATCGGCTCCTCGGAACGTATTCGCCACAAGAAGAAGAGTGTCAAGTTCGCGATGCCCTGCGAGGCGTGGGCACTCGGAAAGGATGCGGGCGGTAAGCCCTACCTGATTTTCACGTTCCGTTTGCCCGGGGGCGCGGAGCTGTCCTTTCAGTTACACCGCTCTCAAGCCGCGCATATGACCGAGGTGCTTGCGCTCGCAACCGGTCTTGCCCAGGGCAGCGACCTTTCACGACTGCGATTGCAATAGAACAACGAACCTTCGCTCCCTTGCACGAGCCGCCGTTTTTTACCTGACGTAATGCGGCCGCGCTTTTCACGTCTGACCGAATTTCTTTTCGATTACCCTGCATGAAGCCACGAATAATATTATCTCGCTGCGCGAAGTCATTCACGTGGGTTGGCTTGAGCGTAACGGTGATGTCGGCACACGCGGCCGATTCATTCGTGGTTCGCGACATTCGCATCGACGGTCTGCAACGCGTCGAGCCAGGCACCGTTTTTTCGTATCTGCCGATCAAGAAAGGCGATACCTTCACCGACGACAAAGGGTCCGCCGCGATCCGCGCGTTGTACGCGACCGGCTTTTTCAACGACGTGAGAATTTCCACTGACGGCGACACGGTCGTCGTCACCGTGGCCGAGCGTCCGGCGATCGGCACGATCGATTTCGCCGGCATTCACGAGTTCGAGAAAGACAACCTGCTCAAAGCGCTGAACTCGGTCGGCTTGTCGCTTGGCCGCTATTACGACAAGGCGCTCGTCGACAAGGCCGAGCAGGAACTGAAGCGCCAGTACCTGACGCGCGGCTACTACGCGGCCGAAGTCACAACCACCATTTCGCCGATCGACCGCAATCGCGTCGGGCTGCTGTTTTCGGTCATCGAAGGTCCGAGCGCGAAAATTCGCCAGATCAACTTTATCGGCAACAAGGTATTCAGCTCCGGCACGCTGCTCGATGAAATGGAGATGTCGACGCCGAACTGGTTTTCCTGGTACACGAAGAACGACCTGTACTCGAAGGAAAAGCTCACCGGCGATCTCGATCATATTCGCTCGTACTACCTGAATCGCGGCTACCTCGAGTTCAATATCGAGTCGACACAAGTGTCGATCACGCCCGACAAGAAGGAAATGTACCTGACGATCACGCTGCACGAGGGCGAGCCGTACACGATTTCGAGCATCACGCTCGCGGGCAACCTGCTCGATCGCGAAGCGGAGCTCAAGAAGCTGATCAGCGTGCGCAAAGGCGAGCGTTTCTCGGCCGACAAGCTGCAGGCCACGACCAAAGCGATCGTCGACAAGCTCGGCGAATACGGCTATGCGTTCGCCAGCGTCAATGCGGTGCCGAAGATCGACCAGGAGCATCACAAGGTCGACCTCACGCTGCAGGTCGATGCAGGCAAACGTGTGTACGTGCGCCACATCAACGTAACCGGCAATACACGCACGCGCGACGAAGTGATACGCCGCGAGATGCGTCAGCTCGAAAGCTCGTGGTTCGACTCGGGCAAGCTTGCGCTGTCGAAAGACCGCATCAACCGGCTCGGCTATTTCACCAACGTGGACGTGACGACGGCGCCGGTCGAAGGCACCGACGACCAGGTCGACGTGAACGTCGACGTGACGGAAAAGCCGACCGGCGCGATCACGCTCGGTGCGGGCTTCTCGTCCACCGACAAGGTGGTGCTGTCCGCCGGCGTATCGCAGGACAACGTGTTCGGCTCCGGCACCAGCCTGTCCGTCAACGTGAACACGGCCAAGACGTTCCGCACGCTGACCGTCACGCAGGTCGACCCGTACTTCACGGTGGACGGCATCAAACGCATCACCGACGCGTACTACCGCACCGTGCAGCCGCTGCTCTTCTCGACCGACTCGAGCTTCCGCATCATCACCGTCGGCGCGGACACGAAGTTCGGCATTCCGTTTTCGGAAGCGGACACCGTGTTCTTCGGCATCGGCGTCGAGCAGAACCGTCTTGACGTCGACGGCGCAACGCCGCAAGCGTACCTCGACTACGTGAAGGAATTCGGCCGCGTCGTGAACAACGTGCCGGTCACCGTCGGCTGGTCGCGCGATAATCGCGACAGCGCACTCGTGCCGAGCCGCGGCTATTTCGCGCAAGCGAACAGCGAATACGGCACGCCCGCCGGAAACACGACTTACGTGAAGTTCGACGCGCAGGCCCAGTACTACTACTCGTTTGCGCGCGGCTTCGTGCTGGGCCTGAATTTTCAGGGCGGTTACGGCAAAGGACTCGCGGGCCAGACCTTCCCGATCTTCAAGAACTACTTCGCGGGCGGTATCGGTTCGGTGCGCGGCTATGAGCCGAGTTCGCTCGGTCCGCGCGACGCCAGCACAAACGACCCGATCGGCGGCTCGCGCATGGCGGTCGGCAATATCGAGCTGACCTTCCCGCTGCCGGGCACCGGGTATGACCGCACGCTGCGCATCTTCACGTTCTTCGACGGCGGCAACGTGTGGGGCGACCCGGGCCAGGGCGGCACGACGACCGGCGCGAACGGTCTGCGTTACGGCTATGGTCTCGGCCTCGCATGGATTTCGCCGATCGGCCCGCTCAAGCTCAGCCTGGGCTTCCCGCTCGTCAAGCACACCGGCGATCAGTACCAGAAGTTCCAGTTCCAGATCGGCACCGCGTTCTGACGTGCTGCGCCGCGGCGGCCCGGACTGCGTGGCAGGCACAGGCTTTTGTGGCGAAGCGCCGCGCAGCGCCCTGCATACACAGCGCGGCGCGGCGCAGCGCAGCGCGAAAAATCACGCGGACTTCGGCAACCCGATACCCGGAAACACCTTGATCACCGCGGAATCGTCCTCGCTGCCATGGCCGGCGGTCGACGCCATCATGAACATCTGATGCGCAGCCGCCGATAGCGGCAGCGGAAACTTCGTTGCACGCGCGGTATCGAGCACAAGGCCGAGATCTTTGACAAAGATGTCGACCGCCGACAGCGGCGCATAGTCGCCATGCAGGATATGCGGCACGCGGTTCTCGAACATCCATGAATTACCCGCGCTGTGCGTGATCACCTCGTACAGCATCTCCGGGTCGACGCCCTCGCGCAGGCCCAGCGCCATCGCCTCCGCCGCAGCGGCGATATGCACGCCGGCCAGCAGCTGGTTGATGATCTTCACCTTCGAGCCGATGCCGTGCCCGGCGCCGAGGCGATACACCTTTGCGGCAATCGCGCCGAGCACGTCCTCGCAGAGGTCGTACGCATCGGACGGGCCCGAGGTCATCATTGTCATCTCGCCGCTTGCCGCGCGCGCGGCTCCGCCCGATACCGGCGCATCGAGCATCAACAGCCCGCTGGCTTCGAGCCGCCGCCCAAGGTCGACCGCAAACGACGGCGGCACCGTCGCACTTGCCAGCACCACGCTGCCCGGCTTCATCGCAGACGCGGCGCCGTCTTCGCCGAATAGCACCGCGTCGGTTTGCTGCGCGTTGACGACCAGCGTCAGCACGATATCGCACTGCGCACCCAGCGCCGCGGGGCTGGCCGCTGCGACGCCGCCCTCACTCGCAAAGCGCTGCAGCACGTCGCCGCGCAGATCGTATGCATGCACGGTGAACCCCGCCCTCAACAGCGAACGCGCGACGCCGAGCCCCATTGCGCCGAGGCCGATCACTCCCACCTGCTTTTTCATGCGACTTTCTCCCGATCGAACATGCAACGGTCAAAATCGATGCTTAACGGTACTGTAGACCGGTTCAGCGGCGAACATCGCAACTGCTGCGATATTTTCGCTCGAATCTGCCCCTGTCCGTACCGGGCCATCGCCGGTATGTTCGGCCCAAGCGTCATGTGACGCACACGCAATCCATGAAACGGAGGTGGTGGATGCGCCTCCCAATCCGCATTGGTCATGTATAAATACAACGAGTTTGACAAGGCATTCCTGCGCCACCGCGCCGCGCAGTTCCGCGACCAGATCGAACGCTGGCAGGACGGCCGGCTGAGCGAAGACCAGTTCCGCCCGCTGCGCCTGCAAAACGGCTGGTACGTGCAGCGGCACGCGCCGATGTTGCGGGTCGCGGTGCCGTACGGCGAATTATCGGGCGCGCAGCTGCGCGTGCTGGCGCGCGTCGCGCGCGAGTACGACGCGCCCGAAGCCGACGTGTACCGCCGTGCGCTCGACGCGCAGCGCAAGCTCGGCACCACGCGCCTGCCGACACATCATGCGCATTTCACGACGCGCACCAATGTGCAATTCAACTGGATTCCGCTCTCGAAAGCGGCCGACGTGATGGACCTGCTCGCGACCGTCGATATGCACGGCATCCAGACGAGCGGTAATTGCATCCGCAACATTTCGTGCGATGAGCGCGCAGGCGTCGCCCCCGATGAAGTCGCGGACCCACGCCCGTTCGCCGAGATCATGCGGCAGTGGACCACGCTGCACCCCGAGTTTGCGTACTTGCCGCGCAAGTTCAAGATCGCGATAACCGGCGCAAGCGAAGACCGCGCCGCGACGGAGTGGCACGACGTCGGGCTGCGTCTGCACCACGACGAGCACGGCGCGCTCGGCTTTCGCGTGACCGTCGGCGGCGGCATGGGGCGCACGCCGGTCATCGGTACGGTGCTGCGCGAATTCCTGCCGTGGCAGCACGTGATGAACTACATCGAAGCCGTGGTGCGCGTGTACAACCAGTACGGCCGCCGCGACAACAAGTACAAGGCGCGCATCAAGATTCTCGTGAAAGCGGAAGGACAGCAATACATCGACGACGTCGAAGAGGAATTCCGCCAGATCGTCGAGCATGACGGCGGCCCGCATACCATTCCGGACGCCGAGCTCGAACGTGTTCGCGCTTATTTTGTCGTGCCGCAGGAGCGCGACGCGCGCAAGCAGCCCGACCCGCGCGCAGCCATCGCGCTGCGCGACGCTGCGGCACGCACGCCGCAGCTTGCACGCTGGCTCGAGCGCAATGTCGCCGCGCATCGAGACCCTGCGCAGCGTATCGTGACCCTGTCGTTCAAGCGCTTGCTGCAGGCGCCGGGCGATGCGTCGGCAAATCAGCTCGAACTCGTTGCGGACCTCGTCGACCGCTTCTCAGCCGGCGAAGCGCGTGTCACGCATACGCAGAATATCGTGCTGCCATGGGTGCACGCGGACGATCTGCTCGCGCTATGGAACGCCGCGCGGGAAGCGGGGCTCGCGAGCGCGAACGTCAGCCTGCTGACCGATATGATCGCGTGCCCCGGCGGCGATTTCTGCGCGCTCGCGAATGCGCGCTCGCTGCCAATCGCGCAAGCGATCACCGAGCGCTACCAGGATATGGACGAGCTCGAAGACATCGGCGAGATCGATCTGCATATCAGCGGCTGCATCAACTCATGCGGTCACCATCACAGCGGCCATATCGGCATTCTTGGCGTCGACAAGGATGGCGCGGAGTGGTACCAGGTGACGCTCGGCGGTTCCGATGGATCGGCGGCGAGCGGCGCCGCGCAAGCCGGCAAGGTGATCGGCCCGTCGTTTTCCGCCGATGAAGTGACAGAAGCGGTTCAGGCAATACTGCAGACGTACCTGTCGTTGCGCACGAGCGCGGGTGCGCGCGAGGAACGGTTTATCGAAACCGTCCGGCGCGTCGGCGTCGAACCGTTCAAGGCGGCAGCAAACCGCGTGCGAACGTTGGCGGAGGATCTGGCATGAACGGCCCTGCCCGCATCCGGCTTCTGAGCGCTGCCGCGCACGCGGCCGACACTGAACGGGGCGAACGCGTCGTATCGCTTGCGAACGATATCGACCCGTTGACGCAGCGCGAGGCCATCGCCGCCGCACAGCGTGTCGAACTGCATTTTCCGGGTTTCACCGACGGGCGCGCGTACAGTCAGGCGTACCTGATACGGCGCAGGCTCGGCTTCACCGGCGACTTGCGCGCAACCGGCGACGTGCTCGCCGACCAGTTGATGCAAATGGAACGCACCGGCTTTTCCAGCGCGGTGCTGCATGACGACGTCGACGTTGCCGACGCACAGCGTGAGCTGCAACGTTTCGCCGCGTTTTATCAGGGCGATGCGTCGCACAATGCGCCGTTCCGCCGGCAACAATCGCACTAGCGCTGACGACACCAATTTCATTGCGACTGCCTGATCATTTCCATTCGCCACGCAGCCGGCGAAGGCGCTCAATGACAATTACGGTTGCCCATTTCTGCAGTAGCGCGCAAACGCCGGACGTTGCTCGAGACGCTCGAAATATGCCGCGACTGCCGGAAAACGAGGATGATCGAACGGCGTGCCGAACCAGCGATTGATGGACAACGCGATCGGAATATCGGCCAGCGAGAATGGACTGCCTGCGACGAATGCACCGGTTGCTTCCAGCCGGCCGTTAAGGATGCGCATATGCGTCGTCCAACGCTCGAGCGAAGCGGCAATTTCACCTGCGTCCTGATGTGCAGGCGATTTCCTGACGAGGCCGAGAAACGCGTAGCTCCATGAGCGATTCAGATCGGCGGCCTGCCAGTCGATCCATTGGTCGATGCTGGCGCGCGCGAGCGGATCAGCCGGATAAAGCCATGCTCCGTCGTAGCGCGACGCGAGATAGCGGATGATCGAATTCGATTCCCACAGCACGAAGTCTGCGTCGCGGATGACGGGCACGAGTCCGTTCGGGTTGAGCGCGAGAAATTCCGGTGTCCGGGTCGAGCGGAAACCTTCGCCCCAGTCTTCCTGATTGAACGGAATCTGCAGTTCCGCGCACGTCCACAGCACCTTGCGGACGTTGATCGACGTCGCCTTGCCGAGAATGTTCAGCATGAATCGTTCTCTTCGAGTAGGGACGGCATCATTCTGGAAGCGCTTGCGCGCGTGTTCGGCATCACCACGTTCGAGCCCGGATAACAACGCGTCAACTACCGCTCGCCTGCACGGCGGACAGACCGACTTCCGTCACATCGAAGCGCCTTCTCGATGCGACGATCTCGTCGAACGACGCTTCCGCCCATTCGATCAACCCGCCGAGCGGCACCAGCACCGAGCGCCCGAGCGGCGAAAGCCGATACTCGACGCTCGGCGGTTTGGTCGGAAACACATGCCGCGTGACCAGCCCCTCGCGTTCGAGCGTGCGCAGCGTCTGCGTGAGCATGCGCTTCGAGATGTCCGGTATCACGCGATGCATGTCGCTAAAGCGCCGCGCCTTGCTAGCGAGCGACATCAGGATCAGCGTCGACCATTTGTCGCCGATCACGTCGAGCACGTTGCGCACCGGGCAGCGCACCGCATCGAAACCCTGCTCCTGCCACTCGCCGAAGCGGCTTGCAACCCCGGCATCCGGCATCGCACCGGACGCACTCGGCGCACTGGGCAAATCGGGCGGGTTACTAAGAGGTAACCTGGACACGGAAAACTGCCTCCTTACGCGTTCGGGGGTGGATGCCTATAGTAGAACGACTTTCACTTCAAGACAGTATAGGAGCACGATATGTCGAACGAAACGACCATCCTCGTAACGGGAGCCAGTGGCCAACTCGGCCGCCTGGTAATCGACGCGTTACTGAAGAGCACACCTGCAACGCGTATTCACGCGCTGGTACGGAATGCAAAAGCGGCCGCCAGTCTCGCGCCACTCGGCGTGAAAACCCGCATCGGCGACTATGCCGACCCGCGCACGCTCGACGCCGCGTTTGCCGGTATCGACAGGCTGCTGCTGATCTCATCGAACGATCTCGGCGCGCGTACGGCGCAGCACGCGAATGTGATCGATGCGGCAAAACGCGCGGGCGTGCGCTTGCTCGCGTACACGAGTCTGCTGCATGCGGACACGTCGCCGCTGGGTTTGGCCCGCGAACATGTGCAGACGGAAACGTTGCTGCAAGCGTCAGGACTGCCGTTTGCGCTGCTGCGCAATGGCTGGTACACGGAAAACTATGCGGCGACCATTGCGGCGGCGGTCGAACGGGGCGTGCTGGCCGGCAGCGCCGGCGATGGGCGCATTTCGTCGGCCGCGCGCGCCGATTATGCACAGGCGGCCGCGGCGGTATTGAGCGCGCCTGACGAGCAAGCTGGGCGCATCTACGAACTCGCGGGAGACGATTCATACACGCTCGCGCAGTTTGCCGCGGAAGTGTCCGCGCAGGCAAAGAAGCCGGTCGAGTATCGCAACCTCACGGAAGCGGAATACAAGGCGGCGCTGATCGGCGCCGGTCTGCCCGAGCCGGTTGCCGCACTGATTTCCGATTCGGACAGCGGTGCATCCCAAGGCGGCCTGTTCGATGACAGCGGTACATTGCGCAAATTGATCGGCCATCCGACAACCCCGTTTGCATCGACAATCGCAGCAACGCTTGCCACGTTCAAGCACTAAGGGTCAACGCGAAGGATCGCGCGGCGCTCACCACTCGATGCTGCTCAACGCGCCGCGCACCCGTTCGATCACCGCATCCCGACTCTCGTCCTGTGCTTGCCGGAACAGACGCAGCGTCTGCGGATACCACGGCGAGTCGGTTCGCTCATGCATCCAGCGCCAGTCGACGTCGTGCCCGGGCAGCATCATCCAGCAGCGCTTGCCGAGCGACGCAGCGAGATGCGCGCTCGATGTGTCGACACAGATCAGCAGATCGAGTTGCTCGACGATCGCCGCGCTATCGGCAAAGTCCGTCACATCCGAACCGAGATGCAGCAGCGGCTGGTTCTCCGGCGGCGCGTTCGCTTCGTCTTCGCCCTGCCCCTTCTGCAAGCTCACGAAGCGGCAACCCGGCACGCTCCACAGCGGCGCGAGCGCCGCAAGCGACGGCACCGAGCGGAATGCATCGTTGTGATGCTTCGGATTGCCCCGCCACACCAGACCGATCTTGCGCCCCGGCGGCAGCGCCGCGAGACGTTCGGCCCACTGCCGCATCAATCCCCCGTCGGGCGTCAGACGCAAGGCGGGCGGAATCGTCGCGAGCGTCGTACGCAGATAGACGGGAACACTGATGAGGCTCGTCCATGTGTCGTAAGTGGACGAGCGCTGCAAGCCTTCACCATGGGTCACCACTTCGTCGACGCAATCAAGGCTGGCAAAGAGGCGCCGCAGCGGCTTCGCGCAGGCGAACGTAATGCGCGTGACGCCCTGCGCCTTGAGCACGGGAAGGTAGCGGCCGAACTGGATCATGTCGCCAAGCCCATCCTCCTGCCACACGAGCAGCGTCTTGCCGGCAAGCGGCTCGCCGCGCCAGCGCGGGCAGCGCAACGTCGCCGCGCTATGGTGGTGGATACGCCCTTCCTGCTGGTAGCGCGACTCGTACAACGGCCAGCCTTCTTCGTACCGGCCGAGACTCAGCAATAGCGTCGCAAGCGAAAATTGCGAGAGATGCGCATCCGGACGGAATGCCAGAGCACGCCGCCAGGACGCCTCTGCCTCCGGCAGACGCCCAAGCGCCTTCAATACGATCGCGCGATTGTGATGCACTTCGGGCACATTGAAGCGGATCGCAAGCGCGCGCTGGTAGATCTCCTCCGCTTCGGCAAGGCGACCCAGTTGCTGCAGCGTGTTGGCCAGATGAATATGAACTTCAATGCTGTCGGGCAGCAGTTCCAATGCGGTCCGATAGACGGCGTCCGCCTCGGTCAGTTGCCCCGTTTCATGCAGTGCTTTGCCCAGATTGTGGTAAGCCTCCGCGAAATGCGGGCGCCACACCAATGCGTCGCGATACGCGGACTCCGCTTCGGCAAACCGCTTCAGATCGAACAGCACCGTGCCGAGATTGTTGAGCGCGTCCGGATGTTCCGGGGAAACCGACAGAAACTGGCGATAGATCGCTTCCGCGTCCTGCAGACGATTGAGTCCCTTGAACAGAATGCCAAGGCCGTTGTATGCGTCGAAGAAATCAGGCTGGATGTCGATCAACCGGCGCCAATAGCTTTGCGCATCGTCCGGCTTGCTGAGTCCTAGCGAACTGATCGCGGCAATATGCAACGCCTGCACCCGATCGGCGAGGCTCAACGGCGCATTGGCATCGGTCAGCGGTTTCACCTTCGCCAGTGCGTCCGCATACTTCGCGTCGGAGGGCGATGAACCGGCTGACGATGCAGGGTGTTGTTCTGGGCGCCTGGGCTCGCCCGTCGGAAGTGTGGCCATGGATCTCGATTGGGAAAGCTGCGGGCGCTGCAAAAGCGCCCGCCCGGGCGCCGGACGTGGCCCCACATGAGAAGCTTAAGCCAGCGGCACAGGCCGCATTCGCGCGAACTAAGCGCTTTGAGCCGCGTTATTCGAGCCATCAAGGCCTTGGTTTGACGTCAAACCATCGCTTGCCCTTCGCAAAGCAAACAAAATGCTTTCTTCAGACTGCGATCACCCTTTCCAGTCGCGCAGAAAAGCCAGCAGCGCCTCGTTGGTTTCGATCGGCCGCTCCTCGTGCGGAAAGTGCCCCGCTTGCGCGATCGCCACGCAAGTCAGGTCGGTCGCCATTTCACTCCATATCTCGCGCATATCGACCCTCTTCGCGGCATCGAATTCGGCGCCCCATAGCGCAAGCGTCGGGCACGCCATCTTCACGTCCGCGTCGAGCCGGTCCTGTTCCACGTCCACCGGCCATGCGCGGTAGTCTTCGAACGCCCCGCGCAATCCGCCCGGCGCCGCGTAGGCGCGCCGATAGACTTCGATGTCCGCGTCGCTGATCGCGCTGATGTCATAGAGCCACGACGTGAAGATATGGCGCAGCCACACTTCCTCGCGCCCCTGCACCAGCGCCTCCGGCAGATCGCGCACGGCGTTGAAGAAGAAAAACCAGGCGGCTTGCGCAACATCCGCATTCACCCGGTCGAAGATCATGCGGGTCGGAATGTGATCGAGTGCCGCGAAACGCGCGACGCACGACGGATGATCCTTGACGAGCCGCGTGCCGACGCACGCGCCGCGGTCATGCCCGAGCACCGCCGCGCGCGCGATGCCGAGCGTCGCCAGCAACTCCTTGATGTCAGTGGCCATCGAGCGCTTGTCATAACCGCTCACCGGCTTGCCGGATGCGCCGTAGCCGCGCAGGTCCGGCACGATCAACTGGTAATAGCGGCTGAGCACCGGAATCTGTCGCCGCCACGTATGCGAGGTTTCGGGAAATCCATGCAGCAGCACAACCGGCGGGCCATCGCCTGCAATCGCGTAGTGCAGCTTGATGCCGTTGACGGCGCGACGATGGTAAGAAAGGCCGATATCCATGGGTCAGTTCCCGTTTCGGTTGCATGACCCGGCCATGCTGGCACGGAGTTCGGCTGCGGCTTCCACCCGGCCCGCACCGACGTGCGGAATGGCGCAATGGCGAACGTGCGCGCGCTGCGTGCCGGCGCACATCGCATCGCACGCAGCGCGACTGTTCTGTCAGAAAGAAAGCTTACGGCAGCGGCCTTGCGCGCAGCACATTCGACGCGCGCGCGAAATTTCCGGCGCCCAGATGATGCAGCGTATGCAGCGACTCGTTCGATGCATCGAATACCCAGTGACCGTTGTTGAACACTCGCGAATCAGCCGCTGCGGACACCACTTCACCGAAGCAGGTGTCGTATGCGTCTTCGGTGTGCGGCTCGCGAATCAGCTTGCATTCGAGCCATGCGGCGCAGTTCGTTTCGATCAGCGGCAGCCCGAGCACCGGACCCGTGACCGGCGTAATACCGAACTCGGCGAATTTATCCGTATCGCGCCCGCTGGACGATCCCACCGCATACGTGACATCGATCGCGCCCGCGCCTGGTATGCAGATACCGAACACGCCGCTCGCGATCACGAGTTCGCGTGTGAAGGTGTTCTTATCGATCACCACGGCAATACGCGGCGGCTTGAATTCGACGGGCATCGACCACGCCGCGGCCATGATATTGCGCCGCTCGCCATCGAGACTGGTGACGAGCACCGTAGGCCCGTGGTTGATCAGACGGCTCGCATGCTCGAGTGCAACGGCTTGGAATGGGGTCATCGGATTGTCACGGTGAACAAAAGAGTCAGGCATTGTAAAGCGGTTGCGCTTCAATCGCTCGCGCCCCCCCTGCGGCCGTAAGCCGCGCAGCCGCATTGTCAGTGCCGTGCTGGACAAAAAATGGTGCTCGCACAGTCACTCGCGCGACCGGCAGGCATGTCATTCCTGAAGGGGGACGCTCCATGACGCCGCGCTGCCTGATGATCGGATCCGCAACCGCTTGTTTACCGGCTCCGGAATAAATCGTCCGGCGGCTTGTTTAGAAAGAGGGTTTAATCACCGCGATATACGCGGTTCCCTGGAGCTCAAATGGAACCCCAAATGGAACCCGACGTTACGAGCGCCCTCAATCATCAAACCGCTCGCCCCGTCAAGTGCTGGCACGACATGGTCCACAGCTATTGGCATATGGAGTGCTCATTCGACCGCCTGGATCCGCAAAGACTCAAAGGCACCTGTTGGCGCATGGGCGAACTGTCATTCGCGGCGGCCGACGTTTCCGCACAGCAATGGACCTCGCTGGCGGGTGCCGGGCAAAACAACTGGCGCAACGAAACCATCGTCGCGTTCATGACCCAGAGCGGCGTGATCGAACTGGAACAATGCGGCGTAAAGACGCGCCTGACGAACGCCTCCTTGCTGCTTCTCGACCCCAGCAGAAAGTATGTGCAGACCGGCGACAGCAACACGCGCGGCATGGCGATTCGCATCCCGAAGTCCGCGCTCGAAGCGCGCGGCCTGCACTTCACCGGGCGCGACATGTTTGTTCCCGATGCCACGTCGCCCGATGTCCGCATGCTGAAATCGCTGATCGCATCGACCGCCGCGCATGGTGAACGGTCGAGTCCGGCGAGTCGCAAGCTCGTTGCCGATCATCTGATCGACCTGATGCAGATTCTCGCCGACGATCCATCCGCGCCCAAACGCGTGCGAAGCACGGCAGTCGCGCTGTCGAGCGCGAAGCGCTACATCGAGCGAAACCTCGGCGATGAAGCGCTCGATCTCGATAGCGTCGCAAGAGCGGCCGGCGTGTCGACCCGCTATATCGCCAAACTGTTCGCCGCGGAAGGCAGCACGGTGATGCGCCATGTGTGGAGAACGCGTCTCGAACGCGCGCAGGCGCTGCTGACAAATAGCGCTGCCGACCTTCGCATCTCCGATGTCGCGTGGCAATGCGGATTCGCCAACCCGGCGCACTTCAGCCGCGCGTTCAAGCAACAGTTCGGCGAGAGTCCGAAGCACGTCCAGCTGACAGCGCGCGACGTCGTAGCTCAGGCAAACTCACAGGCGGACTAGCTGCCCCGAGCGATCCTCGCTACGCAACGCCATCCGCGGGTCGCAACAACCTCTTCAGCTGCCGAAGTAGATGTTGCAGAAGCTGACCGGACCCACACACTTATCCTGCTGGCTGTTGCTGCCCGTGCTCTTGCCGCGACCCGCCAGGTTGTACCAGTGATGATGAGCCGCGCCTGCGGCAGACGAGCCGTCGACGCTCCCGCCATAGCCGCTGTCGCCTTGCTGCACAGCGGTCGCTGCCGCGCCTTGCGAGACCGCTGAATCATTTGCCTGAGCGAACGCAAAGGCGGGAATCGCAAGCGCGCCAGCCACAACCATTGAACGAATAAGCGATTTCATGATGACCTCCGTTGATCGCATTGCTTTGCGAACCCATGTCCGCATCGCTTGAACACAATTCTAGGTAAGAGGCCATTTAAGATTAAGAACGAAGTTTTCACTTCTTTGTTTATCGAAAGCTCATGAATGGACGTCATTCCATTTCGTTATCGCCCTGCCATACGAGGAACGGTAAGCTCGCGTGGCCGCCGTTCTTCGACAGCGTTGTCAACCGGCAAACCGTGCCGCATTCACACCGCGTCTGACGCGCCCGCACCCGCCGTCATTCTGACAAGCGTGTCGTCCTCACGCAAAGCGTCGCCGATCCACTCCTTCAGAAACTCGACCCACGCCTTGATCTTCGCGTCCAGATACTGGCGCGATGCATAGACCAGGTAAATGTTCAGATCTTGCAGATAGTAGTCGGGCAGCACCCGGACCAGCGTGCCATTTCGAAATGCCGAGCGCACGGTCAGCGCCGGCAGCGCACCGATGCCCATCCCTTCAATCAGCGCCGCCGCCATCGCGTCCGCCAGGTTCACCTTGAAGCGCGTAGTGGGCAGAAGAAACTCGTGCTGCCCGTCTTTGCCGATCAAGGTCCAGCGATCCGCCGGAAAAATCGGCACGGACACCTGCAGACACATGTGATGCGAGAGATCCGCCGCCGTCTCCGGCCGGCCATGCACTTCGAGATACGCCGGCGATGCGCACAACACGCTATGCACAATGCCGAGGTGATGTGAAATGTAGTTCGAATCCGGCAACGGCCGGGGCGACGTACGCAGCGCGACGTCGTATCCGTCCTCGAGCAGATCGGGCACGTTCTGCGACAAGGTCAGATCCACGGTGACTGCGGGAAAGCGCTCCTGAAACGCCGCCACCGCGGGCACCACGTAGTTCTGACCGATACTCGACATCGCATGCACCCTGAGCGTGCCAGCCGGCCTCGCATGCGCTTCGGATGCTTCGAGCTCGGCCTCGGTCACCGATTCGAGAATCGAGAGGCAACGGACCAGATAGCGCTCACCCGCTTCCGTCAAGGCGATCCGGCGCGTCGTCCGATTCAGCAGCCGCGTGCGCAAATGCGCTTCGAGTTCGGATACCGATCGCGACACGTAGCCGGTGGTTGTGTCGAGCTGTTGTGCGGCCGCGGTGAAGCTACCCGCTTCGGCTACCTCGACGAACATCTTCATGTTGCGCAACGTATCCATACGAGAGACGCCCCTGGTTTTTCCACGCCGGTCGATCGCTTGCCGGCGCGTTGTTTCACTGCATTCGCCCGGATGACGCGGCGCTCGAATGCTGCCTGAATGTTGTCGGAATGTTGCCCGAATTTCGTCTGACCTGCAGCCAGCGCCGCCTTGCGCGTCACGCGCGCTTGATCGCACGTTCCGTGCATTCACATGTGGGCATAGCGGTCATTCCGCGCAGGCATGTCAGCGTGTAACACGCGTTATTACACGAAATCAATAATGCGTCGACGGCAGCCCGTCCATCCACCACAGCGCCTGCCGGCGGCCCTCGCGTGCATTCGCATGCAATCGGCTGCGCTCGCGCCAGCGATTTGTTCCTCGCGGTTAAGTCTCTTTGGTCATCACGGGTATGCGCAAACGTCCTCAGGTTGCCTAAATTGCCAATCAATCGATGCCGCCACCGGCTCGATCTGCAACCAACCATTGAAAAGAGGAACATCATGAGCAACCCGAAGAAAGTCGCGATCGTCACGGGTGCATCGCAAGGTATCGGCGCAGAACTCGTCAAGGCATTCCGTGAGCGAGGTTATGGCGTGGTCGCCGTGGCGCGATCGATCAAGCCGTCCGACGACCCGGGCATCGCGACGGTTGCCGGCGACATCGGTGAACGCGAGGTCGCGCAACGCGCGGTCGACACCGCCGTCTCGCGCTTCGGCCGGGTCGATACGCTCGTCAACAATGCCGGCGTTTTTATTGCCAGGCCGTTCACGCAGTACACGCTGGAAGATTACGCGGCGGTGCTGAACGTGAACCTGAACGGGTTCTTTCATATCACGCAGCTCGCCATCGAGCAGATGGAGAAGAACCGCAGCGGCCACCTCGTGCAGATCACGACGACGCTCGCGGAGCATGCGGTGGCAGGCGTCCCGTCGGTGCTCGCGTCGCTGACCAAGGGCGGTCTGAATGCGGCGACCAGATCGCTTGCAATCGAATATGCAAAAACGGGCATTCGTGCAAACGCGGTTTCGCCCGGCATCATCAAGTCGCCGATGCATGCACCCGAAACCCACGATGCGCTCGGCGCACTGCATCCGGTCGGTCATATGGGCGAGATGAGTGATATCGTCAATGCGGTGCTCTATCTCGACAACGCACCGTTCGTCACCGGCGAGATCCTGCACGTGGATGGCGGCCAGAGCGCCGGCCACTAAGCGAGCGCCGCTCGACCCCGTAACGCGAAGGCGCCGGTGACGGCGCCTTTTTCTGCGACTGTGTACTTCAGGCTTCAGATAACGGAGATTTCCATGCCTATCGTGACCATCCAGGTAACGCGCGAAGGATCAGCGCCCGGCAGGGACGCTGTCACACCGGACGAAAAAGCCCAGCTCATCAAGGGCGTCAGCGAAGTGCTGCTGAACGTGCTCCATAAGCCGCTGGAGGCCACGTTCGTCGTCATTCAGGAAGTCGAAAAGGAAAACTGGGGATGGGGCGGCCTGCCCGTCGACGAATTCCGCAAGCTGCGAAAGTCGAAACAGGCTTGAGCGGCATGAACGGTGCAAGAGGCGCATAACATGCGCTTCTTCTATTATCCGCCCCCAACCAGGCGACCGCGGCGCGTCCGGTAACACTGCCTGCGCAGCGGTTGCTCGTGCGCGTCGCCGTCCGATGAAGTAGCGTGCCAATGCGCGGGTTCAGCATGCGATATCAGCCCACGTATTGCTGCAAACGCCTGATCGCTTCGTTGAACTCGGCATCGAGTACCGCGACGAGTTCCGCCGCCGGCAGTGAGCGCGCGAGCGCCGCCGCCTGGCCGGCCCATTGCGCGCCGTAACCGAATTCGCCCTTTCCTTTTGCCGCCGCGTGCAGCGCCTTGCCGGCGTCGTAAGCGATCGGATAGTGAGGCGTTGCGGGCAGATTCGATGCGCGGCCGAGTTCGGTGAAACGGTTCATCATGCTGCGCGCCGGCCGGCCCGAAATGGCCGAGGTCAGCATCGTGTGCTCCGCCTGCGCGCCGAGGATAGCCGCGCGATAGCCGTCGTCGATCGATGTCTCCGGGCTCGCCACGAACGCGGTGCCCAGTTGCGCGGCCTGTGCGCCGAGCGCGAGTGCCGCCGCGATGCCTGCGCCGTCCATGATGCCGCCGGCCGCGACAACTGGCACCGCGAATTTCTCGACAAGCAGCCGCGTCAGCGCAAACGTACCCAGCCCTTCGTCGAACGCATCGGGATCGAACATGCCGCGATGTCCGCCCGCTTCGATGCCTTGCGCGACGAGCACATCGACACCCGCTTCGACTGACGCGGCCGCTTCCCGCACATTGGTTGCGGACGAGAACAGTATGATTCCCGCGCGCTTGAGCGCACGGATGATGTCTTGCGACGGCAGCCCGAAATGAAAGCTCACGACTGCGGGTTTCTCTTCGAGAAAGACATCGAGCATGGCCTCATCTTCGACGAAGCTCGTATAGATCTCGCTGAGTTTCTCAGGCGCGCTCGCACCATACCGGCCGAATACCGGCGCAAGCCACTTCAACCAGGCGTCCTCGACGGCCGCATCGGCCACCGCCGGCACATGCGTAAACACGTTGACGTTGAACGGCTTGCCGGTCAACGCGCGCGTTTGCCTGATCACCTTGCGCGCGCCCTCCGCGTTCATCGCGCCCACGCCGAGCGACCCGAGCCCACCCGCATTCGACACCGCAGCGGCAAGTGCGGGCGTGCTGACGCCGGCCATCGGCGCCTGAATGATCGGATTCGAGATGCCTAGCATCTTTAAAAGAGATTGACCTTCGGAACGCGTGCTCATCTGATGTCCTTAAACGAAACGACCTGTCAGTGATGATCTCTTTCCGCTCGCAAGCGGTCAACCGTCTGGCGCGTAAAAACTCTGTTGAGCACGAGGTTCGAAGGACGTCACGCGGCGGCAGGCAGCGGCGTCGTCAACAGGGAGAGCCCGCGGCTGCGCCGTGCTTCGCGCGCTGCGATGCGCTGCTTCGTTTCATCCAGCATGTGATAGTTCGACGACAGAGGCAGCAGCGTCCTGAACTCGACGTGACCCACCTTGCGCGGGTCGATATCGACCCCTTCGGCCTGCCAGACCGGTATGCCGTCCAGCCTGCGCACTTCAAGCATGTTCGGCCCGTTTGCGGTTGCATAAAAGCCATCGTCGAACAACCAGGCGGCATTGTGTGTGCGCAACCAGTTTGAGGCATCGCGAGCCTCCTCACTCGTGATCCGCTTCACATAGTCGAGAAAATTGCCGCTGTATGCGTTGTCCGGCACACGCGTTACGAAGTGGGTCGCGGAATGCGGCAAGGCCACATCGGGATCCTGGTAAAACGCAAAGAGTTGCTGCGCGCTAGCGCTTGTCCCCCGGCGAAACGTGTGCATGTTGACACGAGGCGGATTGACATCCTTTCCATCGGGCGCGCGTAAATGCCACTCGCTGCGCTCTCCATGCAAGTTGCTGTCGACAAACGGCGTGAACGACGACAAACCCGTCGTCAGCAGCTTCAGGTCTTCCTGGTGTATCAGATGCTTGCCGTCATACTCGAATACGCCGTTCAGCGAATTCGGGTCATCCGGTACATCGCCCGCGTAGACGTAGCCATTCGAATCGACCTGCAGAACCTTGCGGGTGTTGCCGATCACATGGAAACGGCCGTCGTCGGCAAACGCAAAATCATGCCGGGTGCCAGTTCCGGTCGATGACGGCGAGATCATCGTATTGACGCATACGTTGTTCTGTCCGTCGAGATAAATCTCCGTTCTGGACCGGTCACCGCTACCGTATGCGTGAAGCCGCAACGGGCCGCGGTAGTCGAGATCCGCGGCCTGGCGTTTATTCAGCTCACGCACCTTTTCCCATGCGGCATCGTAAAACAGCGCATGGGTAACATTGGGATCCTCATTAAATTTCAGAGTGCCACCGTTCTTCCTGTTGTCCGATACATACGCGTTATAGCCGTCTTCGCGCCAGATGGGGTGATCGACCGGCAATCTCGACAGTTGCGGTTGTGCGCCGGCCATGCCAGTGTGGTCATAGACGTCCCAGCGGTAATCCGGATTGGCGACGTATTGACCCGGAACGCCGTTCTTCACCACGCGCCAGCCGCGAATCTGCGGATAATCGATCCACCCCATCGCCGCGACCTCGCCATCCCACGGCGCATGCATCTGGCTGCCGAGACTGCCGGCAACATCCACCATGTTCGGCGTCGGCGCAATGAAGTAGATGTAGCCGTCGCCGGACTGGGCTGGAAACCGGTCCAGCGCGGTTCGCTCGCTGCGGAAAGTCCCGAGATATCCGGCGCTGTCGATCAGATGCGGATTCGACGCGACATCCAGATTGTGCACGCCAAGATTGATATCGCTCACCTGTGTGCGCTCGCAATCGAAGCCACCGTGTGTCTTGAGATCCTGCGGCGTCACCGTCGACGGTCGGAATAGTCCGTCCGGTTTCAACGGGATCGGTGAGGTCTCCCCGCGTTTCAGATCGCGAGGGTCGTGTTTCGGCACGATCGAGAAGGGCGGCGGCGCCAGATCCGGACGAGGTGTCACGCCGGGCCGCGCATTGAGGATCCCCAGCAGTTGCTCGATCTGGCCCAGGTTGAGATTCGCAATCGCAAGTCGCGCCGGCGCCGAGCCGCCCGCCGCCGCCATCGGCCTCGAAAGGTTCGCGTAGTAGCTCGTGTCGGCATGATCGACCCCGCCGAGCGCGTGATACCCGCGATCGAATACGCCACGCAACGCACTCGCCATTTCCTCAAAGCCGTCATAGCGCCAGACGCCCGAGCCCGGATCGTAGAGTTCGTATCGGTCGCCGGCATAGTCTTCGATTTCGTTCAGCCGGTGCACGACGATCGGCTCGCCATCGGCCCGCGTGCCGGCGCGTGCGTTTGTGGAACCGCCATTGCCGGGAGGCCGTTCGCGCGTCGCAAGGTTGATTACCGCCAGGTCTGTCGGATATCCGACGCCGGTATCCTGGTTCACGTGCAAACTGTTGAAATGCTCCCGCACGTCGGCAATCAGATTCGCAGCCGACAATATACCGGCGGAGCCTCGCCGTCTTGCATACCCGGGCAAAGGCTCGACGACCCCGGACCCATTATCTCGCTGCATATCGTCAATCTCGCGAAGCGTCACTGATCGTAGTTGCCTATCGGTCAACCTGCGCCTGATATTTTCGGTTGCGTCGGTCAGATTCGACGAATGTCCTTGTGCAATATCGGATAACGCGGCAGTCGCGAGGCCGCGGTCCCTGCCGGTCAATGCGTCTGGCTGGCCGGCGGCACCCGATAACGTGTCGCTCGACAAGCTGTTCGATTCGTCAGCACTGGTCCGGAGGGCATCGCGTGTTGTCGACTCGCGTTGTGCGGACACGGTGAGCGGTGCTTCGGGCCGTGTCGGCGGCCGGGCTGGAACGTCATGCGCGCTCACGCTATTCGATGGCCCCAGAATCGAGTAATACTGCACGGCATCCGGCGTGAGCCGCATGCCCGTATCCGTGAAGGCCTCATCCATATACCGGCGCAACGCCGCTACCATGTCGCGCCGGCTCGAATAGCTCATCACGCCGTTATTCGGATCAAATACCTCGTACTCGCTCGGCGACGAACGATGCACCAGCAACACATGGCCTTTCGTACCGCGATTCGTTCCCGGAGGATTCAGGCCTAGCGCGATATGCGCAGCGCCTCCCACCTGCAGGTGCTCGCGCATCTGTTCAAAAAGCTCGCGCATGTGCCATCTGCGCGGTCCATCCATCTGCGTCCAGATGCCCGGCCCATAACGTTGCAGCCGCAACGTATCGTGGTATGTTTGCAAGCTGCGGGCGCGCGCAATCGTGTCTGTTGAGACAAAGTCCCGGCGATTATTCAAATCAGCCTGGATAAGCCTGACCGCATCCGTCAGGCCCCCGGCCTGCTGACGGTCCAGCCTGCTCAACGCAAGCCGGACCCAGCCCTGGCAAATGCCGTTGGGCCCGGTTCTATCCGCATAGTCCGCCTGGTCGAACGGATAGTAAGACGAGGCGGTGGACCTCAGCGCCTCACCGCCTCGAAACGGGCGAAACGGCGAACCCGATGCGATTTTGCTGAATACGGGTCCGCGCCTTTCCAGCGTCAACGTGGCTGGATTCGCGCCGCCTGCGCCAGTGGCATGACGTGAAGCCGGTTGTGCCGCAGGTTCGACCCCAGGCGGCGATATTGAATCGAGCGTCCGCGCGAGCCTCGCTCGACGGGGTATATTGCGCACCACCGGCGTATCGCCCCCCGGTGCCGATGCATCGGGTCTCACCACCCCATCGTCGTTGCCAACTGCCGCGATTGCTCCATTCCCTGCTGTTTGAACCAACATGATCCGGACTCCTCGTTGGATGGCACAAGCCAAGCTTCGTTTGAATCCGGATTCAAGCATGGTGATCTCTCGCCAGGGTAGTACAGACCGCACGAGACCGAAGCACGATCAGACGCACCATAGAAAACGCCGCGTGCATGCACGCGGCGTTCTTTACAGCGTCACCGGTATTGCGTGATTTGCCTCGCGTTACTTCGCCGTCGGCATCGCGAACTCCGCGCCTTTTTCGATGCTGTCAGGCCAGCGCTGCATGATCGACTTCTGCTTTGTATAGAAACGCACGCCCTCTTCGCCATACGCATGCGTATCGCCGAACAGGCTGCGCTTCCAGCCGCCGAAGCCATGCCACGCCATCGGCACCGGAATCGGCACGTTGATGCCGACCATGCCGACTTCGATACGGCGCGCGAATTCGCGCGCAACATGCCCGTCGCGCGTAAAGCACGCGACGCCGTTACCGAACTCGTGCGCGTTGATCAGATCGACCGCTTCGGAGAAGTCTTTCGCGCGCACGCACGCGAGCACCGGCCCGAAGATTTCCTCCTTATAGATGCGCATAGCGGGCGTCACGTGATCGAACAGCGTGCCGCCGGTAAAGAAACCGTCTTCATGGCCTTTCACCTTCAGACCGCGGCCGTCGACCACCAGCTTCGCGCCCTCCTGTTCGCCAAGCGCGATATAGCTTTCGATGCGCTCCAGCGCCTGACGCGTAACGACCGGACCCATCTCCGCATCGGACTCCATGCCATTCCTGATAACCAGGTCGCGTGCGCGCTGCGCAAGACGCGGAATGATCCTGTCGGCCACATCGCCGACCAGCACCGCGACCGAAATCGCCATGCAGCGTTCGCCGGCCGAACCGTAAGCGGCGCCGATCAACGCATCGACGGTCTTGTCGAGATCCGCATCGGGCATCACGACCAGATGATTCTTCGCGCCGCCGAGCGCCTGCACGCGCTTGCCGTGCTTCGCACCGGTTTCATAGATGTAGTTCGCGATCGGCGTCGAACCGACGAAGCTGACCGCCTTCACATCCGGATGCACGAGCAATGCATCGACCACCGTCTTGTCGCCTTGCACGACATTGAAGATGCCATCGGGCAAGCCTGCTTCCTTCAGCAGCTTCGCCATGAATAGCGACGCCGATGGATCGCGCTCGCTCGGCTTCAGCACGAATGCGTTGCCGGCCGCGATCGCGACCGGGAACATCCAGCACGGCACCATGCACGGAAAGTTGAACGGCGTGATGCCGGCGACCACACCGAGCGGCTGCCGCACGGTCCAGTTGTCGATATCGGTCGACACCTGTTCCGTATAGTCGCCCTTCAGCAATTGCGGAATGCCGCACGCGAATTCGATCACGTCGATGCCGC
Source organism: Paraburkholderia solisilvae (assembly GCF_902859875.1). Lineage (GTDB taxonomy): Bacteria > Pseudomonadota > Gammaproteobacteria > Burkholderiales > Burkholderiaceae > Paraburkholderia > Paraburkholderia solisilvae. Next base: position 106,716 of record NZ_CADIKF010000001.1, on the reverse strand, counting down.
GCGCGACTTCGCCTTGCGCGTCCGAGAACACCTTGCCGTGCTCGGCGGTGATGATCGCGGCCAGTTCGTCGTGGTGCCGGTTCATCAATTCGAGAAAGCGCAGCATCACGCGCGCGCGGCGAATCGGCGGCGTGTTCGCCCACTTCGGGAAAGCCGCCTTGGCGCTCGCGACAGCCGCATCGACGTCCGCCGCTTCGCCCAGCAGCAGCTTGCGCGGCCGTTCGCCCGTCGCCGGGTTGAAAATCGGCTGCGTGCGCTCGCCTGTGCCGCGCACCGCTTCGCCGTGAATGAAATGGGTGACGTCCGCTGTGTCTGTGTACGCTTGCATGTCCGTTCCTTGGTGGTAAATCGCTATGACACCAGTGTATGGAGCATCGGCATGTAATCAAAGACGGTAACATTGAAATTATTGTTTTCTATGGTGAACAATCCATCCATGGACACCCAAAAGATCGAAGGCCTCTGGACGCACCTGCACTGGCTCACCGTCCTCGCGGAACAGGGTTCGTACACCGCCGCTGCCGCGCGCCTCGGCGTCAGCAAGGCGGCAATGAGCCAGCGCATCGCCGAACTCGAACGCGCGGCGGGCGTGCCGCTCGTGCAGCGCACCACGCGCAGCGTGCGGTTCACGGAAGCCGGTCAGCGCCTCGTGGACAGCACGCGGCCGCGTTATGACGACATTGCGAACGTCTTTTCGACGGTTCGCGAACTGGCCGGCGTCGCGCGCGGGCTGGTGCGCGTGACGGCGCCGGTCGCGTTCGTCCGCCAGCAACTCGTGCCGCGGATGTCGCACTTTCTGCGCGCGAATCCGGAGGTGAAGGTGCAGCTCGAAGTGTCGGATCGGCTCAGCTCGATTGCGACTGAAGGATTCGATCTCGCGATACGGCACAGCGCGCAGGCGCCGGAGACCCATGTCGCGTGGAAGCTTTGCGAGACCCATTCAGTCGCGGTGGCGACGCGCGCGTATCTGAAGCGCCGCGGCCGGCCCGCGCAGCCCGCCGACCTCGCCGCGCACGAGTGTCTGTTCTATCCGCGCGCGGGCGGCTCCGCCGTCTGGACGTTCGAGCACAAAGCCGCGCGCAAGGCACAGGCGGGGCCGGTCAGCGTGCCGGTGAACGGCGCGTTTTCGGCCAACAACAGTGAAGCGCTGCGCGATGCGGCGCTTGATGATCTCGGCATCGCGCTCGTTCCCGATTTCACCGCGCAAAACGCGGTACAGGCGGGCAAGCTCGAAATCGTGCTGCCGGACTGGCGGCCGCTCGGCGCGTTTGCCGAACAGTTGTATGTGGTCCGTCCGTATGCACCGAATGTGCCGCGCGCAGTGGCGGCTTTTGTCGCGTATCTGAGGGAGACGTTCGCCGGCGGGTTTCCGCTGGAGCGGTCTTGAGGGACGCTCGCTCTATCCAGATCATTGCGCAAGCATCGTGTCAGCAGACAGTTACGATGCAGTGTCCGTTCTGCCGCGCGCCCCTTCCCGTTCAAGCCACGCGCAGAACAGCACGACCAGTTCGTCCGCGGACTTCTCCAGCGGAACATACGCGCAATAGCTGCGCGATGGCAGACGAGGCTCGGCGAACGGCATCACCAGCCGGCCCGCGGCGAGATCGTCCGCCACCAGCGCAGTCGGTCCCATCGCAATACCGATGCCGTCGATCGCGGCCTGCAAAGTCAGATAGAAATGGTCGAAAGTCAGCGTGGCGGACGGGCTCAATGAAGGCCGGTTCACCTTCGCCAGCCAGTCCGGCCAGAGCCGCGGCAAACTCGACGTATGCAGCAGCGTATGGCGGCGCAGATCGTCCGGCGCCTCGATCGGCAAGCGCTCGAGCAGCGCCGGACTGCAGACCGGTACGCGCTCTTCGGCAAGGAAAGGCCGCATCGTATAGCCATAGAACGTATCCGGACCGCCGCGAATAATCACGTCGTGTGTTCCTTTCAGGCTCTCGAGCGGGACGTTCGAGGTCTCCACTTCGACATCCACGCCCGGATGCTCGAGATGGAATCTCGCCAGTCTCGGCACCAGCCAGCGCAGCGTGAAAGTGGCAATCGAGCTGACCGACAGCGTGCGGGAAATCGTGGCGGGAATGCCATAGCGCGATGTGGCCTGCGCGAGCTGCTCGAACAACGGGCCGATTTCCTCGAGGTAAGCATGCGCCGCCGGCGTCAGCACCACGCGGCGGTTGTGCCGCTCGAATAGCGGCGCGCCCAGCCAGTCTTCGAGCGCGCGTACGTGCTGGCTCACCGCGCCATGCGTCACATGCAATTCCGCGGCGGCATGCTTGAAACTGCCGAGCCGGCCCGCAGCCTCGAACGCGCGCAATGCGTTGAGCGGAGGAAGTGCCCGTTTCATTCGGAATAGTTTAATTGACGCGATAGCCGAATTTATCTGGTTTGTCAGCGCACTTCAAGATAGATAAGCTGCTTACAAATATAACTTGAATGGGAGTCGTCGAACCATGTCCACCGGCGTGATGCTTGTCGTGCTTTTCGCCGCGTTCCTGCACGCGAGCTGGAATGCGCTCGTGAAGTCGAGCCCGGACAAATTCCTCGATATCGTGTTCGTCTCCGGCAGCGCGGCGGTGATCTGCGCCGTCGTACTGCCATTCGTCGGGCTGCCGGACGCGAGCAGCTGGCCTTATATCGCGGCATCCGCGGTTATCCACGTTGCGTACTTTCTGCTGATCGGCGCCGCGTATCGCAGCGGCGACATGAGTCATGCGTACCCGCTGATGCGAGGCGCCCCGCCGCTCATCGTCGCGCTGGCGAGCGGCCCGCTGATCGGAGAACGGCTGACAACAGGCGAATGGGTTGGCGTGCTGCTGATATGCGGCGGCATCCTGTGTCTGCTGCTTTTTACTCGCGCGGGTGTCAACACCGCTCACACGACGCGCATTGCGCTCGCCAACGCCATTCTCATTGCGCTCTATACGCTGGTCGACGGAACCGGCGCGCGATTGTCCGCGCATGTGGCGTCGTACACGATGTGGATGTTCGCGCTAACCGCGTTGCCCATTCTGGGCTGGGCGTTCGTACGCCGCCGTGCGGCCGCGCAAAGACATCTTCGCGATCGCTGGCTGCTGATGCTGATCGGCGGCGCTTGCTCGCTCGCCGGCTATGCGCTCGTGCTTTGGGCGATGACGCGCGCTCCGATCGCGATGGTTGCCGCGTTACGGGAATCGGCGATTCTCTTTGGCACCGCGATTTCCGTATTCGTTCTGAAAGAGCGCTACGGTTATAGCCGCCCGGTCGCGGCAATCATCATTCTGCTTGGCGTGGTGACGCTAAAGTTGACATGAGTGTCGAGCGAATCGACTCGGCCACGAGCGGGCGCCCATCGGGAGAATCGGAGCGCCCGCCCGACTTACCGCTCACCGCGCCGGAGGCGCGTGCCCGTGGTCCGCAAGCGGGTGCGCTTCGTCGTACTCCCGCGAAATGTCCTTGTTCGTGTAATCGCCCAGCAGCGACGCGGCGATCACGCTCAGCACCGCGCATGCGAACACGTAACACGCGATCGCGTAACCCGAATGGTAGTACGCAAAAAGCGCGGTCGCGATAAGCGGCGCCGGGCCGCCGGCGATGATCGAAGCCAACTGGTAGCCAAGCGATGCGCCGCTATAACGCAGGCGCCCGGTAAACGACTCGGCGATAAACGCGGCCTGCGGACCGTACAGCATCGCATGCGGCACCAGCGAAAGCACGATCGCGACAAAGATCCACACCGGGTCGCGCGTATCGACCAGCGCAAAGTAGATAAAGCCGAAAATACCGACGGCGATCGAGCCGATGATGTACATCTTGCGCCGCCCGATCAGATCGGAGATATGACCGAATAGCGGAATCGTGATGAATTCCAGCATTGAAGCAACCAGCACCGCCGTCAACAGAAGATCGCGCGACACGCCGAGATTCGTCACGCCGTACGTAAAGACAAACGCCGTATAGATATAGAACGGCGCCTGTTCAGCCATGCGAGCCAACGCCGAAAGAAGAATGTCCTTGGGCTGCCGGCGAATCACTTCGAGCGTCGGCGTCTTTTCGATCTTCTGCTCGGCAAGCAGACGCGCGAAGGTCGGCGTCTCGAGAATATTCAGGCGGATATAGAGGCCGATTGCGACCAGTACGATGCTCAGCACGAACGGCACGCGCCAGCCCCAGGTGAGAAAACTGCTGCCGGAGATCTGACTGGTCACGAGTACCGCGAGGTTGGCTATAAAGAGCCCCGCCGGCACGCCGAACTGCGGCCACGCGGCAATGAACCCACGATGCTTGTCCGTACGCGCCCACTCCATCGACATCAGCACCGAGCCGCCCCATTCGCCGCCGACGCCCACCCCTTGAATAAAGCGCAGCACGGTGAGAAGCACCGCCCCCCAGATGCCGATCGACGCATAGGTCGGCACGAAGGCCACGGCGAACGTCGCGAGGCCCATCAGCAGCAGGGTGACAATGAGCGTGGCCTTGCGGCCAATGCGATCGCCATAGTGACCGAAGATCGCCGCGCCAACCGGCCTTGCAAGAAAGCCGACCGCGTAGATCAGAAAGGCCTGGAGTGTGCCGACGAGCGGATCGGACTGCGGGAAATACAGCTTCGCGAAGACCAAACCGGTCACCGTGCTATAGAGAAAGAAGTCGTACCATTCGATCGTCGTACCGATCGTGCTGGCGATCACCGCGCGTCGCAACTGGCGCCGTGCTTCTTCGTCGGAAAGATTCGGTACCCCTGATTGCGTAGCGGCCATTGACATCCCCTGGAGTGGTGACAGCCAGACACACAATATGCACCCGGACAGCGGGCGCCGGCATTCGGGCAACATCCGATATGCCGATCCTTGTTCGACTACATGGTTCGCTGAACTGTAATTCGCAGGCAGCAGAATTCCAAGGGCGCTGCACGCCGGACCAGGGCAATCACCAGGAGCCCGCTGCCGCTTCAGGCCGTTTTACTTTTATGCGCTTTCGAATGCGTGTCCGCGCGGGCATTCTTCTTGAGCTTCGTCCGGTTGTACTCGATGGCGGCGCGAACGAGTTGCTTGAGCGCGCGCTCGTTGATTGCCTCGCCTTCGAAAAAATCGATTGCGCGTCTCGCATTGCCTTCGAGGCCGGCATTGAAAATCTTCTCCGGGTCCGGCAGATGCGCGCCGTGCGCAAAGGTCAGCTTGACCTTCCCCTTATGCGCGTTGGCAACCGCGATCATGCCGTCACGCGACCACACCGGGCTGCCCATCCATTTCCACTCCTCGACGATGCCGTCGTCCGCCGCGAGAATGCACTTGCGAATGCCGGCCAATGTCTTACCGCGCCAGTCCGCGATACCTGCGATCAGTTGATCGATCTGTGCCGATGGATTCATGGATGCTCAAGCCTTGAATACGCGTGAACGATCCCGAATGATAGGCCGAACGGCCGCAGGCAAGCCGCTTTGCATGGCGCGGTTCGCGAGAACCCACATTATTTCGAACTTCGATGTATGCGTTTCCAGCGCGCCAATGCGCCGTCGAATACCTTCCCGGCGCCGGTCTTCCCGCTGTTACGCACCTGCTCGCGCGCCGCATCCTGTCTCTTTTGTGCTTCGTCTTCGAGCAACGCGGTCGAGAAAAACGAGCCCATCACGACAGACTCGATGATAAAAATCGAAGCCGCATCGATAAGCAAGCCAAAGTACCTGAACACCAGCACGCAACTCAGCAGCAACAGCAGATTCAGCGCAATGCCGAGAATGGCCGACGACTTCGGGACCGCCCGAATGAATACCGCAAGCCGCGAATCGGTGCGCGGCACGTACCAGATAATCAGCATCCCGAACGCGATGATAAACAGGCTTTCGCCCAGTTTCAGCCAGGCCGGGCGCTGCAGGAAACGTCCGTCGAAGATCGTCTCGATGACCTGAGCCTGAACTTCGATACCCGGCACCAGTTCGCCCAGCGGCGTCGCGCGTATGTCGGTGAGGCCCGTGCCCGTGAGGCCGACCAGCACCAGTTTGTTGCGCATGCGCTCCGCACCGGCCTTGCGTTGCATCACATCGACGGCGGACACATAGCGGTTCTGCGTCGCGCGGATCGACGCGAAGTGCAGCCATATTTCGCCATTGGGCTGCGTGGGCACCTGCACGTCCGCCACGCCGACCGCCTGCACGCCCGATGGATACGCGAACACTTCGACCAACGGCGAAGCGGTCGCGACGCGCAGCATTTCCACCGGCATGCCGGGCACGAGCTTGTTGCCAAGGCCCATGATCAACGGAACCCGCCGGACCGTTCCCTGTTCGAGCGCCACGTTCAGCATCGCCTGACCGTGCGCCGCGGCCTGCAATTCGGGCAGGCTCGCGAGCACATAGTCGAAGCGCAGCACGCTCTCGAGCGGATCGGTGCCGTGCACGAGAATCGGTGCACTGCGCAAATCGGTGCTCGTGTCCGCCGTGGCGTGCGCGGACGCCGCTGCGCCCAGCACGGATGGCGCCGCGCGCAGCGATCGCGCCAGTATCGCCTCGTGGCTCGGCAGCGCGCGCAAGCCGGCCGCAAGCGCGGCCGCCGACGCGGGCAGATTCCCGGCGACCTTGTCGGGCGACGTTTGATCGGCCTCCGGCATATAGATGTCGAGACCGATCGCGAGCGGCTTTTGCGCGGCGATCGCGTCGATCAGGTTCGCCAGCCGGTTGCGCGGCCACGGCCATTGACCGGCCGCGGCAAGCGTCTTGTCGTCGATCGCGACGATGATGACCGGCTGTGAAGCCGGCACACGCGGAAACCAGCGCTGAAAGTGATCGAACAGAAGCTGCCGCGCCGAGCCAAACGAGTCCGGCAAGATCCGGTCATAGGTGTCGATCCACGCTGGCCGCGGAATACCTTGAGGCCACTCGCTGCAGAAGTTGAGCGCGCTCAAGCCAAGCAGCACGGCGAACGCCATCGGACGCCCGCTGTACGCCCTCGGCAATTTCTTCACAAAGGTAAGCCATGAGTCGCGCAAGCGTTTCATGTCAGCCAGAGCAGATCGATGTCGGGCGCGGGCTCCAAAGGAGCATGCGCGCACTGTTCACTATTGAATGGTGATCACCACGCGCCGGTTCGCCTGGTTCGGAACGCCGTCCGGCGTGCGCACGAGCGGCTCGCGTTTGCCCCGGCCCGCGGTCTCGATTTGCTGCGCAGGAATGCCCGATTTGACGAGAAACGCCGCCACGGTCTGCGCGCGCCGCATCGACAGCTTGTCATTGAATTCCTGCGAGCCTGCCATATCGGTATGACCGACTACCGTAAGATGCGGCGCAGGCCACGTCGCCAGGGTCGTCTTCAGCTTCGCGACCGTCGCGGATGACTCGGGCGCGAGATCGGTTGCCGAGTCGAACAGGAAGTTGATCGTGAACGTAGCCGGCCGCGGCGGCTGTGCAGCAAGCAGTTGCGCATAGTGTGCCTGCACGGTCGCCGGACTGTCCATCGATGCCTGAATCGCACCGCCCTGTGCGACGTCGACGCTTGCGTAAGGCTTGTCCAGCACTTGCGTCTGCGTCGCGCTGCGTACCACGACCGATCCGGCGCTGCCGTCCGGGTTCGGCAATAAGGTGATCTTGTCGCGCGGCGTGCTGCAGGCGGACAGCAAAAGCAGCACCGCAACGGTCGCATTGAACGGAAGCCAGCGTCGCGAAGTCGCGGCCTTCAACGCGCCCCCTCCCCTTCGCCGCCGACTTCGATGATAAATTCCGTGCCGCGTACGCCAAGCGTCGTGGTCGGCGTGCTGTAACGCACCGCGGCGGGATTGTTCCTGGCGATCTTGCCGTCGACCACCGCTAGCGAACCGCGCTTGATCGTTGCATCGAGCGCGCCTTCATAGGTGGTCGTATTGAACGCGAAGTTGTTGAGTTCGAGCGTCGAGCCGGCGCCCTCTGAAAGCAGCGTGTTGTCGTGCAAGGTAATGCCGACGGAAGAATCGGCTCCTGTGACAATGCGGTCGCCGCTGTACACCTCGCTGCCGACGGCCGCGTCCAGATTTTTTCCGCCCCGTTCGATATGCACGGCGCCCTTGACGGTCTTCACGATGCCGATCACATCGGCCGCACACGCATCGACAGCAGGCAGACACCCGCACGCGAGAATCAGCGCATACCTGATGACCTGGCTTCGCATAGGCGATCACCGTAATAACAGGTGCAGCGTGGTGCTTCGGATTGGACGCGGTGTTCCGGCTATCGAAAGAGCATAGTGTCGTTCGCCCGATCGCTCTGTGCGCTAACGCGCATATCGCCCGCTGCCGGGCATGCGTTTAGCAGACGTCGGGATACCGCAACGTGCTCGACAAACTTAAACCCTCGCATTTCGCACAAGGCTGACGCGATATGGGACCAAAGTCCAATTGTTTTATCAGCGGCCGCGTCAATACTGCACGATGGCAATTCAGTGCGCGTGGCGCCCGATCTACGCTCGACGTGCAAGAGCCGAAGTCACCCCCTTGTGTCCAACCCAGGGTGTTCAACCGTGGCGGGTCGTAGCCAGCACCGGTTGCTGCCCGACTCATTCCGGGAGTACCAGATGAACCGCAAAGCAATTGTCGCCTGCCTGCTCGGTGCGGTGGCGGCCATGCCCGCATTCGCGCAAAACGCCCAAAAGACCAATCCGACAAAGATGAAATGCGAAGATTTCATCGCGGTGGATGAAGCCTACCGTCCCGCGGTCGTCTACTATCTCGCAGGCGTCGACAGACTCGGCGTCACCGAAACCGACACGATGACGGTCGATACCGCGACGCCGGTCGCCGCATTGGTCGCCGAATGCCAGAAGACGCCGAAAGCGTCGCTCCACACGAAGGTGCGGCAAATGTACAAAAGCGGCCAGCTCAAACTTTTCGAGCACCACTAAGCGCGCATCAAGCGAAATGCGGATTCTGCTGAAGATACACCGGCATAAGTCTTTGCATGGCTGGTCCGGACGGGGCGCCGCGCTCGCGGCGTCGCAGTCGCACCTTGACCTCGTGCGCGGCGTCGACAGACGGGCTCTTTAGAACGCCGCGGTCACCAGACCTTCGATTTATCCGCCCAGATACCCGCTCTCCCTGACGTTCGCCGAACAGAACACCCTGAACTCCACAGGCTCGGCGTGCGGCGCCTCGTGCACCATTGCACACGCATGCAACACGTGTTGCAGTGCCGAGATCACCTGCCCGTCCGGGTCCTGGTCGATGACGATATCCATCACGCCCGCATCGATAAAAGCACGATGCTGGTCGAGCATCTCATGCCCGACCCATACGACCTTGCCCGCAACGTCGAACTTGTGTAACGCAGCGTCGATGCCCGCGGAGCCGTAGCCGGTGTTATAGATGCCGACCAGCCCGCCTCGTTTGAGCGCGGCACTCACGGCACGAAAGCTGCGATCGTCCTGGTCGAGGGTCTGGTCCGCGGCGATCTCGCACGTCAGTTGCGTAAACCGCCCGGCAAGTTGCGCGCGGCAGCCTTCGACACGATCGACATGGGCGCGGTAATCGAGCCGGGCCGGCAGCAGCAACACCCTGCCTGGCTGACGCGCGAGGCGTCCGATGAAGTAGCCGGCCGTACGGCCGGCACGCAGGTTGTCGATACCCGCGTAATGCAGACGCTCGATGCCGCCGACGTCCGTGACCATGGTGATCACCGCTTCGCCGCGTGCAATGGCCGCCGCGAGTGCGGCGCGCACGGGCGGCGTATCGTGCGTCGTGACGATCAGCGCCGCGCGCCGGTAGCCCGCCTGCGCAAGCGTTTTCGGCAGACGCGCTTCGTCGGCTGCGGACATCAGCGTGCGATGCACGACGACACGCCTGTCAAGCATTTGCATCGAACGCTGCACTGCGTCACGCAGACGGCGAAAAAACGGCGCATCGCTATCGGGCAGGAGAATGTCGATATGAATCAGGCCGTGCTGCGTATCCGGCAGCAGGCGCGGCAGCGCCAGTTCGCGCGCCGCGACGACGACCCGCTCGCGCGTTTTCGGCGAGACGCTGCCCCGCTCGTTCAACACCCGGTCGACGGTGGCCGTACTGACGCCGGCCCGCTCGGCAATTTCAACGAAGCGCGCGGTGCGCTTGCGCCATCGCGGCGCGGTTTCGCTGGACACATCGTCTCCTTGCCCGTCGCTCCCGGCGACGCACTGTTTCGTACGCTAGAAGATTGACGAAATTTCGTCAATCTTTCAGTTGAGCGGGATGAGGCCGTCAATTATGGTGATCACACGCCCCGCGCGCTGCACGGCGCGCGAATGCAACGGCGATTCAAAAGAGCCCAAGGAGACACACGTGGCCCACACGGAGACGAATGGCGAGACCGATGCGCACGCAACGTCCCGCACGGCGCGGCACGACGCGTACCGGCTTGTCGGCGGCGCCGGCGAACGCGCGAGGGCGGCGGGCCTCGTCAATGCCGACTGGTACAAGTGCCCGGTGCCGCGCGCGGTGATGAAACAATTGATGCAGCGCAGCGATGCACGCGCGATACGCGACACGCTGATCTGGTATGCGGCGATCGTCGCGAGCGGCGTTGCCGCGTGGTTCGCGTGGCACGCGCATTCGCTGTGGGCGATTCCCGCCTTCTGGCTGTACGGCACGCTCTATTGCAGCCCGGCGGATTCGCGCTGGCACGAGTGCGGACACGGCACCGCATTCAGGACACGCTGGATGAACGACGTGCTCTATCAAATGGCTTCGTTTCAGATATTCCGGCGAGCCACGGTGTGGCGCTGGAGTCACGCGCGCCATCATACGGATACGCTGATCGTCGGGCGCGATCCGGAAATCGCCGCGCAAAAACCCACCGACTGGCTCGGGCTCGCGCTCAGCGTATTGGCGATCAAGCATGTCGCCAATGAATTGCCGAAGATGATCGGCGCCGCATTCGGCCGCATCGGCGCCGCGGAAGAGACCTTTGTTCCGCCCTCCGAACGGCCGAAGGTGATCCGCGAAGCGCGTATGACGCTATCCATCTACGTGGTCGCGATTGCCGCGTGCGCGTATTTCCGCACGCTGTTGCCGCTGCTCTATATCGGGCTGCCAAGCTTGTATGGCGGATGGCTGTACCTGTATTTCGGTCTTACGCAGCACGCGGGCATGCCCGAGAACGTGCTCGACCATCGACGCAACTGCCGCACCGTGCGGATGAATCCGGTGTTCCGCTTTCTTTACTGGAACATGAACTACCACGTCGAACATCACATGTTTCCGATGGTGCCGTTTCATGCGTTGCCGCAATTGCACGAGACCGTGAAAGCGGACATGCCGCCGCCGTATCGCAGCACCATTGCGGCCTACGCGGAGATCATTCCGGCACTGGTACGGCAAACGCGCGACCCTTCGTATGCCGTGGACCGGCCGGTGCCGGACACAGCCGCGCGCGCCTGATCCGATCCGCCAATACACAACCCGGGAGACATCCATGACGCAGTGGCTCGATGCAGCGGCACTCGACGATATCGAAGACGAAGACGTGATGCGCTTCGATCATGCTGGACACACGTACGCGATCTATCGCGTCGACGGCCACGTGTATGCGAGCGACGGACTCTGCACGCACGAACATGTGCATCTGAGCGACGGGTTCGTGATGGGCCATGTGATCGAATGCCCGAAGCACAACGGCCGTTTCGACATCCGTGATGGCCGGCCGCTGTGCGCGCCGGTCTGCGAAAAACTGAAGACCTATCCGGCGAAGGTGGCAGACGGCCGTATTCTGATCGAGGTCTGAAGCCATGGCATCCGGGCGTTCGATGGCGATCGTCGGCGCCGGACACGTCGGCGGCCGCGCGGCGCAGACATTACGCGCGGAACGCTAATGGACAACATCGTCAAGCTGCAGAGCCTGCTCTGAGTCACGGCGAATCGTTTAACGATTCCAGACAACCCTGCCTAAGACGCCCGCATTTGCTCATTCCTTTAAGGCCAGGCCCAATTATTGGGCAATACCGTTCAGCGCGAAGCGGGCTTCGCCCCTCATCCACACGACAACGTCTCGACACCCTTTGAGCATACTGGTCGCAAGCGTGCCAGAATGCATGGCAAAATTGCGCACGCCGCTGCCGCATCGGATGTCCAGACCAAAAAATCCGCATAGTCGTTTGCCGCTTTAAAAGCGTTGCCACGCTCACGACTGGCCGGAACAATGGCTTGGCATATGGATGTATCAATATCGCGCAATAAAGCCGTATCGCCGTGGCGCGACATGCCCGGCGTACTTCGCGCGAGGCTGTTCAAGCAGGCTCGTACGCTTCACTCAGGGGAAGCGCACGAGCCTGATCGTTATCACGTCGACCTCCACGCCTGGCCGATCTCCGGACGGCGCCTGGTGTGGTACGACCTACTGTTCCGCTGCTGAACGGCTGCGGCATCCAGGCCACGACGACATATTGTGCAGAGAGAGAAAGAACGTACCATCGCACGCGCAAAGCTCAGTGGCAAAGCCAGCGCCTGGATGAGCAGCCTGCTTATGTCCATCTTCGCCATCCCGAGCCATGCGCAAAGTACGGTGTCCAATGGGTCGCCGCTCGAGCAGGACTCCGCCGCCCGGCAAGTCGTGCTCGGCATTATCAGCTTCACGCATTGGCCGGCCCCGCCGAATCCGGTTCGGTTATGCATCGTGGGCAGCACACGATTCGCACTCGAAAGCGGCGCAGCGCCGCTTTCGCCGCCGGCGCCGGACGTGGTCACGCGCAATGTTTCGGCAGACGACCCGGCGCTCGGCAGCGCATGCGACGCGCTGTATATGGGCAAGCTGTCGGAGGCCGAGCGCCGGCAAGTCGACACAAACCGCGCGGGGCACCCGATTCTTACCATCAGTGACAACGACAGTACGTGTACGCTCGGCGCGATGTTTTGCCTGAGCGCCGATAGAAATCGCGTCAAGTTCGATATGAATCTGGACAGCGTGGCACGCAGCGGTGTGCGTGTGAGCCCGAAAGTGCTGGAGCTCGCGCGCAAACGGAGCACACCATGAAGCCACGCATCGTTACGCGCTATGCGCAGGCGCACCCCGTTGTCGCGCCGCGCCCTTCGCTCGAGCGCGTGCTGCGTCGAACCTATATGCGGCTCGCGGTTTCGGCCGTGGCGCTCGCGGCCGTGTGCATCGTTTTCGTCGCGTGGACCGTACTGCGCGCCTACGCGAACGACAATCTGACACTGCTGGCGCGTTCGATCGCTTATACGGTGGAGGCAGCGGTCGTATTCAACGACAAACCCGCGGCTCAGGACGCGATTGCGCAGATTGCCGGCAATGAGGATATTGCCGACGTGCGCATTATCGACACGCACGGCGCAATCTTTGCAAATTGGCAACGTACGGGCGACGGACCGCTTTCACGCTGGGTACACCGTGTTGCGGACCTCGCGCTGCCCGGCGGCGTGAGCGTGCCGGTGACGCACGACGGCAAGGTGCTCGCGAGAATTCGCGTGCGCGGACGCGGACATCAGTTCGCGATCTTCCTCATCGGCGGAATCGGCGGGGTGCTGGTCTGTCTCATCATCATTCTCGGCGCGGGGACGCTGATCGCACGGCAAATGCATCGCGACATTGTCGAGCCCTTGCGGGCGCTTGCCGAAGTTGCGCATGCGGTGCGCCGCGACCGCGCGTTCAGCCGGCGCGTGGAGGCCACACCGATTGCGGAGCTGCACGAACTGGGCGACGACTTCAACGCGCTGCTCGACGAATTCGAAGTCTGGCAGCATTCGTTGCGCGAGCAGAACGCGACGCTCAGCCACCAGGCCAATCACGACCGTCTGACCGGCCTGCCCAACCGCGCGCACTTCGAGTCGCGTCTCGAGCAGGCCCTCCGCGACGCGCGCGCGCTGGGTACGGCGGTGGGTCTGCTGTATATCGACAGTGACCGCTTCAAGGAAATCAACGATACGCTCGGCCATGATGCCGGCGATGCGGTGCTCGTGACGATTGCATCCCGGCTGCGCGCTACGCTGCGAAAAGACGATCTGGTCGCACGCCTCGGCGGCGACGAATTTGTCGCGCTGCTACCCGGCCTCGACCGCGAGGAAAATGCAACCCGCGTTGCGCAGGCATTAAGTGAATCGATGCTCGCGCCGATAACCCTACCAGGCGGCCGTGAAGTGACGACCTCGGTCAGCATCGGTATTGCGCTGTTCCCGCTGCATGCACATGACGTCGCAAGCTTGCTGCGTATGGCGGATACCGCGATGTACGAGGCCAAGCGTACCGGCAATCGCGCCTGGCAGATAGCAAGAGAAAACAGCAACTCGCAGTGACACACGCAAATGGGGATTGAAGTGGAATGCATCGTTGATGGAACACGCGGTAGAAGCAGAAACATAGCAAGCGGGTATCTGGCGGTTCTGACGGCGGGCTTGCTGCTGGTGCTCGCGCTGCTGGCCGGATGCCAGAGCACGCCGCCGAAGCACGGCTTGACCGCCGCGCAGATCGCGGCGCTAAAGGAAGCGGGCTTTCACGAAACCGACGAGGGCTGGGAATTCGGCATCAGCGACAAGGTGCTGTTCGAGACCGACAAGTCCGAGATTCAACCTGCCGCACGCGATGTCATTTCGCATGTCGCGTCGACGCTGCTCAAGGTCGGCCTGTCGACGGTGCGCATTTACGGTTACACCGATTCAACGGGCAGCGACGCCCATAACGAACGGTTGTCCCAACAACGAGCGAACGCGGTGACCGATGCGCTGGTCGGCGCGGGCATGGCGCGCGATGGCCTCACATCGATCGGCGAGGGCAAATCGCATCCGGTCGCGGACAATGGCACGGCCGAAGGCCGGGCGCAGAATCGCCGCGTGGCGATTGTGATTTCGACGAATTGAGCCTTTGCGGCTGTTTCGTTCAATAAACGGCTCGACCCGACGTGGGCTTGCCGTCGCTGCACGTATATCGATGAACAAGCGCCCTCGCTTGCATGGGCAAGCGATGGGCGTCTCCCCTCTTTAGCCGACGCTCCCTCATTACGCCTGCCTGCGCCTGCGCAATCCGCGTTGCAAACGTGGACCCTTGTCGCGGCTGCAAACGGCGCGGCAGCGACCGCCCCTCTCCGTTCTCCATGCATCTGACGACAGGCGATTCAAGCTTGCGACAGTTTTTTACATCGCGCGCCAGGACGCATGCTAAAAGTCGGCGCCGGTACTACTGATTTCAACCGGCATCAGACAGGAGAACAGTAACGATGGGGACTCCCTTGCACCTCTGGCTTACCGATGATGGAGACACGCCGATTCGCGGCGGCAGCGAAGTATCCGGACGAGAGGGAAGCATTGAAGTACTGAGCTTGACGCACGGCGTGGACGCACCCGTCGATCATCACACCGGCAAGCTCATGGGCACGCACTCGCATCGGTCGATGACTTTCGAAAAGGAAATAGACCGGTCATCGCCGCTGCTTTATCAAGCCATCGTGCGCGGAAACACGCTCAATAGCGCGGTGCTCCGGTGGTATCGGACAAACGACGCCGGACAGGAGGAGAACTACTTCACGATGTCGATGAAAAACGTGAAGCTCGCGTCAATCGCGCCGAGGCTGAAAAACATCAAGGAGCAGGAACATGTGCACCGCAACCACTTCGAAATTGTCGAACTGCGGTATGGCGAAATAACGTGGAACTATCACGACGGCAATCTGCTGTTTGCCGATACGTGGCGCACCGTCCAGGCGGGGTGAGCCATGTCTGTACAGTGCACGTTCAGGTTGAACGGCCAGTCGACGTCGACGCTTTATTGTTCGGGGTTTGGGAGCGTTGCGGCGTACTCGGGGCAGATGGATGCCATCGATGACCCGCGAGCGGTGGCCATTCCCGATATCGGGCCGCTCCCTCCGGGAAAATATTATCTGCTTGACAGGCGTTCAGGTGGGCGCTTCGGGTGGCTTCATGACTGGCTTTCGGAAATGAACGTCGTCACGACCGACCGCTCGAAGTGGTTCATGCTCTGGAATGAGCGAACAGGCGACTCAACCTTTATCAATGGTGTCAAACGGGGGGAATTCCGTTTACACCCGGAAGGTCAGAGACGGGTTAGCAAAGGCTGTATCACTGTGAAGTCACGCGAGGAGTTTGATAGGCTCGAACGTCATATCAGATCGCGGCCACCCGATGTTCCTGTACCCGGTACGAACGATAAGGCGTACGGAACGGTGGTGGTCCAATGAAAAGAACACTGCGTGCCCTCACTTTCGTCACACTCACCTACCTCGTCGGAGGAGTCGCCGCCAACGTCTACCTGGAATGGCCCGCCCCGATGCCCAACTGGCTTTTCTATTCGACGATGTTCGTGTTACGCGTCGTTGGAATCGGACCAGAGAACAATACGGACGACGCGGAGGTCATGGCAACGCTAATCGTCGCCTGCCTCTCATGGACCCTCACCGGAATCGCCCTATGGCTGCTCGGACGCGCGGTGCGCCGCTGGCGAACCAGAACTACGACGTGACGCCAGGCCGCAACACCGCTTGGACAATCCCCTTTCTTCCGTTATGCTTTCAACCAATTGCAAAGCCGTCAGCAATCGCACTCAACACAGCATCATCCGCTGAACGAAGCCCGGAAGCCGGTGTGAGCCCGGCGCGGTCGCGCCACTGTATCTGCCTCATTGCGTCGTGCCTGAATCGCTATTGCGACGCCGTCGAGTCAGGAGCCAGACCTTGCTTCGTTCCTGTATCGGACCAACCGGGGCGCGAAACCCCACGGAGCCGCTCATGAATCTCACTCTCCATTCCGGCCGGCGGCAAGGCCCAAGCCCGGGCCCGGCAATCTGCCCGAACAGCATTTCAATCAGTCCAGTCGGCTGATCACGACTCCCGCACCTCGTGGTGGCCTGTGCGACCCACCCGCTCCCTCGCAATACAACGCGCGGGAAATGGCCGTACTCGTCCGTCCAGTTGACCTAGCGCTCTCACCGACATGAACCGATTGCTCTGCTGCTCTCTCGCGGGAGCCTACATCGCGACTCAAAGCACCACAGCCGGCGCGCAAAGCGTCACGCTTTACGGTGAACTCGACGCCGGCCTTGCGTACGTCAGCAACGTGAACGGACACACGCAATACCGCGCAACCTCCGGGCTCATCGACGGCAGCTTCTGGGGTCTGCAAGGCACCGAAGCGCTCGGCGACGGCACGCAGGCGCTCTTTCGCCTCGAGCGCGGCTACTCGGTGAGCTCCGGTGAACAATTCAACGACCATCCAGCCTACGTCGGACTCCAATCCAACCCGTTCGGCACATTGACGCTCGGTCATCAATACGACCTGGTGCACGATTACTTCGCGCCCTTTACGCTGACCGGTGGCACCGGCGGCACCGCCTTCGCGCATCCATTCGATAACGACAACGCCAACAACTCGTACCTCGCGGCCAACTCGGTCAAGTATGCGAGCGCATCTTATGGCGGGTTCAGCTTTGGCGGCATGTATGCGTTCTCCAACGCCGCCGGGCGCTTCGCGCAAAATCGCGCATACGGTATCGGCGCGAATTACGCGAACGGCCCATTCAGCGCCGGTGCGTCGTGGATGCATAACAACGGGCGCGGCCTCACCGAAAACGGCGCATTCGAAGCGGCATCGCTTCCGGGCGTCGACCAACCGGTCGTCGACGCAAGCGCGCAAAAGCAGGACACCATCGCCGCGGGCGCGAGCTATGTGATCGGCGACGTCACGCTCGCCGGCGCGTGGTCGCGCGCAATCTATACCGGCGTGGCCGATACCGATAGCGGCGCCGCGTTGCCTTCCATCGCGTTCAGCAACTATGAAATCAGCGCGATCTGGTCCGTCACGCCCACCATCGCGCTGGCCGGCATGTACGTGTACACGGACGCATCGTCGACGCACTGGCATCAGGGCGCGCTGCAAGCTGTGTATCAGTTGTCCAAACGCACCGACGTCTATGCGGAAGCGATCTACCAGCGCGCATCGGAAAACGGCCTCGCGGTGATCAACACCAACGACCCATCCAGCAATCGCAACCAGGTGCTCGTTGCGACCGGCATTCGCCACCGGTTCTAAATGAAAGCGGCGCACGGCGCCGCCCTTCTCCACGCGCGGTCAAACCGCGGCACGCCCGCCGTGCCGTTCAACCGGGACGGCACGGCGCCGTCGCGCCCGTTCAATCCGTCTTTACTCATTACACCGCGTTACACGATTTCTGCGTCCACCCCATGCGACCGGTTAAAGTGTTGGGTCTTGCCGATGCCGAGCGTATTTCTGACAAATCGTAAGGTGTACGTGCGGTATATAACATCATCCTATGCATTTCGAGTGCGGGCTCACGCGTCATTCGAAAGCTGGCTTTCATTCTCGATCCAGGTTGGGACGGGGCGCTCCCGCTGAACGGAGAACCAATCATGAGAACCCGTATGCAACATCATTATTCCCCGCTCGGCATCGGCCGCTGCGAACCGGCGCGCGCGCCAGGGTTCCGTCATCCGTGCGCATGTGCATCTGCGAGGCGCCCGTGAACGCAGTGTCGCCTCCGCAAACCAGGCCGAAACGCCGCGGCCTGATCGCGATCATCGTCATCGCGATCGTGTTGATCGCCGTCGTCGTGTTCCATCTGCTGCATGGCAAGAAGCCGCAACGCGGCACGCCGCCGCAAGTCGTCACGGTCGCAACCGCCACCGCCGGCGTGATGCCGGAGACGCTCAGCGCGCTCGGCACGATCACGCCGATCGCCACCGTCACCGTGCTGCCGCAATTGAGCGGCTACCTGACCGCCGTCGGTTATCGCGAAGGGCAGGACGTCGAGAAAGGCCAGTTCCTCGCCCAGATCGACCCGCGGCAGTTCGAGATCAGCAAACAGCAGGCACAGGCGCAACTCGCGAAAGACAAAGCGGCGCTTGCGCAGGCGCGCGCCGATCTCGTGCGATTCACGCAGCTGAACGAGCACAAGTCGATCGCCGAACAAACCTACGTCGACCAGCAATTTCTCGTGCAGCAGGACGAAGCCGCAGTCAAGGCCGACCTCGCCAATATCGCGCAGTTCGATCTCGACCTGATCTACTGCCATATCACCGCGCCGATTTCCGGCCGTATCGGCCTGCGGCTGATCGACCCGGGCAACTTCGTCACCGCGTCGAGCCAGCCGGGCATCGCAGTCATCACGCAAATGAAACCGACCACCGTCGAATTCACGGTGCCGCAAAACTCGCTCGATCACGTGCTGCGCCGCTTCAATGCCGGCGCAAAGCTGCCCGTCACCGTCTATAGCAGCGACAACTCGAAGAAGCTCGCCACCGGCGCGCTCTATACGATCAACAACCAGATGGCGACCGCGACCGGCACGGTCACGCTGCGCGCGAGCCTGCCGAACGACGACGAAGCGCTCTTTCCGAACGAGTTCGTCAACGTCACCCTGCTCGTCGATACGCTGCAGAACGCGGTGCTCGTGCCGACGGCAGCCGTGCAAACCGGCGCGCCCGGCGACTACGTCTATCTGGTGAACGACAACAACACGGTATCCGTGCACAAGGTCGTGCCCGGGCCGACCAGCGGCGCGAATACGGCGATCACGTCGGGCCTGACAGCCGGCCAGCGTGTCGTCACCGACGGACTCGACCGCTTGTCGGACGGCGCGCATATCCGGGCCGCCGCCGCGCGGACCGTGCCGGCGAGCGGCGCGCGCGGCGCCAATGCGGCGACGGGTGAATCGGGCGCGTCGGGCGCCCGGGCCGCGTCGGAAGCGGCAGCGCAAGACTCCTGAGCCAACCGATCAGCCATACCTGAGCCGCCCTTCCCGCGCCGATGAATTTCTCCCGCCTGTTTATCCTGAGACCGGTAGCCACGTCGCTGCTGATGATCGCGCTCGTGCTAGTCGGTCTCGTCGCCGTGAAATTCCTGCCGGTTTCATCGCTGCCGTCGGTCGACTACCCGACGATCCAGGTGCAAACCTTCTACCCCGGCGCGAGCCCTCACGTGATGGCGACCACCGTGACCGCGCCGCTCGAGGTGCAGCTGGGCGAGATTCCCGGCCTGCAGCAGATGATCTCCTACAGCTCGGAAGGCGCATCGATCATCACGCTGCAGTTCGACCTGTCGCTGAATCTCGACGTCGCACAGCAGAACGTGCAGGAAGCCATCAACGCGGCGAACAGCTTTCTGCCGGCCGGCCTGCCCGCGCCGCCGACCTACGCGAAGGTGAACCCGGCGGACCAGCCCATCCTCACGCTCGCCGTCACGTCGAAGTCGATGTCGCTCACGCAGCTGGAGGACGTCGCCAACAATCGCCTTGCAACGAAGATTTCCGAAGTGCAAGGCGTGGGTCTCGTCACGACCGCGGGCGGCAACGTCCCCGCCGTGCGCGTCGAAGCCGATCCGCAAAAGCTGGCCGGATACGGGCTGAATATCGACGACCTGCGCACGCTGCTCGCGAACATCAACGTCAGCCAGCCGAAAGGCAACTTCGACGGCCCGGAGCTCGACTATACGATCAACGGCAACGATCAGATCGTCGACCCGGCCGACTATATGAACTCGGTGATCGCCTATCAGAACGGCGCGCCGGTGTTTCTGCGCGACGTCGCGCGCGCCAGCCAGGCGCCGCAGGACGTCGAGCGCGGCGCATGGTTCAATCGCACGCCGGCGATCGTGCTGAACATCCAGCGTCAGCCGGGCGCAAACGTGATCCGCACGGTCGACCAGATCATGCAGCAGTTGCCGAAGCTCGAAGCGACGCTGCCGGCCGGCATGAAAGTGACGGTCGTCTCGGACAGCACCGGCGTGATCCGCTCGTCGGTGCGCGACGCGGCCTTCGAACTGATTCTCGCCATCGTGCTCGTGGTCGCGGTGATTTTCGTGTTCCTGCGCAATGTGCCGGCGACCATCATCCCGAGCATTTCGGTGCCCGTCTCGCTGATCGGCACGCTCGCGGTGATGTACCAGCTCAACTATTCGATCGACAATCTGTCGCTGATGGCGTTGATTATCGCGACCGGCTTTGTGGTCGACGACTCGATCGTGATGATCGAGAATATCGTGCGCTACCTCGAGGAAGGCATGAGCCCGCTCGAGGCCGCGCTGCAAGGCGCCGGGCAGATCGGCTTCACCATTCTGTCGCTCACCATCTCGCTGATCGCGGTGCTGATTCCGCTGCTCTTCATGGGCGGCGTGATCGGCCGGCTCTTCAGCGAATTCGCGATCACGCTTGCGGTGACGATCGTACTATCGGCGGTCGTGTCGCTCACGGTCGTGCCGATGATGTGCGCCCGCATTCTGCGCGCGCAGGCGCACCGCCACCCGAGCCGTTTCGAGCGCATCAGCGAAGGGCTGTTCGACAAGACGCTCGCCGCATACGAGCGCGGCCTCAGGTGGGTGCTCGATCATCAGACGCTGACGCTCGTCGTCGCGCTCGGCACCGTCGCGCTGACGCTGATTCTCTACGTCGTGATACCGAAGGGGCTGTTCCCGGTGCAGGACGTCGGCGTGCTGCAAGGCATCAGCGTGGCGGACAACACGGTGTCGTACCCGGCGATGGTCCAACGCCAGACCGCGCTCGCGCAAGCGATTCTGAAAGACCCCGACGTCACGTCGATCACCTCGTACGTGGGCATTGACGGCACCAACACGTCGCTGAACAACGGCCGCTTCCTGATCAACCTGCGTGCGCGCGACGACCGCTCGCTCAGCGCAGACGAAATCGGCCGCCGCATCCAGCAGGAAACGGAGAAGGTGCCCGGCATCCGGCTCTATGTGCAGCCCGAGCAGGACCTGACGCTCGACACGACCGTCTCGAAGAGCCAGTACAACTTCGTGCTGCGCGGCCTGAGCGAAGAAGCCTTCCAGCAATACGTGCCCGCGCTGATCGACAAGATGAAACAGGTGCCGTCGATCACCGACGTCGCGAGCGACCTCAACGTGAACGGCCTCGGCGTCTATGTCGACGTGAACCGGCAACTGGCGGCGCGCTACGGGATCACCGCGGCGACCATCGACAACGCGCTCTACGACGCACTCGGCCAGCGCATCGTCTCGACAATCTTCCAGCAGTCGGACCAGTACCGCGTCATTCTTGTCGCGAAGCCTGAATCGATGCCGGACATCCGCTCGCTCGGCAACCTGTATCTGCCGAGCCAGACGGGCAGCAGCGGACAGGTGCAGCTGTCGGGCATCGCGACGATCCGTGTCGTGCCCACACCGCTGGTCGTCAGTCACCTCGCGCAGTTCCCGGCGGTGACGATCTCGTTCAATCTCGCGAAAGACGCATCGCTGAGCGCCGCGGTGCGCGCAATCCGCGATGCCGAGCAACAGGTGAAGCTGCCGTCGTCGATCACCACATCGTTCCAGGGCGCGGCGCAAGCGTTCGAAGATTCGCTGTCGAGCGAGGTGTATCTGCTGATCGCCGCGCTCGCCGCGGTCTATATCGTGCTCGGCGTGCTGTACGAGAGCTACATCCATCCGGTCACGATCCTGTCGACGCTGCCGTCGGCCGGCATCGGCGCGCTGCTCGCGCTGATGATCGCGGGCAGCGATCTCGACGTGATCGGCATTATCGGCATCGTGTTGCTGATCGGCATCGTGAAGAAGAACGCGATCATGATGGTCGACTTCGCGCTCGAAGCCGAACGCGTGCATGGCAAGACGCCGCGCGATGCGATCTTCGAGGCGTCGCTGCTGCGCTTCCGGCCGATCCTGATGACCACCCTCGCCGCGATGCTCGGCGCGCTGCCGATGCTGCTCGGCACCGGCACCGGTTCCGAACTGCGGCGCCCGCTCGGCCTCGCGATTATCGGCGGCCTGACGCTAAGCCAGGTGCTGACATTGTTTACGACCCCGGTCATCTATCTGTTCTTCGACCGGCTCGCGCAACGCTTCTCGCGCAAACGCCGTGAGGGCGAAGAGCGGAGCGCGCCGTGAACCTGTCGACGCTTTTTATCCGGCGGCCTGTCGCGACGAGCCTGCTGGCCGTCGCGATTCTGCTGTCCGGGTTTCTTGCGTATTTCCAGTTGCCGGTCGCCCCGCTGCCCAACGTCGCCTATCCGGTGATCGTCGTGCAGGCGATGATGGCGGGCGCGAGTCCGGAAACGATGGCCTCGACCGTCGCCGAACCGCTCGAGCGCCGGCTCAGCACGATTGCGGATGTCAACGAGCTCACGTCGACCAGCTATGTCGGTTCGTCGATGATCGTCGTTCAGTTCGGTCTGAACCGCGACATCAACGGCGCCGCGCGCGACGTCGAAGCGGCCATTCAGGCCGCGCGCGCCGATCTGCCGACCACCTTGCGCGCCAATCCGACCTATCGCCAGTACAACCCGGCGAGCGCGCCGATCATGGTGCTCGCGCTCACGTCGAACACGCTGACGAAGGCGCAGCTGTACGATTCCGCCGATTCCGTGATCCAGCAGCAGATATCGCAGATCGACGGTGTCGGCGAGGTGACCCTCGGCGGCGGTGCGTTGCCGTCGGTGCGCGTCGAACTGCAGCCAGGCAAACTGAATAGCTACGGCATCGGCCTCGAGGATGTACGCGCCGCGGTCAGCGCGGCCAACGCGGACAGCGCGAAGGGGCATATCGACCAGAACGGCCAGCGCTTTGAGATTCTGTCGAACGACCAGATCAGCAATGCGGCGCCCTATCGCGACGTCGTGATCGCGTATCGCTCGGGCGCGCCGGTGTTCTTGCGCGACGTCGCACACGTGATCGATTCGAACGAAAACATCCGCAACGCCGGCCTCTACAACGGCAAGTCCGCGGTGCTGGTCATTCTCTACCCGTTGCCGGGCAGCAACGTCGTGAAGACCGTCCAGGAGATCAAGGCGCGCCTGCCCGAAATCGAAGCGGCGCTGCCTGGCGCAGTGCACATCAACATCGCGCTCGACCGCTCGGAATCCATTCGCGCGTCGACCGCGGACACCGAACGCACGCTCTTTCTGGCGGTGCTGCTGGTCATCGGCGTGGTATTCGTGTTTCTGCTGTCGCCGCGTGCGACACTGATTCCGGCCGTCGCGCTGCCGCTGTCGATCGTCGGTACGTTCGGGCCGATGTATCTGCTCGGCTACAGCATCGACAACCTGTCGCTGATGGCGTTGACCATCGGCACTGGCTTTGTGGTCGACGATGCGGTCGTGGTGCTGGAAAATATCGTGCGCCATATGGAAGCCGGCCTCGACCCGAAGGAAGCGGCGATCCGCGGCGCGGGCGAAGTAGGCTTCACGGTCGTCTCGATGAGCCTGTCTCTGATCGCCGTGTTCCTGCCCATCCTGTTGATGCCCGGCATCGTCGGCCTGCTGTTCCACGAATTCGCGGTCACGCTGTCGATCGCCATTCTGTTCTCGCTCGTCATCTCGCTGACCGTCACGCCGACGATGTGCGCCTATCTGCTGCGCCATGAACAGGCCGGTCACCCGCATTCGCGCGTGGCACGCTGGATCGACGCGCAGTTCGACCGCTTTCGCAACGCATACAGCCGCTCGCTCGATATCGTGCTCAACCATGCGCTGCTGGTCAGCCTGTCGCTGATCGCGCTGATTGTCGCGAACGTGTTTCTCGCGCGCCTGTTGCCCGCCACGTTTTTCCCTGAACAGGACACCGGCATACTGATCGGCCAGATCATCGCGGATCAGAGCATTTCGTTCAACGCGATGCAGAAGAAGCTCGCGCAATTGCAGGCGATCGTGCAGAAAGATCCGGCCGTGCAATCGGTGGCCGGCTTTACCGGCGGGCGCGCGCTCAACACGGCCAACGTGTTTATCGAACTGAAACCGCTTGCGCAACGGCATCTGTCCGCCGCGGCCGTCGTGAACCGGCTGCGGCCGAAGCTGAACGCGGTGTCCGGCGCGCGACTGTTCCTGCAGGCGCAGCAGGACTTGCGCATCGGCGGCCGGCAGTCGGCCGCCGAGTATCAGTACACGCTGACGAGCGACGACCCGGACGCGCTGTTCAAATGGGTGCCGAAGCTCGTGACCGAGCTCGGCAAATACCGCGGCCAGATTCTCGACGTCAATTCGGACCTGCAGCAAAACGGTCTGCAAGCGTACGTGAACGTCAGCCGCAGCACGGCGATGCGCTACGGCTTCGTGTCGAACCAGATCGACAACGTGCTCTACGACGCATTCGGGCAACGCACGGTATCGACGATCTTCAACCCGCTGAACCAGTATTTTGTGGTGATGGAAGTCTCGCCTGAATACTGGCAGCATCCGGAGTCGATCAGCAACATCTACCTCAGCACGGCGGCCGGCAACCCGAGCGGCACCCAGCAGACGCAGATGTCGAGCGCGATTGTCAGCGGCGTTCAGTCGCCGGTGGCGATTGCCGCGGCGGCGAGCTCGGCCGCGGGCACCAACGCGCTCAACGCGGACGCGGAAGCCAACTCGCAGACCAACAGCATTTCGAACAGCAAGGGCGGCAGCTCGAGCGGCAGCGCGGACAGCACGGCGGCCGAGACGATGGTGCCGCTCTCCGCGATGATGAGCTGGTCCAGCAGCCACACCGCGACGCAGGTCAACCACCAGAGCGGGCTGGTGGCCGGCACGGTGTCGTTCAACCTGCCGGCCGGCGGGTCGCTCTCCGTCGCGGACGACATCATCGTCAAGGCGTCGCACGATATCGGCATGCCCGCCTCGGTGCACGGCGCATTCGCAGGCGCCGCGCAGGCGTACGCGCAATCGATGGGCACCATGCCGCTGCTGATTCTCGCCGCGCTGCTGGTGGTCTATATCGTGCTCGGCGTGCTTTACGAGAATACGATCCATCCGCTGACCATTCTCTCGACACTGCCGTCCGCCGGCATCGGGGCCACGCTCGCGCTGCTGATTTTCGGCACGCCGTTCTCGGTGATCGCGATGATCGGCATCATTTTGCTGATCGGCATCGTGAAGAAGAACGGCATCATGATGGTCGACGTCGCGATCCAGCTGCAACGCAACGAAGGCATGGACGCGCGCGCCGCGATTCACTCCGCCGCCGTCGTGCGTCTGCGCCCGATCATGATGACGACCGCGGCCGCGGTGCTCGGCGCGTTGCCGCTCGCCATCGGCATCGGCCAGGGCGCGTCGCTGCGTCAGCCGCTTGGCGTCACCGTGATGGGCGGTTTGCTGCTAAGCCAGGTGTTCACGCTGTACACGACGCCCGTGATTTACCTCTACCTGGACCGCTTGCGTTCGAAGGTGGCGCGCTGGTCGGCGCGCCTGCCGTGGACCAACCGGCCCGCAACACGAAACGCATCGGACGCATCCGACACGAGCGCATCATGATGAATACGACCCGCACGCTACTCGCGGTATCGCTCGTCGCGTTGACGAGCGGCTGCATGGTCGGCCCCGACTACCATCGTCCACAGGTCGCCGTACCGGCGACATGGCAGGAGCTGCCGGGCTGGACGCAGGCGCAGCCCGCCGCCGAAGGCCCGAAAGGCGACTGGTGGACCGCCTTCAACGATCCGCTGCTCAACGAGCTCGAGCCGCAGGTCGAGGTATCGAACCAGACCGTGCGCCAGAGCTACGCGAACTACCAGCAGGCGCTGGCCGAAGTGCGCCTCGCGCGTGCGGGGCTGTTCCCGACGCTCGGTATAACCAGTTCGGTGACACGCGAACGCAGTCCGACCTCGACGTCCGGCAGTTCGTCGTTTCTTCCGCAAGGCGGCGGGGCGCGCATCAATACCGGCGGCTCGCTGGAAGCCGACGTGAGCTGGGTGCCCGATCTGTGGGGCCAGGTGCGCCGGCAGATCGAAGAAAATTCGGCGACCGCGCAAGCCAGCGAGGCGACGCTTGCGAACGCAACGTTATCGGAACAGATCGCACTGGCCAATGCGGTGATCGACCTGCGCATCACGGATGCGAATATCGATCTGCTCACGCAGACCGTGCAGGCCTTTAGCGAATTCCTGCGCGTGGTCACCGAACAGGACCGCGCGGGTACCGTGCCGCCGTCGAATCTGGTGTCGGCGCGTACCCAGCTCGAGAGCGCGCAGGCGAGCCTGATTGCGCTTGGCGTATCGCGCGCGCAATTCCAGCATGCGATCGCCGTGCTGGTCGGAAAGAATCCTGAAGAGCTGAGCGTTGCGCACAGCACCGCGTTGCCCGCACTGCCCGACATTCCGGCCGGTGTGCCGTCCACGCTGCTGCAGCGGCGCCCGGACATCGCCACGGCCGAGCGGCAGATGGCCGCCGCGAACGCGACCATCGGCATTGCGGTTGCCGCGTACTATCCGACCGTTTCGCTGTCGGCGCTCGATGGATTCACGCAGTCGCCGCTCGGCGGCCTGCTGCATATCAGCAATTACGTGTGGTCGCTCGGCGCCAGCGCGAGCGAAACGGTGTTCGACGGCGGCCAGCGCAGCGCGCAGGTGGCGGCCGCGCGCGCAAGCTATGACGCGTCGGTGGCCAACTATCGCGGCACCGTGCTGAACGCGTTCGAGAACGTCGAAAACGATCTGTCCGGCTTGCGCATTCTCGCCTCACAGTCGCAGGTGCTCGATGCCGCGGTGCAGGACGCGATTCGCGGCACGCAAATCGCGCTCGACGAATACCAGGCCGGCACCGTCGACTACACGACCGTCGCGACGGCCCAGGCGACGCAATTGAACGATCAGCAAAGCGCGTTGAATGTGCAGCAACAGCGGTTGCTCGACGCGGCTGCGCTGATCGGCGATCTGGGCGGCGGATGGTCCGGTGTGCTGCATGATCCGCAGCATCCGGTGGCGGCAGCGCCGGCTGCCGCGAGCCAGTGAGCGCGATGGCGGTTGCGGTGGCCGTGGCGTGACGGTCAGCGTCAGGCCGGAACCGTTTTGGCGCCGCTTCGCGCACAAAGCACGCTACACAATCGCCTTGAGGCTCGTATAGATCAGCCGCGCGCTGATCACGAGCAGAATCGCGCACGACAATTGATGGAAAAGCGTGGCGTTCAGCCGGCGGTTCAAGCGGATGCCCGCGTAAGTTCCGAGCACGGCGACGGGCGTAAGCAGAAGGCTTGTAAGCAACGTCGTGCGGGTGAAGAGGCCAAGCATCGAGAAGCTCATCAGCTTGGTGAGATTCACCGCCGCGAAAAATGCCGCCGTGGTGCCGGCGAAACAGCGATTGCTCAGTTTGAACGGCAACAGGTACATCGTCAGCGCCGGTTCGCCGGCGTTCGCCATAAAGCTGGTGAAGCCGGACGTGGCGCCCCAGAACAGCGAAGTAGCCGGCCGCGGAAGCGGGACGGCTTGCAGTGCGGTGCGACGCGCGCTCCAGGTACGACGCCGGACGAAATCGACGGAGATCACACCGACGGCGAGCCTCAGCCACGCGTCCCCAAGATGATGAATGGCGAGCGCGCCGAGACCGATGCCGACCAGCGCGGCGGGCATCGCCACGCGCAGTAACGGCCAGCTCCACTCTCCGCGGTATTGCCACAGCGCAACGAGATCCGTCAGGCAAAGAATGGGCAGAAGGATGGTGACCACCTGAGGCACGGGTACGCAGAGCGCCATCAACGGGACCGCCACCACGCCGAGGCCGAGTCCGAAGCCACCTTTCGAAAGACTGGTGAGCAGCAGAGCCGGAACGCTCAGCACGTAAAACCACACATTGTTGATCAGGAAAACATTCGACATCGCGCGATGCTGCAAGAGTCCAGTAAGGAGGCCGGGGACGGCAGGGCTACTGCTTGAGGTTTTTATCCCGCCGACAGGCCGATACAGGCTTCAGCCTGCCTCCCAGCACCTTCGTGATGTGCATCGTGGCCTGGTCGGTCTCGACCGACAGGCAACCGCATGCGTCGCCTTTGCGGGTGTCCGGCATATGAGCGAAGCCGTCCGCCTGCTGGTCGATCGACGCGATGGTCCATGTGCCGTCGCGATCCGACAGCGTCAGGCTGGACGGCATGTCGTTCTCGATCCATCCACAACGCGTTTGAGCGGCTATTGCAGGCTTCGGTAGAGAGAGCGCGATCAGCAGAAGTGCGATAAAACGCAGTGCGAAGGTGAAACTGATGCTTCTCATCGAACGAAATTTCCGGTTGCTCGCGCAGGGTTTTGCCGTCGATGATAATAAAACAAATTCGCATTTACCGCGCTGGAGCGAATGGTCCCACCGGCAATGGGTGGCGCTTTGCGGCCCTTTGTTCGAGGCAGAATGAAAGCTTGTCAACGCAACCAATGTGGTTGTTCACGCCGTTTGAATGGGGTCGAACGCGGGACCGCGCCATGACACACCCGGCGCGCGCTACGGAAAGAGGGAGTGGACCTGTACGCCCGCATACGAACCTTGCGGCCCGCAAGCAGCGTGGCGACTACTGGAATTGGCGCTGAACCGGGCGTCTCATAAGCGTGGCTTACGTTGGCTTACGTGGCTTGCCTGGTTTGCCTCGCAGCGAAGCACGCACGGCATAAAAGACGTCCGGAGGCGCGGCGCCATCGCGCAAGCCAATCACGGCCGTCGTCAGCAAACGCCCGTCTCCTTGCGTCGGCTTCGCATCTTTTGCATTGCGCTTTCCCATTGCTCGGCGCTGAGCCGCCCCTGCGCATTCAACTGTTCGCCGAGACTGGTAATCTCATCTTCCGCCCGCCGCATCGCAGCGGCGCTCGTATGCACTGACGAATGGCTTTCCACGATATCGTGCGGACTGAACGGCGCCGAACCGAGCATAAAGCTGCAATCGCTGCGTGCAACGAATTGCACGCTCGCAAACGAACGCTCGAATATGACCAGTTCGCCGGCGTCGATGGTTTGACCGGCGCCGAGCGACCCGGAACAGACCACCACCCACAAAACGTCGTGGCCGTCCGGCGGATCGTAGCGCCAGCTATCGCCTTCCCGCAGTTCGACGTACAGGCAGGTCGCAGGCACAGGCGTCGCCCATGCGCTTTCGGTGCCGTTCAAACGGCCCAGCAAGACTCGCGCAGCTCCTTCGGCCGGCGTCTGTTGCACATCGAGAAACGTTTCGCTCGGTTCGGCCAGTTCGTACTCCGGCGGCAATGCGAGCCACATCAGATAACAGCATGTCGAGCCGATCGTGTTAACCGGGCCGCCGTGCCAGATGCCGCGGCCGGCAACCAGCAGTTCCACCGCGCCGCGCTGCAGCGTTTTCGGCTTGCCGTTGCTGTCGACGCAACTCAGCGTGCCCTCGACGATCATCGCCAGCGACGCGATGCCCGAATGCGGATGCAGCGGGTAGATGAACGTGGCGCTTTCGGCAACCGCATAACGCGCAAGCATGACGAAGGGTTTCAGCGACTGCCCGAGGTCCGAAGGACTGACCAGTTGCGTGACCGGTCCGTTGGTACGGCCTTTCGTGCGCGTGGCAATCGCGCGTTGCCGATGTTGCATTTCGTTTTGCAAGTTCATCGTCATCGTTGATCCCTCTTCGCATGGGAACGGATGTCCGCTGGCCGCTCGCTGCGGCTTTTCTCAACACTGCCCTTCTCCGGTCTTTGCAGCATCCAGCGAATCGCTTCGCCGACCGAACCCAGCAATTCGACGTCCTCGTTGGGCACCGACATGCCGAAGTGCGCCTCCAGCTCAATCGCGAAATCCATCATGTCCAGCGAGTCGGCGCCGAGGTCTTCCCGAAACGACAGTTCGTCATGCACATCCTCGATGGCCATCCCGAAGTGATGCGCAACCAACGCCCTGATCTTTTCAGCCGTGTCCTGCCTTTGCTTCGTCATTCGTCACGTATCCAATGACACACCAGTCCAAGCCGATCTACCTTGACCCATGTCGCACGCAGGCGCGTGGAGCGCGGCGCCGGGGATTCAACTGCATCTTGCGCGTCAATCGACCTTTCTGCAGCGATATGCGCAGGCGCCCACACCGGTAGCGCAAATGCCAGAAACTCCGCCGGATGCTCTCCACTGCGCCGGTTGACCGACCACGCCCGATCCTCAAATGCGATCGCCGTCGTTCGCTTCTCCATGCTGACCTCCATCTTTGAGTGGGGCCGGGCTGCGTCGACGCCGCCGGCCGCCTACATTTCTTACGAGCTGGAAGCCTTGCCGGATTGCTCAGCACGGGGGCCAGGCAATACACGATTCCGGGCAAGGCGTCGTGTCGCCGGATCGACGATGTTGATCGACCCGACGCAGGGTGCGCTAAGCGAAACGCGTGAAGACGATCGGCGCACTTGAGTCCATAACAAGCGGAATCTCGTGCATATTCCCAATCATTGGAGCGGCTAAATTTCCTGTTTGATTTTTTTGCCGCCAAAAACCAGATGTGTTCTAAAACTGATGCGAAGCGCGTGATGTCTTATGTCGGCGCTTCATCGCCGCTTTCGCGTTCCACGTTCAACCCGGTGGTCGCGACGGCTCTCGGCGAGATGCCGAAGCGGCGCCGGAATGTGCGGCTAAAGTGCGCGGCATTGACAAAGCCGCATCGGTAAGCCACTTCCTTGATGTGCAGCCGGCGTTCGCTTCGTCTTGCCAGCAGTTCAGCGGCCAGTTCGAGCCGGTGACAGAGCACGTAGCGCATCAATGAATAGCCATCCGCACGAAACAGCCGGTGCAGGTGTGCCTCGGATGCCCCGACGGCGGACGCGATCAGGCTCACGCTCAGATCAGCATTCCCGATGTTTTGCGATATGAACCGCTTCGCGCGCAGCAGCGTCGCACTGCTGCTGCGCCGTCGCGCGAGCCCGTAGGGATCGTCGATGATCACGCTGAGGATATCCAGCAGATGCTCCCCTTGCCGCCGGCGCAACTCGAGGCTCGTGCGGCCGCCCTGCTGGCCGACCAGCACGACAGACTCGCTGACGGCGCGCACGTCAGGCTCCGCCATATCGGGCGTAAGCAGTCCAAGCCTTCGTTCGCGAAAGCCGCCGCGGTCCGCCAGAATCTTGCGCGGGACACGGATCACGATTGCCTCGGAATGCCGGTCGAAGCGCTGCAGATGAGGTTCCTCCAGATCGATCAACAGCATGCTTCCCGCGCCCGTGTTATGGGTTTGCCCGGTCATTTCAATCGTGACGCCACCCGATCTGACCACCGCGAGATACACGAACTGCGCGCTGTAACCCGCGTCAGGCGTCAACGACAAACTATCGACTTCGAGCAGCATAAGGCCAAGCGGCCCGAGGCTCCAGTTTCGGACCACTGAGTCTTGCGGCCCATCAGGGCCGAACTCGACGAGCATGCCGTCGACCCGGAACGCGTGTTGATGTCGACGGTCGACGCAAGTGTCATCAGTGCGAGTACCGTTCACATCGAATGGCTCAGTTTCCATGTGCTCCCATGAACATAGGGGAATGCTATCTATCCACGGCTAGCGCGTGGCCACCTGCATGTCAGGGGCACCGATGCATGACCGACGGGGCAGCGGGTAGGGGCATTCGATCCGGATTGAAGCTGCATCACGCTTGAGATCTGTGGCGATGAGTCAAGCGCGCTGCGATGATCAGGCAATTTCGCTGCACGCGTGCAGCGCGACCACACGTGCCGGTATCTCGCACGAGCAACAGATCGGATTGCCGGTCGACCGCGAGAGAAGATGGCGATGCAGTCGACGGCCGAAGACTAGCGGTCACGTACACATGCTGTCAACGCGGAAACCGATGTCCTTAGCTCAAGCCTGACATATCGATACTCGCGGCAAAGAGTTTTAAGAGTGTACGCGCGAAAGCTCATCGTGCCGTGCAGGATGAAGGCTGTTTACGCGTGCGCAGGCGCGCTTTTGACTACGCCACGCGACAATTTGACTATGCATGGCACACCGACAGATTCACGACCGATAAATGCATGATTTTGCACATGTCACGGTGGCTTTCACCTGCATCGGCACCTGTCAGATCGGCTTGCCGGCGTGTTCGCAGTGCAGCGAATCACCTCATCGCGTCTCTACGCGAGGCACGAGATGAATGCGCTTTTGCATCGCCTTCTCAAAGGCAGCACGGGTATAGAGTAGTGGGAAATATTCGCCGTTCAAGCGCATTTGCGTGAGATCGCATCTGCGTGATCGCGATAGTGCGGATTGCCGGATCGCCCTTTCACCGGGCGGAACAGCGGTCTTTGCCGGTCCAGGGTTTCTCTTTGTAGATTCTTGCAAGAAGCGGCTGGCTGCGATGCGCGCAGGCTAATGACAAACGCCCATTACCCCGACATGCATCGCAAGCCTGATCCCGTCAAAGAAGCAGGTTGTCTGCAACCTCAATCGTTATTGATGCCGTCGCAGCAGAAAGAGTGCGCCGCCCCTACTCCCCTTTCCTTGTCACACGCCATACGGCATCGCCTACATCGTCGGCGATGATGAGCGAGCCGTCCTGACCTTGAGCCAGGCCGACCGGCGCGCCATGCAGTCCTTTCTGATCGTCCGTTGCGAAGCCGGTTACCACCGGTTTAGGCGCGCCGACCGGTTTGCCGTTATCGAACGCGACATAGGTGACCTCATAACCGCTTAGCGGTGAACGATCCCAACTGCCATGCTCGCCGATAAAGGCGCCGCCTCGGTACTGCGCGGGCAGATTGTTGCCGGTATAGAACAGCAACCCGAGCGGCGCCACGTGCGAGCCGATTGCGTAATCCGGTTTGATTGCCTTTGCAACCAGATCGGGGCGCTGCGGTTGTGCGCGCGGGTCCACATGCTGGCCGTAGTAACTGTATGGCCAGCCATAGAATGCGCCCTCCTGCACCGAAGTCAGATAGTCGGGGACGAGATCCGCGCCGATTTCGTCGCGTTCGTTCGCGACGGCCCACAGCTGCCCCGTCTTCGGCTCCCACTGCAGTCCGGTCGGATTACGAATTCCGGCCGCATAGATGCGGCTGCCGCCGGTCGCGATATCGACCTCCAGCACATTGGCGCGCCGGTATTCGACGTCGAGCCCGTTTTCGCCGACGTTGCTGTTCGAGCCGACACCGACAAACAGCTTCTTGCCGTCGGGACTCGCAAGCAGTGCCTTGGTCCAGTGGTGGTTGATCGTATCCGGCAGGTCGGTGAGTTCGACGCCTCGCGTCGAAATACGGGTCTCGCCGGACTGATACGGATACTTCAGGATGGCATCGGTATCAGCCACATAAAGCGTGTCGCGGATCAGCTGCATGCCGAATGGCGAATGCAGATGGTCGATAAACACCGTCTTGTCCCATTGCCCGCTGCCATCCTTGCGCTCACGCAGCAAGCTAATGCGATTCGCGCCTTTTGCCTTCTTGCCCGAGCGCTCCTCGACAAGGCCGGCAATCAGCTGCTTCGGTGTGGTCACGGCCTCCTCATTCGGGCCGTTCGATTCAGCGACGAGAATATCGCCGTTAGGCAATGCATAAACCTGGCGAGGATGGACCAGACCCGACGCAATTTTCTCGATCTTCAGTCCATCCGCCACCTTCGGTGTCTCATCGTTCTGCCAGCCGACAAATTTCGGCACCTGCATCGGCGGCGCGAGGAAATTGCGTGCGTGCGGCAAGGGCGGATTGTCTCCGGCCTGCTGCTGCTCATCGTACTGAGCGCGATTGCCGCATCCGCTGACGAGGGCTGCACAGGCTATCGCCAGCGCGCTGATCGAAATGACCTTAGTCATGGGCGACCTCCCGGAAAACAAACTTGTCGAACGCAAGCACGATCTGTCCGAGGCTCAGCAACGCCACGGTAATCACCGAAAGAATGATGTTCTCCGGCACCATCGCGTATGCATCGCGGCTATGCACGAATGCGTTGACGATCGCCGCAATAATGCCTGACAGGTTCAACCAGAATGCGATTCTCTCGATACCGGTGACCGGATAGCGCGACGGCAGCCAGACATGAAACAGGTTGATCAGGCGCGGGATGATCGCGAAAAACAATCCCACTATGACAAGCCACGCGGCGCTTTTTCCCCAGAACACATTGCGCGTGCTTGCGTAAGTGATGTCGAAGATCAACGTGCCGACAAACAGCCCATAGGGGATGGGGTTGAGCAGATCGAAGACGGCCGTCGCGAATCTCGACCGGTATCTCGGGGAGCTTGGGGTCATGGTGAAGTCCTTCCTTGAAGATAAGCCTGAGACAAGCGATGCGGCGCCGATCGCCGGTCCCGCCTCGACTTGATGCTGTCTGCGTGCATCGCATGCCGGGTTCGTGCCGTTATGGCGTCGAGCCCTGGCGGTTCAGCGCTTGCACGTCTTGTGCCTGGAGCATTCATCGAGCCGACATGCACCGCGCAGCGGGAAACGGCGCAAGTTCGACGCGTCGGCCTTTGCATGGAGCCTGGACTGGGCACAGCGTCTGCTGTCCGTCACGCAATACACACGCGAGGAGGAAAAATGAAACGATTCGCCTATATTGCAATCGCCGCAGCCGCATTTGCATTCGGCACCACCGCCTGCAAGAAAGCCCACGACGCCGGTAACGACAGCATGAGCGCAGGCAGTAGCCATATCACCGCGAGTAACGGGCAATCAGGCACGGTGACCGATACCTCGATGGCTAGCGCGCCGGCCGCCGCGGCAAAGGATGGCGCCTCCCCCGGCTCCAGCCAATAAGCGAACGAGCAGGCGAACAGGCTCGCTTCGCGAGCCGCTCATGGCCACGCGACAGGTTGGATGCCGCGGGTTGGATACCGCGTGCGCTTATCTGCGCCAGTTGAATCGATATCTGAATCTGTCGGTTCGCAGTCCGCGCTGCGATTGCTACGATCGCAGATCACCGAGTCATTCCGCATCGTTTGCTCGGCGACAACAAAGACAACCAGGACTCGCGCCATGCCGCATATCACCCGCCGCGCCTTCGGGCGTTTTGCTTTTGTTTCGCTACTGGCCGCGGCGAGCATGCCGGGTTTCGCGCAGACGCCGGCGCAAAACGCCGCGCCGGTCGCGCTGCGAATCGGCTATCAGAAATCGTCGACGCTGATCACACTGCTCAAAGCGCGCGGTTCGCTCGAGAAGGCCTTGGCGCCGCTCAATGTGCGGGTATCGTGGAATGAGTTCGCTAGCGGCCTGCCGTTGACGGAGGCGCTCAACGTCGACGCGGTCGATTTCAGCGCGGATGTCGCCGACACCGTGCCGGTCTTCGCGCAGGCTGCGCATGCGCGCTTCGTGTACGTCGCACAGGAAGCGCCATCGCCGGGCGCGCAGGCCATCATCGTGAAACGCGACAGCGCGCTGCATACGCTTGGCGATCTGAAGGGCAAGCGCATTGCCGTGACCAAGGCAGCGGGCAGCCACTATCTGCTGCTTGCGGCGCTGGCGCGCGCCGGCCTGAAGCCGGCCGACGTGAAAACCAGCTACCTGACGCCGGCCGACGGACGCGCGGCCTTCGAGCGCGGCAGCGTCGATGCGTGGATCACGTGGGATCCGTATGTGGCGTCGGTCGACCGCCATGCGGACGTGCGTATTCTCGCCGACGGTGCGGGGCTCGCGTCCTATCAACGCTATTACCTCGCGTCGCGCGCGTTCGCCGACGCGCATCCGCAAGTCGTCCAGATCGTGTTCGATCAGTTGAAGGAAGCGGGCGACTGGTTGCGCGCGCATCCACAGGATGCGGCAAACACGCTGGCGCCGATCTGGGGGCTGGATGCGTCGACCATCGAGCGGGCCAACGCACGCCGAAGCTATCTCGTGCGGCCGGTGCAAGCGCGCAACTTCACCGAGCAGCAGACCATCGCCGATGCGTTCTATCACAACGGTCTGTTGCCGGCCGATGTCGCGACGAATCAGGCGTTGTATTGGGACTTTGCGGCGAAACAGGCAAGGACGATTGGCGGATGAGGCCGGGCGGCCGCTTCCATCGAATGCCCGTTCGCTGCGCGGCAGCCACGCGCTAACGCGACGCGTAACGCCTGGAGTCAATGCGGCGCGTATCGCTGTTGTACGCGCCGCAGTCGCGCGTATAACTTGTCGTCGTCCGGTGTGCGTCCCGTACGGTCGCTCTCGCAAGAATCACGTCGATCGCGACAACAGGCAAACTGTGAATGCGCCCTCCCCGAATCACGATGCCGATCGATGCCGATCAATGCCGCAGCGGAATCGATCGGCATCGTTTTGCATCAACGCGCCGCGCGTTTGGCGGCAATATCGTCGACGATTCGACGCCGCGTCGCGAGCGTCTGCGCCGAGCGCTGCGTCACCCGCTCCACCACCGCACGCGGCGCCAGATCCGGATCGCCGGCATTGAACGGCGGAGCCGGCGCATATTCGAGCTCGAGCTGAATGGCCTGTGCTTCATCCGGCCCCGCCAGTTCCGCGGCGACCGTCAAGCCGAAATCGATCCCGGCGGTCACGCCGCCGCCCGTGATCAGGTTGCCGTCGCGAACGACCCGCTCCCGCACCGGAATCGCACCGAGCGGTTCGAGCAATGCGTGAAACGCCCAGTGCGTCGTCGCACGCCGCCCCTGAAGCAAACCTGCCGCACCCAGCAGCAACGCGCCCGTACAGACCGACGTGACATAACGCGCGGCGGCGGCCTGTTTCCGAACGAACTCGATCGTTTGCGCATCCTGCAGGAGATCGGTCACGCCGCTGCCGCCGGGCACGCAAATCACATCGAGCGGCGGGCAATCGTCATAGGTGGTGTTGGGTGTCAGCGTCAGTCCATTGCTGGACACCACGGGTTCGAGCGTTTTCCAGATTATCCGCACCGTCGCGTCAGGCAGCGACGCAAGCACTTCATGCGGCCCCGTCAGATCGAGTTGCTGTACGCGCGGAAAGACCAGAAAGCCGATTTGCAGTGCCATTGAAATACCTCATCGAGTGTCGGAAGGTGCACACCCGCGACTGCCATCGCGAAGTGGACAGATCCATTCTAGAGAGGTAGCCTTTGGCAAAATTGCCA
The DNA here is from genome assembly GCF_902859875.1 of Paraburkholderia solisilvae. Classification (GTDB taxonomy): domain Bacteria; phylum Pseudomonadota; class Gammaproteobacteria; order Burkholderiales; family Burkholderiaceae; genus Paraburkholderia; species Paraburkholderia solisilvae. The sequence continues at coordinate 69,127 of NZ_CADIKF010000001.1, read as the reverse complement.
TTCTCCCCTCGCTTTCCGCCACGCCGCCGTTGTCGCCATGTCACGCGAACCTCGACCGATTCTGTTGCTCGCCTTCCCGGACGTCCAGTTGCTCGACGTCTGCGGCCCCCTCCAGGTCTTTGCATCCGCCAACGAACTCGCCGCGCAACGCGGGTTGGACCCGCCCTACGCGCCCCGCGTGATCGCCGCCGAAAGCGGCCTCGTGACGTCCGCGTCCGGCCTCGCACTGCTCGCCGATTCGATACGGTCCGTGAAAGGACCGATCGATACGCTTCTCATCCCCGGCGGGCGCGGCGTGATCGCGGCGTCGGCGGATACGCGCCTGACACGCTGGACGCAGCGCCAGGTCAAACGGGCCAGGCGCATTGCGTCGGTGTGTTCAGGTGCGTTCCTGCTCGCGGAAGCCGGATTGCTCGACGGGCGGCGCGTGGTGACGCACTGGGCGCGTTGCGACGAACTCGCAACGCGCTATCCGAACCTGCGCGTCGAGACCGATCCGATCTTCGTGCGCGACGGCGATATCTGGACGTCGGCAGGCGTCACTGCCGGAATCGATCTCGCGCTTGCGCTGGTCGAAGAAGACCTCGGTCGCTCGATCGCACTCGATGTCGCACGCGAGCTCGTCGTGTTTGTGAAGCGGCCGGGCGGCCAGTCGCAGTTCAGCACCATGCTGTCGATGCAAAAGGCCGACGACCGCTTCGGTGAATTGCACACGTGGATGGCCGCGCACCTTGCGTCGGATCTTTCAGTGCCGCTGCTGGCGCGGCGCCTGAATATGAGCGAGCGCAGTTTCATGCGTCATTACAAGGCGGAAACGGGCCGCACGCCGGCGCGCGCGGTCGAGCAGTTGCGCGTCGAGGCAGCCCAGCGGCTACTCGGCGAAACCGCGTGGTCGGTCAAGCGGATCGCCACCCGCTGCGGATTCGGCAGTGAAGAAACGATGCGGCGCAGCTTTATCCGGCTATTGCGCGTAGCGCCGCAGACGTATCGGGAGCGGTTTTCGTTTTCTTGACAGGCATGTCATGCATGCGCCAATGAGGTAAGCGTGGTGGGTTGCCGCGTGGCCGCGTCAGCGAAGAACGCCCGTCCGCTCTCTCACGACTGCGCGCCACCCTCGAAAAGACCCGCGCTCGCATAGCGGTCACCCGTATCGGGCAAGATCGCCACAACCGTCTTGCCTGCCATCTCGGGCCGCACCAGTACGGCAAGCGACGCATGAATGGCCGCCCCAGCCGACACCCCCGCACAGATGCCTTCGGTTTTCGCGAGCAACCGTGCGGCTGCAAAAGCATCGTCGTTCGACACGGGAATCACCTCGTCAACCAGCGTCCGGTCGAACAGAGGCGGAACGAATCCGACGCCGATGCCGGGAATGCGGTGCTGCCCCGGCTGTCCGCCGGAAAGCACCGCGGAATCCACCGGTTCGACCGCGACCACGCGAATGCCAGGCCGCCGTTCCTTCAATACGCTCGCGATTCCCATCAGCGTGCCGCTCGTCCCGACTGCCGCGACGAGCACATCGATTTCACCGCCGGTGTCCGACCAGATTTCCTCGGCCGTCGTACGCCGATGCACCGCCGTGTTCGAATGGTTGTTGAACTGATCGAGCAGAATCGCGCCCGGAATCTCCTGCTGCAACTGTCTCGCCAGGTGCACCGCGTCGGCCATCAGAATGCCGGGCGTATGACGCACCTGCGCGCCGAAGTGCCTGAGCAGCGCCGTACGCTCCTCCGACATCACCTCCGGCATCACGACGATCAGGCGATAACCCTTGACGGCCGCCGCAACGGCAAGACCGATGCCGGTGTTGCCGGCGGTTGCTTCGATCAGCGTCGCACCGGGCGCGATGCGGCCCGCCGCTTCGGCGTCCTCGATCAATGCGAGACCGACGCGGTCTTTCACGCTGCCACCCGGATTGCGCATTTCCAGTTTCGCGAGGAGGCGTCCGGGCTGATGCGCGGCCAATCGCGCCATATGGACCAACGGCGTGTGGCCGATCGTGCGCGTGATGTCTTCGTAAATCATGGGAATCCTTTTCCGGATGAGTATTTGCAAGCCGTCGGATAAAGCCTGGCCGCGCGCTCTTTGAACGCGAGCCGAGCTTCAAATTATCAGGTGGCGGGTACAATTGACAGAAACAGATACGGTACGGTTCGACCAATCTGTACTGACTCAGCAAGAGGCACAGATGGTGGGCCGGATCAAAACACCCACCCGCGTCGAGCTGTCCGTGGCGGCAATAAGAGGGCGCGCAGAAAGCGCGCCCGGCGTGAAACTGCCGTCAATCCGACGGCTTGCGGAACTGCAGCGTGTGTCCAACAATTCGGCCGGGCTTGCGCAGCGCGCGGTCGAACACAAGCTGGTGCTTGCGGCGGCCGATGTGTTTAGCGTGTCGCACGGCGAGCCGCTCTATGCGCTTTAACGTCGCGCAATGCGGGTACAGGCAGCGGATTCGATGTGCTCGCGTAGGTGATGCGCGAATAAGGTCCGCGCGCCGTCACCATGCGAAGTCATCGCGCGGCTTGCTCCCGCAGGTTCATCCGTGAGCCGGCATCGAGGCCAGCGCCGCCTGCGCGCGTTGCAGCCATTCGCGATTGTGTTCCCGCGCGTGGCGCGGCCAGTGCCTCGCGTCCTGCACGATATCCGCATAGAGGCCGCGAGCCCGTTCGCGGTCCGCCTCGTTGGCCTGCTGAACGAGCCAGTCGGCGAACAGACAACGCGGAGCCGCGTCGCTCGCGCACTTGAGCGCGACCTCGAAAGCCGCGCGCGTGTCGGCCGTGCCTTGCGCGGCAAGCGCACGCGCATAGAGCAAAGCCGGTTCAGCCTGATTGCGCGTCTGCGGATTGGCATTGAACAGACGCGTCAAGGTCGCACTGGCGGCCGCGGCATTGCCGACCGCAAACTGGGCCTGAGCCAAACCGAGCAGCAGCCCTGGATCGTCCGCGAAGGGACCATTGGCGGCCGCCTGATACTGCTCGAGCGCCTCACCTGCCCGGCCGGCCGCCAATAGCGCCGCGCCGAGGCGCATCCGGTGCTGAACGGTCGGCGCGCGATCGAAATCGGTGCGGGCCTCGCGCAGCGCACGATCGGGATCGACGAGCTGCGCAATCGCCCGCGACGCCGCATACCCGCCGCGCGACTGGCGCAAACTCGGCAACAGCACGGCAAAGAAATAAACCAGGCTGCCGAGCAGCGGAAACACAAAAAGAATAAAAAGCCAGTAAAAATTCTGCCGGGTCTGGACCGCGTGCACCGCGAAACAGATCGCGACGATAATGTGTAAGCCGATTCCGAAATAGGACATAAGGATTGAACTCTCGAGCCCGCAACCTCTGCGTAACAGGCTCATGTGATTTGACCAGCGCCATTCTACTGCGTCGGTATCGGGGATTGCCGCGGACAGGCCGCCGTCCGTCTTCGACATGCATGCTCAGGTTCGAAACCGGGATATCCGCGGCATACCGCTTTGCCATCCTCACGAAACACAGGCATCGCAACCTTGGAAGGCCGGCACACGAGTGCGGTATCCTACGCCGATGCATAAATATGAACGTAACCATACGCTCGGTCTCGCCCAGATTCATATCGCCGTATTGCTAGCAGGCTGTGCGGGCCTGTTTGCCAAACTGCTCAACGTCAGCGCGACGCAATTGACCGCAGGCCGGACCGTCTTTGGCAGTGTGGCCTTGTTGCTATTCGCATGGGCCACCCAAAAAAGCCTCCGGCTGGCAACGCTAAAAGATACGGCCGCGCTCGCAATATCCGGCATGATCCTCGCGCTGCACTGGTACACGTTCTTTCACTCCATTCAAGTCTCGACGGTCGCGATCGGCCTGCTGGCGTTCTCGACGTTTCCGCTATTCACGACGTTTCTCGAACCGCTCGCATTCGGCGAGCGAATCCACCGCCATGACGTCGTCACCGCGCTAATTGTCACCTTCGGCCTCGTGCTCGTGACGCCCAGCCTCGATTTCAGAAATCAGCTGACGCAGGGCGTGCTATGGGGCGTGTTGTCCGCCTTCGCCTATGCTGTCCTCGCATTGCTAAACCGTCTCTATACGGCCAGATATCCGTCGGTGAGCATCTCGTTCTATCAGCAGGCCGTCGCCGCGTTATGCATCCTGCCTTTCGCAATCCAGGCACACAACCCGATTTCCGGAACCGACTGGCTGTATCTGATTGTCCTCGGCGTGGTGTTTACCGCGTTGGGACAGGGACTCGTCGTCGCCAGTCTGAAACATCTGAGCGCGCAGACAACCAGTGTCGTGTTCGGCCTGGAGCCGGTGTATGGCATTGCGCTCGCGTGGCTGCTGATCGGCGAAACGCCTGCGCTTAGAACCGCACTCGGCGGAATACTGATCTGCGGTGCGGTATGCGCAGCGTCGTTCAGACGGCGCTAAAGGCGATGCAAGACGACGCGAGACGACGCCACTTCGCCAGCCCCCTTTGACCACGTCTTGAAGCGACGCTTCATACCGCATCAACAAAAAACCGGATTCCCAGGCGTCGACCCTGAATTAAAGTCGAAGCGCTACTTCAACCCCCAGGTTCAGACATGAATGACATTAAAAGCAAGGTCGTCGTCATTACAGGCGCCAGCAGCGGCCTCGGTGAGGCGACTGCCCGGATGCTTGCCAGACACGGCGCGATTGTCGTGCTCGGTGCACGCCGCGTCTCGCGCATCGAAGCGCTCGCATCGGAAATCGTCGCAGCAGGCGGGCAGGCGCTCGCAGTCGCGACCGATGTGACGAAAGCGGCGCAGGTCCAGCGTCTTGTCGACAGCGCCGTCGAGCATTTCGGCCACGTCGACGCGATCATCAACAACGCCGGCCTGATGCCGCACTCCCCGCTCGAAAGATGCAAGATCGAGGACTGGGACCGTATGATCGATGTCAATATCAAAGGTGTGCTGTACGGCATCGCGGCAGTGCTGCCGCATATGACGCAACGCAAGGCGGGACATGTGATCAACGTGTCGTCGGTTGCGGGGCATAAGGTGCGCCCCGGAAGCACGGTTTATTCCGCGAGCAAACATGCGGTGCGTGTCATTTCCGAGGGCTTGCGTCAGGAGGTCAAGCCGTACGGCATCCGCACCACGGTCATTTCACCGGGCTCCGTGGACACCGAACTGCCGGACAGCGCGACCGAACCCGACGTGCGCGAAACGATCCGCGCGTCTTACGCCTCGCTCGCCATTCCGCCCGATTCGTTCGCGCGAGCCGTGCTTTACGCGATGACGCAACCGGATGACGTCGATATCAACGAGATCCTGTTCCGACCGACGCGTCAGGAGTATTGAGTATTGAGCACCATCGCGTGCTTTGATCGTTTGTACTTCAATGTATCCGCAGTATGTGTGGGAAACATGCGCATACAGATGCCGTGTTTCCCGACAAACACGAGATACATCCCAGCCGCTCAATGGTTCCTCGTACAGGGCAAACGCAACGCGAGGTCGATATGGCGCTGGATGCTCCAGATCACGCACATCATGACGCGCGCCGCCGAATCGCGCGAGACTGCCTGCTCGAATGCGCGCGGCAGATTTCCCGGGTCCTGACCGCAATCTACGATAACGAGTTGCGGCCTTTCGGCATCAACGCCCATCAATTCACGCTGCTCGCGCTACTCATGGAACACGGACCGCTTAGCCGCGCGGACCTCGGGCGACGCAGTCATCATGACCGGCCGATGTTGACAAAAAATGTCGAGCCGCTGGTGTCGCGAGGGTGGGTGCGCGAAGGTTTTCTCGCGGGCGACGGCCGCAGCCGGCCCTTGTCGCTGACGCCGCAAGGCAGCGCGCTGCTTGATCGCGCGGTGAGCTCGTGGTCGATTGCCCAGACGAGGGCGAAGGACCTGCTCGGCGAAGCTGGCGTCAATGCGCTGATAAACGCGACCGGCGAATCGTTCTGCCCCGGCGCCTCGACTTCCTGAGCGCCACCTTCCTTCGGGCCGAAAAAGCGCGGTGCCGAACGTACCCGATCGGGCGCCGGCGTTCCCTTCCCCGCCTCTCTCCCCGGCGCACACACCGCTCCGGACGGCGATGCCGGGTCCACTGCCAGCCAGCGATGAAGCGACTATCATCGCTGAAAAGGCATTTGGACCCGAACCATGCGGAATCTCGACGAGAACACGATCACGGATGCGGTGCTGGCCCGTCTCGCGCAGGCAACCGACGAACGGCTGAAGGAAATCGTCACAAGCCTCGTGCGGCACCTGCACGCGTTTGCGCGCGAAACCCATTTGACCGAAGCAGAATGGGAGGCGGGAATACGCTTTCTCACCGAAGTCGGCCACATTACCGACGAGAAGCGCCAGGAGTTCATTCTGCTGTCGGATACGCTCGGACTGTCGACGCTCGTCACCGCGATGAACCATCGCAAGCCGGCAGGCTGCACCGAAGCGACCGTGTTTGGGCCATTCTTCGTCGACAACGCGCCGGTCTATAACAACGGCGACGACGTCGCCAACGGCGCGCAAGGCGAACCTTGCTTCGTGTCAGGTGTCGTGCGCGGCCTCGAAGGCGAACCGGTGAGCGGCGCGCGCATCGAAGTCTGGCAAGCGGATGAGGCGGGCTTTTACGACGTGCAATACGACAACAACGACACGCATCGTGCACGAGGCGTGCTGCACAGCTTGCCGGATGGACGCTACCACTTCCGCTCGATCGTCGGGGTGCCGTACCCTATTCCGCATGACGGCCCGGTCGGCAGCATGCTCGACGCGCTCGGCCGGCATCCGTGGCGGCCCGCCCATCTGCATTTCATGATTACCGCGCCCGGTTACGAACGGCTCGTCACGCACGTGTTTCGCGAAGACGATCGCTACCTCGACTCCGATGCCGTATTCGGCGTGCGTTCGTCGCTGATCGCACCATGGCGCCAGCACGCAAGCGGCACAGCACCCGACGGCACGCACATGACTACGCCGTTCGCCACGCTCGAGTTCGATTTCGTGCTGAACCGGGCTTCGTGATGTCATCCGGTCCAAAACCATAGCGCCGCGAGCGCATCGTAACGGACGCTTCTCCCAGCAACAGGCATTCAGCAAATCTGGCTTCTCATGGAAAAAAAGGCACTCATCATCGGCGCGACGGGCATTGTCGGCGGCAATCTCGCGCAACATCTGCTGTCCCGCGGCGACTGGCACGTAACCGGCCTCTCGCGCGGCCGCAACGCAATGCAAAGCGGCGTCGCCTCCGTCGCGGCCGACCTGACGTCGCAGGCATCGGTCGCCGACGCGTTGAAGGGACGCGATTTCAGTCATGTGTTCTTTACCGCCTGGGCGCGACAGGCAACGGAGCGCGAAAACATTCGCGTCAACGGTGCGATGGTGCAGCACGTGCTGGAGGCCCTCGGACCGACCGGCAACCTGCAACATACGGCGCTGGTGACGGGCCTCAAGCACTATCTCGGGCCCTTCGAAGCCTATGGGCAGGGCAACGTTCCGGTCACGCCGTTCCGCGAGGAACAGGGCCGCCAGCCGGTCGACAACTTCTACTATGAACAGGAAGACCGCCTGTTCGAAGCGGCCGGGCGGTATGGCTTCGGCTGGAGCGTGCATCGTCCGCATACGATCATCGGCTTCGCTTTGGGCAACGCGATGAATATGGGCATGACGCTTGCCGTGTATGCGACGCTTTGCAAGGAAACGCGGCAACCGTTCGTGTTCCCCGGTTCCCCCGCTCAATGGGACAGCCTGACGGATATGACCGACGCGCGACTGCTTGCGCGGCATCTGGAATGGGCGGCTACCTCGCCGAACGCACGCAACGAAGACTTCAATGTCGTGAACGGCGACGTGTTCCGGTGGAAATGGATGTGGTCGCGCATCGCGCAGTATTTCGGCATCGAGCCCGCGCCGTTCGACGGACAAACCCGTCCGCTCGAAAGCCGCATGCAGCACGCCGGCAAGCCATGGGCGGAGATCGCCGCGCGTCACCAGCTGAAGGAGGCCGAGATCGGCAAGCTGGTGTCGTGGTGGCATACGGACGCCGACCTTGGCCGGCCGATGGAAGTGTTGACGGACATGACCAAGAGCCGCAAGGCAGGCTTTCTCGACTATCAGAGCACGCCGGACGCGTTTTTCGATCTGTTCGACCGGCTCAAGGCGGAACGGATCATTCCGGCATAAACACGTCCTCAACCAGGGCTGTCGCCACGAGACCGCTGCGCCGGCGGCCGGCACAGCACGACGGCGCAGCCCTGCTCCTTCAAGCGAAACGTCAGCGACGGCGCATCCATCGCCCCGTCGCAACCGACCATGTAATGCACATGCCGTACAGCAGCATCGCCAACGCGCCGATCACAAAGAACAGCGTGAGTGAAGAAGTCAAGGCGAGCACCATCGACCCGAGTCCGGCAAACAGCGCGAGCCGCATCCCGCCCGCGGCGAGCGGCCACATGAGCCGCCCCGCGCCCTGCGACGCGAAATACAGCGAAAAGCCCAGCGCGAAGAATCCGTAAAACGGACCGACGATATGCAGGTACAGCGTGCCGGTTTCGAGCAGGCGCGCGTCGGCGCCGAACAGACGCAGCCACGCATGCGGCCAGATCGCCGCGGCCACGCCCACCGTCTCGGCAATCGCAAACGCGAGGGCGCCGCCGGTTAGCGCAATCTGGCGCGCGCGATCCACCTGACCGGCGCCGATATTCGCACCGACTAACGCGACCATCGGCGCGCCGAGGCCGAACGCGATCGGCATCAGCAGATATTCGAGGCGCGCGCCGGTCGCGTAACCGGCGAGCGCCGCCGTGCCCGCGGCCGCGCCGACCGCGGCGGTCGTGGCCGCAATCAGCGCATTCGTGAGAATCGGATTCACGCATGCGAGGCCGCCGACGGTCAGGATGTTGCGCAGCGTCGCCCATTCGAGCAAGCCGCGCATCAGGCGCGCGGCATTGCGGCCGCTCGCGCAGTACCACGCGAGAATCGCCGTCCCCGCCGCGTAATAGGCGAGCAGCGCATAAGCGCCGCCCGCCACGCCCAGGCGCGGCGCAGGGCCGACGCCGAAAATCAGGCACGGCGACAGCGGGATCAGCAATACCGCGCCACCGCAAATCACCACACCCGGCACCATCATATTGCCGGTGCCGCGGATCACGCTCGCGAGCGCGTTCATCACCCACATCAGCACGAGACCCGCGAACAGCACGTGACCATATGTGGTGGCCGCCTCGAGCGCAGCGCCGCGCGCGCCGAGCAGCGCAAACAGCGGCCGCGCAAAACACACGAACAGCACGGAAAAAACCAGGCCGATTGCGGCGTTCAGCGCGACCGCATGGCGCGGCAGCCGGTCGGCCAGCGACGCATCGCCGGCGCCCAGCGCACGCGCGACCGCCGACGAAATGCCGCCGCCCATCGCGCCCTGCGACATGTTCTGCATCAACATCAGCACCGGCACGACCACTGCGATACCCGCCAGCACATCGGTGCCGAGTTTCGCGAGAAACCATGTTTCGACCAGCCCGGTCGACGACTGCGCGAGCATCATCAGCATATTCGGCCACGCCATGCGGACAAGCGTCGGCGCGATCGGCGCATCGAGCATCAGGCGCAGACGCGGATTGTCCGCGCGCGGCGCCGCGGAGGGAACTGGATTGCCGTTTACCGATGACATGTCATGAAAGGTGGCGGATGAAAAGTATTGGTATATGCAAACAAAACATGACGTCAATTTACTTGCACATGCCAACATCGGTCAAGCTGCAGTACACTGCGCATGTCGAATTCGAGTCCGAAGCCGCGTGCACCCGAGGCGTGCCGCGCGCCATCCGCCTGGGAGTCATGTCGTGCCGCCGACCATTCCGAAAGATCCGCTCGTCTGCAATGGCGCCGCGCTGCGCAAGGCGACGCGGCGCATCAGCCAGCTATACGACGCGTTCCTGACGCCGTGCGGACTGAGCGTGTCCCAGCGCTCGATCCTGGTGCACATCGATCGCGCCGGCAATCCGACCATGACCGAGCTCGCGTACGCGATGGTGCTGGACCGTTCAGCGCTCGCGCGCAACATCAAGCCGCTCGAACGTGCGGGGTATCTGACACAGGTTCCCGATGCGCTCGACGGCCGCAGCAAGCGCGTCCAGCTGACTGCCGGCGGCAAGGCCGCGCTCACGCAGGCAAACCGCCTGTGGCGCAAAGCGCAGAATCGGTTCGAAGAGGTGTACGGCGCGCAACGCGCGGCGGCGCTGCGGGCCGCGCTCGCGGAACTCTATTCGGATCAGTTCGCGGATGCGTTCGTCAACGGCACGGACACATCGCAGCGCTGAGCGCGACATCGATCATCGAGCCGCGCCTGAAGGAAAGCGGCGTTTTTCCGCTCAGATAACCTGCGTGGCCAGTTCGGCAAGATCGGCGGCCACCCAGTCCCACGCCCCTTCCGCCTGCAAATCGATTGTTTGCGCGGGCCCGTGTTCATAGGGCCGCGCAACGAACGCCGTCCTGAACCCGCACGTCTGCGCCGCCGCGAGATCGCTATTGTGCGCGGCGACCATGCATATCTGATCGGGTGACAATGCAAGCACGTCGGCCGTGCGCAAGTAAGCGTCAGGCGACGGCTTGTACGCCTGCGCAACCTCCGCGCCCAGAATCGCATCCCACGGCAAGCCGCCGTGTTTCGCCATGTCGATCATCAACCGGATGTTGCCATTGGACAGCGGCGCGATGATGTAGCGCGATTTGAGCCGACGCAGCCCCTCGACCGTATCGGGCCACGGATCGAGCCGATGCCATGCCAGATTCAGCTCGTCGAGTTCCGGCGCATGCAGATGCCTGGCATCGATGCCAAACACGGCAAGCACCTGCTCGAGGTTTTCCCGATGCAACACATCGAGCTTCACAAACGGCCGCTCGCCCCGACGAACTTTCTCCATCGCCGGTTGGTAAAGCGCGCGCCATGCATCCGCGAACGCGTCGGCTTCCTGAGCGCTTCGTCCATGCCGTTGGAGAAAGGCCGCGGCCTCACGTGCAACGCCGCCTCGCCAGTCGACCAACGTGCCGAACACATCGAATACGAAAGCCTTCACGTCTTTCATCGGGCGCTCCTGCTGACGATACCGCATGGACGATACCGTGATCGTAACCCGAAGGAAGGCGGAAGGCTCGCCAGGATGCGCGACCGGCAGCCAGCCGCCAGGCCGTGCAAGCAGATACTGCGCGCCGCGCTCAGGCCTGTGCCGCATGCTCCTGCAGGCGCGGATGGATCGCTTTGCCCATCCCGGTACGCGGAATTTCATCGAGCACGATCAGCCACTCGGGCACCTTGTATCCAACGAGCCTCGTCTTCAACACAACTGTCGAGTCGCGCTTATTCCACCACCGAGCCGAACCTGCTCAGGCTCGAAAGCGCAAACGTGGAAACGAAACGCCATCTGAATCCGCATTCGCGATGCGACAAGCCGGGGTATCTATTGCAGTCGCGTGAAGCCCTCAGGGTCCCATTCATTCGAAGCCACGCCCTGATGAACGAAGAAAAGCCCATCCGGATCGTACTTCCGCTTCACCGCATCAAGCATCGGGTAATGCTCGCCCCAGTAAGCGCGTGGCCAGTCTTCCTGATGAAAACTGCTTTCCGATACGTAGGCGCCGGCGTGGGGCGCCACCACGCGCAAGCTTTGCGCGGCGCCGCGAATGCGCATTGCCGCTTGCCGCGCGGCGGCGATATCGACCGGCGCGCCCGGCATGCCCGCAAACGCCGGCGCCCCTTCGCCCGAGATAATCGCCAGCGCGAACGCATCGAGCACGTCCGGATTCATCGCGGTATCGCGCGCGTCTTCCGGCGCGCCGGCGAGCCCCTTGTTGAACGACAACGAAACATTCCACTGCTGGCTGGTTTGAAACAGCGCGTCGGAAAGCGATGCGCGTGCGGACGGGTCCAACAGCGATGCCGGCAACCACAGCGATTCATAGCCGTACGTGAACCGGCCGGCGTCGGTCTGATCGGCAGCCCAAAATACATTGTCGGGCGCCGCACCCGGTCGGCCGTCCGCGACCATCACGCCCGGCGCATGTTTCATGATGAACGCCGGGTCCCACAGACGGCGAGCGGGAATCGACTGGATCCGCACCGGCTCGACAAGACGGACCTCGCTGGCCGTTTCCGTCACCGACTGCAGGAACGGTTGCCAGATCCGCCCGGCTTCGACGCGGTCGAAGCCCTGGAACAGCATCGAAATGCGCAACGTGCCATCCGGGCTCATGGATACCGTCTCGCCCCAATGTTCGTTGAGTAGCGCGTCCGCGTAGAACGCGAGAAAGCGATCGATCAGACGTCGAAACGCTTGCGGCGATGAGGCCCTGAGCACTGCCGATACGACGCCGACATAGTCGGGCAGCGGATGCGTCTTGAGCGTCACGCTCGTCACCACGCCGAAGCTGCCGCCGCCTCCGCCCTTGAGCGCCCAGAACAGGTCCGGGTCGGTACGCGCGTTGACGATCCGCTCGATGCCATCGGCCGTCACCACCTGCGCTTCCAGCAGCGAACCGGCCGCTGTGCCGAATTTCTTCGAAAAGCTTCCGAAGCCGCCGCTTTGCACGAGGCCCGCGACACCCACCGTCGCGCAACCGCCGCCTTGCACATAGCGGCCGCCGCGCGTCGTCACCGCGTCGTAGACGTGCATCCACATCTCGCCTGCCGCTACGGTGACTGCGGGCTGAGGCGGCATGTCGCCTTCGCAATCCAGCGGAACGAATGCGTCGTACAGACGAATTCCGCGCATGCGCCGGGTCCAGATCAACAGCGAGTCGGGCGCGTTCGATGTGCCCTGGTAACTGTGGCCGCCGCCTTTGATGACTAGCCTGACCCGATGCTCCCGTGCGAACCGGACGGCCTGTGCGACATCGTTCGATTGCTCGGCCGCAACTGCATAAACGCTGGGCGTTGAAGTCCATGCGTCGATCCAGCCCGAGCTCTGCGTCAAAGCCGGATCGTCGCCGAGAAAATACGGGTTCTTGAGTTGCGCGAGCACATCGCGGCAAGCCGCGCTGCGCGGCGCGTTCCGACAGGCAGCGAATGGCGATGACAGCTCGAGCAAGCGGCCGCCTACCTTTCCGTTCAACGCGGCCCATTCGGCTCGCGACGGCCAGTCAGGATCGGTAACACGCACGCGGCGGGTGGTTCGCGCCGGCTCGCGCACCGGCTCCTGCCCGGTGACGAGCGGTATGAGCGGCGGCACGCAACCGGTTGCCGCGATGCCGAGCGCCGCGTTGATGAGCGCTCTACGCCTGATTGAATGCATATCGGGTGTCTCCCCTGACCTCTCCTCGACGCGGATGGTTCGAGGCGCGTGGCAACGTCACGATTGCCGGGTGCGTGGCAACCGTGTGTGCTGTTTTTTCCGCTGTCTGAAACATCACTCTGCTTGCGCACGCAACATCTTTTGAAAGCATGACGACGATATCCGAAAGCACGCTTGCCTGCCACCACCGCACCATTCGTGCATCACTCGCGCAGGCGATATGGAATAAGCGGCGCCGGCCGGCTGTCATCACCATGAACGGCCGTCGGTTCGACGGCCGGTGCGCACACTCAAGCGGGGGAAGTCGTGCAGAAAGTATGGTTGATTACCGGTGCCTCCAGTGGGCTCGGCCGGCAGTTGGTCGAACTCACACTCGCGCGCGGCGATCGCGTGGCGGCCGTGGTCCGCAAAGCCGATGCGCTCGCCGACCTGCAACAGCGATATGGAAACGCGCTCACGGTCGAAGCATTCGACATCCGCGACACAGACCGAATGCAGCAGACGATCAACAGCGTCGCGACCGCATGGGGAAAAATTGACGTGCTTGTCAATAATGCAGGATATGTCTTGCGCGGCGCGGCGGAAGAAGTGTCGGACGCGCAGATCGAACGCCAGTTCGCGGTCAACCTGCTCGCACCGATACAGGTGACGCGTTGCGTGCTGCCGCAGATGCGCAAGCAGCGCGGCGGGCGGATCGTGCAGATTTCGAGCATGGGCGGCCAGGCCGCTTTTCCGACCGCGAGCCTCTACCATGCGGCGAAGTGGGGGCTCGAAGGCTTTACCGACGCGCTCAGACACGAAGTCGCACCGTTCGGCATCCAGCTGACGATCGTCGCGCCCGGCGGCATGCGCACATCGTTCAACGCGAACGCCGTGCAGGCGGAGCCGATCGACGCGTATGAGCAGACGGCTGTCGGCATGTTCCGCCACCGGTCCAGAGAAGCGGGAGACGCGAACTACGGTGGCGATCCGCGCAAGGTTGCACAAGCCATCATCGCAGCAACGGATGCGGATACCGCGCCCGAACGTCTCGTGTTAGGCGCGGATGCTTACACGGTCGTGCATCGCGCGCTCACGCAACGTCTTGCGGCGCTCGAAGCACAGCAAGATATCGCGATGTCGACACAACTCGGCCGCTGAGAGAACCAGGAAGCGACGCAGCAGCGCACGGCTCGCCGGCGCCGTCGCGCTGCCGCATCCCGCGGGTTGGCGCGAAGTGCGTTTTCAGGCCACTGTGGCCGGCTCGAGATACGGTGCGATGTTCCGCATCGCGCGCTCGACATATTCGTCCTTCTCTCCGACCGGCGCCACATAATGCATTGCACTGCGCGCCGCTTCGATTCCCTCCAGACGCGCGATCACCCACGCGGCCAGATACTGCGATGCGAGGCAACCGCCCGCCGTCGCGACATTGCCGTTCGCAATGAACGGCTGGTTGACGATCTGCACGCCCGCCTCTTCAACCCAGGGCTTCGTGGTCAGATCGGTGCAGGCCGGCACACCTTGCAGCAGCCCGAGTTTCGCGAGAATGAGCGTGCCCGAGCACTGCGCGCCCAGCAGTTGCCGTTCGGGGTCGAGCTGCAACTGCGACATCAGCGCCGGATCCGCGACGACCTCGCGCGTCAGCATGCCGCTGCCGACCAGCACCGCGTCAGCCTGCGACGCCTCTTGCAGCGACGCTTGCGCCTCCAGCACCACGCCGTTCATCGAGCGGACCTGCGCCGCCGGACTTGCGATCGACACCTGCCAGTCCGGCTTCTTCACACGGTTGAGAATGCCAAGCGCGATCAGCGAATCCAGTTCGTTGAAGCCCTCGAAAGTGAGAATGGCAATGCGCATGGTGTGCTCCAGGCTGGACGAAGAAGAATTGGGTGCAACACTTACTACGAGCCGACCGCCGCGCGGCCGACATCGCGATGTATTCAGGCGACTTCGCCGCTACGGCGCACAGCCGCGTCGGACTGCTGTTGCGCCAGATGCCGCAACAGCTTCGTCACCATCCAGACAACCGTAAACGCGAGAATCACAAAGAATACCGCGAGCGGCGTCAGGATCTGCACCGATACGAAGCCCGCGAGCCCCATCATCGCGGACGAAACGAGCAGCAGCGCGCAGCCGAGAATCGCACTCGTCAAACCCGCAATGTGCGGAAACAGCGAATTGCCTTTCGCCATCAGCGTCGGATACATCGCGCCCGCGCAGAACCCCATCACGAGCACTGGTATCGCAAGCGTCCATACGTGCAGACCGATCGTCAGCGCGAGCAGCAACATCGCGATCGAGGCGCCTGCCATGACGCGCGCACCGATGCGCAGCCGCTGCTCCGCGGTCGGCAGACGCGACCCATGCAAGCGATTCGACAACCCGCCGAGGAAATACATCAGCCCGATGCCGAGCGCGAGATAGCCGAAGTAAGTCGGCGGATTGTGCAGCGTGTTCTGCACCATGAACGGCCCGACAATATTGAATACGAGAATGATGCTGTAGCACAGGCCTTGCGCGAGAAAGCAGCTCTGGAACACCGGGCTCGCCAGCACCATGCGCGCATTGGTGATCAGCGTGCGCGGCGCGAGACGTACCGGCTTCGGCAGCGTTTCGCGATAGCGCCACAACGTCACCCACATCACCACCGAATAGACGAGCAGGAAAACCATGCACGCCTTCCAGCCGAACAGTGTCTGCAGATGCGCGCCGATAACCGGCGCGACGATCGGCGCGAGCCCCCACGCGATCGACATATAGGTGAACGCGTGCATCAGCGCCTGCCCGGAGAAGCAATCGGTGATGATCGCTTTCGTAAGCAGGTTGGTGGAGGCAATGCCGAAACCCTGCAGGCAGCGGGCGAGAATGAAGGTCTCCAGATTCGGCGCGGCGAGCGACAGCAGACACCCGATCGTAAAGACAATCATCCCGAACGCCAGCACCGGCTTGCGGCCGTGCGCATCCGCTATCGGCCCGAAAATGAGCTGGCCGAACGCATACGCGGCCATGTAGCCGGACACGCTCGACTGGATCGCCTGCGGCGACGTTGCGAAGAAACGCGCCATTTCGGGTAGCGCGGGCACGTAGATGTCGATGGCAAGCTGCCCCGCGGAGGCGAACATGCAGATCAGAAGCAGCAGGAAGCGCGGCGAGTTCGGAATACGCGCGGGTGTAGCGGAGGAATCTGGGAGGTCGTGGTTCATGAAGGCGTCGGGAAGGCGGAGTCCGGCGACGCCGCCTGGATCCGTTCGAAGGGAGAACGGAGCATCGGCACGGCATCACCAGCGCGTATTTTGCCTGACCTTGCAGAAGTCTGTAAGGCTTCGGCCGCCGGCGCCACGTCCCGATTACGCAGATTCGACCACTTGCTTGACTGATTGGGTCAAGAGCCAAACAACACACGAATCACGCCGCGTCGCGCGACAGGTGCGCGACCCGTGCGCGAAGGGCCGTCGCGGCATTATTTGGGCGCCGGCTGACCCGACACATTCGACTTCAGAAACGCGACGTAGCCATTCTGCGTCTTGAGAATCTTTGCCGCGCACTCCGCATAGTCCGAGCCTCTCGCGTCGTTCGGCCCGTACATGCCGCGGCACTGTGCATAGAGAGTCAGCGTCGCGCCGGCCCCTTTCGCCACACGCGTCGCCGAGAAAGACGCATCGCCGGAACTCGACGGCACGTCGGTATCGATCGAGAAAGCGTCCGCACGCGTCACATGCGTGTTCGAATGCTGCTCGATATAGCGCTTTGTAAGCGCCCACGCGGCGTCGCACTGCGCCGCATCGCTGCAATCGACCGCCGCGTTGCGTTGCGCGACGACGAGGTTGGCTTCGTTGTGCTCGAACGCCGCGGCCCGCTGCTCTTCCTTGTCGGCCGACGAACAGCCGGCGAGTGCGAGCGCAATGACAGCAACAGGCGCAACAAGCGCAACAGGGGCAACAAGCGCAACCGGCACGAATGCAATGATCTTCTTCACGAGTCGGACTTCCCGGGTCATTGTTTGAGCGCGATTATAGCCGCGCGCGAAATGCGCCCGCAGTTTCATCCGGGCGGCTCTCCCGACGCCCGGCGCGATATGCCCCCGCCTGTTCCGCCACCCCCAAAGCGCTGATGCGGAAGCGGCTGCCACCGCTGCTGCCTTGCACAAAAATTGACTTCGAGCCGCATCAGGGCTAACCCGAATGCAAAAAAGTATCGGTTTGCGGCCTTATTTTCAGTGGTGAGATAACGTCGACAACGCTAATTTTCGATCATGGCAATCACGACAAAAATACGCGCTGCCCAGAAAGGAAAAGCCGGTGCAGGAGGACGACAGATGCAGGCCCTTCGAGATACCCCGACAGACCGGGACACCCACCGCGCGACGAGCGCGCAGCCGGACCTCGAACTGGTCGCGGTGCCGCGCGATGAGTCGTTCAAGGTGTGGTCGCATGGGTATCCGTATCGCACGGTGCGCTGGCATTTCCATCCCGAGTACGAGATTCATCTGATTACGGCGACGACGGGCAAATACTTCGTCGGCGACTACATCGGCAATTTCGCGCCCGGCAATCTGGTGATGATGGGCTCGAACCTGCCGCACAACTGGGTCAGCAATGTGCCGCACGGCGAACGCGTCGATGAGCGCTGCCTCGTTCTGCAATTCGATGCGGAGTTCGTCGCGCGCGCGACGGCCGCTTTCCCCGAATTCAGGCGTGTCGAGCCGTTACTCGATGCGTCCCGCTGGGGCGTGCTGTTCTCTCCGGAAACGGGCGCGGCCGTCGCGCCGGTGCTGCGCGACATGCTGGGTGCACAGGGCCTGCGGCGCATCGCATTGTTTATCGAACTGTTCGACCGGCTCGCGCAAGGCGCCGGCCCGGTGAAGCTCGCGAGCGACGCGTATCGGGCGGACCCCGCGCACTACGCGCAGACGCGTATCAACCATGTGCTGTCGTTCATCGGCAAGAACCTGTCGCAGGATCTGCGCGAAGCGGAGCTGGCCGCGCTGGCGGGGCAAAGCGTCAGCGCGTTCTCGCGCTATTTCCGCCGCCATACCGGCGTGCCGTTCGTGCAGTACGTCAACCGGCTGCGCATCAATCTCGCATGCCAGTTGCTGATGGCCGGCGAACTCAGCATCACCGATATCTGCTATCAGGTCGGCTTCAACAACCTGTCGAATTTCAATCGCCAGTTCCTGTTGCTGAAAGAGATGTCGCCGTCCCGATGGCGCGCGTATCAGCAACTCAACGCGGCGAGCCGGAACGAATCGCACGATGCGGTGCACGCGGCGGCGGCGCCCGGCTAGCGCGCGTGCGGCAAGCAATTGGGTCCGTGTGCGCGCAATGCGCCCGAGGATGCGCGGGCTTCACCGCGTCCGGCACAGCGAGATTCGACGTGTTTCCGGCCGGCCGTGCGGCCGAACGACAACGGCGCGCCCTCTGCCCGTTGGTTCGATGACCCGGGCCGAATCGACGTATCGCGAACGAATATCGGCAGGAAGCCGCACCCGGCACCCGGCGATGGCAGCACCCATATAGAAGTTTTCTAACAACGGAGACACTCGATGAACCAACCATCCACGCAGCTGATCCGCACCGCCGTGCTGAGCGTCACGCTGATGAGCGGCACCGCGGCATTCGCCGCGCCGAGCGGCACGGTCGCCTTTCTGATGCCCGACCACGCGTCGACGCGCTATGAGCAACACGACTTTCCCGGCTTCAAGGCCGAAATGAGCAAGCTCTGCCCCGACTGCAAGGTGCTCTACCAGAACGCGAATGCCGACGTGTCGCAGCAGCAGCAACAGTTCAACTCGGTGATCGCGCAAGGCGCGAAAGTGATCGTGCTGGACCCGGTGGATTCCACGGCCGCCGCGTCGCTGGTTCATATGGCGCAAAGCCAGGGCATCAAGGTCATCGCGTATGACCGTCCCGTGCCGTCGACACCGGCCGATTACTACGTGTCGTTCGACAACGAGGAGATCGGCAAGTCGATCGCGCAATCGCTCGTCCAGCACATGAAGGAGACGAACGTGCCGACCGGTAAAGGCGGCGTGCTCGAGGTCAACGGCTCGCCCACCGATGCCGCCGCGGGGCTGATCAGGAAGGGCATCCACGCGGGCCTGCAGGGCGGCGGCTACAAGACGCTCTCCGAGTACGACACGCCCGAATGGGCGCCGCCGAAGGCACAGCAATGGGTCAGCGGCCAGATCACCCGGTTCGGTGCGCAGATCGTCGGCGTGGTGGCCGCGAACGACGGCACAGCCGGCGGCACCATCGCGGCGTTCAAGGCGGCGGGCGTGAACCCGGTGCCGCCCGTCACCGGCAACGATGCGACGCTGGCAGGCCTGCAGCTGATTATCGCGGGCGACCAGTACAACACGATCCTGAAGCCGAGCGAGATCGTCGCGGCGGCGGCGGCGAAGGTGGCGGTCGGTTTCCTGTCGGGGCAGGCGCCCAAGGGCGAGATCAAGCTGTTCAACACGCCGAGCCAGCTCTTCAAGCCCGCCGTGATCACGCAGAAGAACCTGAAGGCGGAAGTGGTCGACAAGGGTTTCGCGAGCGCGAAGGAACTGTGCACCGACCGTTATGCGGAAGGCTGCAAGAAGCTGGGCATCGGCAACTGAGCGGCGCACACGATCGAAGCGACACGGCGCGGCGGACCGCCTCGAAGCGGGCCGCTCGCGCCGGCAACAAAGAGGCACCCCTGTCATGACTGAGAACTCCACCCCCACCGCGACGCCCGCCACGCAACACGGCGGGACGCCCGGCGAGATCGTGCTGAGCCTGCGCGGCATCTCGAAACACTTCGGCGCCGTCTCGGCCCTCACCGACATCGAGCTCGACGTGCGCGCCGGCGAAGTGGTCGCGCTGGTCGGCGACAACGGCGCGGGCAAATCGACGCTCGTGAAAGTGCTGGCGGGCGTGCATCAGCCGAGCGCCGGCACGATCACCTTCGGCGGCCGGCAGGTCACGCTGTCCGATCCGGCCACCGCGCTCGATCTGGGCATCGCGACCGTGTTTCAGGACCTCGCGTTGTGCGAGAACCTCGATGTCGTCGCGAATATTTTTCTCGGCCGCGAGCTCAGTCCGCTGCGCCTCGACGAGGTGCAGATGGAAGTGCGCGCATGGACGCTGCTCAACGAATTGTCGGCGCGCATTCCAAGCGTGCGCGACGTGGTCGCGTCGCTCTCGGGCGGGCAACGCCAGACCGTCGCGATCGCGCGTTCGCTGCTGCTCGACCCGAAGCTGATCATGCTCGACGAGCCGACCGCCGCGCTCGGCGTTGCGCAGACCGCCGAAGTGCTGAACCTGATCGAACGGGTGCGCGACCGCGGCCACGCGGTGATCATGATCAGCCACAACATGGAAGACGTGCGCGCGGTGGCCGACCGCATCGTCGTGCTGCGTCTGGGCCGCAACAACGGTGTCTTCTACCCGGACTCATCCAGTGAAGAGCTGGTGGCCGCGATCACCGGCGCCACCGAGAACGCCGTCTCGCGCCGCGCCGGGCGGCGCCAGAGCCGCCAGGACGTCCAGTGAAAGGAACCATCATGAGCAAGCCAACCCAGCGCGCTTCACTGCCTGACGACCAACCTGCGACGCAACCCGCGACGCAACCTGCGCGAGCCCCGTCCACGCTGCTCGATCGCAGCGACGTGCGTGTCAAACATGCGGCCGGCGTGCGCGACAGCGTGGCCGCGTTTATCGACCGCGTGCGCTCCGGCGATCTCGGATCGCTGCCGGTCATCGCCGGGCTGATCATTATCTGGACCGTGTTCACCAGTCTGAACCCGGTGTTCCTGTCCGCCAACAATCTGGTGAACCTGCTGTTCGACTGTTCGACGGTCGGCGTAATTTCGCTCGGCATCGTGTGCGTGCTGCTGGTCGGCGAAATCGATCTGTCGGTGGGCTCGATGAGCGGCTTCGCGTCGGCGCTGGTCGGCACGCTGTGGGTCAACGAGGGCTGGCCGGTGCTGCCCGCGATCATCGTCGCGATTGCCGTCGGCGCGGCGATCGGCGCGCTGTATGCGCTGCTGCTGAACCGGCTCGGCATGCCGAGCTTCGTCTCGACGCTGGCCGGGCTGCTCGCGATTCTCGGCATGCAGCTCTACGTGCTCGGCTCGAGCGGTTCGATCAACCTGCCGTACGGCTCGACGATGGTCAACTTCGGGCAACTGATGATCATCCCCGCCATCGCGTCGCACATTCTCGCGCTGTTGCCCGGTGCGGCGATTCTGCTGATCGGCTTGCGCACGCGCGAACGCCGCCGCATCGCGCGTCTTTCGGCGCCGTCGGTCAGCGGCCTGCTCGCCCGCAGCGTGGCGCTCACCGTCTTCCTCGAGATCGTGGTCGCCTACCTGAACCAGGGGCGCGGCGTGCCGTTGATGTTCGGCGTCTTCCTGTTCCTCGCGGTCGCGATGGACTATGCGCTTACGCGTACCCGCTGGGGCCGCTCGATGAACGCGGTCGGCGGCAACCGGGAAGCGGCGCGGCGCGCCGGCATCAAGGTCGGCGCGATCTACACGAGCGCATTCGTGCTGTGCGCGAGCTTCGCCGCGTTCGGCGGCGTGCTGACCGCCGCACGCCTCGCCTCGGCGAGCCAGCAGGCCGGCAGCGGCGACGTGAACCTGAACGCGATCGCCGCCGCGGTGATCGGCGGCACGAGCCTCTTCGGCGGCCGTGGCAGCGCGTATTCGGCGGTGCTCGGCATTATCGTGATCCAGTCGATCGCAAGCGGCCTGACGCTGCTGAACCTGTCGTCGTCGCTGCGTTTCATGATTACCGGCGCGGTGCTCGCGATCGCGGTGATCGTCGACTCGCTGGCGCGGCAGTCTCGCGTCTCGCATGGCCGCGCGTAATTCAAGTGATAGAGGAGTCGAGTCAATGTCTGAATCCATCAACGGAAAGGTCGCCGCGATCACCGGCGCGGCATCGGGTATCGGCTTTGCGTGCGCACGCGCGCTGGTCGAACAGGGCGTGAAGGTCGTGCTGATCGACCGCGCCGAAGACCGGCTCGCGACGTGCTGTGCGGAACTCGGGCCGAACGCGTTGCCGCTCGCCGTCGATCTGCTGAAACCGGTGGAGGTATCGGCGATGCTGCCGGGAATTCTCGAGCTCGCCGGCGGCCTCGACATCTTTCATGCGAACGCCGGCGCGTATATTGGCGGCGAAGTGGCGAACGGCAATCCGGACGACTGGGACCGGATGCTGAATCTGAACATCAACGCCGCGTTCCGCTCGGTGCACGCGGTGCTGCCGCATCTGGTCGCGCAGAAAACCGGCGATATCATTTTCACCAGTTCGATCGCGGGCATCGTTCCGGTCGTGTGGGAACCGATCTACACGGCTTCGAAATTCGCGGTGCAGGCGTTTGTGCACACCACGCGGCGCCAGCTCGCGAAACACGGCGTGCGGGTCGGCGCGGTCGCGCCGGGCCCGGTGGTGACCGCGCTGCTCGACGACTGGCCCCAGGCGAAGATGGACGAAGCGCTTGCATCGGGCAGCCTGATGCAGCCGGAGGAAGTGGCCGATGCGATCGTCTTCATGCTGACGCGGCCGCGCAATGTGACGATCCGCGATCTGGTGATTCTGCCGAACAGCGTCGATCTTTGACACGCGAAATTGGCGAGATCGTGTGCGGTGCGCGCCTCGCGTCAGCGCATTGCCACGCGCGATCAGGCGGCACTGCCCGCTTTCGCAATCGCGCCTTGCACCACCCTTTTCATGAGAAGCATTGACCTATGACCTCAGGCAACCCGACCACCGGCGCGACGAACAATACGCGCTATGTCATTGGCGTCGACGTCGGCACAGGCAGTGCGCGCGCCGGCATCTTCGATGCCGCCGGCCATATGGTCGCGTCGGCGAAGCAGGACATCACCGTGTTCCATGAGAGCGGCGCGATCGTCGAGCAGTCGAGCGGCGAGATCTGGAATGCCGTCTGCCATTCGGTGCAGGAAGCGCTCAGGCAGGCCGCGATAGCGCCCGCGCAGATCGCCGGCATCGGCTTCGACGCGACCTGCTCGCTCGTCGTGCTGGGCGCGGGCGGACAGCCGCTGCCCGTCGGGCCGTCGGAGCAACCGGAACGCAACATCATCGTGTGGATGGACCATCGCGCGCTCGAGCAGGCGGAACGCATCAACGCGACCGGCCACGACGTGCTGAAATTCGTCGGCGGCAAGATCTCGCCGGAAATGGAAACGCCAAAGCTGCTGTGGCTGCTGGAAAACCGGCCGGCCGTTTTCGCGTCGGCGTGGCAGTTCTTCGATCTGACCGATTTTTTGACCTGGCGCGCAACCGGCGACCTGTCGCGCTCGACCTGCACCGTCACCTGCAAATGGACCTATCTCGCGCACGAGCGGCGCTGGGACGAAAGCTACTTCCGCACAGTCGGCCTCGGCGTGCTGGCCGATGAAGGTTTTGCACGCATCGGCCAGAGCGTCGTCGAACCGGGCACGCCGCTTGGCAGCGGCCTGACCGCGCACGCGGCCGCGGAGCTCGGGTTGCGCGCGGGAACGCCGGTCGCCACCGGCGTGATCGATGCGCACGCCGGCGGTATCGGCACGGTCGGCGCCGAAGGCAAACCCGAGTCGTGCCTCGGCTACGTGTTCGGCACGTCGTCATGCACGATGACGACGACCCGCCAGCCGGTCTTCGTGCCCGGCGTGTGGGGACCTTATTTCTCCGCGATGGTGCCCGATGCGTGGCTCAACGAAGGCGGGCAATCGGTGGCCGGCGCAGCGATCGAGCGATTGCTCGCGATGCACCCGTTAGCGCAAACCGCACAAAAACAGGCCGGGCAGGCAGGCCAGTCGCTGCCGGTGATGCTCGCCGGTCTCGCGACGCAGCACGCGGACGGCGCAGACGGTTTGTCGGACGCGGTGAAGCTCGCCGAAGGCCTGCATGTGGTTCCGGAGTTTCTGGGAAACCGCGCGCCTTTCGCCGATCCGCATGCGCGAGCGGTAATCGCGGGTCTGACGATGGAGACCGGTCTCGACAGTCTCGTCGCGCTGTATATCGCGGGCATTTGCAGCATCGGTTATGGCCTGCGTCAGATTATCGAAACGCAGGCTGACGCCGACGCGCCGATCGAACAGGTGGTGATCAGCGGCGGCGCGGGGCGGCTCGATCTCGTGCGGCAGTTGCTTGCGGACGCGACCGGCAAGCCGGTGCTCGCCACGCACGCGGAAGAACCGGTGCTGCTTGGCGCCGCGATGCTCGGCGGCGTCGCGGGCGGCCTCTTCGGCGATGTGCGCACGGCGATGGCCCAGATGTCGCGCATTGCGCGAACTTACGCACCGGCTGCGGGTGAGACGGCGACGCTGCACGACGCGCGCTATCGCGCGTTCACGAAACTGCAGAGCGTGGCGCGGGAAATCCGCTAGCGGCGGATTACGTCAGATCGTCTCCCACGCACCCGACTGAGCCGACCGGAAAACCGCGTCGATCACGCGCATATTCAATCGTGCGTCTTCCAGCGGAACTGCCTGACGTCCGCCGCTCAGGATCGCCTCGGCGAATACATTGGCCGCCACTCCGTACTGGTCGCATATCGGAAACTCCAGCCAGCGTTCGGCACTGCTTCCATCAGCCGTGCGTTCGCTTACCAGCACGCGCGTCGGCCGGTCGTTCGGCGCATTGAACGGAATTTCGACTTCGATGCGCCCAGTGGTGCCGTGAAATTGCATCCGCTGATACGGGTGCAGCTGTGTCGAATAAAAGAAGCTCGCCTGGACGCCATCGAAATCCATCAGCACGGAACCGACCCGGTCCACCTTGAACGCCGGGTCGCGCTCGATCAGCGACACCACGCGCTGCGGCTCGCTTCCGGTGACGAAGCGCGACGTCGTAATCGGATAACAGCCGATATCCAGCAGACCGCCGCCGCCGATGTCATGCTTGTTGCGAATATTGTTCGCGTCGGTGTTGAAGTAGGTAAAGCCGCCGCTGATCGCACGCAATTCGCCGATCGCGCCCTCTTCGATCAACGCGCGCACCTTGAGCCATTGCGGATGCGTGCGGACCATAAAGGCTTCCTGGATGTAGCAGCCGCTCTTGTTGCGCGCCGTGATCAACCGCTCCGCCTGTTCCGCATTCAGGCCGATCGGTTTCTCGCACAACACGTGCTTGCCCGCTTCGACCGATTTGAGCGCCCATTCCAGGTGCAGGTGATTCGGCAGCGGAATATAGACCGCATCGATTTCCGGGTCGGCAAGCAGTGCCTCATAACTGTCATACGCCACTGCAAGGCCATACTTCGC
The DNA here is from genome assembly GCF_902859875.1 of Paraburkholderia solisilvae. GTDB lineage: Bacteria > Pseudomonadota > Gammaproteobacteria > Burkholderiales > Burkholderiaceae > Paraburkholderia > Paraburkholderia solisilvae. Next base: position 43,675 of record NZ_CADIKF010000001.1, on the reverse strand, counting down.
CGCGGCTTCGCGGGCTTTCTCCGGCTGACGCGACGCAATGCCCTTTACCCGGCATTTGGGAGCGCGGTGCATCGGCGGCACGACCTTGTCGTTGATCTTTGCCGCGCCCAGCACACCCCAGACAATCTCATCTTTTGCCATGACGGCCCCTTTCGAATCCGTATGTGAAAAGTGGAGCGGACAAGCGCGCCGCAGGCAGCACACTCGCGTTTGCCGCAGTCTAGCGCACCTGAAGACGAAAGGTTACGACGCCGCGCATGATCCAGAGCGAATCGCTCACGCCTGCACGCCACCCTGCGGGCCGAAGAAAATCACCCACGTTCTGAAGTCGTCGCTAAAGCGCTCGAAGCGATGCTCGACGTGCGCCGGGACGAAAAGCAGATCGCCCGCACGGAACTCGCATGTCTCGTTCGCGCGGCGAAAGACGCCTGACCCGCAAGCGACGATATAGAGCTCATCGCGCGTGTGCGGCGACTGCTTGTCTTCGCCGCGCGGCGCATACAGTTCGACCGATACCTCGCCGCGTTCGAACAGCACGGCAAACGGCAGCGGTAAATCCTGAAGCGCGCGGGCCGCTTGCGCTTCGGCAATGTGCAGGACGTCGTTCGTCATGGCAGTTATCGTGGTCGACGGGTTTGACTGAGTATTTTTAGCGTTGCCTTAATAATCGGCGCACATATGGCCCGCGCGTCGCACGAATAACGCATCAAAGCCGGCCTTTTTCGTCGCAATGAGACGATGCGCGTCGTGAAACGCGACGCGTGGAATGAGATTGATGCAGCGCGTATCACGCGCGGCCGACCGTCAGGCCTGCGATCCGTCGATCGTCACCAGTCGAATCTCAATTGATCGGCAAGCCTTCCGATTTCTGCTTCAAGGTAGTCGCGAGAATCATATCGAACGCGTTCAGCGGTCTCGCCCCCGCGCGTATCAGCGGCTTGTAGACCGCATCGCCGCGGCGCACCGGCATGCCCGTCAATCCGCACACACCGGCCGTGCGCGCGAAGCCGGCGCGCCAGGTTTGATCCTGATACCGGCCGAGCGTCGGGTCGCTCCACGACACGAGTATCCTCGAGTCGGTCTGCCATTCGATACGGCTGATCGACAGCAGATTGGCCATCGCGCGCGGCTGCTTGTCTTTGCCCAACTCGTTGCCAAACTCGTGGCCCGCCTCACGGCCAAACTCGCGGCCAAACTCGCGCCCGAACTCGCGCGCGGCATACGTGCTCCTGCGAACCGCGCGCGCCACTTCAGGAGGATGTCCGCGCAACCATTTGACGATTTGCAACCAGGGATCGATACCATTCATCATGAGGAACCTTCGACGATACGAGCAGCAGCGTTACTACTCGCCTTTTTCCGTATCCTTGCGGCGTTGCCGGTGCGGTGCCGGACCTGTCGTCACTCGACGCTCGAGAGCGTTTGCAGTGCGGTCATGCAATCCAGGTCGAGCCGACGCGTATGCTCGATCATGTAATCGACGAACACGCGAATTCTCATGGGAAGATGCTTGCGGCTGAGATAGCAGATGTAGTGACCGCCGTCGTCCGGCGCATGCTGCATGAGGCAGTTGACGAGGCGTCCGTCGCGAAGCAGATCGCGCACCTGATAGGCCGGCAATTGCGCGATGCCCTGCGCATCCAGCACCGACTGCAGGATCAGGTCCGGGTCGTTGAACGTGTGCCGTGCAACCGGCACGCGCCGCTGCAAAAGCCCGGCGGCCTTGAACTCCCACTCGCGGATGCGGCCCGACGCCATCCGGAAGTTGATGCAGCGGTGCCCGGCCAGTTCGTCGAGATCGCGCGGCAAGCCGTGAATACGCGCATATTCACGCGATGCGCAGACGATCATCTGCATCGGTATCAGCTGCCGCGCGACGATCTCGCTGTCCTCCATGCGTCCGTCGCGAAACGACACGTCGATGCGATCGGCGGTGAAATCCGCGAGACGGTCGTTCAGCACCAGCTCCAGCGCGATCTCCGGATATTGCGCGTGAAAGCCTCGCAACAGCGGCGCAACGATCTTGCGTCCGAAGCCGGCGGTCGAACAGATGCGCAACTGGCCGCGCGGCGGACCGTGGCGCAATTCGCGCATCTCGTCGAGCGCGTGCACGATGCGCTCGACGCCTGGGCGGCAGTTCTCGTAGAACAGTTCGCCCTCGCGCGTCAGCGACGTACTGCGGGTCGTACGAAGAAACAGACGCGTATCGAGTTGAGCCTCGAGCTTCTGCACATTGCGGCTGACCGATGAACGGCCGATGCCGAGGCGGTCGCCCGCTCTGGCAAAGCTGCCTTCGTCGGCAACGGCAAGAAAAGAGACGACGCCGGCATAACTGGTTGCAAAACTGCTCGCAAACGGATCGTCGGCGCCGCTAACGAATCGGCGGGGGGCGTAGTCTGACATCGAAGCGCACACATAGTTGGGTCCACACCCGACTAGACGGATGAGCACTTCGGTTTGTGACATCGTGCGTCGCTTTTCAGCCGAACACCGCGCGTGTGCCGCATCGCTTATTTTTCCGGCACCAGCACCGGCGCGCCCTTGTTCTTCAGCAACACCACGAGAAATTTCGCGGGTTCCGTCTGGCTCGCGTTACGTCCCACAGTATGGACATCGTTCGGGCCTTCGTAGAAGCTCTGCCCGGGCTTGAGCGTCACTTCCTTGCCGCCCTTCAGTTGCATCACGATGCTGCCTTCCAGCACATAGACGAACGCGTGCGCGTAATGCCGATGGACGGGGTCGACGGAACCGGGCGGATACTCGACGGTGATCATCAGCGCTTCCTTGCCCGGGTAGTCGGACAGCGGCTGCGTCATGACCGGCGTGACGATGGCTGCGGGCGCGTCGGCGCGCGCCTTGCCCATCATCAGCGATCCGGTGACCGCCACCAGCGCCATCGCGGATATTTTCGAGCGAAACATGATGCGTCCTCCAAAGGACACGGCCCGCCAGGCGGGCCGAAGGTAAAGAGACCTGACTGCGGCGTGCCGCCGCTCAGGCGAGATTCGCCTTGTCGAGGCCGAATGCCTTGTCGGCCGAACCCGGCACGGTATTGAACGCGACGTTCGCGCGGTTCCAGCCGTTGATCGCCATCACCGCATACGTCAGGTCGGACAATTCCTTTTCGGAGAACTGGCCGCGCACCTTTTCATAGATATCGTCCGGCACGCCGTGCTCAGGCAGTCTGGTCAGGATTTCCGTCCATGCGAGCGCGGCGCGTTCGCGCGGCGCAAAGAGCGTCGACTCACGCCAGACTGCGACATGATGAATACGCAGCTCCCGTTCGCCGTGAATGCGCGCTTCCTTCACGTGCATATCGACACAAAACCCGCAGCCGTTCATTTGCGATGCGCGAATCGTCACGAGATCGTGGATCGACTGCTCGATCGTGCCGTCCTTCACGCGCGTGCTGAAGTCGACGAATTTCTTGAACAGCTCCGGCGATTGCTGAATATAGTTAATACGCTGAGACATGATTTCTCCTGGCGACAATGATCGAAACACCCGTGGCCTCGCAGGTGTTTTTTGCGGTGAAGCGCTAGCGGCACCGGGCCGCACGAAACCATCGTAGAGTTGCCGGGCACGCGGCGGTAGATAGGCGATCGGACTCACGGCGTTGCTCGCAAGACACCAATCGGCCGGCGCCGCGCCTTATCGCGCGGGAGACTTGAATCGACTAGCCGCCGTAGGTGGCGGCGATACGCGCGAGCTTGTCGGGATTGCGTTGAACGAAGACGCGCAGGATGCGGCTGCCATCCGTTTCGAATGACTGCGCGGATTCGAGCTTGCCTTCGAGATAGCGCAACAGCGCCCACTCGCCATTGAGTTCGACGAGCCTGTAGCGAAGCTCGCTGCCGTAACGCAGCACGGGGGCATAGAAGAGTTGCGCGATGCGCTTGCCGCCCAGCATCGGTTCCGGAAAGCTCTGCACTTTGCCGCCGCCGTCGCCGAACAACATCGCATCTTCGGCGAGCAACGCGTGGATTCCGGCGAAATCCCCGAGCTCGACGGCCCGCGTAAAACTTTGCAGCAAGCGCAGATGAATGTCGCGTGACACTTCAAAGCGCGGACGCTCGTCGCGCAACTGCGCCCTGGCGCGGCTCACCAGCTGACGGCACGCCGCTTCCGATTTGCCGACCGCTTCGGCCACTTCGTCATAGTCCATATCGAACACCTCGCGCAGCAGGAACGCGGCGCGCGCTTCCGGTGTCAGCCGTTCGAGCAGCATCAGGAAGGCGACCGACACCTCGCCGGCCCGCTCGCTGACTTCCTCCGGCGTAACCGGTGATTCGGTCAGCAGCGGTTCAGGCAGCCAGATGCCCGTGTAGTGCTCGCGTTGCATCTTCGCCGCGCGCAGGCGGTCGATCGATAAGCGCGTAGTGACGGCGACCAGCCACGCTTCCGCGTTCTCGATGCCGTCATGAGCAGCCGAATGCCAGCGCAGCCAGACGTCCTGCACGATATCTTCCGCCTCGGCCACGGATGCCAGCATCCGATAAGCAATTTTCTGCAGGCGCGGACGAAGCTGGTTGAACGCGTGGAGCGTGTCGTCCATATCAGGGTGCACGGTAGCCGCGCTCCTGCAGCGTCCAGATGTTGCCGTCCAGGTCTTCGAAGTCGGCAAAGCTCGCATAGTCGCGGCGCTGCGGATCGAGCCCGGCGCTCCAGCCACCCATCCAGGGATCGATCGGGTCCTTGTGCCGGTATGCGCCGACCGCGACGCCTCGCGCCGCCAGTGCGGCGCACTCGGCTGCGAGGTCTGTGGTGACGAGATACAGGTTACGCAAGCGCTGCGGCGAATCGGCGGCGCTCAGTTGCACCGAACATGCCGAACCGGGCGGCGTGAGCTGGACCACGCGGAAATCCGCGCCAGGATGGTAATCGACGTCCAGTTTGAAGCCGACCTTCTGCGTATAGAACGCAAGCGCGCGGTCGACATCGGCGACAGGCAGCGAAACGACTTCCAGGGCAAGCATCACGGCTCCAGCCAGGTTGGGTCGACGCCTTGAGATGCGAAACACGCGGCACACGCGGCCGCGGTGAGCGTTCGACGTGAGTCAACGCCCGTCAGGATAGCTCGAATTGCCCGTTAGGGCACGACCTCGCGTCCAGCGCCGGTCTGGTCAGGGATTTGCACCCTCGGATTGACACCCTCGCGCTATCGCACATGCCCGGTGCACAAAAAAACGCACGAGCGAGGCTCGTGCGCAACAACAAAAGGTACAGAGGTATGGAGGGAGCCGTCCTTTCGTTGTGCGGCAGAGAATAGCGTACCGGCCCCTCGCGAATAAGCCCGAGACGCGCGAATTCACTAGCCGACGCACATGAACAATCGCGCAAACGCCCGCCAGGCGGGACGTTTAGCAAGCCTCACGCGAACCGATTGTCATCCTCAATCAAAATTAACTTGACCATTTAGATTGTGCATGCAATCTTTCAAGATCGTTAGAAGGTCAACAACATCTATACGGTCGCTACGTTGAACGCTGCGATCAGATGGCCCAAAAAATAGCATGTCGAGGATGCATCCAGGTGGATACGGAAACGAAACTGCAAGACGGCGAGGTACAGGAGCGCGACCGCATACGGCGCAAGCGCTCACCGGTCAAAAGCTGGACCGCGGTGCTGATCGCGATGGGCGTCATTTGTGGCGGCTGGTGGCTTTACGCGCATCACGGCGGCCAGGCGCCGGCTGCGAACGCGAAGCCCGCGGCGGCGCCCGAGGTGACGGTGAGCAAACCGCTGGTCGAGAACCTCGATACGCGTCTCGGTTTTCTCGGGCAGTTCTCCGCGGTCGATCAGGTCGAACTGCGCGCACAGGTCGGCGGCACGCTGACGGGCATCTATTTCAAGGACGGCGCGATCGTTCATAAAGGCGATCTGCTGTTTACCATCGACCCGGTTCCGTACGAAATCAAACTCGCCCAGGGCCAGGCGCAACTCGAGACCGCGACAACGAAGCGCGTGCTCGCCGATCAGGAATTGCGCCGCGCGCAGGAACTCGAGCGCAACGACGCGGGAACCGTCGAGAACGTGCAGCAGCGCACCTCGGATCTGAACACCGCGCAGGCCGCCATCGACGATGCGCAGGCGCAGATTCGCGACGCACGCTTCGATCTCGACCATTGCCGGATCAGCGCGCCGTTTACCGGCCGCATCGGCCGGCATCTGGTGTCGATCGGCAATCTGATTGCCGGCAGCCGCGCGGCCGCGAGCCCGACCACGCTGCTCGCCACCATCGTGTCGCTCGATCCGATCTATCTGGATTTCGACATGAGCGAGGCGGACTACCAGACCTTCTCGCGCTACCGCGCCAATGCAAAAGCACCGCTTGCGAACAAGGTCGAACTGACCTCCGGCAACGGCGGCGACACGGTTGCGACACGGCAGGGCACGCTCGACTTCGTCGATAACGTGCTGGACCGTTCGAGCGGCACGATCCATGCGCGCGCAACGGTCGCCAATCCCGACCTGCTGCTCACGCCCGGCGAGTTCGCGCGGGTGCGCGTCGCGGTCGCCCAGCCGGTGCCGACGCTGCTCATACCCGATGCCTCCGTGCTGCCCGACCAGTCCGAACATATCGTGCTGACCGTCGCCGCCGACGGCACCGTCGTGCCCAAACCGGTGGAGGTCGGCGAATTGCGCGGCGGACTGCGGGTCATCCGGTCCGGTCTCACACGCGACGATCGCGTGATCGTCGACGGTCTGCCTTATGCGGCTCCCGGCTCCAAGGTCAAGACGCGTGACGGCGCGCTTCACTACGCGGCCAAGCAGGACTAGTCGAACAGGACCGGAACGAAGCCATGCGCATTGCCCATTTCTTTATTGACCGCCCGCGCTTTGCGACGGTGGTCAGTGCCTTCCTGACGTTGATCGGCCTCGGTGCGATGTTCGTGCTGCCGGTCGCGCAGTACCCGGAGATCGTCCCGCCCACCGTGCAGGTGACGACGACGTACCCGGGCGCCTCCGCCGAAACGATCGCGCGCACCGTTGCCACGCCGCTCGAGCAGCAGATCAACGGCGTCGAAAACATGCTCTATATGAGCAGTCAGTCGACCGGCGACGGCAAGCTGACCGTCACCGTGACGTTCCGTATCGGCACCGATCTGAACGTCGCGCAGATGCTCACGCAAAACCGCGTGCAGGATGCGCTGCCGCGCCTGCCTGACGACGTGCAACGGCTCGGCGTGCAGGTCAGAAAATCGACGCCGAGCATCTTGCTCGCCGTGCACCTGGATTCGCCGGATAAATCGCGCGACACGCTCTACCTGTCCAACTACGCGACGCTGCACGTGAAAGACGCGCTGGCGCGGCTGCAAGGCGTCGGCGACGTGCAGTTCATCGGCGGGCGCGAATACGCGATGCGGATCTGGGTCGACCCCGACAAGGTGGCCGCGAGCAATCTGACCGCAAGCGAAGTGCTCAACGCGCTGCGCGCGCAGAATCTGCAGGTGTCCGCGGGCGTGCTGAACCAGCCGCCGACGAAAACCAACTCGGCCTATCAGATCAACGTCGAAGCGCTCGGCCGGTTGTCCACGCCGGACCAGTTCGCGGACGTCGTCGTGAAGTCCGATCCGCAAGGACGCGTCACGCGCATCCGCGATATCGGCCGCGTCGAGGTCGGCGCGGCGGACTACGGCTCGACCGCGTTTATGGACCGCAGCAACGCGGCATCGTTGCTGGTCTACGCGGAACCCGGCGCGAATTCGCTGGCGGTCGAAAAAGAAGTGCTGTCGACCATGAAGGACCTCAGCAACGACTTCCCGCCCGGCGTCGAGTACAGGATCATCTATGACCCGACCATTTTTATCGGCAAGTCGGTCGACGAAGTGGTGCTGACGATCTTCGTCGCGATCCTGCTGGTGGTCGGCGTCGTGTTTCTGTTTCTGCAGAACTGGCGCGCGACCATCATCCCGGTGGTGGCCATTCCGGTCTCGTTGCTCGGCTCGTTTATCGTGCTCGCCACCTTCGGCATTTCGCTGAACAATCTGTCGCTATTCGGCTTGGTGCTCGCGGTCGGCATTGTCGTCGACGATGCGATCGTGGTCGTCGAAAACGTCGAACGCAATATGCGCACCGGCATGTCGCCCGCGGAAGCCGCGCACCGCACGATGGACGAAGTCGGCGGCGCGCTGCTGTCGATCGCGCTCACGCTATGTGCGGTGTTCGTGCCGTCGGCGTTCCTGAGCGGCATTTCCGGGCTGTTCTTCCGGCAGTTCGCGGTGACCATCGCCGCATCGACGGTTATTTCGTGCTTCGTTTCGCTGACGCTGAGTCCCGCGCTGTGCGCCGTGCTGTTCAAGCCGCACGTGCACGACGCGCGCCCCGCGAACTGGGCGTCGCGGTGGCTGCATGCCGGCTTCGAGCGCTTCAATCACGGCTTCGAAAAGCTCTCGTTCGGCTACGCCAAACTCACCAAACGCCTGGTGCGCGGCCTGACCGTCATGCTCGCCATCTACGTTGCGCTGATCGGCCTCGCCGCGCTCGAATTTTCGCGCACGCCGACCGGCTTTATTCCGGAGCAGGATCAGGGCTATCTGATCACGGTCGTGCAATTGCCGCCGGGCGCGTCGCTCGAGCGCACCGAAAAGGTCGTGCGCAGCGCCATCGACATTATCCTGTCGACACGCGGCATCGAACACGTCGCGCCTTTTGTCGGCCTCGATGCGACCACGCTGACCGTCGCATCGAATTCGGGAACGATCTTTTCCGGCTTGCCGTCGCTCTACAACCACGAGCTTCCGGGCGTTACCGCTGAAACGGTGCTCGCGGATCTGCGCAAGCGTCTGTCGGTGATCAAGGACGCGTACGTGCTGACGATTCCGCCGCCGCCTGTACAAGGCATCGGCAACGCGGGCGGCTTCAAGATGATGCTGGAGGATCGCGCGGGGCTCGGCCCCGATGCGCTGGTGCACGCGGCCAAGAGCCTCGTTGCGGCGGCCAACCAGGACCCCGATTTCGCCGGCGTGTTTACGCTGTTCAACGCAGGCTCGCCGTCGGTATTCGCGGACATCGACCGCGTGAAAGCGGAGAAAGTGGGCCTCACGCCGACCGACGTGTTCTCGACGTTGCAGGTGTACCTCGGCTCGCAATACGTGAACGACTTCAACTATCTCGGCCGCACCTATGAAGTGATCGTCCAGGGCGATGGACAATATCGGCGCGGCGCCGACGACATCACGCGGTTGAAGGCGCGCAACCAGTCCGGCGAAATGGTGCCGATCGGCACGGTCGCGCAAATGGAAACGCGCACGATTCCGTATCGCGTGCCGCGCTACAACCTGTACCCTGCCGCCGAAGTCCAGGGTGTGGCCGCACCCGGCGTCGCAACCGGCACCGCGTTGCACCGGATGGAACAGCTCGCGCATCAGGTGCTGCCGCAAGGCATCGGCTTCGAATGGACCGAGCTCGCGTACCAGCAGCAGCAACGCGGCACGCCGACCCTGCTGGTGTTCGGCGCCGCCGCGCTGTTCGTGTTCCTCGTGCTGGTTGCGCAGTACGAAAGCTGGAAACTGCCGCTCGCGATCGTGCTGATCGTGCCGATGTGTATCCTCGCGTCGGTGACGGGCCTCGCGATTCGCGGCATGCCGATCGATATCCTCGCGCAGATCGGCTTTGTCGTGCTGGTCGGGCTCGCCGCGAAGAACGCGATTCTGATCGTCGAGTTCGCGCGGCAGAAAGAGGACGACGGCTCGTCGCCGGCCACCGCTGCCGTGCATGCGGCGCGCACCCGCCTGCGCCCGATCCTGATGACGTCGTTCGCATTTATCCTCGGCGTCGCGCCGCTCGCGGTCGCGACCGGTGCGGGCGCCGAAATGCGGCAATCGCTCGGTACCGCGGTGCTGTTCGGCATGCTCGGCGTGACCGGCTTCGGCCTGTTGTTTACGCCCGCGTTTTATGTCTTTATTCGCAAATTCGGCCGCAAGGAGCGCACCTGATGGCTTTCGCTTTCTTTGACACGGTGCCGTCGCCTGTTGCGCAAACCGCGTTATGTGATTCGCCGGCGCCGCGTGCGCGCATGCTTGTCTCGCGCGTCAAACTTCAGCACCGGCTCGGCGGCATGGCGTCGGCGGTCGCGCTGACGGCCGCGCTTGCGGGCTGCGCAGTCGGACCGGACTATGTGAAACCGACGACGCAGCTCGCGCCGTTCCACAACCACATCACAACAGACCAGCAGGCCGAAGCCGTCGCTCCCCCGCCGCCGCTCGATACCTGGTGGACCGGCTTCAATGATCCGATGCTGGTCGCGATTGTCCAGCGAGCGCTCGCGCAAAACCTCGATCTTGCCGCCTCCATTGCCCGCGTTCAGCAAGCGCGTGCCGCCGCCGCCGCGGCCGGTGCGCAACTGCTGCCGACAGTCGATTTCGACGCATCGGCGTCGATCGAGCATCAGAGCACGGTGAGCCCGCTGGGTTCGGTCGCACAGAGTTTCCCGGGCTACACGCGCGATCAGCGCGAGTACACCGTCGGTGCGGCGGCCAGCTGGGAGATCGACCTGTTCGGCGGATTGCGGCGCGACGCCGAGGCGGCACGCAACGAGGCTCAAGCGGCGCAAGCCGAACAGCTGGGCACACGCATCACGGTCGCGGCGGATGCCGCCGACGCGTATATGCAGATCCGCGGATTTCAGGCACGCCTCGCGGTCGCACAGGACCAGATCGATACCGACACGCGTCTGCTCGAACTGGTGCGCGTGCGCCGTCATGCGGGCGCGGCGGACGAACGGGAAATCGCGCAGGCCGACGCGCTCCTGAAACAGGCGCGAACCATCGTGCCGACGCTGCGCGCGGCACTGGAGGCGCAACTGAACCGCCTCGACGTATTGATGGGCGCGCAGCCCGGCACGTATGCGAAGGAATTGGCGCAACCGGGCGAGATTCCCGGCATTCCGTCGATCGACGACAGCAGCCAGCCGCTCGATGTGCTGCGCCGCCGCCCCGATGTGATTGCCGCCGAGCGGCGCCTTGCGGCGTCGAACGAACGGATCGGCGCCGCGCTGTCGGACTACTACCCGAAGATTTCCATTTCAGGTTTGCTCGGCGTCGACAGCATCAGTTCAGGCGATCTGTTCACGGCACGCGCATTCCAGCCCGCGGTGACCGGCGGCCTGCGCTGGCGGCTGTTCGACTTCGGCAAAGTCGATGCCGAGGTCGCCGACGCGCGCGGCGCAAATGCGCAAGCGCTCGCGCAATATCGTCAAACGGTGCTGAAGGCCGCGGAAGACGTCGAGAATGCGTTTACGACCCTCACGCAAACGGAAGCGCGCCGTCATGAACTGGACGACGAAGTGACCGCGCTGACGCGCTCGCGCGACCTGTCCGAGCGCGCGTACAAGGCGGGCGCGATCACGCTGACCGATGTGCTGGACGCCGACCGTCAATTGCTGTTTGCACGCGACGATCTCGACGGCACGCGGGCGGATGCCGCTCGTGCCGCGGTAGCGACGTTCCGCGCGCTGGGCGGCGGATGGCAAGTGGATGCGGCGCCGGCGCCGCAAGTCGCGAGTGGCAATGCCCCTGGCGATACCGCAAGCGGCGACGTGAAAAAGACCGACGCGCCGCACTAGCCGCATTGAGCGCCGCGCGCCCCGTCGGCGCACTTTTATGCGCAAAGGCGCGCTTCTTCTTCGATTGCCGTCACGAAGAAGAAGCGCGCCTGCTTTTATGGATACAGCGTCTTGCGCGTTTCCCGCAAAATCGAATCCGACAGTGCTTCGTCGTTGACGACCCGTGCGACGCTCATCGCGCCGATCATCGTGGATAGCATCACCCATGCCTTCTTGCGCGCCGCAGCCGCCGGCAGGTCGGGATAATGCGCGGGCAATTGCGCGGTAATCAGATCCGCCAACTCGTTCAGGCTCGCGGTTGCGATCTCACGCACTTCGTCGCTGCCGCGCGCAAGTTCGCTCGCCAGCGCCACGAACGGACAACCCCCATCGACGACATTGTCGCGATGCCCAATCGACAGATAACGATCGATGATCGCCTTGAGGCCGCGGCTCGCCGGCTGTACCGCCGCGGCCGTGCGCAGAACCTCGGTCAGTTCGGCGGCCGCAAGCGCCATCGACTCCTGCACGACCTGGTCCTTCGACGCGAAATGCTTGTAAAAGCCGCCATGCGTCAGGCCCGCTTCTCCCATAAAGTCGGCAAGCCCCGTGCTGCCGATGCCTTGCAGACGGAACCTGCTCGACGCGGCTTCGACGATGCGCTGCCGCGTTTCGGCGGCCTCCTGCCTCGACTTTCTCATTGCTTACGCATCTCCATTCAAATCGCCTGACGGGCTCTCGAAAACCCGGACTACTTAGATTAAATATAACATCCAATATCGCGGCACGGTACTTGCGCAACAAGGTTTTTCAGTTTTTGGCCCTCCGTATTTACCCGCCTGTTCTGGAGAAACCATGCATATCGTTTGCCATATGATGTCATCGCTCGACGGCCGCAGTCTGACCGACAACTGGAATCTCGACTTTGCCACGCAGTGCTACGAGGACACCGCGGCAAGCTTCAAGGCCGACGCGTGGGCATGCGGCCGTGTGACGATGCAGGAAATCTCGCACGGCAAGGACTATCCACGCGGTCTCGCCAGACAACCGGTCGCGCGCACCGATCATTTTGTACAACGTGATGCGAGTCAGTATGCGATTTCAATCGACCCCAAAGGACGGGTTGCGTGGGAAAGCGCTAGTGCACTCGAGTCGCATATCGTGGAAGTGCTTGCAGAAAATGTAAGCGACGACTACCTCGCGCATCTTCAATCGATCGGCGCATCGTATCTGTTCGGCGGCCGCGACGATATCGAACTGCGGCGCGTGGTCGACACCCTCGAACGTGAACTGAAGATCGGCAAGCTGATTGTCGAAGGCGGCGGCCATGTGGCGGGCGCCTTCGTCAACGCGCAACTGGTCGACGAGGTCAGCGTGCTGCTGATGCCGCTGGTCGACGGCCGCGAGGCGCATACGTCGTCCTTCGAAGTGGCGATGGAACAATGGAAAAAGCCCGCGTATCTGCAGCTTCAATCCGTCGAGCGGCTGGATCGCGACGTCGTATGGTTGCGCTATACGCGCAAGCAGTGAAGGACTGGTTTGCGCCCGTTTCGCGGGCACCGTTATGCGGCGAGGCAACAGGGCGGCGTTCGTTCCACCAGCAGGTGCAGCGCAGGTAGCGCCCATACACCCGACACGTGCGCCCCGCCCCTCGCGGCACTTTGTGATCCAGTGTCCTTCGTGGCAGGCGAATCGGCGGGTACCGGCGCCAAACCTGTTTGCACTCTAGTGCCTTTCAGCGCGTTATGTGGCGATGCGCTAAGCTTTGCCGGCATACCTGAGCAACGGCAAGGAGACCGAGAACAATGACGCAAACATCCGAATACGCACCTCCCCGGGTCTGGACGTGGGAGAAGGAAAACGGCGGCCAGTTCGCCAGTACCAATCGCCCGGTCTCCGGGCCCACGCATGAGAAGGTTTTGCCGGTCGGCCGTCACCCATTGCAGCTTTATTCGCTAGGCACGCCGAACGGCGTCAAGGCGACGGTGATGCTGGAGGAGCTGCTCGCGCTAGGGCATCGTGGCGCCGAATACGACGCGTGGCTGATCAGAATCGGCGATGGCGATCAGTTCGGCAGCGGCTTTGTCGATATCAACCCGAACTCGAAAATTCCCGCATTGGTCGACCGCAGCGGCGCGCAGCCGGTCCGTGTTTTCGAGTCCGGCGCGATCCTGCTATACCTCGCCGAAAAGTTCGGCGAACTGCTGCCGCAAGACAGCGCCCAACGTGCTGAATGCCTGTCGTGGCTCTTCTGGCAGATCGGCAGTGCGCCTTATCTCGGCGGCGGCTTCGGACATTTCTATGCGTATGCGCCGTCGAAAATGGAATATCCGATCGACCGCTTCACGATGGAAGTGAAGCGTCAGCTCGACGTGCTCGACAAGCAGCTTGCGAACCATGAGTACGTGGCCGGCAGCGCATACACGATTGCCGATATCGCGATCTGGCCGTGGTACGGCGCCCTCGCCAAAGGCCGGCTTTACGATGCGGCCGAGTTTCTCGCCGTGCACGAGTATCGGCATGTGCAGCGCTGGGCCGACGCCATCGACCAGCGCCCTACCGTCAAGCGCGGCCGCATGGTCAACCGGCTCTCCGGCGAACCGTCGAGCCAATTGCGCGAGCGTCACGACGCCACCGACTTCGAAACCCGCACGCAGGACAAGCTGTCCGTTTCGAGCAATGCCGGATAACCGCTTGCGCTGATCGCCGGCAAGCGCGTGGGCAGCAAAAGCGAACATGAGATGTAACGCGCTCCGCGCCAGCCGCGCGGAGCGCACCAAGTTCAGGGAAACGCCGCGCGTTCAGAAACGCGTGCGCATACCCACCGTCGCCGCCACCTGATTGCCAGTCGACGACTGCGCGAGACCATTGATAAACGCGCCTTCGAACGCGGAGCCGGAAGCACCGTACGCGTGCTGGTAGACGCCTTCGACGTAAACATCCGTGCGCTTGCTGAGCGAGTAATCCGCCATCAGCGTCACTTGATGCCATTTCGGGTCCGCCGAGCCCGTCGAGCCGCCAAACGCACCTTGCGTGAATGTGTACGCGCCGGCCAGCGAGATCGCGGGCGTCACCGTGTAGTGCACATTGACTTCGTAGTTATCGAAGTGCAGCGTGTCGAACGGCTGTTGAATCACCGAGTTCGCGCCCGGTTGGGTATTCTCGAACAGCGTATGGGTCCACAGCAGGCCGATCACGGCCGGCCCGATCGTATAGTTGCCGCCCACGCCCATTACACGCTGCCGCGCGGCGGGAAAGTTCACGAAGTCGTTGTTCGACACCGCGCCGGTCCCGTTCAGCGAGCCATCGTTCAACTGCAGATACGCGGCCGCCAGATTGACCGGACCGATGCTATACGTCACGCCGAAGCTATAGGCCCGATTGTCCGAAAAGCCGCCCGCCGTGTTGCTGAAGCCGTACAGAGCCTCCGCCTGCAAACCGTTGTACGTCGGGCTCACATATTTGACAGAGTTGTCGATATAGAACGAATCGTCGACGTTGTCGTTATCGAACGGGTGGGCGGCCAGGTTGTTGCCGTCGCCATTGTTCGCAAGTGCAATCGGGCCGAGCATGTCGACCACGGAGTCGTATTGCCGGCCAAGCGTCACCGTGCCGAACTGGTCGTGCTGCAGACCGACGTACGCCTGACGGCCAAAGATCGTATTCGAGTAAGTGGTCTTGCCGTTCTGGATATTGAAGCCGTTTTCGAGCTTGAAGATTGCGTGCAGACTGCCGCCGAGGTCTTCACTGCCCTTCAAACCCCATACTTCGTTGGACAGCATGCTGCTTTGTTCCTGCCATGCGCTGCTGCCGCCCTGGTTGTTCGTATAGACGATGCCGGTATCGATCAATCCGTACAGCGTGACGCTGCTCTGTGCATGAGCCGCCGCGGCAAAGACCGACAACGCGGCTGCGCCGATAATTTTCTTTTTCACTTGTTCCCCAACTGATAATCAGACCGGGCGCGTGAAACCCTCACATCGGTCGCGCGTGCGCGTGCCACCCGGCTTGCTTGACAAGCGTGTTCAACGAAAGGCCCGTCCAACCGCGAGAGTGGGCCATCCCTTGCTTGAGGTCCGCTTCGGTACCTGGAGCCCGATGATTCTATGGAGATTGCCGGTTTGAATCATCGAAAGAGTGCGAGTGTTTTCGCTAAGATTTTGTAAAGAGCGGGGGCTGATTTTTGCCTGAACGACGGTAGATGCGTTCGCTACGTACTGAGCTTCCGATACGCGCTCATATGCCTGACGAGCCCTTGCTGATCGCCAAGCTGTTCCTTGACGAGCGCAAGATTGTGATGCGCGTCCGCATAGCGCGGATTGATTTCGAGGCAACGCGCGTAGCTCCGCTCGGCGTCCGTGAGCCGTCCAAGCATTTCGAGCGCGACCGCCCGATTGAAGTGCAGCACCGCATCTTCGGGAAAATGCAAGAGCGCCTCATCGAAGACGGCAAGCGCCTCCTGACAACGCGCATCGTCTTCGCACAGAAACGCGCCGAGGTCCACATATGCGCTGTAGAACGGCTTCGGAGAAATCGCGATCGCCTTGCGGTACGCCTGCTCCGCGCCGGATGAATCGGCATCGGCGGCCAGCTGGTCCGCGAGCGCATACCACTCGTCGGCCTGCTTGCGTGCGTCCTTCTTCGCAGACGACACATCGAGAAACACGACATCACCCTTGATGTCGGCAACTTCAAAATCGAACTCGAGCTGCCCGGTGTTCGCGTCCCACTGCGACGGCCCGGTCCGCACCATGATCGTATTGCCGACGGCGCTCACGCGTATGCCGGACAGCGGTATCTCGTCGGGAAGTTGTGTGCGCAAGCGTGCGAGCGCCGCCAGAATCTTGCGCGACGATATGCGCGCCGATTGCAGCTGAAACGCGGTACGCAAAAGCACCACATCCTGAAACGTGAAGCGCAATTCGTTACGCGGACCGCGCGCCGGCGTAACGAAGCCGGCGTCGATCAGGCCGGCAAGCACGCTTCGCGATACGCCGAGCAGCGACTGAAGCTTGCGTACCGAGATATCGTGGTGCGAATTCTTTTGCTTCACTTGCGAGCGCGTACCTTGGCGGGAACAGCCGGCGCCTGCTCCGCGCGCTGCGCGGGTTTTCTCGTACGCGGCGCGGCGATTCCGGTGACCTCCGCGGCCTCCTTGCCTTTGCGCGCGACGGCTTTCGGCCGCGCGCCGCCACCTTTGGACAGACTCGCGCGCAGCGCCTCCATCAGATCGATCACCTGAGCACCGGAGTCCGCTTCCACCGGCTCGTTCGACACGACCTCCTTGCCTTCGATCTTCCGGTCGATGGCGGCGAGAATCCGCTTTTTCTCCTCGTTTTCATAGGCCGCCGGATCATACGAATCTTCCGTGCCCTGCTCGATGATCTGCAGTGCGAGCTTCAACTCCGCTGCGGAGACCGCAACGTGCTCGATATGCAATTCCGCCAGCGAACGAACTTCATCGGCAAAGAGCAGTTGCTGAAAAATCAGGCCGTCCTGCGTCGGGCGAATCAGCACGATGTGGGTCTTGCCCTTTGACGCCCATTTCGCAAGCGCCCCTCGCTGGCTTTCGAACAACGCCTGCTGCAGCAAACTGTACGGTTTGCCGCCCCGCTTGTCCGGCGCAATGAAATAGGTCTTGTCGAAGTAAATCGGGTCGACGGATTTTTCGGGAATGAAAGCGACGATCTCGACCACGTGGCTGGCGCTCTCTTCGAGCGCCTTGAGCTCTTCCGCGGTAAATACGACGAATCGGTCCTTTTCGAACTCGTAGCCCTTTTTCATCGCGCCGCGCTCCACGACCTCGCCGGTGGCTTCCGACACGTATTGCTGCTTGACCCGCGAGCCGTCCGGTGCGAGCAGATTGAAGCGGACGTCCGACGCACTCTCCGTGGCGGAGTAAAGCTTGACGGGGATCGAGACGAGACCGAAAGACAGCGAAAGCGATGCAATCGAGCGCGCAGCCATGAGCATCTCCTTGCGAGCCGGCACGAGCGCACCGGTTCCGGACGGCAGCGACCGCTCGCCTGATGGCGGCAGGCTGCAATTCAGCCCCGAGGGGGGCGATTCCGCAAGAATAGCACCGCCGCGGGAGCGCTTGAGCAATTCGCCGGACGTTCCGCTTTTTCGGCGATGGCCCTGCGCACAGAGAAAGGTTCTCGCAACGCGCCTACAATCTGACGGCGCTACGTCACCCGCCTGCCCGCAACGGCGATGACCACGACGACGGCGCTCATGGCAGTATCCGACTTACGACCACCATTGCAACCTCGATCACCCATGGATATGAAATTCATCAAAGTCCCGGACCTGCCCGAACCCGCGGGCCACTATAGCCCCGCGGTCAGCGCGAACGGTTTCGTCTTCGTCGCGGGACAATTGCCGCGCGATGCGCACGGTGTGGTGCCCGCGGGCATCGACGCGCAGGTTCGCCAGGCATTCGCCAACGTGGACGCAGTGCTGCGCGCGGCCGGATCGTCGCTCGAGCGCATCGTGAGCGTGACCGTGTATGTGACCGATATCGACAACTGGCCGACCGTCAACGCGGCGTATGCGGCCGTGCTCGGCAATCACAAACCGGCACGCACGATCGCGGTATCGCCGCAATTGCATTTCGGCTGTTTGCTGGAATTGCAGGTGGTCGCGCTCGCGTGATGCGCGGCGCGCGGCGCCGACCGTCGATGCACGGCGCCTTGTCATTGCAGCAGCGGGTCGGCCAGCGCAGGCCACCCGCTCATCAACGCATCGCGCGCACGCACGCCTGCCGGCCCGGCGCCGGATTGAACGCCGTCATCCTGAATGAGCCGCGCGAACACCAGCGTGCGCGGCCCTTTCGATGCCCAGCCGACGAACCAGCCCCAGCCATGCGCCGTATCGTCGGAACCGTCGGCGTTCCGCGGGAAACCTGAGCCGGTCTTACCGTGCACGCTCCACCCTTGTGGGCCGCGTGTGATCGCGGTGATCTGGTCGGTCATATCGAACGCATGCCGGCTCACCGGCAACTGGCGATTCACGACCTTCTCGAGAAACGACACCTGTTCCAACGGTGAAATCTGCAACGACGAATCGATCCACGCATGCGTCAGCCCATCGTGTGCGGCATCGCCTGAAACATCGGCATTGCCGAACTGAAATTTTCGCGTGTAGCTGGCAAAGCGCTCTTTGCCGAGCGACTGCGTGACCTGTTGCGAGTACCAGACCACCGAATATTTGATCCACCCGGCCGGGTCGGCAGGCTGCCGCCACGCCGCGCCGCCCCAATCCGCGTACCCGTCACGGTACGGCAAGCGCGGATCATGAAGATGCCGCCCATCTTATGCACATTGAATAGATAAACGAAATGCGCGGCATACGCAGCGACTGGACATAACCGGATTAACTGCTATCCTTATCGCCTTTTTGAGATAGCTGGCGAGATTGGCCACTACCGGCTTCCACTAAAGAACCGGCCAGGATTCCCATCAACGCAATCGGATACGCGCAGCCCCACTGACGCGAGCGATTGCCTGCAGGTCACCGGGTTGGTCAATAAGTTGTCAATAGGCCTGTTTTTCGGGGTTATTCTTCATGCCGTCCACTTACGCGCGAACCCAGCACGTTTCGCAGACCTATCGTCCAGATATTGACGGCTTGCGGGCGCTGTCCGTGATCGCGGTGATGCTGTGTCACGCCGGATTCAACGCATTCACCGGCGGCTTTATTGGCGTCGACGTCTTTTTCACCATCTCCGGATTCGTGGTCACGACTTCCCTGCTGGGCGACCTCGATCGCGATGCGTTTTCGTTCAGGGCATTTTATGCGCGCCGCGCAAAACGGCTCGCGCCCGCGCTCTACGTGATGCTGTTCGCGACCTTCGTGTTCAGCCTGCTCTTCCTGTTTCCAGACGACACATTCCATCTTTCGAAAAACATCCTTGCGGTCGCAACGATGACGTCGAATATCTTCCTGTCGAAGCAGACGGGGTATTTCGATGCGAAAGCCGCCGACCAACCGTTGCTGCATACGTGGTCGCTGTCGGTTGAAGAGCAGTTCTACGTCGTGCTGCCGCTGCTCCTGTTCTGGCTCTATCGGAGCAAACGCAAATGGATCGCGCCTGTGTTCGCGCTGCTGTCGGTTGCCTCATGCATTGCAGCGGTGGTCGCGGCGCAGCACGGATCCAACGGCGCATACTACTTCGCGCAGTACCGCGCGTTCGAATTCCTGGTCGGCAGCCTGCTCGCATTGCACGAACACAAACGCGATGCGCGTGCGTCGTGGTGGGCCGCGGTGCTCCTGATCGCCGGCATGGCGATGATTGTGGCCGGCACGCTTGGCGCAAGCAGGATGGCGCAGTTCCCCGGCGTCGGCGCATTCCTGCCCTGCTGCGGCGCGTTGCTCGCGATCTATGGCGGCCGCCGCGCAGGCGCGGCGAGCGTCGTCCTTGGCAACCCGGTTGCCGTGTATATCGGCAAGATCTCGTATCCGATGTACTTGTGGCACTGGCCGCTCCTTTTTGCGCTTCGTCAGCTCGATGTCGCGAGCGCCTATGGATACGCGGCGGTATTCGGCCTGACGTTCGTGCTATCCGCGCTGACTTATACGTTCGTCGAACAACGCGTTCGCCACACAAGGCTCGCCCCGCGCAAGGCATTGGTACGCTTCCTTGCGATTCCGCTACTCGTCACCGGCGCGATGGCCGGAACGGGCAAACTCACGCAAGGCTTTCTTTTTGCGTACCCGGCGAAAATTCGCGCGGACGTTCACTGGTCCGGCGACGCGCTATTCGACATGCCGCGCGGCAAAAAATGCTGGTCCAAAGTCGAGGTCACGTCCGCCGACACCTGTACGCTCGGTGATGCGCACGCGCAGAATAAAGCGATTCTTTGGGGCGATTCGCACGCGTACCATCTGATCTATTTTTTCGACCGGATGGGCAAAAACCATCAGCTTGCCATTCATGACATGGCACTGACGCTATGTCCGCCGATCGAACACGAACCGCCGAAGCCCGGCTATTTGCCGTATCTGAAAGATCACCTCGAATGCGTCGCGCACGACAAAGCGGTGATGGCGTATGGGGCCACACATCCTGATATCCATACCGTTTTCATGGCCGCCGCGTGGCAGAACTATATGAACCTCGGCGCTGCGCCGGACGCAGGCCCGAACGATCACGGATTCCGCACCGGCCAGCTCGAAGCCGAACTGGCGGCGACAATCGACAAACTGACGCAAGCCGGCAAGCACGTCGTGCTGATGAACGATGTGCCGATGATTCCGCTAAAACTCGTCAACTGCTCGTTCAACAACGACCTGTACTTCCCGGTTCATCGTGAGGCGTGCCAGTTCGATGAAGGCATTGCGCGCGATCAGCATGCACCGATCGCCCAGATGCTGAAGCGGCTGAAGGAACGATTCCCGTCGTCGGTCGACATCATGCACACCTATGACGTGCCTTGCGACGGGACCGTGTGCAAACTGGATTTCGACGGATTGCCCGCGTACCGATACGACGATTATCACCATCTGAGCATCGCGGGCAGCACGTTGCTTTACAGCCATTATCTGCAGCGGCACCCCGGAGAACTCGACGCGATACTCGCGAGATAAGCGCAAAACGGCACATATCCCAAAGCCCGAGCGACAGCCTTGCACACCGTCGCCGGGGCGTTTAAACGCGATCATCCGCGGGTTATCAAGCGACAAGCCGCCGCGCACGAGCAAACCCGCCGCTCACTCGTCATGCACCACCACCATCTTGCCTTTCGCTTCACCGGCCTCCATGATGCGGTGCGTCTCCGGCACCTCGTCGAAGCGGAACACGCGCCAGGGCCTGGTTGAATATTTCCCCGCCTCCACGTCTGCGGCAATCGCTTGCAACGGCACATCCGACAGCGGGAAACCCGGCGTGCCGAACACAAAGCTCCCAAAGAACGTGAGGTCCACACCGCTTGGCATTTGCAGCAGCGGATTGAAATCCGCAATCGGCGCAAGACCGCCGAGCCAACCCGCGAGACAAACTTTACCGTCGCGGCGCACCATGTTCAGCGAGTCCAGCATCGTGCTGTTGCCAACGAGGTCGAGCACCGCATCGAGTTGCTTGCGCTCGGCAATATCTTTAGACAGATCCGGCCGCTCGATTTCGCAGCGACTCACGCCGGCCGCCTTCAGCTTGTCGAAACTCGATTCCCGGTTCGCAGTCGCAATGACCTTGATACCGGCGTTCACCGCGAGGTTGACCGCGGCCACGCCGAGCGCCGATGACGCGCCGCGAATCAGAATGGTCTGTCCACGTTGAATCTTCAGGTTGCGAAACAGCGCCGTCCACGCGGTTGCGTACGATTGCGGAATCACAGCAAGCTCGGCCCAAGGCAAATTCGACTCGATCGCGGCGACATTGCTCACTTTCGCCCGCGTGTACTCCGCATAGCTGCCGTTGATCGTCCGGCCGAGTCCGCCCATCATCGCCGCGACCTTGGCGCCGACGGCAAACTCGCCGCCCGGGCACGAATCGACGATACCCACACATTCGATGCCGCTCACCGGCGCCGCTTCCGCCCACTCGCCGCGACGCATATGCATCTCGGCATGATTGATGCCGAATGCCTTGATCCTGATCACAACCGTTCCTTCCTCAGGCTCCGGCTTGGGGATGTCTTTGTATACCAACGCTTCCAAACCGCCAAAACCATCCAGCACGATCGCCTTCACGTCGCTCTCCTATGAAACGTCCAATTGACCACCTCAGTCCGACCCGATCAGAAACGTGATCGGGTGCCTGCTCCGAGTGGACCTGATGGAACGCATCATAGCCATGCACAGTAACTTTTCAAACTGTTTATTATGGGTTACATAGACGGAGACTAAAAACCTCGTGCAAATTGGACAAAGCCGGGCGAGTCTGGCCCAGCGGACGCTTGACACGGGAGGGGTGCACCGCGCAAGGCGCACCGGGTGGAAATGCATTGCGTAGACGCGTTGGACTGCGCATCGGTTGAACATCCCGCCCGCATTTCAGTATCCCGGCGTACGAGACAATCCCATGTCCGCGCGCGCACCGGACCGAGCGTTCGACTGCGATTTCGCCTCGGCAACAAGGGTTCCGATGCCGGTCACTCGCACGACCCAGCCGGAAATGGGCGTGCTCCCACAGCACACGGCTTACTGTCATACGCGCAACACCGAACTATGCGACGAGTTCGCTCCCGGCCAGCAAGCGACGATCGACGGCCCAAGCGCCGTCCGGAAGACTAAAAACGCCGAATCAGCGTTAACCCTTATTCATCATCCCGGCAATTACTCCGTTAGCTGCATTGAACGATCTCGCATTTTTCATCTCACGCAATCCAAGCGTGCCTCTCCAAGGAGTAGAAATTGAGCCGTCTCAGCGTAAATACCAAATTATGGATGGCGCTCGTCGTAACCTGGTTGGGTCTCCTCATCCTGGGCGGTTGGGCTGCACGCGAATCACGCAACACAATGCTGGCAGAGCGGCAAGGCGCGGTGCAAAACGTCGTGGAAGCCGCGTACGGCGTGGCCGAGCAGTACGCGAAACTCGCCGACGAACAGAAGATGCCGCCCGATCAGGCGCGCGCTGACGCGATGGCGCGGATCGGCGCGATGCGTTATCCGAACAACGGCTACATCATCATTTGCGACTCCCATCCGACCGTGATCATGCATCCCGTGCTCGCCGACATGCGCAACCGCGATGTGACCGGCTACAAGGATCCGAACGGCAAGCTGTTCTGGCTCGACATGATCAAGATCGCGAAGGAAAACGGTCAGGGTTTCGTGCAATACGACGGCCGGCTCAATGACAAGATCGCGACCAAAATCGCCTTTGTGAAGCGATTCGCGCCATGGGACTGGTATCTGACCTCCGGCGTCTATGTAAACGATATCGACAGCGCTTTCTACGACAATCTGCGTAACTATCTGATCGTCGTGCTGGTGGTGGGCGGACTGATCAGCGTCGCGATGGTGATGATCATCCGCAACGTCGAGAGGAGCCTCGGCGGCGAGCCGTCGTATGCGGTGGAAATCGCTGAAACGATTGCGAGCGGCGACCTGACCAGCTCGCTCAACCTGCGCGCGAACGACCGGCAAAGCATGCTGTTCGCGATGCATAACATGCAGCAGCGCCTGATCGATACGATTGCGCGCATCCGCAGCGGCGCGGAAACGATTACGGTCGCCGCACAGCAGATTTCGGCCGGCAATCAAGACCTGTCGTCGCGAACCGAAGAGCAGGCAGGTTCATTGAGCGAGACGGCCGCCAGCATGGAACAGCTGACCGCGACGGTCAAACAGAACGCCGACAACGCGCGGCAGGCGAATCAGCTGGCTGCGAATGCGTCGAATATTGCCGGCGAAGGCGGCAACGTCGTGCATCAGGTGGTGGACCGCATGCAAAGCATCGCGTCGAGTTCCAGCCGCATCGTCGAAATCATCTCGGTGATCGAAGGCATTGCGTTCCAGACCAACATCCTCGCGCTCAACGCGGCGGTTGAAGCCGCGCGCGCCGGTGAAGACGGCCGCGGCTTCGCGGTGGTCGCGGGCGAAGTGCGCAGCCTCGCGCAACGCAGCGCGGATGCGGCCAAGGAAATCAAGGCGCTGATCGAAGCGTCCGTGCAGGAGATCGAATCGGGCCGCGGGCTCGCGGAGCGCGCGGGCGAGACCATCGATTCGATCATGCGGGCGGTCAAGCAGGTCACCGATATCATCGGCGAGATTTCGGCTGCGTCGTCGGAACAGACCCAGGGCATCGAACAGGTCAATATCGCCATCGCGCAGATGGACGAAACGACCCAGCAGAACGCGGCGATGGTGGAACAGGCAGCCGCGGCCGCGCAGTCGATGGAAGAACAGGCGCGCACGCTGCGGGAAACCGTGAACGTCTTCCGCGTGGGCGACGGGCAATTGATGCCCGCGTAATGGCCGCAAGAACGGCTGCGCAGCAGCTTGCCGCGCAGCCGTTCTCACACCGCAAAAAAGGGGAATCGAGATTCCCCTTTTTCATTTCATGCGTAACGCGATCAACCGTTATAGAAGCGGCGGCCCTCATTGCGCAGCCACAAACGCACCAGATGCCGCTTGCGCTCAGGTTCCGGGAAATCGACGAAGCCGGTGCGGCGATGCCCGCAGCGCTTGTTGTCGACAATCTGAATCTGCCCCGGCTCGAAGAAAAACTCGCGGCACAATTGCGGCTCGCGCATCGTCTGCTCGAGCACCTCGAGCGCGTCGGACGTTTCGCGATCCATCTCGACACCCGCCATCGCATAGCCGTTGATCACATGGCGATGCGACAGCCGGCACACCAGGTGCTGGTGCTCGTTCTGGAACAGCGGATGGCTGATCACCGTCGCGTCGTCGGGCGCATGCTCGCGCTGCCGGTCGAACAGGTACGGACGGTACAGGCGCGGCAACAGATGCGCACTGCGCTTGAGCATTTCGTTGTACACCGTATAGAAGCTGACGATGCTGCTCACGCCGCCTTCCATTGCCGGTTGCAGGCACAACAATGCCACGTAGTCCGGCGGATACAGGTTATAGCTGTTATCCGTATGAAAGTTCTGTTCGGCATTCGTGATGTCGGGGCGCACGCCGTTGCCGGGCGGCTTGCCGAGATCGCGCACGTCGTAAATCATTTTGCCGTCCCAACTCTGCGCGACCGGTCTTGCGACGAGTTGCGACAGAATCCAGTACACGGCCTGCGACATCGACAAGCCATACTCGTGCACCGGCAGCTTGTCGATGATCACGAAACCCGGACCCGCTTCGAGCAGCGTCTTCGCTTCAAGCATCATTTTCCGGCACGCGGGAAGTTCGAATTCCGCGACATCCAGCAGCGCAGTCGGCAACGGATTGGCGCGCAACGTGTCGACCAGCTGGTCGATTTCACGCTGGCATTCGGCGCTGATGCGGATCATGCCGTCGTCCGGACGCAGACTTTCGCCAGTCCATGCGATCGGACCGTCGAACGGCCGGGTTCGAATGTCCGGACTCGCCGGCACGGCCCCTTCCTCGAGTATCAACGCGCCGTGGTTCACGCTGTGATTCATTGCCCCGCTCCTGAATGAAGTTATATGTCCCGCACAGGCACTCTAGGGTTTTTGCACGCCGTCGAATAGCGATATATTTCGATCAACCCGCATCGAAAAACCCGATGAACGGTTTGATTTCCCAACCCGGACACCCCCACTTGCAGCCATGGATATCCGTCAGCTTGAAACACTGCTGCGCATCGTCGAAACCGGCAGTTTCGCGGGTGCGGCCGATGCGCTGTGCGCAACGCAATCGACCGTCTCCGCACGTATCGGCGCGCTGGAACGATCGCTCGGCGTCGAGCTGTTCGACCGGTCGTCGCATCGGGCACGGCTCACGCCCAAAGGCCAGGAACTCCTGAAGCCCGCGCAGGAAATCGTCGCGCTCGCGGCGCGCGTGCGTCATCAGATCGGCAACACCCAGGTTCTGACCGGCACGGTGAGAATGGGCGTAGTCGGGCTCGTCGCACTCACGTGGCTGCCACGGCTGATGTCCGCCGTGCGCGACCGCTATCCCGGCGTGACGGTCGTGCTCGACATCGCGCTGACCGCCGCGTTGATCGACAAACTGCGCGACGGCGAGATCGACCTCGCGATCGTAACGGGCCCGGCTGACGAGCCCAGTACATCCTCCGTCCCGCTCGGTCACGACGAATTCGTCTGGATCGCGGCGAGCACGCTGAACCTGCCGACCGAACGCATGACGCCACGCGAACTCGCGCGATGGCCGGTATTGGGTCTGTCGTCGCAATCGCATCACTACCCGGTAATCGAACGCTGGTTCCGCGCGGGCGGCGCCGAGTTCAAGCCTGTCATCTCGTGCAATACGGTGCGCGTGCTGGGTGACCTGACGCTTGCCGGACTCGGCGTCAGCCTCCTGCCGCGCCATTCGTACACGGCCGAAATCGCCGCGGGCAGACTGACGGTGCTCAACACGGAACCGCGTATCGGTCCGGTGGAATTCGTTGCGCTGTACCGGACCAGCGCAACGAATCCGCTAACCAGCGCGATCGCCGCGCTGGCCACCGAAATCAGCGAATTTGCGGGCAACCTTTGACGCAACGCATGAGCGTGCCGTGCTCAAGAGTGACGCTGCGACAGTCCCTCTTCAAAGGCCATACCCGGCGTGGCGGGCGATCCTTCCGCCTTCGGAAACATACGGAACGTCGCAATCAGCGCCACCGCCGCCGCACAGGTCAACCACACTGCCGGCATCGCGTTGTTACCGCTCGTATGGATCAGCATCGTGCAAATGACCGGCGTGAATCCGCCGAACACCGCCTGCGCGACGCTCCACACCAGCGAAAACCCCGTGCTGCGAATATGCGCGGGCATAATCTCGGTCAGCGCGACCACCATTCCGCCTTGATACGAGCCGTAGATAAACGCATACCAGACTTCGACTATCATCAGACGCGCAAAGCTCGGCGCCTGAATCAGCCAGTACATCGCCGGATACGCGGTCAGAATGACGAGCGCCGCGCACGCGGTCAGCACGGGCCGGCGCCCCACTTTGTCCGATAGCGCGCCGATAATCGGCAGCATCAGGAAGTTGGTCAAGCCGACCGCCATCGTGACGAGGAACGTATCCATGGCCGGCAGCTTGAGCACGCTTTGGCCATACGTCGGCGTATAGGCGGTGATCAGGTTGAACATCACGGCGGTCATCGTGACAAGCATGACCGCGCCACCGATCGTTCTGCGATGCATTTGCAGCGACTGCACGATCTGCCGCGGCGTCGGCGTCGTTTTGCGCGCTGCGAACACGTCCGTTTCGCGCAGACGGCGACGCATCGAGAACAGCACCGGAATGATCAGGCAGCCGATCACGAACGGAATGCGCCAGCCCCACGAATCCATTTGCTCGGCGGTAAGCTGCCATCGCAGCACGACGCCGAGTACCGCCGCGAACACCACCGCCAGTTGCTGGCTCGCGGATTGCCAGCTCACGAAAAACCCGCGCTGCTTCGGCGGTGCGATTTCCGCGAGATAGACCGACACGCCGCCCAGTTCCGCACCGGCCGAAAATCCTTGCAGCAAACGCCCGCACACCACGATGATCGGCGCCGCAATACCGATGGTCGAATACCCCGGTACACAGGTGATCATCAGCATGCCGATCGACATCAGCCCCAGCGTGAGCAGCAAACCCTTGCGCCGTCCTTTCCGGTCGATGTATCCGCCGAGCACCAGCGCGCCGATCGGTCTCATCAGAAAACCCACGCCGAACGTGGCAAGCGACAGCAACAGCGAAACGAATTCATTGCCGCGCGGAAACAGCGCGTGCGCAATGGAAACAGCGTAGAAGCCGTAGACGGAGAAGTCGTACATCTCCAGAAAATTTCCGCTCGTCACACGGAAAATGGTTCTTGCCCACGGTTCGGATCTGGAATGCGCCTGCATGGGTGGTCCCCTTCTATTCGGATTCGGCGCCATTGCGTTGCCGGCCGCCCATCATGAGATGAGCGGCAGTGGCGCCGGGCCGTACTGCGCTAAACGGCAACTGCTGCGACTTGCCGCTGTGTCAAACCCCGTTTTCGTGTTGTTCGAATCTGATGAAAGTCTACGACTGTATCTTCTATGTATGACGAAACAATCTCATTCGAGCCGCCCATCGACTCGCCATAGCAGCTCATGGTTATGTTCACCGAGCGACGGCGGCCGGCGGCGGATCTCCGCGCTCTTGCCCGAGAATCGCACCGGCGACGCGAACGTGCGCGTGAGCTTTCCATTCGGCAACTCGATCGGCCGAACCCACCCCATATGTTCGACCTGTTCGTCCTGCAACACTTGCGAGTAGCGGTTGATCGGCGCGCACGGCACGCCTGCGGTGCGAAAACAGTGAATCCAGTGGGCGGCATCGTGCGCGGCAAATGCCGCCTCGAGTATTTCCGCCAGTTGGGCCTGGTGCCGCGCGCGCAGCGTGGTGGTCAAAAAACGCGCGTCGCTCGCGAGATCGTCGCGATTGACGACACGGCATACCGAGCGCCAGAGCGCGTCATTGCCTGCGGCCATGCCGAAGTGCGCATCGCGCGCCTTGAAGGCCTGATAGGGTGCATTGCGCGGATGCGCCGAGCCGAGCTTGACGGGGTCATGGCCGGTGCCGAAGTACTCGGAGGTTTGCAATGCGGCGATGGCGAGCGTCGCGCCCAGCATCGGCACATCGATATGCGTGCCGCGGCCGGTCTGCGCGACACCGCGCAATGCCGCGACAATCGAAAAGGCTGCGTAGAGTCCCGCGGAAAAATCGGCGAGCGGCACGCCGCACTTCACCGGTGCACTGCCCGGCTCGCCCGTCACGCTCATGATGCCGCTCATCGCTTGCACGGTGAGATCGAAGCCACCTTCCTGCGATCTCGGGCCGTCCTGACCGTACGCTGAAATGGAGCAGTAAACCAGTTGCGGATTGAGCCGGCTCAAACCCGCATAGCCCAACCCGAGTCGATCCATTGCGCCCGGGCGGTTGTTTTCGATCACGACCTGCGCATCGCGCGCCAGCAAGCGAGCCTGCTCGGCGTCGAGCGGATCTTTCAGGTCAAGCGACACCGACCGCTTGTTACGGTTAAGGGATGCGAAGTTCTCGCTGTAACCGTCGGTCATGGGCGGCCATGTCCGCAACGTATCGCCCCCTTTCGGGTTTTCGACCTTGATCACGTCCGCGCCCATGTCGCCGAGCAGCATGCCGCAATAAGGGCCTGCGGCGACATTGCAAAACTCGATGACACGAATTCCCTCGAGCGGCATCTCCATGCAATTCCTCGGTGTTAACCACACGTTCAGGACGTCTGCGTGAAACGCCGGCAGGTCATCTCGAGAATGTGCGGCCGATCGAGCGTGCGGCGTAAAACCATTGTGCAGCGATCCGGCAGATGTGTAAACCAAATTTCGTGATGAGCGTCCTATAAAATAGGACGGCACGAAAGCCGAAGCGGCGCCGCGAAAATCCGACCCGGAGGTTGTCGGTATCGCACGGGAAAACTTGAGGAAAATTTGCAGATGTCATCGTCGCGCTTGCGCGACGAGCGGCGCCGAGGCCGGCTGGCGGGCCGCGCCGCGGCCTCGCCGCGCGCCCATTGCGGACTAGGAATCCGTATTGAAGTACGGTTGTCTGAAACCCATAGAACGGGAAATGTGTGCGCCGGCCTTCAATACTTCCGGCGTGAGCGCCTTCACGCGTTTCGGGCTCAAACGCTCGAGCGGACCCGATATGCCGATCGCGGCGACGACCACGCCCAGCCCGTCGAACACCGGCGATGCCACACCGCCGACGGAGTCCCGCCACTCGCCGCGATTGACCGCGAACCCGGTTCGCGCGATTTTTCGCAATTCCGCGTGCAACGCCGCGCGATCGGTAATCGTCGCGGAGGTATGCGCTTGCAGATTCAGCACGCGGCTGTCGAGATAATCATCGTCCTGAAATGCGAGAAGTGTCTTGCCGGTCGCCACGCAATACGCCGGCGCCCGGCCGCCTATCACCGAATAAGCGCGCACCGGCTGCGGACTATCTATCTTGTCGACGTAGATGACCGTGTCGCCATCCAGCACCGACAGGTGGACGGTCTCCTCGGTGAGGTCGGCCAGTTGCCGCATGACGGGGGCGGCCTCGCGACGGACATCCAGCCGCGCAAGCTGGATCGTGCCGAGTTCGAAGAGTTTCAGCGTGCTGCGGTAAACACCGCTCGACTCATCCCGAACCGCATAACCGGCATGCGCCAGCGTCTGCAACGTGCGATGCGCATTGCTTTTCGTCAACCCGACGCGGGTTGCCAGCGCCTGAATCGTCAAAGGCTCGCCCTCGTGTCCGGCGAGCGCCTCGAGCACCATCAGCCCCTTGAGTAGCGTTTTGTCCATGCTCCGGTTGCCGCTGACAGGAAAGCGACATTCTTGCATACCGCGGCGCGGACACTACTCCAGACTCGCATGCCCAATTTCCAGAACACTTCGGATGACGAATTTCACTCCTGCCGGTTACGTGCAGATTTCACTTTCGACAGGCGCCTTGACGAGATCCAGCCGGTACCCGAGCGTATAGATCGACGACAGACGCAACCCGTTTTCAGGGCTCAGCTTCAGCTTCTGCCTGATTCTGTAGATGTGCGTATCCAGCGATCGCGATTCGACGCTGAGCTCGCGCCCCCAGGCGGTCATCGCCAGCAAATCTCTTGACAGTATTTTTCCCAGATTGCTGAAGAGCGCCGCGACCAGCTGGAATTCCTTGGTCGTCAGATCGATCCGGCTGCCGCGCAATCTGACGCTGCGTTCCATCGGGTCGAGCACGTAGTCGCCCGCCCTGATCGGCTCGTCACGCGCAATGGTTCGCGCGACGCGGCGCAATAGCGCATTCACGCGCGCGGCGAGCTCTTCCGCGCGAAACGGCTTGACCATATAGTCGTCCGCGCCCGCGTCGAGTGCCCTGACGACATCGACCTCATGAATACGGCTCGTCAGGAACAGCACGCCGTATTTCACATTGGCGCGCGCGCGGATCCAGTGCAGCACTTCAATGCCGCTCATTCTCGGTAGATGCCAATCGAGCACGACCGCATCGACCGGCTCCGATCCGAGGCAACGCACGGCTCGCTCGCCATCATCGACAATCGTGACGGTATGGCTCAACGAATTCAGCGCGCTCGACACCGCCTCCGCCTGAATGGGATCGTCTTCGACAACAAGAATGCGCATGTATGCCCCCGAGCATTGTGACCTTCTTATGTCCGACTTGCGTACATCTACGAGCTTTCGTCAATCGCGCAAACGTTTGCGAATCGCACAGTGTCGACACAACGGATGATCCTAGGACAGACACTATAAATATGTTTGAACTTTTGTGAACTACTTTACTGCCCGGCAGAGGGCAAATGCATACCGCATTAGCGACTGCTTTCATGCGGCATTGCACACTCAATCGCGTTGACTGTTCCCATGCAGTTTCGGCAGAAACACCATAAACGTCGTGCCCTGACCGAGCACCGAATCGACTTGCAGCTTGCCGCCGAGCGAGTCCACCACGGTCTTGACGAACGCGAGCCCTAACCCGTGGCCGGATCGCGAATACTTTTCATCCAGTTGACTGAATTCGTGAAAGAGCGCTTTCCTTTTTTGCTCCGGGATGCCGACACCGCGGTCGATCACGGAGATCTTCACATGCCGTTCCGTCTCCGCAAGATGAACGTCGACCGTCGCATAGCGCGGACTGAACTTGATCGCGTTGCCGATCAGATTCGCAAATGCGCGGCGCAGCAATTGAACGTCGGCGATCGTGCACTTGCCTGGCTCGGCGAAGAGGTTCACGGTGGTCGACCTCGCCGTCGCCTGCGGCCACAGGTCGTCGATCGCATCGCCCAGCACCAGCGCCGGATCGACCTGCGTCAGCTTGGGTGGCAGGCTTTCCGCGCGCGCGAGAAACAGGAAGTCGTCCGCGAGGCTGAGCGCGGTCGTCGCATACTGGCCGACCAGCATCGCGAACTGACTGGCGGTAAAGCGCGGCGGCTGTTGTTGCATCTGTTCGACCAGCGCCAGAATGGCGGCTTGCGGCGAGCGCATGTCATGCGACAGAAAGCGCAGCGCCGTGTCGCGCTGGCGCTCCGCCCTGCGCACGGACGAGACATCCGCCACATGAAAGATCAGTCCGCCGTCCCGGCCCGTGGACGGTTTGATCTGCGCGCATTTGATCAGCAGCGCGCGGCCGTTTCGCGCATTGGTTATCTCGATGCCTTGCGCGAACATCGATTCACCATATGCGGGCGGATCCTGGTCGCCGGCCCAGAGCGCGAACAGCGCGAGCGCCTGCGACGCGAACTCAGTCGCCCGATGCGACGCGGTGATTTCAAAGAGCACGTCCGATACCGGTCGACCCGCGGCGCTGGCGCGTTCGGTTCTCCGCAGTTCGGAACTTTGACATAACGCCTTCACGCGCTCATTGGCAAGAATGACTTCGCCGGTAGACGACGTCACCAGTGTCGCCTCCGGAAGGCTGTCGACCCACTCGGAAATAAACTCGCGGTGGCGCCGCACCCGATCGGACAGCGAGGCCGCCGCGCTCAACTGACGTTGGACAGGATCGTCAAAGAACTTCACTGTGCGCGGTTCTTCCGGCAGCGACGGCTCGCCCGCGCTCTTTGCCGCCTCCATCGACAGATAGTTCAGCAGCGCTTCCTGGCGCCGCCATGCCCACAACGGATACGCAAGCACAGAGATGAAAATGGCCGTGCATGGCGACAGGAATCGATGCCCGAACGCCAGCATGGCAATCGAGCCGGCCGCGACGATGCCGGCAAGGCCGACGGACGCGAACAGACCCGCGCGCGGCCCAAGCAGGTAAAGCAGTATGCAAGCCAAAGAAACCACGCACTCGCTGAAGATCAGATCGCCGCCGACACTCGCCGGGCGGACCAGCGTCGATGTCGACAGGTCGAACTCCACCGCCGCTACGTTGCTCTGCGTCAATCGATCGGCCCGTTGCGCGTGAATTCCGTCACTGATCGGCCATCCGCCAAGGCTGCGAACCGTGCGATCGTCCACCGCTGTCACGGCGACCTTGTTGGCGGATACGCAATGCACGACGCGTGATGCGGCATCGACGAACATCCGGTCGGCACGATGCAGAAAATGACTGGAAATCATGCACAAACACAACACCATCAGGGCCGCCGTCAGCCAGATCCAATCGCGCGTCAGATTCGAATGCCATGCCTTCAATGACAACGATTCGGTGCCCGGCCGCTCATATGGCAAACCGGCACGAGGACTGCTCGCCTGCGCCTCTGGTTTTGATATCTTTCGCTTTATCCGATTAATTGACATTTATTATAAAAAACACAATAAATTTAATTTTTAAAAGCGTCAGGGTTTTTCTTAAAAATCATTAAAAAATACCTCACGATTTTTTCGACCCCGTTAATTACCAGTTCACGCCATATCGGGTTACCAATCCCTATAATTTCAGGCCGCGCACAAGAGGTTGCATATCCGTCACGCCCGGCACGCGACTCGCATTGCGCCGCGGCAACCCGCGCCGTCGCGCCCAGTCAGCCCTGCCCGTCGCGCCCGCCAAGGAAGGCAGTATGGCCGGTTCATATGCCAGCTCCCTCCGATGGAGAGATGCTCGTGACCGCATCCATCATTTGTCAGACAATTGCATCTACCATACCGGAAATGCACCCATCTCAAATGTCAACAATTGTCACAAAATGAGTAATCCGGCCGCAAATGAAAGCGTTCGATGGTATGCAATACGTTTTCGCTGTTTTTTCCATGTAAAATCGCCGAAGCCGCCGGCAAACCATCTGCCCGCACTCCATCAGCTTGCCGTCGCGGCACAGTCAAATTCCCTGATGCAGCTCTAGTCACAGAGCACAAATGGAAATGGTCAGCAATAGCTGCCAGCGATGAATGATTAAAATAATCGAAAAATTCGGGTCCCTTGACTTACGAGTACTCACCCTCTATACAGAACGTAAAGCCGTCAACAATCATAAAATCGTTTTCAGACACTTCCGCTCAATCTTTGGACACGACTTACCGTTCGCCGCGCAATCCAACCGCATCAGATGAAGCGGAACACCAATGCGACAAACCTCACCATTACAAAGCGCCTCTACTCTGGTCAACGATGCGGAACGTGGTCTCGGTCAAGACGAGTTCTTTTTCGTGCTTCAGCCCAAGCTGAGACTGCAGGAAAACAAACTATCAGGTTTTGAATATCTGATCAGATGGCAGCATCCTGAGAGTGGCGTACTCGAACCAGCGTACTTCATCAGTGTTGTAGAAGATTCGTTGCTCGCGGGAAGATTTACGGACATGCTCGTGGCCCGGGCGGCAGAAACGCTCCTGCAGTGGAAAGTCGCAGGCCACGAAGATCTCTCTCTCGCGATCAATCTGTCGGCGACCGAGCTCGGCCGCAAAGACATGCCAGGCCGGCTCAGTGCGTTGTTCAACTCGCTTGGCGTCAAGCCATGCCGATTCCAGATCGAACTCACGGGCGTCGTGCATCCCGATCAACTGGATTGGCTGGTCGATGTGATCCAGGCCGTCCAGGCCACGGGCGCGCGCGTCGCGCTTGACGATTTCGGTTCCGGCTTCAACTCGCTGACGCTCCTTCAGCAACTGCCCGTCGATATCGTGAAGTTCGACCGCTCGCTGATCAGTCAGGTGGTCGTCAACGGCGAATCGAGACGCATGGTGGAAACGCTGGTGCGTCTCGCACAGAACCACGGGAAGGAAATCGTGCTAACAGGACTGGAAACGGCGGAACAGTTCGCGTGGGCCAAAACGTTGCCCGACATCGAAGGTCAAGGATACTTTATCTGCGAGCCGATCGACGAGGGAGAGATCGACAGGATCATTTTCCGCCATCGGCCGCGCGACATCAAAGCAAAATAGCGCTCCATTCATATTGTCGGCTACGAACCAAACGCGAACAGGATTGACCGATGCCCGAAGCGCAGCACGTGAACCACAATGTCGGTTTATGGTTCGTCGACCCGGAAGCGGTTGATCTTCCCGCTCTGCTGCATGCAAACGGCGGCGTGCTCAGCCCGGACGAACTTGCCCGAGGCGACCGCTTCCGCGCGCCGGTCCATCGCCGCGACCATCTGATTACACGCCTGCTCGTACGGACTGTACTTTCGCAAAGACTGTCTCTCGCCGCGCACACATTGCGTTTCGGCACGAATGCGCACGGCCGGCCCTATCTCCTCGCGCAACCGGATCTCTCCTTCAATGTCAGCCATACCGACGGGCTGATCGTACTTGCGATCGCGCAGGCGGGAGAAGTCGGCGTGGACGTCGAGCGGCTGCAAACCGATCGCGCGACATGGAGACTCGCCGAATACTGCTTCGCGGCCGATGAACTCGCCGCGTTGCGGCGCGTCGCTCCAGACCGGTTCGACGAGACATTCTTCAGTTACTGGACGCTCAAGGAAGCGTATCTCAAAGCTCGCGGCACGGGACTCTCCACCGCGCTCGACAGTTTCTCGTTTGACCTCGACGACACGCATCGGATCGGCTTCAGCGCACCAGCCGGAGCCGACCGCGATCACGCGACACACTTCTGGCTGCTGCGCCCGTTCCCGATGCATCTATGCGCGCTGTGCGTTCGCTTGTGTCCGCAACCCCCTTCGCTAAACGCATGGAATATCGCGTTGCCGGATACGGCGGGCGCCGCGCTCAACCCGGCGGTGCTGCGGCAATCGATCGCGTACTAGCGGCGTCGGCCACCATTAAACGCACAATCCCGCCGCTCACCATGCACGATAAATACGTCGGGCCTGAGTTTCAGGGGCTTTAACCCGCCAATGTCCGCGTGACAGGCGGCGAGGCCGACCACGGGAATGCGTCTGGCGTCGTACGTTCGGATGACGGCAATCTCGAACTCGACTTGCGATTGCCGGAAGCGCTAGGCGGCCCGGGAAGCGACGCGCGCGTCGGCGGCACCCCGCCCGGAGGTCGCGCGCGGCTTGCGGCGGGCGGGCCGCTGCCGTTTCTCGATACGCGCGAGCAGTGCTGTGAAAGCGCACTCCTCGACCTTCATATGGCGTCTTGCAGGCTGCGGTGTGAGCGCCGTCAATTCGCCGGCGACAAAATACGCAATCACTTCCGGATGGATATAGCAGCGCCGGCATACGGCCGGCGTATTGCGCAGCAGCGTCGCCACTTCCTTGACGGTCGCAACCACATGACGCCGCGCATCCGTTTCGCTCTCGATCACCCGTTGACGCAGCGTCGCCATCGCGAACACGCTGCCTGCCCAGGTCCGATAATCTTTCGCGGTGAAGTCGGCCTGACTGGCCTCGCGCAGATAGTCGTTGATATCGGCGGAGCCGACCGTATGGCGCGCGCCGTCTTCGCCGATGTACTGAAAGAGATCATGACCGGGCAATTCCGCGCACCGGCGCACGATGCGCTTCACACGCGGATTGTCGATCGTGATGTCATGCTCGATGCCGCTCTTGCCCGCGAAACGGAAGCGCACCTCGCCCGCGCTTATTTTCACGTGCTTTTTGCGCAGCGTCGTGAGGCCGTACGACTGGTTGTCGCGCGCATATTCGACACTGCCGACGCGGATCAGCGTCGTGTCGAGCAGATGCACGACCGTCGCAATCACTTTCTCGCGCGGCATGCCGTCACGCGCGAGATCGCGCGCCACGCGCGCGCGCAATTTCGGCAATGCGCGTCCGAACGCGGCCATGCGGCTGAATTTGTCGGCGTCGCGCGTCTCGCGCCATTGCGGATGGTAGCGATACTGCTTGCGGCCGCGCGCGTCGCGGCCGGTCGCCTGAATATGTCCGCGCGGGTCCGGGCAAATCCACACATCGCGGTAGGCAGGCGGAATCGCGAGTGCATTGATGCGCGCGATCTCCTGCTCGTCTTCGATGCGTTTGCCGGTCGCGTCGAAATACGCGAATGCGCGCCCGAGCTTCCTGCGCGTGTATCCCGGCCGCGTGTCGTCGGCGTGCCGCAGGCCTGCTGGCATTGCCGGCAAAACGACTTCGGCAATGGCTTCGATTGTCACGCGGGTCATCGTTTTCATCGGTTTCTCGCCATTCCTGTCGTCAACCCTGACGTTATCTCAGACGCTGTCCGTTAGCCGCCTCGCAGATCGGACACGACACGTGATTCGCGATTCACGGCCTAACGGCCCGCAAGCCGTCGCACCGTCTTCGCAATCCATCCGGTCAGCCCATTGCGCACGACGAGCGCCGCGATGCGCCGCGGCCCGATGATCACCGTGCCCGCGAGTATCGCGACGAGCAGCGTCACATTGGGCGCGGTCGCCACCAGCGCGGGCAGATCGGCCGGCCGCAAGCCCGGCCTGCGCTGCGCGTCCGCAAGCTTCACCGCGTTGCGCGCGGCAAGCAGCTCGGTACGGGACGCCTCCATCTTCGCAAGCAATGCGGCACGCGCCGCATCGCCGGATGCCGAAGTCATTTGAGCGCCTCCTTGACGGTTGCGAGGTCGCTGCGCAGTTCTTCCTGCAGCACCTCGATCGACCAGACCGGCCGCTGCACGCGGAATATCAGCAGCGCCACGATGGATAGCGCAAGCCAGCCGCCGGCCACGGCCCACACAACATGAATGAAATACGGCGTCGCCCAGAAGCTGGCAATAATCGCAACGCACACGAACGACAGCGTGAAGAGTCCGGCCACGGCCAGCGCAACCAGCGCGATGACTTCGCGCAGCAGCCGCGTGCGCATCCGCGACAGTTCGGTCGACAGCAGTTCGCTATAGTCGGCGACGCGTTCGACGCAAAAGCGGCTCACGCTTCCCCATTGCGTCACTTTTGAATGAATCGACATCGCGAGCCTCCCATGCCGCGTCGCCGCTCATCGCCGCCGCGCTTGCGCGCGCACGCTAGCGACGGCGCGCGGTGCGGTCGTTTGCAGCGTCGGAGCGGTTCCACGACCACAACACACCGAGCGCGAAACCGACCGCGACGGTCGCCGCGAGCGTCGCGAGCGGCTTTTCGATCATCGAATCGCGCGCCACAGCCGCAGTGTCCGCGCAGAGCTGCTGCGCCTTGCCGCACAACTCCTTCGCCTTACCCGACATTTGCATGCCCGCATCGCCGAGCGCGTCGCCCAGCGTCTCCTGTGCATTGCCGACCGCTTCGCGGACGACTCCTTCGGTCTTCGACGTTTCCATATGCTTCTCTTCTCCCGGTAAGCACCGTCTGCACACATGCAAGGACGGTGTCGTGCATGCGTGCTGCGCAAGTTCCGCGCCATCGCATTGGGAGGTGCGATTACATGGCTTATGCGCTTACGCGATGCGCGGCTTTTGTAACGCTTACCTGTGCCGCATGTACAAGCCGCCTGGATGGGCGACTGGTTTCATACACGCGCGGCTCGGTCGACCGGCTGGTAAAGGGCGCGAGAGGTGGATAACAGCTGGATAAGCGGCTGGAGGTAAGCAGCTGGGGTAAATGGCTGGGAGCGACGGCCGACGCACACGGTCCATTCAAACGCGCGACTCGCACTCCGCGCTCAACTCTTCGATAAACGCCTGCTGGACCGCGGTGCTCAGCCAGTCGGCGCGCACCGTGTACCCGACCACGCGGCTCGCTTCGGGCGTCTCCAGTTCGAGCGCGGCCATTTCGCTGCCCGGATAAGCCTCGCGAATCTGCGAGCGCGTGAGCAGCGTGATGCAGTCGCTCTCGATCAGCATCGCCATCATCATCGCGAGCGAGCTGGTCTCGACGACGAGCGGCGGCTTGACCGGCAGACGCGCCAGAATCGAATCGATCGTTGCGCGCCGCGGCACGTGGCGTTGCGGCACCACCCAGTCGTAGCCGGAAAGATCGCGCACCTTGACCGTTTTCTGCGCGGCCAGCCGATGGCCTTTACGCACCGCGATCACGTACGGATCGGCAAAAAGTTCGGTTTCCTGCACACCGCCGGCAAGCCGCGGCTCGCGCAGGCCGCCGATGATCACGTCGATCGCGCCGTTGCGCAGCTCGCGCAACAGCCGCGCGTGCGCGCCCTCGTCCACCGTGAGGCGTGCCGCCGGATAACGCTCGCGCAACCGCTGAATCGCGCGCGCAACGAGCCGCGGCGCCAGCATCGGCAACACGCCGATTGCGACCTTGCCGGTCGACTGGCCGCGCGCGTACGCGAGATCTTCGCGAGCCTGCGCGATTTCGTAGAGCGCAAGACTCAGACAACGCGCGAATTCGAGACCCGCCGGGTTCGCGGACACGCTGTGCACGCGCCGGCGATACAGCGCGACGCCGACGTTCTGCTCGATCTGCCGCGCCGCGCGATGCACGGCCGGCTGCGAGATATCGAGCTGCTGCGCGGCCTCCGCGGCCGACCCCGCATGCGCGATCGCGATGTGACAGCGCACCTGCGCATCCGTCAGATGGCGGCAGATGTTTTTCGCGTCCGCCGCGCTCGCCGACTGGCCGAGCAGACTCGCCACCGCGCGCTCGATCTGATCGAGCATGCGCCGCACCCGCCGCTGCAGGATCACCCCCTCCGCCGTCAGTTCGCTGCCGCCGAAGCCGCGCTCGAACAGGCGCCCGCCGAAGCTTGCTTCCAGCTTGCTGATCGCAAGGCTGACCGCCGGCTGCGTGCGCCCCGAACGCAGCGCCGCCTGCCCGATGCCGCCGGCTTCGCACACCGAGTCGAACAGGAACAGGCGCCGCAAACGCGTCAGATCGTCATCGCGCTCCGTGCTCTCGTAAAGGCCCACCGCCACTCCGATAATGCCGCGTGAAAACCCGTAGCTTAACCAGAATTTATGCCCTGCGACGCACTTCATATTGAGGACCTGGCGCGCATCGCCCTTACAGTAACGTCCATTCGATCAAAAATCTTTCAGCCAGGAGCACGTTCATGTCCGTCGTCATCGACACACACACCCACGCCATTTCCCCCGACAAACAGCGTTATCCGCTCGCGCCGGTCGGCGGTCATCAATCGGAATGGTCGGCGAAGCGCCCTGTCAGCTTCGAAGGGCTGCTCGCGTCGATGGATGAAGCCGGTATCGACCGCGCGGTGGTCGTGCAGGCATCGACGGTCTACGGCAACGACAATAGTTATGTCGTGGAAGCGGTGAAAAGCCATCCGGACCGCTTCGCCGGTGTCTTCTCGATCGACGTGCTCGCGAGCGACGCGCCCACGCAGTTGCAACGCTGGCTCGACGCGGGCCTCTCGGGGCTGCGCCTGTTCACGACCGGCAGCACGATGCCCGGTCAGGCGGGCTGGCTCGACGACGAGCGCTCGTTCCCGGTGTGGGAATACGCACAGCGTCATCAGGTGTCGATCTGCCTGCAAATGACTGCGCAAGGCATTCCCGCGCTCTTGAACATGCTCGCGCGCTTTCCGGATATCCGCGTGCTGCTCGATCACCTCGCGCGCCCCGAGCTCGCGGGCGGGCCGCCGTATGAAGCCGCCGCACCGCTCTTCAGCCTTGCATCGCACGCAGGCGTTTATCTGAAGCTGACGAACCGCACGATCGCCGAAGCGGCACGCGGCGCGTCGACGCCGGCCGCCTTTTTCCCGCGCGTGCTCGATGCGTTCGGCGCGCATCGGATTGCGTGGGGCTCGAATTTCCCGGCTGCGGAAGGCACGCTTCCGCAACTGTTGGCCGACGCCCGCGAAAGTCTGTCGATGCTGCCAGCCGATGCACGCAAGGCAATCTTCGGCGATACCGCGCTGACGATTTATCCAGCGCTGTCCGCCTGATTTTTCGCGATTACCGCGTCGGTTTCCCGCTTCGGTTTCCCGCTGCGGCTTTCCATCACGCGCTTACCGTTTCGCTTTTTTTTGCTTTCGTTTTGGCCCGGCAAGCCGGCCCCAATCGAATCAGGACCCGATAACCTTGAACACCGCCACCCAACCGCGACTGCGTCTGAAGACCGCGCTCAAGACCTATCCGCACACCCGCGCGCTCAAAGCCGGCGAACTGACCGATCCTGCCATCGAACTCGTATTCGACGAGGTCGAGCCGATTCATCGCGCATTTGCGCCGATGGCGCGCCGCCAGGCGTATGACGTGAGCGAACTGGCCATCGTCACCTATCTGCAAGCCAAGGCGTACGGCAAACCGCTCGTGCTGCTGCCGGCCGTGGTCGCCGCGCGCTTGCAGCAGCGCTGCATTATTTATAATGCACGGCGCGGCAAGCTCGACGTCGGCAGTCTCGCGGGTAAGAAGGTCGGCGTGCGCGCCTGGTCGCAGACCACCGGCATGTGGGTGCGCGCAATCCTCGCGCAAAGTTATGGCGTGCCGCTCGAACAGATCGAATGGGTCACGGTCGAAGGCTCGCATCTCGAGGAGTATCAGGACCCGCCTTTCGTACGCCACGCGGAACCCGGCAAGCAATTGCTGCCGATGTTGCGCGCCGGCGAACTCGATGCCGCGATTCTCGGCAACGACCTGCCGGACGAAGCGGGGCTCGAATCGCTGATCCATGACCCGGCCGCCGCCGATCGCGCGTGGTATGCGCTGCATCGCTATGTGCCGATCAATCACGTCGTCGTGGTGACCGAGGCGCTTGCGCACGCGCATCCGCAAGCCGTGCGCGCGGTGTACGACCTGCTGTGCCGCGGCAAGGCATCGGGCGCCGTCGAAAACGCCGACACACCGAACAAGCTGTTGTTCGGCTTCGACGCGCTGCGCGGACCGCTCGAAGAGACGCTGCAGTACTGCCAGCAGCAGCGGCTATTGCCGCGCAAGCTGAGCGTCGACGAGATTTTCGCCGACAGTGCCGGCATCCTCGGCGACGCTGCACGCTAACGCCGCATCCGCCCATTTTCCGCGGCTGTCGAGCGACCCCGAGTTCGCCGCTGCTTCAGAAGGAGACACCATGAGCTTGCCCGGCAAGGCCGCCGCCCCGAAGACCAGAGCACGTCAGCCGTTCTATCGCGACCTGTCCTTCCAGGTGCTGGCCGGCATGGTGCTCGGCATCGCCACAGGCTACTTCTTTCCGAAGCTCGGCATCAACCTGCAGCCCCTTGGCGACGCGTTTATCCGCGTCATCCAGATGCTGATCGGGCCGATCATCTTTTGCACCGTGTGCAGCGGTATCGCTGGCGTGAACGACTTCAAGAAGGTGGGCCGCGTCGCGATCAAGGCGCTCGTCTACTTCGAAGTGGTGACCTCGCTCGCGCTGGTGCTGGGCCTTGTCGTGATCAACGTGCTGAAGCCCGGCGTCGGCATGAACGTCGACATGCACAGCATGCATTCCGCCGCCGTCGATGCGTATGTCGCGAAGGCGCATCACGTGGTGACGACGAGCGAATTCCTGCTCAACGTGATTCCTCGCACCGCAATCAGCGCATTCGCAGGCGGCGACGTGCTGCAGGTGCTGTTCTTCTCGGTGCTGTTCGCTTTCGGTCTCGCCGCGATTGGCGAACGCGCACGCCCCGCGCTGAATCTGATCGACGCGGTGTCGGGGTCGCTGTTCTGGATCATCGGCCTGACGATGAAAATCGCGCCGCTTGCGGCATTCGGCGCGATCGCGTTCACCGTCAGCAAATTCGGCTTCGGCACACTGCTCTCGCTCGGCAAACTGCTGCTCGAGTTCTATCTGACCTGCGCGCTGTTTCTCGCGCTGATTCTCTGGCCGATTGCGAGCGTAAACGGCTTCAGCCTGCCGCGGCTGATGCGTTACATCGGCGCGGAACTATTGCTGGTGATCGGCACCAGTTCGTCGGAGACCGTCTTTCCGCAACTGATCGACAAGCTCGAACGGCTTGGCTGCGATAAATCGGTGGTCGGCCTCGTACTGCCGACCGCGTACTCCTTCAATCACGACGGCACGTGCCTCTACTTCGCGGCGGCCGCGGTGTTCCTCGCCCAGGCGACCAACACGCCGATGAACTGGCACCAGCAACTGGTATTGCTTGCCGTTCTGCTGCTCACGTCGAAGGGCGCAGCCGGCGTGTCCGGCGCGGCAATCGCGGTGCTCGCGGCCACGCTCGCCGCGTCGAACACGATTCCGGTGGAATCGATCGCACTGCTTCTCGGCATTCACAAGGCGCTGTCGAGCGGGTTCGTGTTCACGAATATCGTCGGCAACAGCGTCGCGACGATCGTGGTGGCGAACTGGGAAAAAGCCCTTGACCGCGTCGCGTTGCGCAATGAACTGAAGACGGGTTACAAGCCGGCCGACCCGCCGCACGGCCGGCTCGAGCGACCCGGCAGCAGTGCGGCCACCCATTAACCGTACCCCTCTCACGGCCCGTAGCGTTGATTGACGAGCGCCGCCGGCCTCCTTCCGGATCACATCGGCGGGATCGGAATTCAGGCGACTGGTTAGTCATACGAACCGTATGACGAAGCTCTCCTGTTGCCTGACGCTTTATAAATTACAACATGAAGGCAGGAGACACGCATTGAAAAGGAATGCCTTGAAATCCATCGGATTTGGACTGTCGGCCGCCGCGGGCGTGATCGGCGCGCAGCCGGCGCAGGCGCAATCGAGCAGCTAATCCGCACGCCTGCGAGTGCGGCGCGCATCTTTTTTCGTAATGGAGAGCCACTGATGATCATCGACATCCACGGTCACTACACGACCGCGCCGACATCGCTGGAAGCCTGGCGCAACCGCCAGATTGCAGCGATCGGCAACCCCGCTGCGATGCCGAAACCGTCCGGGTTG